>NZ_WHOS01000003.1 GCF_013340935.1 Azospirillum melinis | reverse complement strand
GGCTGGGCGGGGTGATCCTGGCCGGACCGGCGCTGATCGGCGCCACCGCGACCGAAGCGCTGCGCGGGACCGGCTTCACCGGTGCCGCGGTGACCGTCACCGGACTGCGCATCGCCGACGGATGGCAGGGGCTACGGCTGGAGATCACCGGCGACAGCGGCCCGCTCGAAGCAGCGGCCATGGCGCTGGATTTGCCGATGTCGGGCCGGCTGATCCTGTCCGGCGCGCTGGTGGTCGGGACGGATGGCGGCGCCGTGACCGTCACCCCCGACGGCTGTCTGCCGGCCAAGGCGGAAGGTCTGACGGTTTCCGGCCAGCGTCTCGACCTGCCACAGGGAGCGACGCTGTGCGCCGTGCAGAAGGGTGAGCTTCTGCGCTGGGCGCCCGACTCCATGACCGTCGCGGCAGAACTGCAAGCGCCGCGGCTCGACGTGCCGACGAGCAGTCTGGGGGCCGAGCAGGTCGTGCTGCGGCTGGGACAGGAGGGCACCGGACGGCGGGCGGATGCCACCGTCGCACGGTTGACCAACACAGCCAAGCCGGCACCCGTCGTTCCGCTGGCCGTCACCATGCAGGCGGTTCAGGTGGGGGAGGGTCCGTGGACCATCGACGGTACCGCCAAGGGCGCAAACGGTCTTCTCGCGGTCAGTCTGAACGGCACCTATGACCAGATCGCCGGTACCGGACGGTTGGAGGCGGTGGCGAAGCCGATCCACTTGGCCGAGAACGGACCCGGCCTCGCCGTCGTCTCGCCGTTGGGCGCCACCTTCCTGGAGAAAGCATCCGGCACGCTCTCGGGCAAGGCGACGCTTTCCCTGACCCCAAAGGGCCTGACCACGGCCGGCCAAGCGGTGGTCAAGGGATTGGCCGGCGCCGCCGGTCCGGTGACGGTCGCCGGTGTCAGCGGTACGGTCGCCCTGTCCAGCCTGTCGCCATCGGTGATCCCGGTCGGGCAGAAGCTATCCATCGGCCTGCTGGATGTCGGCATTCCGCTGACCGACGGGACGCTGCTGTTCGGTTATGGCCGTGACGGGCGTCTTGATGTCGACCGGGCGGAGTGGCGCTGGGCCGGCGGCACGCTCCATGCCGACCCGTTCGAACTGTCGCCCGACAAGCCGAAGGGGACGGTCACCCTGCATGCCGCCGGCATCGATGCCGCAAAGCTTCTGGAACTGATTGCCGTGGATGGCCTGGAGGCAAGCGGCAAGCTGGCCGGGACCCTTCCCGTGGTCCTTGCCGGCGACACGGTCACCTTAAACGGCGGTGTCCTCGAATCAGCGGGGCCCGGAACGCTGCGTTACGACCCCGCCCAGCCGCCATCCGGCCTGAAGGGGGAAGAAGGCAGCCCAACCGCCATGCTGATGGGCGCCCTGACCGACTTCCATTACGAAACCCTGCGGATCACCATCGACGGGCAGGCCGGCGGCGAACTCAGCGCCGGCTTCTCCCTGCGCGGGGCCAACCCGTCATTCTACGATGGCTATCCGGTTGCGCTTAACCTTAAGCTGTCCGGCGCGCTCGACCGGATTCTGCGCCAGAACCTCGACGTCTACCGGATTCCCGACACATTGCGGGAGCGGATGACCGGCTCCGACCAGAAGGACCACTGATCGCCACCATGGTTACCAGACTTTCCCACGCAGGCCTGACGGCTGCCCTGCTGATCTCCGCCTCCGTTGCCGCCTGCGCCCCGACGGTGAAGATCGAAGCGCCGGACAAGCCCATCGAGATCAACCTGAACGTCAGGATCGAGCAGGAGGTGCGGGTCAAACTGGAGCGCGACGTCGACGACGCGATCCGCAACGACCCCGCCCTGTTCGGTCTTCCCACCGACACCGCGCCTTCTTCGACGAAGGGGAAGAAGTGATGACGAGAAGCCCCATCAGCCGCCGGTATTTCAACCGGCTCGCCCTCTCCACCCTGGCCGCCGGACTGCTGGCGGTCGCGATGCCGCAACTGGCGCTGGCCCAGGATGCGCTGGCCGCCGCCAAGGCCGCCGGTCAGCTGGGTGAGCGCCCGGACGGGATGGTCGGCGTGGTTCCGGGCGCCCCCGCCTCCGCCCAGGCTTTGGCGCAGCAGGTGAACGCCCAGCGCCTGGCCCGCTATCAGGAGATCGCCAAGGGCAACGGCACGGCGCTGGACAAGGTCCAGGCGGTTGCCGGCCAGCAGTTGATCGAGCGCACCCCCGCGGGACAGTTCGTGATGACCGCCGCGGGCGAGTGGCAGCGCAAGTGACCTCGTTGCCCATGGTTGGAAAGGAGACTGGCAAGGGCGCCATCGCCGACCTGCGCCGCCACCTTGCCGGCAAAGCGGGCGACGCGGCGTTGCTGTCGGCCCTGTTCGCGGCACTCGACACGCTGGGGCAGGCCGGCACGCCGGAGGAGGCGGTCGCCCGCTCCAACCTTGGCGAGGCGTTGCGGCGTCAGGGCCGCCTTGCGGAGGCGGAGGCGCATCACCGCAAGGCGCTGGATTGGCTCCCCGATTTCGGCGGCAACCATTACAATTGGGGCGTGGCCCTGCAGGCATTCGGCCGTGCGGCGGAGGCTGCGGCAGCCTATGGCGAAGCCGCGCGGCTGATGCCCGGCTTCGCCCCGGCACCGTGCAACCAGGGTGTCCTCCTGCGCGAGCTTGGCCGTCTGGATGAGGCGGAAGCAGCGCTACGCCGGGCGTTGGAGCTTGATCACGCGCTGGTGCCGGCCCGGCTGGCCCTGGCCGCCCTGCACCGCGACCGCGGCGATCTGGACCGGGCCGCTGCCGGTTTCCGTGTCTGTCTGTGTTTGCTGCCCGATCTGGCGGAGGGACAAGCCAACCTTGCCCTTGCGTTGAAGGAGCGCGGGCAGCGCGGCGGTCCGGCGGAGGATGCGACGGCAAGCATCGTCGGTTTCGACCGCGCGCTACGCATCGGCTTGCCCGATGCCGGTGGCGTTCTGGCGCAGCTGGTACAGCAACATCGCCATCTCTGCCGCTGGGATGGGCTGCGGGCTCTGTCCACCCGGCTGGTGGATCTGGTGCGGGAGGGGCGGACGCAGCAGTCTCACCCCTGGATCTTCCTGGGGGAGGGAGCGGGGCCGGCGCTGGAGCGTGCCTGTGCCGAGCGCTATTCCGGCTGGAAGACGCGGGGCGTCCGGCCCGGCTTCCCGAAGCGCACCGACCGCGGAGCAAAGCTGCGGATCGGCTATCTCTCCGCCGATTTCCATGAGCACGCCACCGCGGTGCTGATCGCCGAGCTGATCGAACGGCACAACCGCGACCGCTTCGAAATCATCGGCTGTTCCTACGGCCCCGACGACGGCGGGCCGCTGCGCAAGCGGCTGGTCGCCGGTTTCGACCGCCTTCTCGACCTGTCGGCCCTGACCGACGAGGCGGCGGCCCGGCTGATCCATGCGGCGGGCATCGACATTCTGGTCGATCTGAAAGGCCACACCCAGAACGCCCGCCCGGGCATCGCCGCATACCGGCCGGCACCGGTGCAGGCGCAGTGGCTCGGCTATCCGGGCACGCTGGGCAGTACGACCATCGACTACGTCATCGCCGACCCGGTGGTGGCGCCTGCCAATCACCAGCGTTTCTACAGCGAGCGCATCGTCCATCTGCCCGACAGCTACCAGCCGAACGACCGGCACCGTGCCATCGGGCCGACACCGGGCCGCACCGACTGCGGGCTGCCGGCCGAGGCCGTAGTTTTCTGCGCCTTCAATGCGTCCTACAAGATCGGGCCGGAGCTGTTCGGTCGCTGGTGCCGGATTTTGCAACGCGTGCCGGGATCGGTCCTGTGGTTGCTGGACGGGCCGGCCGAGGTCGCTGCCAATTTGCAGGGTGCGGCTGCGGAGCGCGGTGTCGCGCCGGAACGCCTGATCTTCGCGCCGCGCCTTCCGGGACCGGCGCATCTGGCGCGCCACCGGCTGGCCGACCTGTTCCTCGATTCGGCCCCGGTCGGCGCCCACACCACGGCGAGCGATGCGCTGTGGGCCGGGCTGCCGGTGCTGACCGTTCCCGGCCGGTCCTTTGCCGGGCGGGTTGCCGCCAGCTTGCTGCACGCGGTCGGTTTGCCGGAACTGGCGGTGGCGGATTGGGACGCCTATGAGGCGACGGCGCAGCGGCTGGCGGGGGAGCCTGCCGAGCTGGCCGCTCTGAAGCTGCGGCTGGAGCAGGCCTGCGCCACCGCTCCCCTGTTCGACACCGACCGGTTCGCCCATTCCATCGAAGCAGCTTTTACAACCATGTGGGACATCCACGCGGCGGGAGAGCCGCCGCGCGGATTCGCCGTTCCGCCTCAGGGGTAGGCGCAGCGGTCGGCGGTCACCTCGACGAAGGAGCGCTGGGCCGCGGCGATGGTGAAGCGGTATTCGCTGTTGTCGACCACCAGCGACTGGTGCAGAGGCAGAACGCCGCTGACCGTGGTGCCCTTGCCGCCCATGCCGGTGATGCGGATCGTCACCGGCTGGCCCGGATCGAACCAGCTTTCGGCGTTGCCTTGCGGGTTGTGCGCCGATTGCCCCTCGCCGGTGACGGTGACGGTGCCGTTGCCGAAGGTCACGCCGCGCGCACCGCCCTTCAGCAGCGGAGTGCTCAGCGTAAAGCGCTTGGTGTCGGTCGGCTGGCAGTTGCGTGGCACCTGGGCCTGCGAGATGACGAAGGCGAGGCGGTTGGCGTCAAGCCCGCTTTTCAGCCGCTCCCCCACCAGCTGGCTCAGCTTGGCGAGATCGCCGGTCGGTACCTCGCGCTGAAGGCGGCCTTCCAGTTCCGCTGCGCGCGCCTCGGCGGTGCGGGCGGCATGCTGCATCTGGCTGGCCAGCAGTTCCAGCTCCGCCTTTTGGCGCGACAGTGTGGCGATCTCCTCGCGCAGGGTCACGTCGCGGCCCTTCAGCTGCTCGATTCCCATCTGGTAGGAGAAAAGCCCGACCCCCAGCACGAGTGCCGCCAGCAGCATGAACTTGATCACGCCGGCCCGCATGCGTTTGCGGTACCGTCTTTCGTAGTCGTAACGTCCCAGGGTCATGATTTCGGTCGTGGCGGGCTGTCTCGTCGGACCTCAATGGCTAAAGGCAACGGCCAGGGGATGCAACCCCCTGGCCATTGGTTTGTGCCGTCTTTTCCCGGGGAAAAGCGATTACTGGTTGGCCGACCCGCCGCCCAGGAAGCCGGCATTGATGCCCGGGCTCTTGAACTCGCCGACATTCTTAAAGACCAGACGGAAGAAGATGGTGTTGCCGTCCTTCTCGCCGGTGGTGCTGATCGTGTAGTCGCGACGGGCGATGGTCTGGAACAGCAGGCACTCGTCGCCATAGGTCAGCACGGCAAGGCTGGAGCGCGGGCCTGGCTGCGGCTCCATTGCCTGGGTGTGGGCGATGCCGATGTTCCAGCGATCGGTGAACTGCGACGAAACGCCGAAGTTCGCCTGCTCCACCCGGTTGCGGGTGACCGCGGTGCGGGAGGTCGTCTGGTCGACATAGGTGTAGGAGGTCGACAGACGCAGCAGCGGAACACCGGCCGAGGCGTTCAGCGAGTGGCGGCGCGGACGGAAGGTCTCGTGATCGACGCGGAAGCCGTAATTGACGTCCAGCCAGTCGGCGGGCTGCAGATCCAGGCGGCCGACATAATCGGACACCCGTTCCTCCAGTCCCGAATCGCCGGAGAAACCGGCGCTGCTGTCACTCATGCGAATGCTCTGGCCCAGGAACAGGCTGGCCGACCCCTGGGTGTAGCCGTAGATCGCTCCGCGCAAGCCGTAGGTGAAGCGCATGCCATCGTCCAGGCGGTCGATGCCGGTGAAGCGGTTGGGCTGCAGCAGGTTCACATCGTCGAATTCGACGTCCAGGCTGTCTTCGTTCGGGAAGAGGCGGCCGTTCGGCAGCTTCGGCGCGAAGGTCAGCTGACCGATGGGCTCAACCAGTTGTGACGAGCTTTCGCCATAGCGGACGAACGGATAGCGGACGGTGGCCTGCCCCTGCGGGAAGAAGCGGAAGCGGCTGATGTTGTCTTCGCCGCGGACCGTCGGGTCGTTGTAGTTGAACTGCTGCGCGGTATAGCCGGCGACAAGCACGCTGCCCGACAGGGTGGTGACGAAGCCAGCGTTGGAGACGATATTGCGCTCCCACCCCGGCTGAACCATGATGCGCTGGGTGTCGGGACCGGCATTCTTGAAGCGCGATACCGCCAGCAGGCTCGTATCGAACGACCAGCGGCCCCCCAACAGGCTGCCCGGCTCGCCCAGCGCGTTGTACTGCGCATAGGGCAGGGTAACTGGCTCCGGGATCGGGTTCCCGTACCGCATGTCCTGGAAGCTGTAGCCGGTGATCGCCGCATAGTTCCGGCCGTGGAAGCCTTCGACGAAGGCCTTGCTGGTCAGGTAATCCTCGCGGAAATCGTAATAGCGCCGCAGGAAGGTCGGGTCGCTGGCCCGCTTGATGTCGAAGCCGGCGCGCCACGTCTCGTCGATGTCGAACAGGCCGCGCGCCGCGACATAGCCACGGGTGCGCGTTTCCTTCGGCACGATGGTGGTGTTGGCGACGTCGCCGCGGGTGATGGCGCCTTCCAGCTCCAGTCGGCCGCTCTCGAACCGCTTGCGGTACTGGCCGCCCAGCAGCGGCCCCTGCTGCGAGTAGTAATGCAGGTCGAAGGTGGCGTCCTGGTCCGGCGCGATGTCCCAGTAATAGTGGGTCTTGAGGATCGCCCCGAGATTGGAGTTGTTGCCGAAAGACGGCGTCAGGAAGCCGCTCTTGCGGTCGACGGACGGATCGGGGTGCGACAGATAGGGCGTGTAGGCGACCGGGATGCCGAAGATCTCCATCGTCGCGTCGCGATAGCGGACTTCGTGCTCCTCGTTGTCGTGCACGATGCGCACGGCGCGGATCTGCCACAGCGGCGGACGGGTCGGGTCTTCCTTGCACAGGTCGCAAGGGCTGTAGACGCCGCGGCTGACGCGCGTCAGACGGCCCTCGCGCCGCTCACCCTCATTGCCTGCCATGCGGCCGTTGTCGGTCATCAGGACGCGGATGTTCTCGATGAACACGTCCTTCAGATCGTCGGTCAGTTCGGCGTAATCGGCGAAGACGATGTCGCCTGACGGCTCCACCAGCCGGATCTTGCCGGTGGCGGTTACGACCTTGGTCTTCTGGTTGTAGGTGATCTTGTCGGCGCGGACGCTGCGCTTGCCCTGGGCCAGCTCGACATTGCCGCTGGCGGTGACGACGCTGTTCACCTCGTCGAAGGTGACCTGATCGGCCGTCAGCAGAACGGGGTCCTGCTTCGATTCGGTGCCGCTCGCGCCGGCCTGGGCGGCCGGAGCGGCGGGCTTGCTGCCCGGAAGCGGTCCATCGGCCGGCTTGGGGGTCGGCTTCGGCGTCAGCGCCTGCTTGGCCGGCGTCTGGGCATTGGCCGAATCCGGAAGGGCCAGATCCACGGCGGCGACCCCACACGCCACCATCAGCCCGACGATGCCGGAGCGCAGGATGGGGTTGGCGACGGTCGGAGCTTTGGCGCGGGCGCGCCGGGAGACGTGCTTGGGCATGTCGGAACGATTGGGGGAAGCGAAAGCCCAAGTCAACGGTTTCAAGACCCTTCCGCGGGCAATGTCACCGTGTCGCCGTGCCCCCTGTGGCAGCGCTGCCGCAGCCGCCGCGCCGGAACCGGCTTCGGGGGCTGCGGTGCTTCATCCAGCGTCTCTCAATTCACCCGGAAGTTCTTGAACTGCCAGGGATCGTCTTCGTCGATGTCTTCCGGGAACAAGACATTGCGGTCCTGCAGAGGAGTCCAGTCGCCATAGGCGCCGACAACCTCGCCGAGATAGGGGGTGGCGATGTCCAGCACCCGGCGGAAGTCGACCTCGTCCGGTTCCACCAACCCCCGATTCGGGTTCTCCAGCGTCCAGACGATGCCGCCGAGAACGGTGGAGGTCACCTGCATCGAGGTGGCGTTGTTGTAGGGCGCGAGCGAGCGCGCCGTGTCGATGTCCAGCCGCGAGCCGTACCAGTAGGCGCCCTTGGGATGACCCATCAGCAGGACTCCCAACTCGTCCATGCCACCGGTGATCTCATGCATCATCAGCCGCTGCTCGGCTTGCATGTTATAATTCTTGCCGGCCAGCTCGTGCAGCGACATCACCCCATCGTCGCAGGGGTGATAGGCATAGTGGCAGGTCGGCCGGTAGACGACGCGGTCGCCGTCGCGCACCGTGAAATAGTCGGAGATCGAGATCGCCTCGCTGTGGGTGATGAGGAAGCCGTGGAACGGCCCCTCCAGCGGGGTCCAGGTGCGCACGCGCGTCGCCGCGCCGGGGCGCATCAGGTAGATGGCGGCGTCGCAGCCGAATTCGTGCCGGCGGCCGTCGGGCGGCAAGTCCTTCTCGTGCGTGCCCCAGCCCAGCTCGGCCGGCTGGCAGCCTTCGCTGACGAAGCCGTCGATCGACCAGGTGTTGACGAACTCGCCGATCTGCTTGGGCTGGTTCGACACCTGGGTGTCGCGCTCGGCCACATGGATGGTTTTGATGCCAAGCCTCTGCGCCAGCCGGCCCCAGCCGTCGCGGTCGGTCGGGACATCGGTTTCCACGCCGGTGTCGGCGGCGATGTTCAGCAGCGCCTGCTTGACGAAATGCGACACCAGACCCGGATTCGCCCCATGGGTGATCAACGCGGTCGGGCCGCCCTCGTAACGGCCGCGCAGCGCCAGCGCCGATTCGCGCAGCGCATAGTTGGAGCGCAGCGACGGCGACAGGCTGGAATCGGTGTAGCCGCCCGCCCACGGTTCGGTGCAGGTGTCGGTGTAGAAGGCGCCGACCCGCTGGCAGAACTCGATCAACGCAAGCGACGAGACGTCGACCGACAGGTTGACCAGGAAATCGCCCTTGTCGATCAGCGGCTTCAGAATCTGGAAGAAATTGTCGTTGTCGAGCGGGTTGTTGTGGAAGGCGACGCCGTAAAGCTCCGCTTCCTCGCGCCCGCGCTCCTCGGCGGTGACGATGGTGATTCGGTCGGCCGTAAGTCCGTCGATGTGACGGAGAAGCAGCGGCAAGACACCCTGGCCAATCGAACCGAATCCAACGATGACCATGCGGCCTGTGAACGTGCAGAGCTTCGTGTCCAGGGCCATGATTTTTTGTCTCCCCGAGGTAGTTTAGGCCGACGACATAAGCCGGCGCTCCCGCCCACTTCTGAGAAGCGGAAACGGGACGCGCCGGGCGACTGAATGTTACGGATGTCTTTACGCTTTATCCACAGAAACCGGCTTTGCGTTCAGGCCGCGCAGGAGCGAAGCTCGTAACCGGGAGTGGCGAGCAGGGGGGCGTCCGACACCTCGACGACGCGCGCCTGGTCGAAACCGTTGAAGGCCGTGCGCAGGCAGGAGCCATAGGCGCCGAGCTGCCCCAACTCGATCCAGTCGCCGGCCTTCACGTCGGCCGGCAGGTGGAAGGGGCCGGCCATCTTGTCGGCGCTGTCGCAGGTCGGGCCGTAGAAGCTGAAGGCCTCATCCTCTGCATCGGTCATCGCCTCGAACGGACGGATCAGCCGCGCCGGGAAGCGGAAGCCGGGCACGCCGGCGTCCGACAGAGCGCCATAGACGCCGTCATTGATGAACAGCTCGCCGCCGCGCCGCTTCACCACCTGAACGACCAGCGAGACGCCGGGGGCGACCAGCGCGCGGCCGGGCTCGCACCACAGGCGGCAATGCGCCGGCAGGTCGATGGCGGCGACGCCGCGGGCGATGGCGGCCATGAAGTCGCCGAGCGGCGGCGGGGTGACGCCCGGATAGGACACCGGGAAGCCGCCGCCGACATCCAGGACGTCGAGGTCGACGCCGCTCTCGGCGATGACATAGCCGGCCAGCGCGATGGCGCGCTCATAGGCCGACGGGTCGAGCATCTGCGAGCCGACATGGAAGGACAGCCCGACCTTCGCCGCCGCAGCGCGGGCGGCGCGGAGCAGCTCCACCGCATCGGTGATGGCGGCGCCGAACTTGCCGGACAGGTCGTAGACGGCGTTGCCCTTCGGCAGCGACAGCCGAACGACGAGGCCGAGGTCGGCGGCGCCGTCCGTCTCCTCCATGATTTTGTCCAGCTCTTCCCGGCTGTCGAGGACGAAGTCGCGGACGCCATACTGGTGATAGGCGTTGCGGATCGCCTGACGGCCCTTGACCGGGTGCATGTAATGCAGGACGGCGTCCGGGAACATCTGACGGATCAGGCGGATCTCACCGGGGGAGGCGACGTCGAAATGGCGCACGCCGCCGGCCCACAGGGCGCGCAGCACCGCCGGCTCGGGGTTGCACTTCACGGCATAGAGCACGTCGCCGCCACGGGCGACCGCATCGGTCGCACCGGCGAATGCTCTCAGGAAGCTGTCGGCGGTGTCGGCCAGAACGCCGGGACGGATGCAGTGCATCGGCTCTTCCGGGCGGTGCAGGGCAACGGCCTGCGCCACGGTCGAGCGGCGGCCGGTGGACAGGGAAACGGCGCTGCTGTCGTTCAGGCCGACGCGGCGGAGCGGGGTGACGGCGGAACGGGAACGCAGGAAACCCATGGCGCACTCCTATCCCCGGACGGCGGCGTGCAGGCCGGTCCGGTGAGCAGACGGCAATCCCCAACCGCGTCACGAACCGGCCAGCACAGGAGCGGGCGCAGGTGGCGCAGCGGAATCGGCGATTGATCGGATTTGGGAAGGGGGAGACGGAAAAAGCCGGTGCGAGCAGCGGCCCCGGGCTGTGAAGCTCCAGGCAACAGCGCGTCGTTTACCGGCTAAAGGGCTACCGTCTCACAGCCCCACCGTGGGCAGCGTACATACTGACCTCCCTCTCGGGACCGACCCACTGGAATGGTCGGTTCTGCCAAAAAGGACGCGGTACGTCGTAGCATAACCACAGAGGGCCATAGGCACGTGCGGGTGCGTCGTGCCGATTGATTTACGCTTTTCCGCCCGTGATTCAAGTGAATTTTTTGAGGCGGGAATAGGGCGGATTCAGGCTGCCTGCGCAGCTTCCGGCTCGAATGGCGGGAAGCGCGCGGCGATGGCGTCGCCGGTCAGGGTGGCTACCCAACCGTCGGGGCGGCCGAAGAAACGGATCGTGGTGAAGCACGGCTTCGGCCCCATGTCGAACCAGTGCGGCGTGCCGGCGGGAATGCTCAGCAGGTCGCCGGCTTCGCACACCACACGGAAGACGCGAGCCTTCAGGTGGATATAGAAGGCACCGGTACCCTCGACGAAGAAGCGCGCCTCGTCCTCGTCATGGGTGTGTTCGTCCAGGAACTTGGCACGCAGGGCGGCGATGCCGTCCGTCTGTGGGGTGACGCGGACGACATCCGCCGTGAGGAAACGGCGCGCCCGCTTCAGCCGCTCGATGGGGACGGCATAGGCGTGCAGCACGGCATCCGCATCGCTATCGGCGGGAAGGAGGGTATCGGCGCTCCAGCGTTCGTAGAGAATGCCTGCATGGGCGAGGTGAGCCGTGATCAGGGCCGCATCGGACGTTCGGAGTTCCGGCCGGCGGGCATCGCTCTCCAGATATACGGTCAGATCGCTCACCGCGCGCACTCCTGCCGAATGGACAGGCACAACGTGAAGTGCCGACAGGCGCAGCGCAATACGCCGAATCGCAGCCGCGACTGTTCGCCGCGCATTGGCGGCTGTACCGCAGCTCGACAGTCAGCGGCTGCGTTGCAGGCCGACCGTCACCCCCACCGCGACCGCCAGCAGAAGACCGACGAAGGCGGCCACCCCGGTCCAGCCATAGCCATGCCAGAACAGCCCGCCGAGCGTCCCGGCGAGCGTCGAGCCCAGGTAATAGCAGAACAGATAGATGGAGGAGGCTTGGCCGCGCGCCACCGCGGCGCGGCGACCGATCCAGGCCGAAACGATGGAGTGGGCGCCGAAGAAGGCGAAGGTGAACAGGGCGATGCCGAAGGCGATGGCGAACAGACCGTCGATCTCCATCAGCGCCAGCCCGGCCACCATCAGGGCCACCGCCGCCGCCAGCGTGCGGTTCGACCCAAATCGGCCCGACCAGCCTCCGAACAGCGGAGAGCTGACGACGCCGAAGCTATAGACCAGGAACACCGCGCCGACGACGGCCGGGCGCAGTTCGAACGGCGGCTCGCTCAGCCGGAAACCGATATAGTTGAAGACGGTGACGAAGCCGCCCATCAGCAGGAAGCCGAGCGAGAAGAGCCCGAGCAGAGACGGATCGGTCAGCAGTCCGCGCCAAGCCCGCACCAGGGCCGCCAGCCCGGCGGCGCGGCGGACGAAGTGCCGCGACGGGGGCAGGGCGAACCAGACCGTGACAGCGGCTGCAACAGCCAGCGCACCGACCACCCCGACCGCCAGCCGCCAGCTGCCGAGATCGGTGAGGACGGCGGTCAGAACCCGGCCCGACATGCCACCAATGGCCGTACCGCCAATATAGAGTCCCATGGCGACGCCGGCCGATTTCGGATCGACCTCTTCGGAGACGTATGCCATCGCCACGGCGGGCAGGCCGCTCAGCGCCAGACCCTCCAGCGCCCGCACCGCCAGGAAGCCATGCCAGCCCGGCATCAGCGCGCCGACGATCCCGAGGATGCCGGCGCCGAGCAATGCCGCGACCATCACCGGCTTGCGGCCGATGCCGTCGGAAATGGCACCGGCCACCAGCAGCGCCACAGCCAGGATGCCGGTGGTCAGGGAGAGCGACAGGCTCGATTCCGCCGGCGTCACCCCGAACTCGCGTACGAAGTCGGGCAGCAGCGGCTGGACGCAGTAGAGCGTGGCGAAGGTGGAGAAGCCGGCGACGAACAGGATGCGGCTGGCGCGCCGGTAGGCCGGCGTGCCCGACACCAGGTAAGCGGGCGATTCATTATCCTGCACTGCCACAATCCCTCACTGCCAAAAAATCTGCTGCGCTTTAGAAGATTCGCCACGCTCCCATGCGAACGGCCGGCGGACAGTGTGCGCCGAGGGAAAAATTGTCCAAGCCCCCAAAGTCTTGCCCGTCATGCTCTGGACGCAATCCGACGACATCCGGTCCCAGATCCGGATTGCCCGGGCGGAATCGGGGCCAGCCGATACTTGGCTGTTTCGCGACTTCTCAAGATTTGATTTCCGTTCTATGGTCCGTCGGAAACGGTTCTGACCTCGTGGCTGCGGTAGTCGTAGTCCGATCGATTTCTCTCCTTTTGTCGAGACCGGTAATGAAAAAAGAATATTTCGTCGATGATTACGAGAAGCTGGTTGCGGCCTTGAAGAGCGTTGAGCCCATCGACGTAGCGATGAGCAAGGCGGTCGGTGGCGCTTACGAGATTTTCGGTCATATCGAATGTCTGGTACTGGAGCAGCATGGTCTGGCGAACGGTATGTCCGTTTTCGATTTTGGATGCGGCAGCGGTCGACTGTCCACGGCGCTTTCGCAGAAGTGGGAAATCGAATATCTTGGGGTGGACGTTGTTGACGACCTCCTTCGTTTTGCCGCCTCGAAGGCTCCGCCACACTACCGCTTCCTTCTGAATCATGGGCTGTCAATCCCTGTGCCCGACGCTTTTGCCGACATCTGTTGCGCCTTCAGCGTCTTCACCCATCTCAGGCACGAGGATTCCTACCTTTACCTGACGGATCTGGTGCGTGCCGCAAAGCCGGGCGGTCGCATCATCTTCTCGTTTCTGGAATTCGCCGATCCGAACCACTGGACGATCTTTACCGACACGGTCGCGGCCCGTCGGCAGTCGGTTCTGCCGCACCTGAATGTTTTCATCGAGCGCAATGCGATCTCACGCTGGGCTGCACATCTGGGGTGTCCGCAGGTCGCCTTCGTCGATTCCCATGACCCGCGCTGGGGCGGCCATGCCCTGGGACAGTCCGTCGCCGTGCTGACCAAGCCGGCTGCCTGAGCAGAGCACCCGATGCACGGCATCATCGGGGGCACCGACGATGGCCGACTCCATCCGTACCGACCGGCGCTACGGCCTTGCACTGGACCTTGGCGGGGTCGCGCCGTATAACCAGTGCCCCACACAATTCGTTGATTGTTCGAGCCATGCACGACCTTCGCGCCATCCGTGAGAATCCCGAAGCCTTCGACCACGGCCTTGGCCGCCGGGGACTGGCGCCGATGTCGTCCTCCGTGCTCGACCTCGACAGCCGCCGCCGCGCCGCGCAGACCCAGATGCAGGAGATGCAGGCCCGCCGGAACGAGGCGGCAAAGGAAATCGGCCTCGCCAAGCGCGAGGGGCGCGATGCCCAGCCGATTCTGGACGAGATGGCGATCCTGAAGGACCGCCTGCCCCAGGTGGAGGAGGAGGAACGCGCGCTCGGCGCCGAACTCGACGCCATCCTGGCGGGGATCCCCAACATCCCGGCCGACGACGTGCCGGACGGCCCGGACGAGACCGCCAACGTCGAGGTCCGCCGCTGGGGCACGCCGGCCGACATCGCCAACCCCAAACAGCATTACGAGCTGGGCGAGGCGCTGGGCCTGATGGACTTCGAGGCGGCGGCCCGCATGTCCGGCGCCCGCTTCACCGTGCTGAAGGGCGGGCTGGCCCGTCTTGAACGCGCGCTCGCCGACTTCATGCTGGACATCCACACGTCGGAGCACGGCTTCACCGAGATCGCCCCGCCGCTGATGGTGCGCGACACCGCCCTGTTCGGCACCGGCCAGTTGCCGAAATTCGAGGAGGATCTGTTCAAGACCACCTCGTCCGATCATTACCTGATCCCGACCAGCGAGGTGCCGCTGACCAATCTGGTCAACGACCAGATCGTGGCGTCGGAGGAATTGCCGCTGCGCTACACCGCACTGACCCCCTGCTTCCGGGCGGAAGCCGGATCGGCCGGGCGCGACACCCGCGGCATGATCCGCCAGCACCAGTTCTGGAAGGTGGAGATGGTCGCCATCACCGCGCCGGAACAGTCGGAGGACGAGCATCAGCGCATGACCCGCTGCGCCGAGACGATCCTGGAGCGGCTGGGCCTGCCCTACCGCACCATCGTGCTGTGCACCGGCGACATGGGCTTCTCATCGCGCAAGACCTATGACGTCGAGGTATGGCTTCCGGGCCAGAACGCCTACCGCGAGATCTCCAGCATTTCCAACTGCGGCGATTTCCAGGCCCGGCGGATGAAAGCCCGTTGCCGGGCCAAGGGCGAGAAGCAAACTCAATTCGTGCACACCCTCAATGGATCGGGTGTGGCGGTCGGGCGCTGCCTGATCGCGGTTCTGGAGAATTACCAGCAGCCCGACGGTTCGATCCTGGTTCCTGAAGCGCTCCGTCCCTACATGCGCGGAGTGGAGAGGATTTCCATCTGATGTTCGACCTGCCGCTCGACCTGTCCCGGACCCGGATCCTCGTCACCAACGACGACGGCATCCATGCCCAGGGATTGAAGGTCCTGGAAGCCATCGCGCGCGAACTGTCCGACGACGTCTGGGTCGTGGCGCCGGAGATGGAGCAGTCGGCGGCCAGCCATTCGCTGACCATCAACCGGCCGCTGCGCCTGCGCAAGCTGGATGAACGCCGCTTCACCGTCGACGGCACGCCGACCGACTGCGTGCTGCTGGCGGTCAACCATGTGATGAAGGACGCCCGTCCGACGCTGGTTCTGTCCGGCGTCAACCAGGGCTCCAACATCGGCGAGGATGTGACCTATTCCGGCACCATCGCCGCGGCGATGGAGGCGACCCTGCTGAACGTGCCGGCCATCGCCATGAGCCAGCATTACGAGCCGGGCCAGCCGATCGACTGGTCCGCCGCCGCCGCCCATGGCGCCGACGTGGTGCGCAAGGCGGTGACGGTGGCCTGGCCGAAGAACGTGCTGCTGAACGTCAACTTCCCGGCCCGCCCGGCCGCGGAGGTGACCGGCATCCAGGTGGTGCGCCACGGCAAGCGCAAGATCGGCGACGAGCTGTTCGAGCGTGTCGACCCACGCGGCAAGCCCTACATCTGGATCGGCACGCTGCGCGGCGAAGCCGACGTGGCGGACGACACCGACATCCATGTCGTCTTCAACGGCGGCATCTCGGTGACACCCGTCTATCTCGACCTCACCCATACGCCGACGTTGCAGACGTTGAGGCAGGCCTTCGTGTGACATACAACCCGCGCAAGATCCGCTTGCTGATGGCCCTTCGCGGGGCCGGCGTCACCGACACACGAGTGTTGGCGGCCATCGAGCGGATCCCGCGCGAGCTGTTCGTCCCGGAGGCCTTCCAGGACCGGGCGTGGGAGGACACGGCGCTGCCGATCGATCTGGGCCAGACCATCAGCCAGCCGCTGGTGGTCGGCCTGATGACCCAGGCGCTGGAGCTGCTCCCGCGACATCTTGTCCTGGAGGTCGGAACCGGCTCCGGATATCAGGCGGCGGTGCTGTCGCGGCTCTGCCGCCGGGTCTTCACCATAGAGCGGCTGAAACCGCTTCTGCGTGAGGCCGAGGGGCGGTTCAGGACGCTCGACATCGGCAATATTACCACGCGGCTCGGCGACGGGACGCGGGGTTGGCCGGAGCAGGCGCCCTTCGCCCGTATACTGGTCACAGCCGCCGGTGGGCCGGAGCCGCCAAAAGACTTGACGGATCAACTCGCCATTGGTGGTGTCTTGGTCATTCCGTTGGGGACCGATCACCGCGACCAGAGGGTCGTGCGTTTCCGGCGCTCCGAAGCTGGCCTTATCCGGGAGGACCTGTGGCCCGTCCGTTTCGTTCCGCTGCTGTCCGACCCGCCGCAATCGGTCTGTTCCGCATGAAACCCGCATTTTCCAAGCGCGTCCTGCCCGCTCTGGTCCTGTCCACCGCCGTGCTGGCGCTTGGCGCCTGCGAGCGGGTGGGGGGGCTTGCCCCCTTCACCACGGTTTCCGAGGTGCCGGATTCGGCCGGCGGCGCCATCAGCGTGCAGAAAGGCGACAGCGCTTACAGCCTGTCGCGCCGCTACAATGTGCCGCTGCGCGACCTGATCGAGGCGAACAAACTGGCTCCGCCCTACCGGCTGGAAGTCGGGCAACGGCTGGTGCTGCCGACCTCGCGCCAGTACATCGTGCAGAAGGGCGACAGCCTCTACAGCATCTCCCGGATGCACAATGTCGACGTCAGCGAACTGAGCCGGCTGAACAACCTGACCCCGCCCTATGCGGTGCAGGTCGGCCAGCCCCTGCGCCTGCCGGGCAGCAATGACAGCGGCGGGACCATGATCGCCTCTGGGAACGCCTCCGGCGGTGCCGTGCCGCTGACGCCGCAGGGCTCGCCCGCCGGTCGCGGGTCGGTGCAGGCGGCCGAGCTTCCGCCGCCCGGCGCGTCCTCATCCGGCTCCGTATCCTCCGGCGGAATTGCCGCAACGCCGCTGCCGCCGCCGTCCAAGCCGGGAGCCGTGCCGGAACCGGCCGCAGCGCCCCCTGCCGCAGCCGGCGACACCGCCTATCAGCCGGGCCAGGCGCCGACCATGCTGCGTCCGCCCGGCAGCAAGCCGGCGGCCACGCCGATTCCGGCACCAGCCGCTCAACCCGCTCCTCCTGCCGCCGCTCCGCAGCAGGAGGTTGCCGCCGCTGCACCGCCGCCGAAGCCGGAACCGAAGGCCGAGGTCGGCGCCCCACCGCCGCGCGGTGGCGCCCGCTTCCTGTGGCCGGTGAAGGGCAAGCTGATTTCCGGCTACGGGCCAAAGCCGGATGGTCTGCACAATGATGGGCTGAACATTGCTGCCGCGAAGGGGACCGCCGTGTTCGCCGCCGACAACGGCGTGGTCGCCTATGCCGGCAATGAACTGCGCGGCTTCGGCAACCTGCTGCTGCTGAAGCATTCCGACGGCTGGATCACCGCCTACGCCCACCTCGACAAGATCGAGGTGGAGCGCGGCGCTTCGGTGAAGCGGGGACAGGTGATCGCCCGGGTCGGCCAGACCGGCGGCGTGTCCTCGCCCCAGCTGCATTTCGAGCTGCGCAAGGGCAGCCAGGCCGTCGACCCGAGCGACCAGATGGACCGCAAGGTCAGCGAAGGGGCTTCCCGAGGCGGCCAGCCAAGTCCTGGATGAACTGCCAGGCGACCCGGCCCGACCGGCTTCCGCGCGTGACCGACCATTCGACGGCCTCGGCGCGCAGCCGGTCTTCCGGGATTTCCAGGCCGAAATGGCGGACATAGCCGTCGATCATCGCGAAATAGGTGTCCTGGTCGCAGTTGTGGAAGCCCAGCCACAATCCGAAGCGGTCCGACAGCGACACCTTCTCCTCAACCGCTTCCGCCGGGTTGATGGCGGTCGACCGCTCGTTCTCGATCATGTCGCGCGGCATCAGGTGCCGGCGGTTCGAGGTGGCGTAGAACACCACATTGTCCGGCCGCCCCTCGATGCCGCCGTCCAGCACCGCCTTCAGCGACTTGTAATGGGCGTCGTCATGGTCGAAGGACAGGTCGTCGCAGAACAGGATGAAGCGGCGCGCCTCGCCCTTCAGCCGGGTCAGCAGGCGGGGCAGGGTGGGGATGTCTTCGCGGTGGATTTCTACCAGCGCCAGTTCGCCCGGCCGCTCCGCGCAGATGGCGGCATGGGCGGCCTTGACCAGCGAGCTTTTGCCGGTGCCGCGGGCTCCCCACAGCAGGGCGTTGTTGGCCGGCAGGCCGGCGGCGAAACGGCGGGTGTTATCCAGCAGGATCTCCCGCTGCCGCTCAATGCCCTGAAGAAGCATGATGTCGACGCGGTTGACCACGGGAACCCCTTCCAGACGGTCTGGATCGGGATGCCAGACGAAGGCGTCCGCCGCACCGAAGTCCAGCGGCCGTTCCGGGGGCGGGGCGAGACGTTCCAGCGCCTCTGCGATGCGGGTCAGCAAGGGGACGAGCGCCTGATCGGCACCGGACTTTTCGCCAGGGCTTTTGATTGAGTGCGACATAATTTTCCGGAAATTTTTTCTGGATGTTCCATGGAAAGTGGGTGACCGCGCAGCCATCTTTCCGACGCCTTCGCACGGTAACACAGCAAGGCAAGCACACAAGCTGTGGTGCGCCCGCGGATTGTGGCGCATCACCATTGCATCCCGGTCATGGGCGGCTATAGTCGCGGCGTCCCGGCGGAACGCCGATCCGGTGCCGAGACCAAACCTGTAAGGAGCTTCCAGATGTTCGTTTCGACGGCTTATGCACAGACGGCGGCCCCGGCTGGCGGCGGCGGTGACATGCTCGTCCAGTTCGCGCCGCTGATCCTGATCTTCGTCGTCTTCTACTTCCTGCTGATCCGTCCGCAGCAGAAGAAGATGAAGGAGCATAAGGCGATGCTGTCGGCCATCCGCCGTGGCGACCGCGTCGTGACCGGCGGCGGCATCATCGGCATCGTCACCAAGGTCGGCACCGACGACGAGATCACCGTCGAGATCGCAGAGAACGTGCGCGTGCGCTGCCTGCGTTCGACCGTCAATCTGGTTCTCGCCAAGACCGAGCCGGCCGGAAAGTCCGGCGGCGATGCCGCTCCGGTCGCCGATGGCGAGACCAAGCCGGCCGACACCACCGCCGCCGGCGGGATCGGCAAGCTGTTCGGCCGCAAGTAAGCCGCAGCCGGGCCCCTCTTCCACGGGTCGGCCCGAAGGCGCTTCCCGTCCGGCCCGGCCGGTCGCCCCACCGACGGGGGGGGCCGGTCGCCCGGACCGGGTGTCTGATCGGATTCGAGTGACGCATGCTCTATTTTTCGCGCTGGAAGATTTACCTGATCCTGGCGACCTGCATCGCCGGGTTCATCCTGATGCTGCCCAACTTCATGGGCCGCGACACGCTGGCGGCGCTGCCGTCCTGGTACGCCAACACCCGGGTGTCGCTGGGTCTCGACCTGCGCGGCGGATCGCATCTGTTGCTTGAAGTCGACATGGCCACCGTCATCCGCGACCGCGTGGAAGGTCTGGTGGACGGCGCGCGGCAGCAGCTGCGCACCGCCAATGTCGGCTACACCGCGCTGAACGCCGGCGAGCGCGCCGTGACCGTCCAACTGCGCGACCCGGCCCAGGCCGAGGAGGCCGTGAAAGCCCTGCGCCAGCTCTCCAGCCCGGTGGGCCGCACGGCTCTGGGCGGTGGGCAGCCGGACCTCGACGTGACCGTCAATGGCGGCACGGTGACCGTGGCGCTGAGCGAGGTCGCCCTGCGCGACCGCGCCACCCAGGCCATCGAACAGTCGATCGAGATCGTCCGCCGCCGCATCGACGAGACCGGGGTGAACGAGCCGACCATCGCCCGCCAGGGCAACGACCGCATCCTGGTCCAGTTGCCCGGCGTCGAGGATCCCGACCGCATCAAACGGCTGCTCGGCACCACCGCCAAGATGACCTTCCGCTTGGTCGACGTGAACGCCGATCCCAGCAGCGGTCGCGCCCCTCCGGGGTCGGAGATCCTGCCGTCGACCGAGGGTGATCGCTACCAGTCCAAATACGTCATCCGCAAGAAGGTCGAGGTCGACGGCGCCACGCTGCAGAACGCGTCGGCCGGCACCAACCCGCAGACCGGAGAATGGGTGGTGAACTTCGAGTTCAACACCGCCGGCGCCAACCGGTTCGCCGAGGTGACCAAGCAGAATGTCGGCCGGCCCTTCGCCATCGTGCTCGACAACAAGGTCATCAGCGCCCCGGTCATCCGCGAGCCGATCACCGGCGGCCGCGGCCAGATCAGCGGCAACTTCACCGCCGCCAATGCCAACGACCTTGCCGTCCTGCTGCGCGCCGGCGCGTTGCCGGCTCCGCTGAAGGTGATCGAGGAACGTACCGTCGGCCCCGACCTTGGCGCCGATTCCATCCGCGCCGGCCTGACCGCTGTCGTCGTCGGCTTCGTGATGGTCTGCGTCTATATGATCGCCAGCTACGGGCTATTCGGCGCCTTCGCCTGCTCGGCGCTGTTCGTCAACCTCGTGCTGACGCTCGCGGCGCTGTCGCTGCTGCACGCCACCCTGACGTTGCCCGGCATTGCCGGCGTGCTGCTGTCGCTGGGTCTGGCGGTCGACGCCAACATCCTGATCAACGAGCGCATCCGCGAGGAGACGAAGAAGGGCCGTGGGGTCTTCGCCTCGATGGAAGCCGGCTTCAGCCGCGCCTACAGCACCATCGTCGACAGCAACCTGACGACGGCCATCAAGATGGCGCTGCTGTTCGTCTTCGGCACCGGCACGATCAAGGGCTTCGCCGTCACCATCACCTTCGGCATCCTCATCTCCATGTTCACCGCCACGGTGCTTGTGCGCCTGATGATGGTGACGTGGCTGCGCCGGACGCGTCCGGCCGTGTTGCCGGTCTGAGAGGTCTTCCGATGTTCCATCTCCGCCTCGTCCCCGACAACACCAAGATCCCCTTCATGAACGGCCGCATCGCCGGCCTCGTCGTGTCGGCGATCCTGTCCATCGCGTCCATCGTCCTGTTCTTCCATCCCGGCCTGAATTACGGCATCGACTTCCGTGGCGGCATCGTCATCGAAGCCCGCACGCCGCAGGCCGCCGATTTCGCTTCGCTCCGCCATACGCTGTCCGGCCTCGGCATGGGGCAGGTGGCGTTGCAGGAGTTCGGGTCGCCGCAGGACGTGCTGATCCGTCTCGAGCGGCAGCCCGGCGACGACGCCGCCCAGCAGGCCGCCGCCGACAAGGTGCGCAACACGCTGGCGCAGTCCATTCCCGGCACCCAGGTCCGCCGTGTCGAAGCGGTCGGCGCGTCGGTCAGCGGCGAGCTGTTCGCCAACGGCATGCTGGCGCTGGGCCTCGCCATGCTGGCGATGCTGGTCTACATCTGGTTCCGCTTCGAATGGCAGTTCGGCTTCGGCGCGGTGGTGACGCTGATCCTCGACATCACCAAGATCGTCGGCTTCTATGCCATCACCGACATCCAGTTCAACCTGACGGCCGTGGCGGCGATCCTGACCGTCATGGGGTACTCGGTGAACGACAAGGTCGTCGTTTATGACCGCATGCGCGAGAATCTGCGCATCTACAAGAAGATGCCGCTGCGCGACCTGATCGACATGTCGATCAACGAGACGCTGAACCGTACCGTCGGCACCTCGGTCTGCACCCTGCTGTCGATCATTCCGCTGGCGCTGTTCGGCGGCGAGGCGCTACAGGACTTCGGCATCGTGCTGATCTTCGGCGTTATCCTTGCGACCAGCTCGTCGGTGTTCATCGCCGCCCCCATCTTGCTGTTCCTTGGCGAGAACCGCCTGCGGCGCGGTTCTCCCGATGCCGCTTCGGCGGGCAACACCCCGGCGACCACGCCGTAACGCCGGACGTTTGGGGAAGGAGAGGGCAGCATGGCCGACATCATGCCGATGATTCCGTCGGACCGTCAGGTCATCGACGGCTACGGTCCGGGACAGTTCTGTATTTCCGGCCAGTGGCGCGTCGGCGCGGTGATCGTCCTGCCCGACCGCACCCTGGCGTGGGAGGCGACCGATGTCGCCTCCCTTTCGGTGGGGGACTTCGCTCCGGTGCTGGCGGCGGAGCCGAAGGTGGAAATCCTGCTGCTCGGCACTGGTGGCACCATGCGGATGATTCCGAAGGCCCTGCGCCTGGCCCTGCGCGAGCAGGGCATCGTGGTGGAGCTGATGGACAGCCGTGCGGTGTGCCGGACCTACAATGTACTGTTGGCCGAAGGTCGGCGGGTGGCTGCGGCGATGCTGCCGGTATAAATCCGAATACCCTCACCGGAAACGACAAAGGCGCCCGAAAGGGCGCCTTTGCTTTTTCATACCTCGACAGGAAACCTTACGCAGCCAGCTGCTCGGCGGCGAAGTCCCAGTTGGCAAGGTTGTCGATGACCGCCTTCACGAAATCGGCGCGGCGGTTCTGGAAATCGACGTAGTAGGCATGCTCCCACACGTCGATGGTGAACAACGGCTTCTGGCCGTGGGCCAGCGGGGTGTCGGCGTTGCCGGTCTTGCCGACCTTCAGCTTGTCGCCGTCCAGGTACAGCCAAGCCCAGCCCGAGCCGAACTGGGTCAGGGCGGCCTGGGTCAGCTCCTCCTTGAACTTCTCGACGCTGCCGAAGTCGGCGACGATGCGCTGCTCCAGGGCGGCCGGCATCTTGCCGCCGTCCTTCTTCAGGCACTGCCAGAAGAAGGTGTGGTTCCACACCTGGGCGGCGTTGTTGAAGATGCCGACCTTGGACGAATCGCCGGCAGAGGCCTTGATGACCTCCTCCAGGCTGGCGTTGGCCAGCGGCGTGTCCTTGGTCAGGTTGTTCAGGTTGGTGACGTAGGTCTGGTGGTGCTTGTCATGGTGCAGGTGCAGGGTCTCCGACGAGATGTACGGAGCCAGAGCATCATACGCATACGGAAGCGGCGGAAGTTCGAACGCCATTTGATTTACCCTCTCTTCTTTGATTGTCCTTCCGGGCCGGGCCTTGCGAGCACGGCACCTCCGTCCGACCAAATAGGCCGATGACGGAAGCTTGTGAAGGCCGGAAACACTCTCGAACGCCGTATAGGGTTATTTCCATTCGACAAAGTGGCCTCCGCCGCCCGGTTTCCCGAGCGCACGGCAGCCTCCAAGGTGGCGGGAAGCCCCGTTTCCGTCCAGTCGCCGGCCAGCGTCAGGTTGCTCCAGCGCGTGCGCGTTTCCGGTCTGAGCGCGACCGATTCGGGGGACTGGTCGGGCGTCGCCCGCCGCTCCTTCACCGCGCGGAAAGGCGGAATCGGCTCCCCGAGTCGCGATGGCGGGTGCAGGTGGGGGACGATCTCCGCCCACAGCCGGCCGGCGATCTCATCGACCGGCAGGTCGGCCAGCGCATCCGCGTCGCTGACGGTGACCGACAGCAGGTCGTCGCGGGCGAACAGCCATTCCGCGGTTCCGCCGACCAGCCCGACGAATGGCAGGCCGCCCGGCAGCCGCACCGGCCCGTCGAGCTGGAAGTGCAGATTGACGATGGCCGATCCCGGTGGCGGCACGGTCAGCCCCGGCACCAGCCGTTCCGCCACCCAGGCCGGTGCAGCGACGATCATGCTGTCGGCAGGCCCGAGCGTCACGGCGCTGCCGGCGGCGGCAAATCCGCTCACGCGGTCCTGATCGAAGGTCAACCCATCGACCCGGGCGCCGAGATGCAGCGCGGCACCGCGCGCCCGCAGCCGTGCCAGGGCCGGTTCGACGAAGGCGGCGGACAGGCCGCGCGGCGCCAGCACCGGCCGGCAGGCTGCCTCGCCGCGCAGCAGCGTCTCGCGCAGCACCGCGCCGAACAGACGGGCCGAGATGCGCTCCATCGGCCCGTTCAGCGCGGACACCGCCAGAGGGCGCCACAGCGGCTCGAACAGCGCTCCACGGGGGGGAAGGCGGTCGGCAACCGACTGCGCCCGCCCGGCCGTCAGGCAGCGCAGGGCGGCAAGATAGTCGAGCGGCCGACTGCCCGGCACCCGGCGCGCCGGGTCGAACAGCCACAGCCCACCGGGACGGAGGGTCCAGACAGCACCGCCGCGCAGATCGAGGAAGGGAAACGCCGCCGGCCGCAGTTCCTCCAGCGCATCGGATCCGCCGGTCCGCCGGGCATAGTCGAGCAGAGCCCGGTTGCCGCTGAGCACCATATGGTTGCCGTTGTCGATCAGCCGGCCGAGCGACGCGTCATGGAAGCTTCGGCAGCGGCCACCGGCCTGCGGAGCCTGATCGTAGAGCGCGACGCACTGCCCCGCCTCCACCAGCCGGACCGCGGCAGCCAGCCCGGCGAGCCCGGCGCCGATGACATGGACGGTTCCGGTGCCGCTCATCAGCCAGCCGGAGGGATGCCGAGCATGCAGCGCACCGCCACCCAGGCGCTTTCCCGCCGACCGACGCGGACGCGGACCTTCAGGTCGCGCCAGCCGGCGGCGCGCAGACGCTTCAGCAGACGGTGGTACAGCACCATCATGGCGGTTGCCGCCCACAGCGATCCGCGCGCCTGCCCGGCGATGGCGGAGCGTGCCTCGGCAAAGCGGGCTTCCGCGAGATCGGCCAGCGCCTCACAGGCCTTGGGCAGGGCGGTGTGGGCCAACACCTCGTCCGGGTCATTGCTTTGGATGCCGGCGGCCCGCAGCAGTTCGTGCGGCAGGTACAGCCGGCGCAATTCTGCATCCTCGGCCAGATCGCGCAGGATATTGGTCAGTTGCAGGGCCTCGCCCAGCGCCAGGGCGAAGCGCTCCGTGGCCGGGTCGGCACGGTCGAAGACACGGATCGCCAGCATGCCGACGGCGCCGGCGACGCGCCGGCAATAGAGCCGCAGGGTGTCGAGATCGGGAGCCTGCATGCCCCCGGACTCCTCGCCGGCGACATCCATCGCCATGCCGTCGATCAGCGCCTCAAACTCGGCCCGCGGCAGCCCGTAGCGCTCGATGGCGCCTTTCAGCGCAGCGGTCAGCGGGCCACCGGGGGCACCGCCGACATAAAGGTCGCGGATGTCGCGGCGCCAGACGTCGAGGGCGGCCCGCTTGTCGGCAGGCTCGCCCGGTTCGTCGGCGATGTCGTCGATACGGCGGCAGAAGGCATAGATGGCGAACATCGCCGCCCGCTTGGAGGCGGGCAGCAGACGCATCGGCCAATAGAAGGTGCTGCCCGACTTGGCGGTGACGGAGGTCGCCGTATCGGGTGCCTTCCTGTCCGGCGCGATTTTGTCCGGCGACGTCGTGGATACCGGTTCCAGCGGGGCCGTCTCCAGCGGCGGAGGGGTCATCTGTACATCCTGGGCATTGCACGTCGTGACGTGCCTGACGGTGCACGTCGCGACGTGTGGCCCCGGAGTTTATGCGGCGGAGAAGCTCCGCGCCAGCCCCCGCGCCACGGCGGCCAGCTTGTGATGCGCGCCCAGCGTCACCCGCGTCTTCATCGGGTCACGGGACTTCAGGCGCCGCGACAGCGATTCGGCGAGGCTGAGGATCACCGCCGCCTCCATCCGCAAGCCGCGATGCTGGATCAGGCCGGGCAGGGCGGCGGCGCGCTCCAGCAGGCGGTCGGTATGCTCCAACGCCTGATCGAAGATGGCGCGCATGCGGGCGTCGCTCTCGCCCTCCACGAGGCGCTCGACGCTGATTCCGGCCTCGTCGAACCAGGCCAGCGGGATGTAGCAGCGTCCGAGCTGCGTCCAATCCTCCCGCGCGTCCTGGAGATGGTTCAACACCTGCAGGGCGGAGCAGAGCGCGTCGGACGCCGGCCCGGCGGCCACACCCTCGCCATGCAGCTCCAGCAGGTAGCGGCCGACCGGATTGGCCGAAAAGCGGCAGTAGAGAAGCAGGTCACTCCAGCTGTGGCAGCGGGCGCCGACCGAATCGCGGCGGAAGGCGCGCAAAATCTGTCGGGCATGGCGATCGCTGACGCCGGTCTTCTGCAGGCTCTCCCGCAGATCGGTGGCCGGCTTCAGATAGGCATGCTTGGCCTGGCCCGAGGTCAGCGCCCGTTCCAGCGCCTCCAGATAAGCCAGTTTGGTCTCCGGTTCGAGATCCGCATCGTCGGCGATGTCGTCGGCCAGACGCACGAAGCGGTAGAAGGCGATCACATGCGGACGCAGATGCTTCGGTATCAGGCGGGACGCGACGGGAAAATTCTCTCCCGATTCGTCCTTGCGTGCGACCGGACCGGTCTTGCGGGGTTTCGTCGGGGCGATGTTGAAATCCGTCATGGGATCCCTGCCTGCTGCGCGTCGGGGCTGGCGGTGCGACCGTGTGTGCTTCATATAGGCGTAGCAACAGGCTTTGGCCCGTCCTTCCATCGCTCCTCCCCTCTTTTTCCAATCGGGCATCCCATGGTGAAGGCTGCGACCGACCTGTCCTATTGCGGACGGGAGGTTCGGAAATATGACAACGACCACTTTCTGGCAGGTCTGTTCACCCCCGCCGACAGGCGCGAGGCGACATTCGCGCTCTACGCCTTCAACCTTGAGATCGCGAAAACGCGCGAGGTGGTCAGCGAACCGATCCTTGGCCAGATGAGACTTCAATTCTGGCGCGATGGCATCGAAGCCGTCTATGAGGATGGACCCGTACCCCGGCATGAGGTGATGGAGCCTCTGGCGCAAGCGGCCCGCGGGCTGGAATTGAGCCGGGCCCTGTTCGACCGGCTGATCGACGCCCGGGAAGCCGATCTGGACGACGCTCCGCCGGCCGACCTGACCTGTCTCGTCAATTATGCCGAAGTGACCGGGGCGCCGCTGGTCCAACTGGCGCTTGAGATTTTGGGCGTGCGGGATGCGGCGGCGATGGCGGCCGGGCGCCATGTCGGCATCGCCTATGCCTTGTCCGGCATCCTGCGCGCGGTGCCGTTCCTGGCGCGGCAGCACCGGCTGCGCCTGCCGGACGATCTCATGCAGCGCCACGGCGCCAAAGCTGAGGATCTGTTCGCCGGACGCTCAACGCCGGAACTGCGGCCGGTGGTGGGGGAGATCGCCGACGTGGCACGCAAGCATCTGGCAGAGGCCCGCGACCTGCGCCGCGAATTGCCAAGGGAGGCGATCCCGGCATTGCTGCCGGCAACGCTGGCGGACCTGCATCTGGGCGTGATCTCGCGCGAGGGCAACGACGTGTTCGCCCCGCGCGTCCTGTTGGCCAACCCGTTCCGTCAGCTTCGGCTGGGCTGGGCGGCGATGCGCGGGCGCTACTGACGCCCGCGCTGCATGGAAACCCGCAGATACCCGCCGGTCAGCCCTTCAACCAGCCGTCAAGGTCGGCCATCGCCCGGCGGGTATAGGCCAGCTTGCGGTCGCGGCCGCGGATCTTGTCGTCCACCGGCGGAAACAGGCCGAAATTGACGTTCATCGGCTGGTAGGTTTCCGCCTCCGCCCCGCCGGTGATGTGGCCGAGGATGGCACCGAGCGCCGTGGTCACCGGAGGAGCGCTGATCTCCTGTCCCAGACGCTCGGCAGCGGCGAAACGGCCGGCGAGCAGGCCAACGGCCGCGCTCTCCACATAGCCTTCGCACCCCGTGACCTGACCGGCGAAGCGCAGACGGGGCAGCGACTTCAGCCGCAGGGTGCTGTCCAGGATGCGCGGGCTGTTCAGGAAGGTATTGCGGTGCATGCCCCCCAGCCGGGCGAACTCGGCATTCTCCAGGCCGGGGATCATGCGGAAGATCCGGGCCTGTTCGGCATGGCGCAGCTTGGTCTGGAAGCCGACGAGGTTGTACAGCGTGCCGAGTGCATTGTCCTGGCGCAGCTGGACCACGGCATAGGGGCGGCGTTCCGGCTTGTGCGGGTTCGTCAGGCCGACCGGCTTCATCGGACCGTAGCGTAGGGTATCGACTCCGCGCTCCGCCATCACTTCGATCGGCAGGCAGCCTTCGAAGTAGGGGGTGTTCTTCTCCCACTCCTTGAAGTCGAGCTTCTCGCCCTCGATCAGGGCGGCGATGAAGGCGCGGTATTCGTCCTTCTCGAAAGCGCAGTTGATGTAGTCCTTGCCGGTGCCGCCGGGACCGGGCTTGTCGTAGCGCGACTGGAACCACGCCTTCGACAGGTCGACGCTCTCCAGATAGACGATGGGAGCGATGGCGTCGAAGAAGGCCAGCGACTCCTCGCCGGTCTGGACGCGCACCGCCTCGGCCAGGGCGGGGGAGGTGAGGGGGCCGGTGGCGACGATGACGCTGTCCCACTCCTCCGGCGGCAGGCCGGCGACCTCCTCGCGCTGGATGGTGATCAGCGGATGGGTGGAGACGGCTTCCGTCACAGCGTCGGCGAAGCCGTCGCGGTCCATGGCGAGCGCGCCGCCGGCCGGCACCTTGTGCGCGTCGGCGCAGCGCAGGATCAGCGAGCCGCAGCGCCGCATCTCCTCATGCAGCAACCCGACCGCATTGTACTCAGCATCGTCCGACCGGAAGGAGTTGGAGCAGACCAGCTCCGCCAGCTTGTCGGTATCATGGGCTTCGGTCTTGCGGACCGGCCGCATCTCGTGCAGCACGACGGGCACATCGCGGGAGGCGAGCTGCCAAGCGGCTTCCGAGCCGGCGAGACCGCCGCCGATGACATGGACGGGGCGAAGGGAGTCGGTCATAGAGGCGATATTCCAAACAGAAGACTGCGGACGATTGGCGCGCAATCTAGGCTGTCTGCTCCCAAAACGACAGTCCTCAAACGGTGGCCGCCAGACACAGATCAGCCGACCTTCACGGGGAAGGCCGGCTGTAAGGTCGATCAGGAGTTAGTCAGAACATCGATCCAAGCAGAATATCAGTCAGAACATGGAGCCTGGGCGTCAACCAAACAGTGGCTCACTCGCTCTTGGTCGTCGTGCTGCGTTCGATGGTGGTTGAGCCGGTCGGGGCCGGCGTCACGGTGGTCGAGCCGTAGCCGGGGGTGGTGGTGGTCGTGGTCGTCGTGCTGGTGGTGGATTTGTCGGACCCGCAGGCCGCCAGCAGCAGGGCCGCACCAAGGGCGGCCCCCACACCGGTCAAAAGCGTCTTGCTCATGCCTCTCGTCTCCCATGCAGTGCGAATTCTGTCTGGAAGAACAAGGCGCAGCTTGCGTTTGTTCACGCCCTCTTTCGGGTTGCCGATTTCCGCACCACCGGCTTCGCCTTTAGGTAGGGGGCAAGATAGCGGCCGGTGTAGCTGCGTTCCACCTTGGCGACATCCTCCGGCGTGCCTTCGGCGACGATCTCGCCGCCACCGGTGCCGCCCTCCGGCCCCAGGTCGATGATCCAGTCGGCGGTCTTGATGACCTCCAGATTGTGTTCGATCACCAGAACCGTGTTGCCCTGGTCGACCAGCGCGTGCAGCACCTCCATCAGCTTTTCGACGTCGGCGAAATGCAGGCCGGTGGTCGGTTCGTCGAGGATGTAAAGCGTGCGGCCGGTGGCGCGTCGGCTCAATTCCTTGGACAGCTTGACGCGCTGCGCCTCGCCGCCCGACAGGGTGGTCGCCGCCTGCCCGATGTGGATGTAGCCGAGGCCGACGCGTTCCAGCGTGTCCAGCTTGTCGCGGATGCCGGGAACCGCCTTGAAGAACTCCTTGCCTTCCTCGACCGTCATGTCCAGGACGTCGGCGATGGTCTTGTCGCGGTAGGTGACTTCCAGTGTCTCACGGTTGTAGCGCTTGCCGTGGCAGACGTCGCAGGTGACATAGACGTCGGGCAGGAAGTGCATCTCGATCTTGATGACACCGTCGCCCTGACAGGCCTCGCACCGCCCGCCCTTGACGTTGAAGGAGAAGCGGCCCGGACCGTAGCCGCGCGCCTTCGCTTCCGGCAGGCCGGCGAACCAGTCGCGCATCGGCGTGAAGGCCCCGGTGTAGGTCGCCGGGTTGGAGCGCGGGGTGCGGCCGATCGGCGACTGGTCGATGTCGATGACCTTGTCCAGATGCTCCAGCCCCAGCACCGCGTCATGTTCGGCCGGATGCTCGCGGGCACCCATCAGCTTGCGCGCGACCGCCTTGTACAGCGTCTCGATGATCAGCGTGGACTTGCCGCCGCCGGACACGCCGGTCACGCAGGTGAAGGTGCCCAGCGGGATCCTGGTCGAGACGTTCTGCAGATTGTTGGCGCGTGCGCCCTGCACCTCCAGGAACTGGCCGGGATGGCCGGGCCGGCGGGTGTCGGGCACGGGTACGAAGCGGGTGCCGTTCAGATACTGTGCGGTGATGCTGTCGGGGTTCCTCTGAACCTCCTCCGGCGTTCCCTGCGCGATGACCGAACCGCCATGCTGGCCGGCACCGGGCCCCATGTCGACCAGATAGTCGGCGCTGCGGATCGCGTCCTCGTCATGCTCGACGACGACGACGGTATTGCCGATGTCGCGCAGGCGCTTCAGTGTTTCCAGCAGACGGTCGTTGTCGCGCTGGTGCAGGCCGATGGACGGTTCGTCCAGCACATACAGCACGCCGGTCAGGCCGGAGCCGATCTGTGAGGCCAGCCTGATCCGCTGGCTCTCGCCGCCAGAGAGCGTGCCGGATCCGCGGCTGAGGGTCAGGTACTCAAGCCCCACGGCGTTGAGGAAACCGAGGCGCTCGTTGATCTCCTTGAGGATGCGGTAGGCGATCTCGCGGTCCTTCGGGCGGAGATGCTCGTTCAGTTCGCTGAACCAGGCACCGGCGCCGGCGATGGACAGCTCCGCCGCCTCGGAGATGTTGCGGCCGCGGACCTTGACCGCAAGCGCCTCCGGCTTCAGGCGGGCGCCCTTGCAGACCTCGCAGGGCTGGGAGGACTGGTACTTCGAAAGCTCGTCGCGCGTCCAGGCGCTGTCGGTTTCCCGGAAACGCCGCTCCAGATTGTTGACGATGCCCTCGAACGCCTTGTTGGTCTGGTAGCGCCGCAGGCCGTCGTCGTAGGTCATGGTGATGGCCGACCCGTCCGAGCCGAACAGGATGGTCTTGCGCACTTTCTCCGGCAGATCCTGCCAGGGCGTCGTCATCGACACATCGAAATGCTCGCAGATGCTCTCGAGCGTCTGGTCGTAATATTTGGAGGTCGAACCGGCCCACGGCGCGATGGCGCCCTTCGACAGCGGCAGACGCTCGTCCGGAACCACCAACATCGGGTCGAAATAGATCTTGCTGCCCAAGCCATCGCAGGCCGGGCAAGCACCGAACGGGTTGTTGAAGGAGAACAGCCGCGGCTCGATCTCCGGAATGGTGAAGCCGCTGACCGGGCAGGCGAATTTCTGCGAGAAGACGGTCTGCTCGTTGGTCTCGGCATTCTCGACCCAGACGATGCCGTCGGCCAACCCCAGCGCGGTCTCCAGCGAGTCGGCCAGACGGTTGCCCAGCCCCTCGCGGACCACGATGCGGTCGACCACCACCTCGATGTCGTGCTTCAGCTTCTTGTTTAGCGCCGGCACCTCGTCGATCTCATACATGGTGCCGTCGACCCGCACGCGCTGGAAGCCGCGCTTGCGCAGGTCCTGGATTTCCTTCTTGTACTCGCCCTTGCGGCCGCGGACGAAGGGCGCCAGCAGCAGCAGGCGCGTGCCCTCCGGCATCGCCATGATGCGGTCGACCATCTGGCTGACCGTCTGGCTTTCGATGGGCAGGCCGGTGGCCGGTGAATAGGGGATGCCGACGCGCGCCCAGAGCAGGCGCATGTAGTCGTAGATCTCCGTCACCGTGCCGACGGTGGAGCGCGGATTCTTGGAGGTCGTCTTCTGTTCGATGGAGATGGCCGGCGACAGACCCTCGATGGAATCGACGTCCGGCTTCTGCATCAGCTCAAGGAACTGGCGCGCGTAGGCCGACAGGCTCTCCACATAGCGCCGCTGCCCCTCGGCATAGATCGTGTCGAAGGCGAGCGAGGACTTGCCCGATCCCGACAGGCCGGTGATGACGATCAGCTCGTCGCGCGGCAGATCCACATCGACGTTCTTCAGGTTATGTTCCCGCGCGCCGCGGACGCTGATGTACTTGTTCATGGAGTGTTCTTTTACCCGAAGCTTTTCCGGATGGAAAGCGGCAAGGCGCCGCGACGCATGACGAAAATCGGCCGGCAGAGGAAATTGCCCCCTGCCGCCGGTCGGCTGACGATATATGCGCCAGGCGCGGTATTGCCACCGGCGCCCCGCGCGGGTCGGTCATGACCAGAAGGGCGGAACGGCCCGGAACCGCTTCCACAGCTCGGGCAGCGCCTTGCGCCGCTTTTCGGATTGGCGCTCGATCCAGGCGGCGACCGCGCCGACCGTCTTCGGGTCAGCACCGGTCAGCGATGCGAGCATGCGGGCGCTGGTGACGGCGTCCTGATCGGCGTCCAGTGCCGCCTGCAACTGTTCGAGCGCCGCGAAGAAGGGCAGGGTGGCCGCCTCTGGATAAAGTCCCCGGAAGAAATCGGCGGTATAGCGCAACGTGCGCAGCCGCCGGCGCAGCTTGTCGCGCCCCTTGGCATCCTCCGGCGGCTTCGCCGGCTTTCCGAGCTTGGCCATGCGCGCCGCCAGCCAGCCGCCGGCGAGCGTGGTGACCGGCGCCGACAGCACGGCCCGCCGGTCGCCGTCCGCCTCCGACATCCAGCGGCCATGCTCCAGCCACGCAGCGAGGCCGAGGACCGTGGTGGTGCAGCCGGGCGCCAGTATCGCCGCCATTGCTTCACGTGCCGGATCGGCCCCGGCGGAGCGGGCCAGCGACTCCAGCCGCTCCAATGCCGTCCGGTCGATGCCCGGGGCTGCCTTCGGATCGGCAAGGAGCGGAGCGAGGACGCCGGACATCAGCACGTCCCAGCCGCGCGCCGGTCCCAGCCGCTTGGCGAGCCCCCGGCTTTCCTCGACCAGCCTGTCGGCTTCCGGCGCGGCGATCAGCGGAGCGAAGAGGCGGTGGGCGGTGCGCAGCCGGCGAAGCGCCACGCGCATGCGGTGCAGCCCCTCCACGTCGCCGCCGGCCAGCGCGCAGGACTCGTTGGCCAGGAACTGGCGCAGCGCCTGACGCAGGATATGGCGATAGGCCTCCGCGACCGTAGTCAGCGGCGACAGGCCGAGCGGTTCGGCTTCCACAGGTCCCGGCGTCCTGCCGGTGACCATCCGCAGACCGGCCTCCGCCTTGCTTTCGGTGCCGATGCGCATGGGAATGGCGGACTGAAGCATCAGCGCCAGATCGAACAGGCTGGCGACCTTGCCGGCCTTCAGTTCCAGCTCCACTTCGCTGATCGGCAGGGAGTTGCCGCCGGCATAGACGCCGCCGTCATCGACGGCCAGTTCGACCGCGGTCAGCGGATCGGGGCGCAGCAGCAGGGTGGTGCGCCGGAAATCGGTGATGAACAGGCAGTCCAGCGCATCGAGCGCCGCCGACGGCACCAGCCCGGCGACGCTGGGATCCGTCAGCACGCCGACATCGACCGCCTCGCCGAAGACGCCCCACTCCCACTCCCGCCGCACGGCAACGGCGGCCGAATCGCCGGGGCTGGCGCTGTTGACGGTCTTCAGGGTCTGGACGAAGCGGTCGCCCTCCTGCCGCACGCGCAACGCCACCCCGTTGGCGGCGAGCTTGAAGTCGGGGGTGTCGAAATAGGCGGTTCGCAGCCTTTGGGTCGCTGCCGGGCCGTCGGCAATCGCCAGCAGCCCCGGCAGTGCCGTCACCCGCGCCAGATCCGCCGTCGCCGCATGCAGCTTCAACTCCACCTCGCGGAACGTCGAGGCGGCCGGCTGCGCGTCGGGGCCGGACTGCGGGTTGCTGGGCGGTGCCGTTGGTGGGCTGACGGGGGTCAAGGGTCGGCTTCCTCCCGAATCCGGCCGGGGAACGGCCTGGAGCAAATCAGGTGGATCCGTGGATACTCCAACCGCTGCCGCAGGTTAAGAGAGTTTACGCGGCTGCACAAAATCCGCCAGCCGGCCGGCGCCCATCTCGAGGTCGGCCCAATGCAGCGTCTCGAAGACCAGAACGGCGCAGGCGCCGGTTGGGAACTTGTCGGCCAGATCGTGGCGGAGGCTATGGTCGCCGCTGCCGGTCAGGGCGTTCGCCAGTTCGTGCAGGTCGGGATTGTGCGCCACCAGCATCAGCCCGGTCGCGGAATCGGGCGCGTCGCGCAGCCGCTCCAGCAGCGTGTGGGCGCCGCACAGATACAGGCCGCGTTCATGTTCCACCGGCGGATAGGGCGAGCCCATCGCCGTCATCACCCGCTTGCGCGTTTCCACGGCCCGCACGGCGGTCGAACAGAGCACGAGGTCGATGTGCGCGTGATGCTTGCCCAGATAGGCGCCGACCAGGGTGGCCGCCTTCTCTCCGCGGGCGTTCAACGGGCGGTCATGGTCGCCCAGCGACGGATCGTCCCAGGAGGATTTGGCATGGCGCAGCAGGAACAGCGTCTTCATGGCGGAAATCGGCCGGCAGGGGAGGGGTGAGGGGGCAGGCGGCGGGATCGGCGAGGCGGGAATGAGGTCGCAGTGTTTAACCAAATGGGAGTCCTGAAACCGTAACGCATATGGGATACTCTGTCTGCCCACCATATAACCATCGTCGGCATGGTTCAAAGCCAAGCGCCGGCGTTCGGGATTTCACGATTTCAGAGGTCGACGTGACGCATCTCCAGGAACTCGATTCGGTCGGTATCGAGCCAAACGCCCCGGAACGCTTCATCAATCGGGAGCTTTCGTGGCTGGCCTTCAACCAGCGCGTCCTGGACGAGGCGGCCAACCCGAATCACCCGCTTCTGGAACGGCTGCGCTTCCTGTCGATCTCCGCCAGCAACCTCGATGAATTCTACATGGTCCGCGTCGCCGGCCTGAAAGGGCAGGTGGCCGCCGGCGTAAAAACGCCCAGCCCCGAGAATCTGACGCCGGCCCAGCAGCTGGCCGCGGTGAAGCAGCGCATCGCCGCCCTGATGGAGAGCCAGCAGGCCACGTGGCGTTCGCTGAAAGGTGAACTGCGTGGCGCCGGCATCTCGGTCGTCGATCCGGCCGACCTCAGCGAAGGCGAACTGGACTGGCTGGAAGCCAAGTTCCTGGACGATATCTTCCCGATCCTGACGCCCATCGCCGTCGATCCGGCCCACCCCTTCCCGTTCCTGCCGAACCTCGGCTTCTCGCTGGCGCTCCAGCTGCACGACCCGGTCAAGGGCCGGCACATCGACGCCCTGGTTCCGCTGCCGACGCAGCTTGAGCGGTTCCTGCGCCTGCCGGGTTCGGACATCCGCTTCATCCAGCTGGAAAAGGTGGTGATGCAGTTCATCGACCGCCTGTTCCCTCCGTTCCAGGTCAAGGCGCATGGCGTCTTCCGCGTGCTGCGCGACAGCGAAATCGAAATCGAGGAAGAGGCGGAAGATCTGGTCCGCACCTTCGAAAGCGCGCTGAAGCGCCGCCGCCGCGGCAGCGTCATCCGGCTCGCCACCGACAGCGGCATGGCCGCCGACCTGCGTGAGTTCCTGCGGCATGAGCTGAACGTCGCGTCGGACGACGTCTTCATCCTGGATGGGCTGATCGGCCTGACCGACACCAAGCTGCTGATCGTCGACGAGCGGCCCGATCTGGTCTTCCGTCCCTTCAATGCCCGTTTCCCGGAACGGATCCGTGATTTCGGCGGCGATTGCTTCGCGGCGATCCGCCACAAGGACATCGTCGTCCACCACCCGTACGAGTCGTTCGACGTGGTGGTGCAGTTCATCCGGCAGGCGGCGCGCGACCCGCAGGTGGTGGCGATCAAGCAGACGCTCTACCGCACCAGCAAGGACAGCCCCATCGTTGCCGCGCTGATCGAGGCGGCGGAGGCCGGCAAGTCGGTCACGGCTCTGGTCGAGCTGAAGGCCCGCTTCGACGAGGAGGCGAACATCCGCTGGGCGCGCGATCTGGAACGCGCAGGCGCCCAGGTGGTCTATGGCTTCGTCGATCTGAAGACCCACGCCAAGGTGTCGCTGGTGGTGCGGCGCGAGAAGAAGGCGCTGCGCAGCTACGTCCATTTCGGCACCGGCAACTACCACCCGATCACCGCGAAGGTCTACACCGACCTGTCCTTCTTCACCTGCGACCCGGCGCTGTGCCACGACGCCGCCGTCATGTTCAATTTCATGACCGGCTACGCCACGCCCAAGGTGCTGGAGAAGATCGCCATCGCCCCGATCACGCTGCGCCAGCGCCTGTCGGACCTGATCGAGGCGGAGATCGCCCATGCCGCCGCCGGACGGCCGGCGTCGATCTGGGTGAAGCTGAACTCCCTGGTCGATCCGGTCATCATCGACAAGCTGTACAAGGCCTCGCAGGCCGGCGTGCAGATCGACATGATCATCCGCGGCATCTGCTGCCTGCGGCCGGGGGTGAAGGGGCTGTCGGAAAACATCCGGGTGCGCAGCATCGTCGGCCGCTTTCTGGAGCATGGCCGCGTCATCTGCTTCGGCAACGGCCATCCGATGCCCAGCAACCAGGCCAAGGTGTTCATCTCCTCCGCCGACTGGATGACCCGCAATCTGGACCGCCGCATCGAGACGCTGGTGCCCATCGAGAATCCGACGGTGCACGAACAGGTGCTCGACCAGATCATGGTCGCCAACATGAAGGACGATGCAAGCACCTGGAAGCTGGGGCCCGATGGCGTGTACCATCGCATCAAGGCTGGCCCCGATGCGTTCAGTGCCCATAATTACTTCATGACCAACCCCAGCCTGTCCGGCCGGGGCAGCGCGCTCAGCAATAAGCGCACGCCGCCGCGGCTGATGCTGCACACGGTGTCCTGAGGGCGGGTGACGGGAGTGAGAGTATGAGCATGGACAAACGCGCCGCCGCCAATTTCGGCGAGCTGGGGCAGGCGGGGAGCAACGCTTCAGGCTTCGGCGCTTCAGGCGTTGCGACTGTCGGGGAGCGCGTCGGAGAACGGGTGGGCGTGATCGACATCGGGTCGAACTCCATCCGTCTCGTCGTCTATGACGGGCTTACCCGCTCACCGCTTGCCCTGTTCAACGAGAAGGTGCTGTGCGGCCTTGGGCGCGGCGTGGAGAAGGCCGGCGTGCTGAATCCCGACGGTGTCACCCAGGGGCTGGCGGCGCTGGAGCGATTCGCGACCCTGGCCCAGGGCATGCGCGTCGGCCGGCTCGACGTGATCGCCACCGCCGCCGTGCGTGATGCCCGCGACGGAGCCGCCTTCGTCGATGCCATCCGACGCCGGGCCGGCCTGACCGTCCGCGTCATCAGTGGCGAGGAGGAGGCGCGGCTGTCGGCCATGGGCGTGCTGTCGGGCACGCCCGGCGCGGACGGTCTCGTCGGCGATCTCGGCGGCGGCAGCCTGGAGCTGGTGACGCTCGACCGCGGCGTGATCGGCAAGCAGGTGACGCTGCCGCTCGGCCCGCTGCGGCTTATGGAGGTCGGCTCGACCAAGGGCGGCCCGGCCAAGCTGATCGACCAGCATCTGGAATCGCTGCCCTGGCTGCCGGCGATGAGGGGGCGGCCCTTCTACCCGGTCGGCGGCAGCTGGCGCGCCATCGCCAAGCTGCATATGGAACAGTCCGGCCACCCGCTGCACATCATCCACCACTACACCATCCCCTCCGCCGACGCGCGGGAGTTCACCGGCCTGATCGGCCGGCAGAGCCGCTCGTCGCTGGAGAAGATGGCGGGATCGCGCCGCCGGCTCGATACGCTGCCTCTCGCCGGGCTGGTGCTGGAACGGCTGCTGCGCATCGCCCAGCCGTCGAAGCTGGTCTTCTCCGCCTACGGCCTGCGCGAAGGGCATCTCTATTCGCTGCTCTCGCCGGAGGGGCAGCGCGAAGATCCGCTGATGGCGTCGGCTGCCGATTGGGCGCGACGTTTCGTGCGGATGGGCGATCCGGCCTTGCTGATGTCCTGGACCGCCGGGCTTTTCGCCGGCGAGGACGACAACGCCATCCGGCTGCGCCATGCCGCCTGCCTGCTGAGCGACGTCGGCTGGGCCGACCATCCCGACTACCGGGCGGAACATGCCTTCCTGCGCGTGCTGCGTTATCCATTCCCAGCGCTGGACCACGACGAGCGTGCCTTCCTCGCGCTTGCCGCCCATGCCCGCTATGCCGGCACCATCGACACGCCGCTGACCGCACCGGTGCGGACGCTGGTGAGCGAAGGGCAGGGCATGAAGGCACTGGTGCTGGGTCTGGCCCTGCGCCTTGCACACACGCTGTCGGGCGGCGCCACGGCCTTGCTGGAGCGCACGAGCCTGAAGGTCGGCGATGGCCGCATCGTGCTGACCCTGCCCGACGACGGCAGCGTCCCGTCCGGCGAAGCGGTGCAGCGCCGCATCGATGCGTTGGCCAAGGCGATGAATCTCAAGGGCGATGTGGTCCAGCCGCTGCGGCCGCAGGCGGCGGAGTAGGGCCGGAGGAATAGGGCCGGGCCGGACGCCGGTGAATGGCGTGCGGCCCGGCCCGTTCATGTCCGGTTATTCACGTCCGGGTGATCGACACGCCGCCATCCACCAGCAGCGCGGTTCCGGTGGTGAAACTGGACGCGTCCGACGCCAGATAGAGCGCCGATTGCGCGATCTCCCGCGGGGTCGCGAGGCGTTTCAGGGCGTGAAGCCCCTGGACGAAAGCCAGCGCCTCCGGCGTGTTCGACACGGCCCGTCCCATCGGCGTATCGGTGCCGCCCGGCAGCAAGGCGTTGGCGCGGATGCCGTGCGGTCCATATTCCGCCGCGATCACCTGCGTCAAACCGATCAATCCGGCCTTGCTGGCGGCATAGGCAGCCATTCCGGGAAAGCCGACGGTGTGGCCGACGAAGGTCGAGGTGAAGATCAGCGATCCGCCGCCGCGGGAAAGCATCGCCGGAATCTGGTGCTTGGCGGCATGGAAGGCACTGGTCAGGTTGGTATCGATCACCTCGTGCCACATCTCCGCCGTCATATCGGGAAGCGGAACCTGCGCGCCGGTGGTGCCCGCATTGTTGAAAGCGACGTCCAGTCCGCCGAACCGGCGGATGGCGGTTTCGACCGCGGCGCGTGCGACGTCGGCATCCGCGACAGTGCCGGCCACGGCGACGGCATCGCCGCCATTGCTCTGAATCTCGTCTGCCAGCCGTTCCAGTTCGTCACACCGCCGGGCCACCAGAACGAGTTTTGCGCCGTGTTCCGCGAACAGCAGCGCCGCCTCGCGCCCGATCCCGGAACTGGCACCCGTGACGATTGCAATCTTTCCGTCCAGCTGTTTCATTGCCATTCTCCCATGCCATGAACGGCCCGAAAGTCGCGAAAACGGTCAGGCTCAGGCTATCCGATTCTTGCTTTCGAATTCGCAAGGCCGAAGCGGAAGGCGGCAGCATTGTTTTCCATAACCTAACTTATGTGTTTTTTGTTCGCCCATACGGGGTGTTCCCCTAAGCATGCCCCATAAGCATGCATGGCTGGATCGTTTTGGGGTGACCGGTTGCGGCATGGCGGATTGCGGATGCGTTGCCCATTTCCGGCGTCGCAACTTCGGATCCGGATGGATGATGCCGTCGAAAAACCAGCCCACCCCGCCCGATCAGCGCCAAGCGGTCCTGTCCCAGCGTCGAAATCTCAAGATGGCTGAGTCCGCTCACGCCTATGTGCGCGGCAGCACCGTGAAATTCTACGAATGGCTGGAGCAGTCCAGCGGCAGAATCCCCGACGGTCCGCCAGTCTGGATCTGCGGCGACTGCCATGTCGGCAACCTCGGGCCGGTCGCCAACGCCAAAGGTCGGATCGGCATCCAGATTCGCGACGTCGACCAGACGGTTGTCGGCAATCCCGCCCATGACCTGATCCGGCTGGGCCTGTCGCTCGCCACTGCGGCACGCGGTTCCGACCTGCCCGGCGTCACCACGGCGCTGATGCTGGAGCGGATGATCGAGGGCTACATGATGACCCTGGACGGCGAACTGGGCGGCGATGCGGTGCGGAAGAGACCCTCGGTCGTCCGCCTCGGCATGCGTCAGGCCATCGGCCGCACCTGGAAGCATCTGGCCATGGACCGCATCAAGGACATCCGGCCGACCATCCCGCTCGGCAAGCGTTTCTGGCCGCTGACCGACGAAGAACGCGCCGCCGTCGCAGAGCTGTTCGCCAGGGATCAGGTCCGCCGTCTGGTGACCGCCCTGCACTCCCGCGACGACAACGACAGGATCGAGCTTCTGGATGCGGCCTATTGGGTGAAGGGTTGCAGTTCGCTCGGCCGGCTGCGGATCGCGGTGCTTCTCGGCGTCGGCGAGGGTCATTACGACGAGGGCGGCCTCAGCCTGATCGACATCAAGGAGGCGGTTCAGGCCGCAGCACCGCGTGCCGCCAAGAACGGCATGCCGCGCGACAATGCGGAACGCGTGGTGACCGGCGCGCAGAATCTCTCGCCTTATCTTGGCGACCGGATGCGCCCTGCCCGCCTGCTCGACCGCGCCGTCTTCCTGCGCGAGCTTCTGCCGCAGGACATCAAGCTCGATTTCGATCATCTGACGAGGGAGGAAGCGACCCGCGTCGCCTTCTATCTGGCCGCTGTGGTCGGCAAGGCGCATGCCCGCCAGATGGACGAGGCGACGCGCAAGTCATGGCGTGGCGAATTGGCGCGCAACCGGACCAAGAGCCTGGATGCTCCATCCTGGCTGTGGTCCAGCATCGTCGACCTGATCGTCGGTCATGAAGCGGCCTATCTGGAGCATTGCCGCCGCTACGCCGAAAGGCCGGAGGCCTGATCGAGAAAGCCACGGGCCATCTCTAGGCAGGCGTCGCGGTCCGGCTGGAAATCCTCGGCGATCCACCAGGCCTCGACGCGCTTCAGCGTGCCGCCGACCAGCGGGCCGCGCGGAACGCCAAGCTCCAGCAGGTCGCGACCGGCAATCGGCAGCTTCAAGCCCGGCAGGTCGTCGGCCACCGACAGGGCCTTGCGCAACGCGCCCAAATCCAGCGGACCGTCATGAATGGCGGCGGCGATCAGCAGCAGGTCGCCGAACAGCTCCGCATCGCCGACGCGGTACAGCGCCTGACGCAGGGCCTTGCGGTTGTCGGCCGGCGACACCGCGACCGGCGGTTCGACCAGGGCCAGCAGGCGCTCCCGCTCGTGGTTGGACAGGCGCAGAGCATCGGCAGCCCTGAGCGCGCCCGGCCGGTCGCTGTCCAGCACCGCAGCCAACCGGCGGGTGGGGTCGGGCGTCACGCCAAGGTCGCGTTCCACCGCGATCAAGCGCTCCAGCCGGTCGGTGTCCATTGCCTCCGGCAGCAGATGGACCATGATCCCCTGCCCCATCATCAGCCGCCAGACCGACGCGGCGCAGGCTGCGGTCAGCAGGCGGAAAAGCTCGCCCCGCACCCGTTCGCCCGACAGGGTCGGCAGGCGCGGCGCCAGTTCGCGGCAAGCCGCCATCGCCTCGGCATCAGGCTCGCCGCGGCCGTAATGGGCGTGGAAGCGGAAGAAGCGCAGCAGGCGCAGCACATCCTCCTCAATCCGCCGACGGGCTTCGCCGACGAAGCGCACACGTCCGGCGGCAAGATCGGCCAGACCGCCGAACGGGTCGAACATTGCGCCGTCCGGCGTGCAACTCATCGCGTTCATGGTCAGGTCGCGGCGGGCGGCGTCCTCGATCCAGTCGTCGGTGAATTCGACACGGGCATGGCGGCCGAAAGTCTCCACATCGCGCCGCAGCGTGGTGATCTCATAGGGCTTGCCGCCGCACAGCGCGGTCACGGTACCATGGGTGATGCCGGTCGGGATGGCGCGGATCCCCGCCGCCTCCAGCAGCTCCATGACCCGTTCGGGCGGCGCATGGGTGGCGATGTCGATGTCCTTCACCGGCCGGCCGAGCCACGCATCGCGCACGCAGCCGCCGACGAATCGCGCGTCGGCACCGCCCGATGCCAGGGCATCGAACACTGCCAGGCTTTCGGGGGCGGTCATCCAGGGCTGGGGAGACAGGCGTGCGGCAACGGTCATGGCGCGCGACGCTATCCGATTCCCGATCCCCATTCCACCGCCGTCGGGTTCCGGGCCATCGGTTTTGGAGACGTCAGCCCGCCCCTTCCCCTGTTTCGCGGGCGGCGGCACCCAGCACGTCGCGCAGGTTCACCAGCATGCCGGCGGTCGCGCCCCAGATGTAACGCTGCGGATAGGGGAAGGCGTAGAACCAGCGCGGCTTGCCCAGAAACTCGCGGCTGTGGCGCTGCGGGTTCGACGGGTCGAGGATGAAGGACAGCGGCACCTCGAACACCTCGGCCACCTCGGTCGGGTCGGGCGTCAGGATGAAGGGTGGCGTCACCACCCCCACCACCGGCGTCACCCGGAATCCGGTGCGCGTGACATAGGTGTCCAGCCGGCCGACGATCTCGATCCGGCCGCGCTCCAGCCCGATCTCCTCCGCCGTTTCGCGCAGCGCGGTTTCCTCCGGAGTGCCGTCCTCCGGCTCCATCCGCCCCCCGGGGAAGCTGATCTGGCCGGCATGGGCGCTCAGCGTCGCGGTGCGCTGCGTGAAGATGACGGTGAGCTCCTCCGGCCGGTCGACCAGCGGAACCAGCACCGCCGCCTCGCGCAGCGTCGAGGGCGGCCCCATTTCCGGATTGAGGTCGTGGTCGCCGCGGATCTTGGCGGCGTGCTTCGGCGCCGTCCGGTTCGACCGGACGGAGCTCTCCACCGCTGCATCGGTGCTCATCGCCGGCAAGCGCCGGCGGACTTCCTCCAGGCTCAGTCGCCAGGCAGCCTGCCCAGCGTGAAGAAGACCTTGTTGCTCCATAGACCCACCTCGGACTCGCCGGTTTCGGTGCGGCGCGCCTCGCTGCGCTCCACCATGTCGTAGAACACGGGCCGCAGGATTCTCGCCTCAAGCCGGCTTCTGATTTCGATGTAGGGTGCCGGCTCCCCAGTTTCAGGGTTGACGGCGACGCGGATCGGATGTTCGGGACCGGCCTCCACCCAATGATCGAGGTTGGTACGGAAGGACAGGACCTGATCGGCTCCGCTGCCCGCCACAGTCATCTCCACCGCAACGAAAGGGGCGTCGTCCACGACGATCCGGCCGCGCTCGACAGGCGTGATCAGCCAGTAATCGCCGTCGTCGTCGCGCTTCAGGACGCTGGAGAACAGCTTCGCCAGTTCGATCCGGCGGATGGGATCGCCATTGTGGAACCAGGTGCCGTCGCGCGCAATGCGGATGTCGTACTGCTCCAGCGTCGGTGTCCGTCCCAGCGCCACCGGCAAGTCGGACGGCAGCACCGGCGGCGTCTCCGGAACGGTTTGCCCATCTGAGCGCTTGTCATTCGCCATCGCGTTACCGACCTTCATAGGATTGGGAGCCGTTTTGTCCCCGGACATGCGCATTTTCGCCACACTCGGCCGCTAGGTCCACTCCAATGGTCCTGGCGCCACCACCCGTCCGGCGGCACATCCGGCGGCGGGATTCGGAAAATGGGTGTCGACAAGGTGCCGGAACAGGGCCAACCATGCGGATCCCGTGTTTCGCGTCGCGGAATCCTGCGACCATGACACCGATCGGCCCACCATCGGGGAGCAGCAGACCTTGAGCGCACAGGACATCCTGAGGGGGCAGCCTCCCGTGCCGGACGACCCGCAACGGCTGATGGAAGAGATCGAGGCGCTGGGTGACCGCCTTGCCTCCGTCCGCGACCGCATCGGCCGCGTGATCTTCGGCCAGCAGGAGGTGATCGACCGCACGCTGGTCACGCTGCTGGCCGGCGGCCACGTCCTGCTGATCGGCGTTCCCGGCCTTGCCAAGACGCGGCTGGTGGAAACGCTGGGCACCGTGCTGGGCCTCGCCGAAAAGCGAATCCAGTGCACGCCCGACCTGATGCCTGCCGACATCCTGGGCTCCGAAGTGCTGGAGGAGGGCGACAACGGACGCCGGTCCTTCCGCTTCCTGCCCGGTCCGGTGTTCAGCCAGTTGCTGATGGCCGACGAGATCAACCGTGCCAGCCCGCGCACCCAATCGGCCCTGCTCCAGGCGATGCAGGAGCACCGGGTGTCGGTCGCCGGCCAGTACCACCCCTTGCCCCAGCCCTTCCACGTGCTGGCGACCCAGAATCCGCTGGAGCAGGAAGGCACCTATCCGCTGCCGGAAGCCCAGCTCGACCGCTTCCTGATGCAGATCGACGTCGATTATCCGGACCGCGAGGCGGAACGGCGGATGATGATCGCCACCACCGGGGCCACCGACGAACGGGCGGTGACGGTGCTGTCCGCTGCCGATCTGCAGGCGGCACAACGACTTGTCCGCCGCGTGCCGGTCGGCGAAGGGGTGGTGGACGGCATCCTCGACCTCGTCCGCCGCGGCCGCCCGGAAACGTCGGAGCTGATGGAGGTGCGCCAGCATGTCGCCTGGGGCCCCGGTCCGCGCGCCAGCCAGTCGCTGATGCTCGCCGCCCGCGCCCGTGCAGTGCTGGACGGCCGCCTGTCGCCGTCATTGGACGATGTCGTCGCGCTGGCCAAGCCGATCCTGAAGCACCGCATGGCGCTGAACTTCGCCGCGCGGGCCGATGGGGTGACGCTGGACGACGTCATCGACCGCCTCTGCGCGCCACTGGCCTGACCCCTCGAAGCGGAGCCGCAATGCCGCGAAGCTCAAACTCCCCGCAAAATGGCCAGCCGCCGGGTCAGCTGTCGAACACCCTGCTGGCGCGGCATCGCGCGGAGGAACTGGCATCCGCCCTGCCCCCGCTTCTGGTCGCGGCAGAGCGGGTGGCGGCGACCGTCGCCCAGGGGGTGCATGGCCGGCGGCGCGTCGGGCTGGGCGAGACCTTCTGGCAGTTCCGTCGCTACCAGCCGGGCGATGCGCCGTCGATGATCGACTGGCGCCAGTCGGCCAAGACCCAGCCGGTCTATGTCCGCGAGAATGAATGGGAGGCGGCGCAGAGCGTCTGGCTGTGGCGCGACCGCTCCGCCTCCATGGATTTCCGCTCTGTTAACGGGCTGCCGACCAAGCGGGAGCGGGCGGATCTGCTGACGCTCGCCACCGCCGTGCTGCTGGCCCGAGGCGGCGAGCGGGTCGCCCTGCTGAACAGCGGCGTGCGGCCCGACCACGGCAAGACCGCCATCGACCGCATCGCCCGGCTGATGACCGACCCGCGCACCGCTGCCGCACCCGATCCGCTGCCGCGGGTGGAGCCGCTGCCCCGCCATGCGCAGACGGTCCTGTTCGGCGACCTGCTGTCCCCCCTGCCGGAAATCCACGCCATTGTTGCCGGCCTCACCGGGCGGGGCCTGCGCGGCCATCTGGTCCAGATCCTCGATCCGGCCGAAGAAACGCTGCCCTATGACGGCCGTGTCGATTTCCACGGCCTGGAGGGCGAACAAAATCTGCTGGTCCCCCGTGTCGAGGCCGTCCGCGACGCCTACCGCGAGCGCCTGAAGGCGCAGCAGGACGGGCTGGCGGCGCTTGCCCGCACCGCCGGCTGGAGTTTCGCCGTTCATCGCACCGACCGTTCGCCGCAATCCGCGCTGCTCACCCTCTGGGGTGCGATGGCGATGGAGGCGGTGTGACGCGCCGGCCTACCCCTTCTCGCCCCTCCCCCTCGTGAAGACGCGCCAATGCTGGGTCTCGGACCGATCGCCTTCGCCGCCCCCTGGGTCTTGACCGCACTGGCTGCCCTGCCGGTCCTCTGGTGGCTGCTGCGCGTCACGCCGCCGGCCCCGCGTGCGATCCAGTTTCCTGCCATCCGCCTGCTGCGCGACCTGATCGCGCGGGAGGAGACGCCGGCCCGGACGCCGTGGTGGCTGCTGCTCCTGCGGCTGATCGTGGCGGCGCTGATCATCCTGGCCCTGGCCGGTCCATTGCTGAACCCGCGGGCGGCGCTGCCCGGCGGCGGGCCGTTGCTGCTGGTGGTCGACAATGGCTGGGCGGCCGGGCGCGACTGGCCGACCCGCAAGCGCACGATGGACGAACTGATCGCCCAGGCCGACCGCCAGCAGCGGCCGGTGATCCTGCTGCCCACCGCCCCGGCCGCCGACGGGCAACCGATCCATGCAAGCGCCGTCCTGCCGGCACCCGAAGCCCGCCGTCTGGCCCAGGCGATGGTTCCCCTGCCCTGGCCGACCGACCGTGCCGCAGCGCTGGAGGCCCTGAAGGCGGTGGCGACGCAGGCCAACGGGCGCGGCTCGATCCATGCGGTGTGGCTCAGCGACGGCGTTGGCGACCGCCAAGCCGCCGCTCTCGCCGCCGGATTGCAGCGGCTGGGCTCCGCCGATGTTCTCGACGATTCCGCCGAGCATCCCCCCCACCTGCTGCTGCCGCCCTCCAGCGAGGGCACGGCGCTGACCGCCCGCGTCGTCCGCGCCGATCCGTCGAAGCCGGAGCCGGTGACCGTCCGCCTCGCCGCCGCCGACGGCCGGCTGTTGACCCGCCAGACCGTGACCTTCGAGCCGGGCCAGAAGGTGCGGGAGGTGCGGCTGGACGTGCCGACCGAGCTGCGCAACGACGCCGCCAGTCTGCGGGTCGAAGGCGATACCACCGCCGGTGCCACCGTCCTGCTGGACGAGCGCTGGCGCCGCCGCCCCGTCGGTCTCGCGTCTGGCCGGGCGGAGGGGGAAAGCCAGCCGCTGCTCTCCGATCTCTATTATCTTGAACGCGCGCTGTCGCCCTACAACGAGGTGCGGCGCGGCGAGACGCTGGATCTGCTGAAGCGCGATCTGGCCGTGCTGATCCTGTCCGACATCGGCGCCTTGACTGGGACCGAGGTTCAGGACATCGAGGATTGGGTGAGGAAGGGCGGCGTGCTGGTCCGCTTCGCCGGCCCGCGTCTGGCCCAACATGCCGACACGCTGGTGCCGGAGCGGCTGCGCATCGGTGACCGCGCGCTTGGCGGCGCATTGTCTTGGTCGGAACCGGCAAAGCTCCAGCCCTTCCCGCCGAAATCCCCCTTCGAGGGGCTGGCCATCCCGCCCGATGTCCAGGTGAACCGGCAGGTGCTCGCCGAGCCAGCCCTGGATCTGGCGGACCGCACCTGGGCAAGGCTGGCCGACGGCACGCCGCTGGTCACCTCGCAGAAGCGCGGCGACGGCTGGATCGTGCTGGTCCACACCACCGCCAGCCCGGACTGGTCGAACCTGCCGCTGTCCGGCCTGTTCGTCGACATGCTGCGCCGGCTGGTCGCGCTCAGCGGCGGCGTGACGGGAACGGCGGCCACTGCCTCGCTCGATCCGGTCGAGGTGCTGGACGGCACCGGCCGGCTGGTTCCTCCGCCGCCCACCGCCTTCCCGATCCCCGGCAATGCTGCCGCCGATGTCATCGGACCGCGCCATCCGCCGGGATTCTACGGCACCGACGATGCCCGGCGCGCTCTGAACCTCTCCGCCGCCGTCACCGCCATCGACCCCTTGCCGCCGATGCCGGCCGGTATCGGCCGCGACGGCTATGGCGGCCGCGGCGAGGTTCCGCTGAAGCCGTCGCTGCTGGCGGCGGCCCTGGCCCTGCTGTCCATCGACCTGCTGATCGCGCTGGCCCTGCGTGGCCTGCTACGCCCGCCCAGCCTGCGGCGCGGAACCGGCGGGGCGGCGGCCGGCCTGCTGCTGGCGCTCGCCCTGTCTTCGGCACCGCAGCCTGCCCGCGCGCTCGATCAGGACAAGGCGGTCAAGGTGACGGCGGAGACTTACCTGGCCTATGTCCAGACCGGCGACAGCAGCGTCGACGATACCGCCCGCGCCGGGCTTGAGGGGCTGGTCAGCGTGCTCGGTCTGCGCACCGCCGTCGAAGCGGCCGGAGCGGTCGGCGTCGATCCCGAACAGGACGAGCTGGCTTTCTATCCCCTGCTCTACTGGCCGGTGTCGGATCGGCAGAAGACGCTGTCCGATCAGGCGCGCCAGCGGGTGAACGAGTATATGCGCAGCGGCGGCACCATCCTGTTCGACACACGCGATCAGGCCCCTGGTGGCGGCCCGGCCGTTCTGCAACGGCTGGTACAGGGCTTGGACATCCCGCCGCTGGCCCCGGTGCCGCAGGACCATGTGCTGCGCAAGTCCTTCTACCTGCTCACCGACTTCCCCGGACGCTATGCCGGCGGGCAGTTGTGGATCGAAGCGCGCGAAGGGCCGGCGAATGACGGCGTGTCCTCCGTCGTCATTGGCGGCAACGACTGGGCGTCGGCCTGGGCGGTCGGCCGCAACGGCCAGCCGATGTTCGCGGTCATCCCCGGCGGCGAACGTCAGCGCGAGATCGCCTATCGCTTCGGCGTCAACCTCGTGATGTATGCGCTGACCGGCAACTACAAGGCCGATCAGGTCCATGTGCCCGCCATCCTGGAAAGGCTCGGCCAGTGATGCCCGTCGATCTGCTCTCCGGACTTTCGGTGGCGCTGGCGCCCCTGCTGCCCTGGCCGGTGCTGGGCGCACTTTTCGGCTTCGCCTTGCTGGTGGTGCTGATCGCGGCAGCACGCCGGGCGCGCGGCACCTGGCTGCGCCTGCTGGCGGTGGCGGTGCTGGCCTTGGCGCTGATCAACCCCTCGCTGGTCCAGGAGAAGCGCGACCCGATCAAGGATGTCGCCGTCGTGGTGATCGACGATTCGCCGAGCCAGGCGATCGGCGACCGCCGTGCCCGCACCGAACGGGCGGCGGAGCAGCTGACCGAGCGGCTGAAGCGCTTCAACGACCTGGAGGTGCGCGTCGTCCGCAGCGCCGAGGGCGGCGAGACCGGCGGCACCATCAACGAGACCCATCTGTTCGATGCGCTGAACCGTGCGATGGCCGATGTGCCGCGCCGCCGCATGGCCGGCGCCGTCTTCATCACCGACGGTCAGGTGCATGACGTTCCGCAGGTGCCGGGCAAGCTGGCCGACATCGGCCCGATCCACACGCTGCTGACCGGCGACCGCGACGAGGGCGACCGACGCATCGCCATCGTGCAGGCGCCCAACTACGGCCTTGTCGGCAAGCCGGTCGAGTTGACCATCCGCGTCGACGACATGCCCGGCCGCCAGTCGGTCGACGCCGCGGTGACCCTGCGCCAGGACGGCGGCGCCCCCAGCACCATCCGGGTGCCGGTTGGCCGCGACGTCCGCGTCGATTTGCCGATCACCCATGGCGGCCAGAATGTCCTGGAACTGGAGGTCGAGCCGGCGAAGCAGGAGCTGACCCTAGCCAACAACCGCGCGGCGGTGGTGGTGAACGGCGTGCGCGACCGGCTGCGCGTGCTGCTGGTTTCCGGCGAGCCTCACGCCGGTGAGCGCACATGGCGCAACCTGCTGAAGGCCGATCCGGCGGTGGATCTGGTCCATTTCACCATCCTGCGCCCGCCGGAGAAGCAGGACGGCACGCCTATCCGTGAGCTGTCGCTGATCGCCTTCCCGATCCGCGAGCTGTTCGAGGTGAAGCTGGACGAGTTCGACCTGATCATCTTCGACCGCTACCGCCGCCGTGGCGTGCTGCCGCAGATGTATCTGGAGAATATCGCCGATTATGTCCGCAAGGGCGGTGCCCTGCTGGAAACTTCCGGACAGGGCTATGCCGGGCCGCTGTCTCTCTACCGCACCCCCCTGGGGTCGATCCTGCCGGCGGCTCCCAGTGGCCAGACGGTGGACAGCCCGTTCCTGCCGACCGTGACCAATGTCGGCCGCCGCCATCCGGTGACCGCCGGACTGCCAGGCGACCGGCTGGACGCAGCACCGAGCTGGGGCCGCTGGTTCCATCAGGTGGATGTGACGCCCAACAGCGGCACCGTGGTGATGCAGGGTGCCGGCAACCGCCCGCTTCTGGTGCTGGACCGCGTCGGCAAGGGCCGGGTGGCGCAGCTCGCCTCCGACCAGATCTGGCTGTGGAGCCGCGGCTTCGAAGGCGGCGGTCCGCAGGCCGAGCTTCTGCGCCGCCTCGCCCACTGGCTGATGAAGGAGCCGGAGCTGGAGGAGAACGACCTGCGCGCCCATGTGGACGGCAACCGCATCACGGTCGAACGCCGGTCCCTGACGCCCGACCCGCGCTCCGTCACCATCACCGATCCGTCCGACCAGACCAGCACGCTCCAGCTGGCCGACGACCGCACCGGCCGGGCCATCGCCACCGTGACCGCCGCAGCCCCCGGCATCTACCGCATTTCCGATGGGGAGCGGACGACGCTGGCAGTGGTGGGTGCCGTGAACACGCCGGAATTGGCCGATGTGCGGTCCACCGGCGACCGCATGCAGCCGGTGGCGGAGGCGACCGGCGGCGGCATCCATTGGCTGATCGACACCGACACCGGATCCAACCCCGGCATCGATGTGCGCCGCACCCAGCCCGACCGTAGCCAGACCGGATCCGGCTGGATCGGGCTGCGCGCAAACGGCGACTATACGGTGACCGGCGTGACAGATGTGCCGCTGCTGCCGGTGGGTGCAGTGCTGGCCCTGGTGCTGGGTGGGTTGCTGATGGCATGGCGCCGGGAGGGCCGCTGAGCAACCTCGCGGAGGGCCGATTGCCGCGAAAATTTTCTGAAAACAGCCTGTTGCGTTCGGCCGGGCTTCCGATTATGGTGCCGCTCCTTCCGGCGATACGAGAGATCGCCGCGCCGGTTGGGGCGTCGCCAAGCGGTAAGGCAGCGGTTTTTGGTACCGCCATTCCCAGGTTCGAATCCTGGCGCCCCAGCCAACTTTCACAATCTTTGAAACAGCAAACCTTCAACCCGCCCTTCGGCGGGTTTTCGCGTTTTTGGCGGCCGGTACAGTATCGACCCCTTGGTCACGCGGTACAAAACACAATGCGTTCTGTACCAGCGCATCAAGACCAGAGGCAGATGACTTGGGAGCACTTGCCTTTCGGGTGTCCCAAGCCATTCCTTCCTTAAAGAGCGGCGGCCAGTGAAGCCGAAGCCTGTTCGGATGCCAGGAACTGTGCGGAACGGCTGGTGGATGTCGTCAGCGGGGCGGCAGACCGTCCCTCACGATATCCGGATGTCACATAATGCGTCGCGGCGCCCAGTTCGCTGGTGCCGTACATCCACCGGAGGTCCGGGTAGCGCGCAAGATAGGCGGACGCATTGAAAGTCGTCGACCTGCCCTCTAGCCGCCCAGTGGTGGCGTAGTGCAATGCCGCAGCGTTCTTGTCCGTTCCGAACGCCTGGATAAGATCCGGATTCGCGGCGAGGTAGCTCATTGCGTTGAAGCTGGTGCTGCGACGTTCCAGACGGCCGGCATTTATGTAGTGCTGAGTGGCCGCTACGGTATTCGAACCGAATGCGGCGGCCAAATCTGGGTTCGCCGCAAGGTAGCCCGCGGCATCGAAGGTCGTCGACCGATGTTCGCGGATGCCGATGCTCAGGTAATGGCTCAGCACTGGCGCAGTGCTTCCACCAAACGCTGCGGCGAGATCGGGATTGGCCGCCAGATAAGACAGCGGATCCAACGCGGCAACGCTGGACGTGGCGATCGTTCTGTTGCTGAATCTAATGTATTCGACCCCAATCAGCTGGTCGTAACCGCTCGAATCGTAGACATAGACGGACCCGCCATAGCTGAAGGTGGTATTGGTATCGGTGCTTCCGCGGAATTCGACGGTATCGACGCCAGCACCACCGTCGATAACGTTGTTTCCGTAACCGCCATCCAGAAGATCGGATCCGCCGCCGCCCAGAATCGTATCGTTTCCGGTATACCCCCGAATCGTATCGTTGAAATCCGACCCGAACATCGTGTCCGAACCTGACAAGATCGAGGACCGTGCGCTGCTGCTATCGCCACTGGACAGCCACGCGAGGAAGGTGGTTGCGGGAACCGACAGGTTTTCGACGGTGTAGGTCGGCGTGCCGTTCGACAGCGAGCGGATGGCGGAGATCGTTCCGCCCACCACATTGGTGCCCGTCGAGTTGTAAGCGAAATTACCATAAAACTCGGTGACTGCACCGCCACCATAACTTGCCGAAATATAGGTGCTGTTTGCGCCGGTTATCTGCGCAAACCGAAGATCGGTGATATAGATACTGTCGGTGTTAACCCCGGTTGAACCACCCGCAATAAAGCGCGCCATAGGCCTTCCCCTGATTTTTGTTGCGTTCGTTTTCAGCTCGACGCGTGTTATTCGTATGACGCTTTTAAAATCGCTCAAGCTGAACGAAAACAGCCTCAGAGTAGCACAACCTCAGGGTATGAAAAACACGCAATTGCATTTTTCTGCAACGGCTTGCGGCAGAAAATTACGAACCGTGTTCTCTGACTGCCAATGATCAGGTGCCAAACGGCGAAGGGCAGTCGGATCGGCAGCCTTACTCTTGGAGCTCCGCGACCTCGTTCGCGGAAGGCTCGACCAGCATGACCAAGGTGAAAGCGGATCGGTCACCCGGACGCAGGGTCACCTGCTCCAACATCAGGGCGCCATCCAGCGGATGATTGAATCGGCGCAGGCCGCCTTCGCGCTCCAGAACACTCTGGTCCTCCCACAACCGGGCGAACAGCGGGCTGGCCTGCCGCAGTTCGTCGACCAATTGCCGAAGCGTCGGGTCGTCCGGGTGCCGGGCCGTTTCGGCACGAAACTCCGCCAGCAGCCGGCGGCCACGATTCTCCCAATCCTGGATGAAATCGCGGGCCGACGGGTCGAGGAAGACATAGCGCAGCAGATTGGTTTCGGTGCCAGCCAGCCAACCGGAAAAAAGCCGCTCCGCCCGGGGATTCCAGCCGACGGCGCTCCAGCAGCGGTCGAGGAGATAGGCTGGCGCGGTCATCGCCGTCAGCGCCGCAAGCAGCGACGGCGGGGGACTGTCCGCCTGCCCCGCTGCCGGCATGTCCGGGTCGCGCTTGCGGGTCAGTTCGAACAGATAGGCCCGTTCAGCCGGGGTCAGGTGCAGCGCATTCGACAGGCGCGCCAGTGCCGCGGGAGAAACCGAAACGTCGCGGCCCTGCTCCAGCCAGGTGTACCAGGTTGGACTGATGCCACAGAGCTGCGCCAGTTCCTCCCGCCTCAGGCCGGGCGTTCTCCGGCGGGTGGAACCGGTTCGAACACCGGCCTCTGCCGGAGCGATCCGTTCGCGGTGGCGCCGCAGAAAGGAGGCAAGCTGGCGGCGGCGGTCGGCCGTTGGATCGACGGGGACCTGACCGGTGGAAGCGGGTGTGCGGATCATCGTGGCAGTGCTTATACCAGGATAACCACCTGCCTTGTACCCGGTTACGAATGGCGCGACGCTCGCCACATCAGCCAGCCAACTGCAAGGAAGCCCTCCATGACCCGGAATCACCATGGCGTCGTCGCCGAGAATTACGGCCCGCGCGCCGATGCCTATGTGTCCAGTGCCGTCCATGCCGGCGGTGCCGACCTGGACCAGATCGAGCTGGTCCTGCGTGGCCGGTCGAGCGCACGGGTTTTGGATCTGGGCTGCGGCGGCGGTCATGTCAGCTACCGCGCCGCTCCCCATGTGGCGGAGGTCGTGGCCGTCGACCTGACGCCGGAGATGCTGGAGGTGGTCGCCCGCACCGCCGCGGAACGCGGCCTGTCCAACATCGCCACCCGGCAGGCGCCGGCCGAACGGCTGCCCTTCGAGGATGGCCGGTTCGACGTCGTGCTCTGCCGTTTCACCGCCCATCATTGGCGTGATTTCGAGGCCGGACTGCGGGAGGCGCGGCGGGTGCTGGCACCAAGCGGGATTGCGGTCTTCATCGACTGCATCGCACCGGCCGCCGCCGTGCTGGACACCCACCTGCAGGTGGTCGAGGTGCTGCGCGACCCCTCGCATGTCCGCAATTATACGGCGGCTGACTGGGTGTCGGCATTGGCACGGGCGGGCTTCGCTGTCCGGTCCCTGACGCCGCGTCGCCTGCGTATGGAGTTCCCGGTGTGGACCGCCCGCACCCGCACCCCGGACCTCCACGCCCAGGCCATCCGCTCGCTCCAGCGCAGTGCGGCGGCGGAGGTCCGCACCCATTTCGACATCACCGAAGACGGCAGCTTCCTGCTCGACACGCTGACGCTGGAGGCGGACCCGGTTTGACAGGCCGGTTCAGCAGGCCGCCGGAACAGTCGTCCGGCGGTCGGTCTCCCGCCTGTCGAGCGCACCGCTCGCCAGCGTCAGGACGAGACCGCCCAGAACGAACAGGCCACCGACCCACGGCGTGGCGCCGAGACCGAGTGGGGAGGAAACAACCTGCCCGCCGAAGAAGGCGCCAGCCGCGATTCCCAGGTTGAAGGCAGCGATGTTCAGCGCTGACGCCACATCGACCGCTTCCGGCGCATGACGCTGCGCCAATTGGACGACATAAAGCTGAAGGCCTGGGACATTGGCGAAGGCCAGCGCTCCCATGCCGGCCAGCGTGACCAGCGCCGGAACCTTGGCGTCTGCGGTGAAGGTGAAGACGATCAGAACCAGCGCCTGCAAGGCGAACAGCCAGGCCAGCGCCCGAACCGGCCGGCGGTTGGCAAGCCGGCCGCCGACGACATTGCCGACCGCGATGGCGGCACCGTACAGAACCAGGACGAGGCTGACGGTCGAGTTCGAAAACCCGGTGATCGTCTCAAGGATGGGCGCCAGGAAGGTGAAGGCGACGAAGGTGCCGCCATAACCGAGTGCGGTGATGGCGAAGGCCAGCAGAAGCCGCGGCTTCGCCAATACACCCAGTTGCGTGCCCAGACCGGCGGCCGGCGGTTGGCTGAGCCGTGCCGGCACCAACGCTGCGACACCCAGCCCGCCGATGACGCCAAGCGCCGACACCGCCAGGAAGGTGGCGCGCCAGCCGAAGGTCTGACCGATCCAGGTGCCCAGCGGCACGCCGGTGACGATGGCGATGGTTAGGCCGGAGAACATCATGGCGATGGCCGAGGCGCGCCGGTCCTCCGGCACCAGATCGGCGGCGATGGTCGAACCGACCGAGAAGAAGACGCCATGGGCGAAGGCGCTCAGCACCCGCGCCACCAGCAGCGTTTCGTAATTGGGGCTGATGCCGGCCAGCAGGTTGCCGGCGACGAACACGCCCATCAATCCGAGCAGCAACGGCTTGCGCGGAACCCGGCCGGTCAGCGCGGTCAGAATCGGCGCGCCGAATGTGACGCCCAGCGCATAGACGCTGACCACCATGCCGGCCAGCGGCAGGCTGACGTCCAGATCGCTCGCCACGGTTGGGAGCAGGCCGACAATCACAAACTCCGTCGTCCCGATCGCATAGGCGCTGATCGCCAGCGCCAGCAGTGCAAGTGGCATTTCCAAAGTCTCCATTCCAAGAAGGACTGTGCTGGGGAGACGATGTGCGCCATAAGGTCAGGAACGGGAATACCAGCCCAGTTCGCATGATTTTGTCATTCAAGGACAAGGTAAGGATGGAGATGCCGGAATGAGCGATCCGCGTGCCTGGGAAATGCGGGTTTTCCTGCGGGTTGCTGCCCAGGGCAGCTTCAGCGCCGCCGGGCGCGATGTCGGCATGACACCGTCGTCCACAGCGAAGCTGGTCGGTCGGCTGGAGGAACGGCTGGGTGTGCGGTTGGTCGAACGCTCCACCAGGAAACTGCGCCTGACCGCCGAGGGAGAACTGTATCGGGAACGGGCACAGGCGCTGCTGGGAGAGTTGGACGCGCTGGACGCGGAGATCGCCGGCGGCGCCCGCGCGCCGACCGGCCTGATCCGGGCCAACGCCTCGGTGCCGTTCGGTCAGCATTGCCTGCTGCCGCTGCTGCCTGAATTTCTACGTGACCATCCCGGCATCACGATGGACGTGACGATGACCGACGAGGTGGTAGACCTCTATGCAGCCCGTGTCGATGTCGCCTTCCGCGCCGGGCCCTTGAGCGATTCGGCGCTGCTGGCCCAGCGGCTGGGCGTCGTCCGGCGGAGAATCGTCGCCTCCCCCGCTTATCTGGACCGCAAAGGCGTTCCGATGACTGCCGCGGATCTGGAGGCCCATGACTGTCTGGGCTTCAATTTCCGTCGTGCCGCCGCGGTCTGGCCGCTGAAGTCCGGCGGACGGCTGGTGGACCGCGAGGTGCCGACCCGCATCCTGGCCAACAATGGCGAGACGGTTCGCCATATGGCGCTGCTGGGACTGGGGCTGGCGCGGCTGGCCGAATACCACGTCCGCGACGATTTGCGTGAGGGGCGGCTGGTCGCAGTGCTGGACGACACGCTGGTCGATACCGAGGAAATCCACGCCGTCTATACCGGTCGCGACCGTGCGCCACGCCGTGTCCGGGCCTTTCTGGACCATATGGCTCCGCGCCTGCGCGCGATGCTGGCAGGCTGACCTATCGGACGCCGAAAAAGAAATCGGCCGGATGACTGGCATCCGGCCGATGGAACTTACCGCTTCGGTGATTCGCGTCAGAACGGGATCTCGTCGTCGAGGTCCTCGTGACGGGGCGGAGCGCCACCGCCGCCACGGTTGCCGCCCGAAGAGCCGCCGCCGTAGTTGCCGCCACCACCGCTGCCGCCGCCATAGCCGCCGCTTCCGCCGCCACGCGATTCGTAGCCGCCACCGCCGCCGCCGAAGCTGCCGCCGCCACCCTCTTCACGGGCGCCGCCGGTGAAGTCGATTTCGGCCACGCGCACCGACAGGCCGGCGCCGCGGGTGCCGTCACGCTTCTCATACTCGCGCAGGGTCACTTCGCCCGAAACGACGACGCTCTTGCCCTTGGTCAGGTGCTGAGCGAGCGACTCGGCGCGGCGACCCCAGATCGAGCAATCGACCCATTGAGTCGTCTTGCGTTCGCCAAAGCCGACATCGTTGGCGACGCGGAAACCCAGCACCTTCTCGCCGCTCTGGGTCGTGCGCAATTCGCCGTCCGCGCCCAGGCGTCCCGTAAACGTCCAAACATTCATCGCTCGTTGCTCCTAAGCGCGAGTGTCCCAGCATCCATGCCGACCCGTCAGGATGCCCGGCGGAGGCACCCAGATGCCGAGGGTTCCCATTCGCAGGGCCGGCTGTTCAATGGCGACCATCCCCCCGGTCCCGCGCAACGAAGCACGAGGGACCGACGCCGGTCAACCGCCGTCGGAAATGCTCCGGCGATGTTCGGACCGGCGCACTCGCCCTGCCGCTCCGAACCAGAACACTCCATGAACAAATATAGCAGAGGAACAGGCGCGGGAAAACCGAATCCTTCGGCTTAGTGCTGGAAACCCGTCAATCGGCACCGGGATCAGCGCAGGCGCCGCGCCGCCAGATCCAGGGCGATCTTCAGCTGTGCATGAGAAAAGGGCCTGTGCACCACACCCAGCGGATAGGTTTCGGTGATGCGCGCCATGGTGCCATGGTCGCTGTTGCCCGACAGGAAGATGGAACGCAGTCCGTGGTCCAGATTCAGCCGGCGCGCCACCGCGATGCCGTCTCCGCCGCCGAGATGTGCATCGGTCATTGCCAGATCCGGACGTTCACGCAGCGCCAGATCGACCGCCTCACACTCTGTCCGGGCAATGCCGCAGACGGTGTGCCCCAGATCCGCCATCACCACCGACAGGGCGTCGGAGATGCCGGGGTCATGCTCCACCAGAATGACGCGCAACGGCTGCCCTAGCGTACGGGTGCGATGGGGCAGATGCTGCTTGGCGATGGCGTCGATCCGGAGCATGCGACCGACCTCGGACGTTGCAACTGTTGCGCGGTATGCGGCGAATCTTGGTAAAATTTCATTTACCGATACGCCGTTTGTACTAGAACCTCCCCGAATTTGCAAGCTCAATCGTTCAGAATCTGACCTTCTGCGTCGGCCGCAGAAGGGTGCGAGAGCCGCGAGTCGCAGCCCTTCCGACGCCTGTCCACCACATCCTGTTTTTGCTGACGTCAGCGTCCGGCCGGCCCCAGCCAGTCGATTCCACCCTTGGGTCTTGGTCCAGCGCTGGCGGTGGCCCGTACCGTCGCCGCGCGGGATGGCGGCGGTGGTGGCGCCGGTTCGCTGGCAAGCCATGACGCCTGCCCTTCGCCGGTTCGGGCTGCCGAAGCCGATGACCGAGAGGCTGGGCTGGATGGATTTACCGCCGCAACCTGCGACAGGGCCGGTGCCAGGGGGCCGGGAGAGGGAGAAGCTTGCGAAGCCGGCAGGGCCAGAGCCGGCTGGGACAGTCGGGCCGGCAAGTGGGTCGAAGGTGGCGGCGCGCTGTCGGCCTGAAGCGGTTCGTCGCTCCGCTCCAGCGCATCGTCGCCGCCCCAGCCATCGGACATGCCTTCATCGGCCGACACACCCTGGGCAATCGCGGCAGGCTGTCGCAGGCGGGGAGCGTCGGCGGCTCCCAGCCAGGACGGGCGCTCGTCATCCGACAGCGGGCCGGTCTGGGTGTTCAACTGCCGGGCCTGTTCGCGAATTTCCAGCAGGGTTGTGACCGCCAGTTGGAGCAACGGCGCCAGCACCATCGGGTCGGCCATTTCCTCGGCGGTCAGTGCGGCAAAACGGTCGCGCACCGTCTCCACAGCCTGCTCCACGCCATCACGCAGGGCGCCGGCCTCATGGGCCAGCCGCTCCAGATCCTCGCGCAATGCGGAGATTTCGCACGCCTGCCGCAACTCGTGAAAGCCGATGCCCGCCCCCGGCACGGGTGCGGATCGCCGGTCGCGTGACGAACCAAAATCGTGAGGCATCCTGGCCCTACCCCGGTTCCAAGCCCAGCCCGATGCAGACGTCCAACCTTCCGGAAACGGCGGCGTCCACCCTTATGGCAACCCGCGCAACCGACGGGCGGTTCCAAAAGCCAACGTCATGGCGCCATTTGCCGGAGCGTCGGCGAAGTTGCCCGGCGTCACGGATGGGGTCCCGATCGGGCAACACTGTTTAGCGCCGTTGATGTCGTTTGGAAACCGTTTGCGCGTGATGGCCGCTTGTACTATTTTTTCGGCCCCAGGGGAATGGATTCCTTGCGATCCAACATCCGGGCGCTTCCCCGTCGCCATTTCATCTTGCCGGAATCCCATACGGTGTCGATCGATCGCTCGGAACTTGAACGGCTCCTTGCCGATCGCCCGGCTGGCAACCGCAGCGCCATGCAGGCGGTGCGCGAAAGCTATGCCGATATCGGGCTGATGCGCGAGCGCGGCCTGTCCTGGGCCGAGATCTCCGATCTGCTGGCAAAGCTGGGGGTGACTGCCCGCGACAACCAGCCGATCTCGCCCGTTACCCTGCGCTCCGCCTTCTTCCTCGTCGGAAACGAAGGGCGTGGCGAGGCCGCCGGTGACCATGGCGCCGCAGCCCTTCCTGCCGAGACCCTGGCAGCCGTCCATGAGGCAGCCCTGTCCGCCGGCCTGAAGGAAGAGGCCGGAGATGCGGATGAGGGTGGCCCGGATGAGGACGGCCCCGAGAAGGGCGACCAGAAGGACGATGGGGGCGACTCCGTCGTCGAGCCCGTCACGGAGGCTGCCGACTCCGATGTCGAACTGCTGACCGAGACGACCGGGCTTGATGGCGAGGATACTCAGGCTAACGCCGTCGAGGAAGAACCGCTGACGCAAGCGCCCACGCCTGAAGAGGGCGAACCTGCCTCGAAGGCCGTCGAGGAACCTTCCCAACCCGCCTCCCCTGCCCTGGACCTGCTCGCACCGGCGACTGCCGTTGCCGGAGACCGGCCGGCAGAGGACGAGACCGGAACCGGAGAGGACGAAACGCCTCCTGAACCCGCAATGACCAGGCCGGAACCGCAGCCGGCTTCCCATCAGACGTCCGCGGCGGTTGCGCGGGGCACCGGCTCTCCTGTATTCCCGCCGATGCCTGCCACGATGACCCAAGACGACTCAACAAACGCATACTGGAAAGGCGATCGCATGCTGGGCACGATCTTCGTCCTCAATGACCGCGGCGGCGTCGGCAAGACGCTGCTGTCCCATCACCTGATGGCGACCGCCATGCTGGAAGGCCTGCAGCTGAAGGTCGTCGAGTACGAGGTGAACGAGCGTCTCGCCCGCCTGTTCGGCCCGGACGTGGTCGAACACCGCCGCATCACCCAGGACTTCATGAACATGATGGGCTCGGGTGACGGCTTCTACGAGTTCTGGGACCTGATCGGGCCGGAATTGCAGCGCGGCGGCCGCCTGTATGATTTCGGCGGCAACATCTCGCAGTGGTTCTTCAACTGGGCCGAGGTGTCGGGCTTCGACTATTACGTCGGCGAAGGCGAACGGCTGACCTTCATGGTCCCCGTGACCGTCGACCTCGCCTCGCTGTCCACCGGCATGACGACGCTGGAGCGGGTGGCGACCATCGCCCCGAAGGCCAAGCGCGTCCTGGTGGAAAACGGCTTCTCCGGCCCGTTCTCCCAGCTGGAGGACAGCCAGTATGCCCGCCGCAAGGCGGAGATGGTGGAGCGCGAGGGCCTGCAGGTCATCTCCATGCAGCCCTGCACCGCCCCGGCCTGGGCGCGCCTGACCGGCCACCGGCTGGATCAGGTGGCGACGATGACCCGCGAGGATCTGGTGAAGCTGGGCATGACCCCGCCGGTCGCCTCCCGTTCGCTGATCATCATCCATGAATGGCTGCGCAACATGCGCCAGTCGCTGTCGCCCTACCTGCACGACGCCTTCCGCCAAACCCCGGCCACCGCCAAGGCGCGCTAAAGCCTGGGAACGCGCTGAGACGGACCTTTGCGAAAAGCCCTTCTTCCCTCGCGGAGGAAGGGCTTTTCGATGTCTGCGCGATGCTTTTCTACGCTGCGCTTTGGGCCGGGCTGGCGTTGTAGAGATCTTCCTTCACCGGGGCCACCGACCGCACCTGATAGCCGGGCCGGGCGCTGAAGCGGCGGTTGGCACGTTCGCCGGCCTCGCGGTCCGACTCCGCCCAGACCAGATACTGGCGCCCCCGTGCCCATTCGACGGCAAGAGGGTGGGCGGCATCGATCTCGCCAATCTGCTGGTTCACCACGGTGACCAGCCATTCCTTGTCGCCGGGATTGCGCCGGTCGGTCAGGATCAGGATCTGCGGACGACGCTTCGACTGCGCTTCGGTCAGGCGCTGTTGCACCTCCACCTGCTTCTTGCGCAGTTCCACCATCTCCCGGGTCAGTTCCTCGATCTCGGCATGGAGGGTCTCCTCCTCCCGATGCAGGCGGTGGATGGTGGCATCCAGCTTATCGAGGTTGTTGCGGACGCCGCGGACGCGCTGGCGCGCCTGCGACACCCGCTGCTCGACGCTCATCAGGATGTTGCCGAGCCAAGCACCGATAGCGACGATGGCCAGGACGATGATGAAGTTGATCATCATGTGGCGGCACCCGCCTTCGCCCGGGCGGTGGCGGGTGGCGTCGGCACACCCTTGCCGGCGGCCTTGCCGCCGGCCCGCGCATCGCCGCGCATGAACGTCTTCTGGAAACCCATTTTGAACGGGAAGGCCACATCGCACATCTGCTTGGCCTCGTCAAAGCTGGACGCCCAGACCTCGGCTACATTTGTGCAGCGCCATATCGGGTTGACCTGCGCCCGCTCGCCGGCGGCGCGGGCAGCGGCAGACGCCTTCTCCTGCGTCACCGTCGCGACGAATTTCATCAGTCCGGCCTGCGGGTCGCCGACCTCATGCACGAACATCGGCGGCTGGTCCGAGAGGTCCCGAACCTGCTTTTCCGCCTTGCGGATATCGCTTTCCAGCCGGTTGCGGTCGGAAGACTGGCTGTTCCGGCGCTGGACCAGATGGTTCACCCGGTTTTGAAGCTCCTGCGCCTCGGCATGCAGGACGTAGATGCGGTTCTCGACCTGATCCAGGCCGCTGCTCTTTTCCATGATGTTCGGCAGGAAATCCTTCATCATCATGGCGACCGGGACGGCAGCCAGCATGATGATGACGATGGCGATCAGGAACAGCGTCGTGTTCGACATCCGCCCGCCCGTTCTCCTACCGCAAATCCCACCCGCAAATTCCGCCGAAGCCGGCATCACCCGACGCGGAAGCTGCACCGGCGCAGTGGAAAAGAGAATCAACGAACAATCCGACCCCGTCAACGAATCGTCACAGGTTGGTTCGAAATTCGTCGGAATGAGTCGGTCGGCTGCGGGTCAGGACACCGCCATCCGTCAGGACATGGCAATCTCCGCCACCCGCTTCACCGCGTCCCGCACCGGCCCGGGACGCCGTTCGTCGCCCAGCGTCGTGAACCAATGTTCGGGCGGATTGCGGCCGGCGGCGCGATTCCAGGTCAGGGCACGCAGCACCGCCTCCGCCTCCGCCGTTGGCCGCACGGCGGGATCGACGCCGTTCATCACCGCCCAGATCCCGGCCCAACAACGCCCGACCGACCAGGGATTATAGCCGCCGCCTCCGACCACCAGCACCCGCGGCGCCAGCGGAAGCAGCGCCGCCACGGCATCCCACAGCGCACGGTTGGACAGCTCCAGCCGGCTCAACGGATCCTCGGCCAGGGCATCGGCGCCGGTCTGGATCACCATCGCCTGCGGACGGAAGGCACGGGCCAGCGGCAGGACCGCCGCCTCCATCACATGCTCCATCTCGCTGTCGTTGAAGCCCGGCGGGACCGGCAGGTTGCGGGCCATGCCGCCGGCGCGGTCCTCCGCCTTGCCGGTGTAGGGCCAGCGCCCATCCTCATGGATGGACACGGTCAGCACCCGGTCGTCGTCGGCGAAGGCCTCCTCCACCCCGTCGCCATGATGGGCGTCGAGATCGACATAGAGGACCCGCTCCAGCCCATGGTCCAGCAATTCCAGAATGCCGAGAACCGGCGCGTTGAAATAGCAGAAGCCGCTGGCCCGGTCGCGCCGCGCATGATGCGTCCCGGCGGCCGGCGCATACACCAGACCGGCGGGCCGGTCGCCGAGAATCCTGGCCGCCTGCAACGCCGATCCGCTGCTGTGTGCCGGCCGCCGGTACATCTCGGCGAAGACGGGGTTTTCCAGCTTGCCCAGATTGTGGCGGGTGGCTGTCGCCTCGTCGACCCGCTGCTCGGCCTCCGCCCGCTTCAGCGCGGCGATGTAGTCGGCGGTATGGAAGCGCGCCAGTTCGCGTTCGCTCGCCACATGGGTGTCGAGATAGACCTCGTCCGGCAGCCAGCCCATGGCGCGGCTGAGGTCGATGGCGGTCGACACGCGTGGAATCGCCAGCGGATGCTTCGGCCCATAGGTGGAGCCGCGGTAGATTTCCCCGCCGATGAACAGCGGTGTGCGGAATGGCGTGGTCAGGACGGGCACTCCTCGATGCCCGTCAGAAACTAGGCGCCGCAGCGGTGTGGTCAAGCCGCCCGCTTCCGCATGCCGGAAGCGGCATCCGGCAATGCTTGCGGTCACGGATCGTCCGCGCCTATAGTCGCCGCCTTCACTGGGGGGAGCCGATGGGCGGCTGAGAGGTCCTGTTGCGGGACGACCCCTGGAACCTGATCCGGTTCATGCCGGCGTAGGGATCAGTGATGCGGGACCGCACCCTCTCCAACTCCGCCAGTTCACGATGCATGCCCGCGTGCCTGCGATGACGCCCCTTTCGGTGACCATCTCGCGGGCGCGGCTGACCTATGGCGGCACGCTGCTGTTCTCCGACCTGACGCTGGAGCTGCCGGCCGGGCGGACCACCTGCCTGCTGGGGCCGAGCGGCGTCGGCAAGACCACGCTCCTGCGCATCCTCGCCGGTTTGGCCGAGCCGGAGCCGCCGACCGAGGTGGTCACCGGCGACCGGCAGCCGCTGGCCGGCCGGATCGCCTACATGGCGCAGCAGGACCTGCTGCTGCCTTGGCTGACCGTCCTCGACAATGTCCTGCTCGGCGACCGGCTGCGCCACCGCCGTCCCGATCCGGCGCGGGTGGAGCAGGCTCGCGCGCTGCTGGACCGCGTCGGCTTGACGGGGCGCGAGCGCGACCGTCCCGCCGCGTTGTCCGGTGGGCAGAAGCAGCGCGTGGCGCTGGCCCGCACCCTGATGGAGGACAAGCCGCTGGTCCTGATGGACGAGCCCTTCTCCGCGCTCGACGCCATCACCCGGCTGCGCTTGCAGGAAACGGCGGCGGAGACGCTGGCCGGCCGCACCGTCCTGATGGTCACCCACGACCCGCTGGAGGCGCTGCGCATCGGCGACCGACTGCATGTGATGACCGGCCGGCCCGCCGTCATGGGACCGGCGCTGGAGCCCTCCGGCCCGGTGCCGCGCCGGGTCGACGATCCGGACCTGCTGGCGCATCAGGCCGAACTGTTGCGGAGGCTGGCGGAATGAAGGCGCTGCTGCGCGGCGCGATCACCCTGCTGGTGCTGGTCGCCGGCTGGCAGGCGCTGGTCTGGGCCACCGGGCTGCCGCGCTACCTTCTGCCCGGTCCGCTGGCGGTGGCGGACGCCATGCAGCGCCAGGCTCCTCTGCTGTTGACCCATGGCCTGACCACGCTGGCCGAGATTCTGATCGGGCTGGTGGCCGGCGTGGCGCTGGGCGGGGTCAGCGCCTTGCTGCTCGCGCGGTTCCGCACGGCGCGGCGCTGGTTGATGCCGCTGCTGCTGGTCAGTCAGGCCATCCCGGTCTTCGCGCTGGCGCCGCTGCTGGTGCTGTGGCTCGGCTATGGCATGGCGTCCAAGATCGCCATGGCGGTGCTGGTCATCTATTTCCCGGTGACGACCGCACTGTTCGACGGGCTGCGGCGCACCGATCCCGGCTGGCTCGACCTTGCCCGCACCATGGGCGCCTCGCCCGCCGCGATTCTGTGGAGCATCCGCCTGCCGGCCGCCCTGCCCGCCTTCTGGTCCGGGGTGCGGGTGGCCGCCGCGGTGGCGCCCATCGGGGCGGTGATCGGCGAATGGGTGGGGTCGTCTTCCGGCCTTGGCTACCTGATGCTGCACGCCAATGCCCGCATGCAGATCGACCTCCTGTTCGCCGCCGTGCTGGTGCTGGGACTTTTCGCCGTCTCGCTTTATGCCGCCGTCGATGCGCTCGCCCGCCGCGCCCTGCCTTGGCAACCCGATACCCAACCTGCCGAAGACGCCAACCCTTGAAGGGGAGAGACAACCCGATGAAGCACCTTTTTGCCGCCGGCCTGATCGCCGCCGGTCTGATGACCTCGCTTCCCGCGCTGGCCCAGGACAAGCTGTCCGTGATGCTTGACTGGTTCGTCAACCCCGACCACGCCCCGCTGGTGGTGGCGCAGGAGAAGGGATTCTTCAAGGACGCCGGGCTTGAGGTCACCCTGACCGCCCCGGCCGACCCCAACGACCCGCCGAAGCTGGTCGCCGCCGGCGGCGCCGACATCGCCGTGTCCTACCAGCCGCAGCTGATCCTCCAGGTGGCGGAGGAACTGCCGCTGGTCCGAATTGGCACGCTGGTGTCCACGCCGCTGAACTCCGTCGTCGTGCTGCGCGACGGGCCGGTGAAGATGCTGAAGGATCTGAAGGGCCGCAAGGTCGGCTACTCCATCGCCGGCTTCGAGGATGCTCTGCTGGGTGCCATGCTGGAGAAGCAGGGGCTGAGCCTGAAGGATGTCGAGCTGGTCAACGTCAACTTCTCCCTCTCACCATCGCTGCTGTCAGGCCAGGTCGATGCGGTGGTCGGCGCCTTTCGCAATTTCGAACTGAACCAGATGGAGATCGAGAAGCACCCCGGCCGCGCCTTCTATCCCGAGGAAGAGGGCGTTCCGCCCTATGACGAACTGATTCTGGTCACCCGCAAGGACAAGACGAACGATCCGCGCTTCAAGCGCTTCCTGGCGGCGGTGGAGCGGGCGACGCTCTACATCCTGAACCATCCGGAGGAATCGCAGGCCGCTTTCGTCAAGGGCCGGCCCGAACTGAACGACGAGCTGAACCGCCGCGCCTGGGCCGACACGCTGCCGCGTTTCGCCCACAGCCCGGCCGCCCTGGATGCCGAGCGCTACACCCGCTTCGCCGAGTTCCTGAAGGCCCGCGGTCTGATCAAAGCGGTGGCGCCGGTCGACCAGTATGCGGTGGTGGTGAAGTAACTGCCTGCCTTTCCCATGTGACCGGCGTTGCCATCGACCCCGGCGGAGCGTTACCTAGAGGGAAACCGCTCCGCCGGCTGATGGTGGACCGATCATAATGTTGGGAGACGCAAGGGCATGCCGATCAAGACCATCCTGCTGCACATGGCCAACGACGACGCCCACACCAGCCGGCTGGCGGTGGCAACGGCCCTGGCCAAGCGTTTCTCCGCCCATATCCAGGCGCTCTACATCGCCACCCCGGTGTCGATGCCTGCGGGCGCCACCGGCCGCGCCGCATCCTATGGCTTCATGGCGGAGGCGACCGCAATCGCCCACGAGAATGCCGAGCGGATCGAGCAGGAGGTCCGCAAGTCGCTTGACGGGCTGCCCTACGACTGGACCATCGAAGAGGGCGACCATGTCGATCTGCTGGCCGAGCGCGCCGCTTATGCCGACCTGATCGTCGTCGCGCAATCCGCGGCGGTGCGGGCGGGCGAGCGGGTGTCGCTGCACCACATCCCCGATCGTTTGCCGCTGGAAACCGCCACACCGGTCCTGGTCCTGCCGCCGAAACAGCCGGCTGCGGCGCCCATCGGCCGCCATGTGCTGATCGCCTGGAAGAACACACGCGAATCCACGCGTGCGGTCCGCGCCGCCATGCCCTTCCTGGAGGCGGCGGAGTCCGTCACCGTGCTGACCGTGGAACCCCTCGGGCAACAGAGCAGAGAAGCCGCCACCCTTGTCGACTGGCTGCACCGCCACGGCATCGCCGCCCGTCCGCAGTCGGTCATCGCGTCCGGCGGCGAGGTCGGGGACATGATCCTGTCCTGCTGCACCGACCAGGGCGCCGACCTGCTGGTGATGGGCGCCTACGGCCATTCCCGCCTGCGTGAACTGGTGCTGGGCGGGGCGACCCGCACCGTGCTGGACGGGCTGGCCCTGCCGGCGCTGCTGGCACATTGAAGGGGCGCGGGAGGGCTATAGCCCTCCTGTACCCAACACGCACTCAGCCGAACAGCTGTCCATGCAGCGCCTGCCAGCTTTCGCGGTCGGGCGCCAGCAGGATGCTGCCGTTCAGCAGCCCCGGCCGGTAGGGCGTCCCGTCGATCAGCGCCGAATAACCTCCGGCCTCCGCATGCAGCAGGACGCCGGCCGCATGGTCCCACGGCATCAGCCGGTGATAGAGCGAGTAATGCGCCCGCCCCTCCAGCAGGCGCAGATACTCCTGGGCGGCGCTCGACAGGCACACGCGATCCGCCAGCCCGACGCTGCGCTCTTCCAACTGGCGGCCCATCTCCGCGCTGCAGAAGCGCGTGGACAGCGCCCCGACCATCTGCGGCAGCGGCACGGCCGGTGCGACATGGACGCGGCGACCGTCGAGCCAGGCACCCTGCCCCTTTACCGCCGTCGCCATCCGACCGTCGACCGGATCGTGGATCCAGCCGGCGACCGTCTCCCCCTTGCAGGCAAGCGCAACGATCACCGCGAACATCGGCCGTCCCTGGGCGAAGTTGATCGTGCCGTCCACCGGGTCGATGATCCAGACCGGATCGTCGCCATGGATGCGGTCGAGCACGCGCTCGTCCTCGGAGGCAGCCTCTTCTCCGACGACGCGGCTGCCCGGCAGCAGCGCCGACAGCGCCGGGGTCAGGGCTCGCTCCGCCGCCTCGTCGGCGAGCGTTACGAGATCGGTCGGGCCGGTCTTCTGCCGGATGCCGGCGGCGTCGAGCTTCTGGAAATAGGGCATGATCTCCGTCCGGGCGACGGAGCGGATCAGGTCCGCGACGCGGTCGATGTCGGGAAGCGGGAAACCCGTCATGGTCGGTTGGCCCTTTTGCGGCTTGAGTTCGGAGAGGGTCAGCGCTTCGCCGCCGGCTTGCTGCCGGGCACGCTGTCCAGCTTCAACAGGGGATCGCCGCCCTTCGGGTCGGTCAGCAGAACCTTGCCGTCCAGTCCACTGTCCTTCAGCGCCTTCGACAGCGCATCGAAGGTGGCGCGGTCGGCCGCGGCGGCGGCAGATTCCTTGGCCGCATCGGTTGGCGGTGGCGGCACCGGTCCACCCTGTGCCGGTTGGCGTGGCGCCTTGGGGTCAGGTGGCGGCGGAGGCGGAGGCGCCGCAGCGGTATCCTTCTCAGGTTCCGGCGGCGGCGGTGGAGGCGGCGGGGGTTGCCACAGGCGGAAGCAGTCGGTGAAAGTCTGCTGCTTGCAGTCTTTCAGCAGCCCGGCAGCATCGGGAGCGACGACCTGCGGTTCGTCGGGCGCCACCGACAGCGGCTTCGGCGGCGGAGGAAGCGGGTCTTCGGGTGGGGTCTCCGGTTCTTCCACATAGCCGGGCGGCAGCGGCATTCCCGGTCGCAGCGGCTCCGCCGCCGCCAGTGGCTGGACGAATGCCAGCAACAGCGGCAGCGCCGGCATCAGACGGCCGGCACCGGTCAGGATGGTTCGGGAAGGGGAACGAAGCAATTCGGGACCGCGGCGATGACGAACGGCTCATTATGACCTGCCATCGCAGGCGCCGTCATCCCTCAAGCATGTGTCAAATCACCGTCATGCCGCGGCGCGGTGATCGTGGCGAGGCTCATGGCGGGGCCCACCGGTGAAGCCGCCATAGCCCCAGGCGGTCAGTTCACGGCAGATCGCCGAAATCTTCGCGGCCTCGTCGGCGTTCGGTTCCCGCTCGCCGGCGGCCTCGATCAGATGCATCAGGGTGGCGCGGCCTTCCGGCGTGCGCGAAAGCTCCTGCAGGCGCAGCAGGGCCGCACCCGGCGGCAAATTCTCCTGACGGGCGACGAGGGCTACCTGATCGGCGAGAAATGCCGTAATCGAGAAGCACGACGGATCGGTTTGCAACCGCATTGGCAGTCCTCCTCATGGGGGAGCACGACTGCTCCATTCCCATCATCGGACCCCAACGGGCAAATAACCACGCCGCATTCGTCTTAAGACCGGAGTGGGGTGCAACAGGTCATAGACACCGTCCACACCCCTTTCCGTTTAGCCAGGACACCCAGCCGCACCGCCTAAGGTTGCGGTTGAGCCTGACTGTCGGGCTGGAACCGCTTTTCGAACCGGGCGAGATCGACAGGGTCGATGGAGACATGCAGATGCGCGTGTTCCTCGTCGTCTCGCCGGTCCAGCACCTCGCCCTTGGCGTAGAGCCAGGCGAGCGCTGCCCCGTCGCCAAGGTCTACCGAGAGGTCGACGACCTGCCGGTTGACGTTCATCCGCTGGTCCAGCAGGCGGTCGAGGTTGTCGATCCCCTCGCCGGATAGGGCTGAGACCGCCACGGCACGCGGATTGCGGCCGGTCTGGACCAGAATCGCTGCGCGGCTTTCCTCGTCCAGCGCGTCGATCTTGTTCAGCACCTCGATCACCCGGTCGTCCGTCTCCGGATCGATGCCCATGTCCGACAGCACCTCATGGACATCGGCCTTCTGGGCGTCGCTGTCGATGTGGGCGATGTCGCGGACATGCAGGATGATGTCGGCGGCGTCCACCTCCTCCAGCGTGGCGCGGAAGGCGGCGACGAGGCCGTGCGGCAGGTCGGAGATGAAGCCGACCGTGTCCGACAGGATCACCTTGCGCCCCGACGGCAGGGTCACCTGCCGCATGGTGGGATCGAGCGTGGCGAACAGCAGGTTCTGGGCGAAGACGTCAGCGTTCGCCAGCCGGTTGAACAGCGTCGATTTGCCGGCGTTGGTGTAGCCTACCAGAGCCACCACCGGATAAGGCACCTTGGCACGTGCCTTGCGGTGCAGGCCGCGGGTTCGCCGCACCTCCTCCAGTTCCTTCTTGATCTTGATGATCCTGTCGCCGATCAGGCGGCGGTCGAGCTCAAGCTGCGATTCGCCGGGACCGCCGAGGAAGCCGAAGCCGCCGCGCTGCCGTTCCAAGTGGGTCCAGGACCGCACCAGACGCGATTTCTGGTAGGTCAGGGAAGCCAGCTCGACCTGGAGCATGCCTTCGCGCGTCCGGGCGCGGGCGCCAAAGATCTCCAGGATCAGGCCGGTGCGGTCGATGACCTTGGCCTTCAGCGACCGCTCGAGGTTGCGCTGCTGCACCGGCGACAGGGCATGGTCGAGGATGACCAGAGTCGCCTCGGCCTCTTCCACCACCTGTGCCAGATGCTCCACCGTGCCGGAGCCGAGCAGGGTCGACGGTTGCGGCCGGTTCACCTTGGCGCATTCGGCATGGACGACATCCAGCTGAATGGCCTGGGCAAGACCGACCGCCTCCTCAAGCCGCGATTCGGGAGGGCGCATGTCCCCGTCCGCCTCACTGCGGAGGACGGGGTGGACCACGATGGCCCGCGCGGCGCCTTCAGGGACCGCGCCGTTACCATTGGTCAAGGGATCAGACGCTTTCACCTTCCTTGGGCGGCTCGAAAAGTTGAATGGGATGGGCCGGCATGACCGTCGAGATTGCGTGCTTGTAGACGAGCTGGGAATGCGCGTCGCGCCGCAGAAGTACCGAGAAGTTGTCGAACCAAGTAATGATGCCCTGGAGTTTCACGCCGTTCACGAGAAAGACGGTTACGGGAGTCTTGTTCTTACGGACGTGATTCAGAAACACGTCCTGCACGTTCTGGCTTTTTTCAGACATTTTTCATGCCCCCTTCTTCAATGTTCTTGGGACCCCTTTGCTAGGCGGTCCGCTCCCCGTTTCACGGTGCAGGTGTGGTGCGCGTTGGTACCGTCTCGACAGCCGTTTGCAGGGATATGGTATCACCATTGCCGTCCACCAAGCCATACAGGACGCGGTGAAGCGCCGTACAGTCGATGTGGCGATGGGCGGGCGGGAAGCGGTCGAAGCCACTCCCCTCGCCCAGCCCTATTAGCACCGGAACGAGACCGGCGCCATGGGCGCATTCCATATCGATGTCGGCGTCGCCAAGAAACCAGACATCTTGGCCCGGCACGATCCCAGCCGGCTCCAGCGCCATCCGCACCGGGGCGATGTGCGGCTTGTCGAACTCGGCATCCTGTGCGCCGACCAGCTTGCCGAAATACCGGGTCCAGCCCAGAGCGTCGGCCTCCGCCCGCAGGAACTTGCCGTTCTTGTTGGAGACGACGGCCTGATAGACGCCCCGCTCGTGAAAATGGCGCAGCAGCGTCTCGGCACCCGGCAGCGGTGTCAGCCCGTCCAGATGGTGGGCAGCGAAATAGGCGTAGAACAGGTCGCGCGCCTCGGTCCAGCGCTCGCCGAAAATGCGCGGGAAGCTGTCGCGCAGCGATGCCTTGATCCGCTCGCGCGCCTCCTCGGCACTCCAGGGGGCAAGGCCGAAGGACACCAGCGCATGGTTCAGCGCCTCGCGAACCGTATCCCAGTTGCTGACCAGAGTGTTGTCCCAGTCATAGATGACGGCGCGCGGCAGGGCGATGGGAGAGGACAAGGAGATTTCTCGATGGATTGTCATGGCGGAAGCTCCCTTCCCCCGCGGAGGGGAGAGAGGGGAATGGTGGGGGCGCGACCTCCCCCCACCGATCACTCGAGGAACATCTTCCCCTTCTCGCTGCCATGAACGCCCAGCGACTTCAGCTTGCGGTGAAGGGCGGAGCGTTCCATGCCGACGAAGGACGCGGTGCGGGAGATGTTGCCGCCGAAGCGGGTGACTTGGGCCAGCAGATATTCGCGCTCGAACACCTCGCGGGCTTCGCGCAGCGGCAGGCCCATGATCTCGCCGCCCTTGTCCCATTTGAGGACCGTCGGCGTGATGGCGCCGATCTCCGGCGGCAGGGTGTCGGCGCGGATCGGCTCCTTGGGGTCGCCATGGGCCATGATCAGCAGCCAGTCCACGACGTTGCGCAGTTGGCGAACGTTTCCCGGCCAGTCATAGGCCTGGAGGGCAGCCATGGCGTCCTCACCGAACTCGCGGGTCGGCAGGCCGGACGCTTCGGCGGACCGCTGCATGAAATGGCGAGCCAGCACCGGGATGTCCTCACGCCGCTCGGCAAGCGACGGGACGCGGATCGGCACCACCGACAGGCGGTAGAACAGATCCTGGCGGAAGCGCCCCTGCTCGATTTCCGCCTGGAGGTCGCGGTTGGAGGTGGCGATCACGCGCACATCCACCTCGACCCGCTGGCCGCCGCCGACGCGCTCGAACACCTGTTCCTGAAGGGCGCGGACGATCTTGCCCTGGGTCTCCAACGGCATGTCGGCGACTTCGTCCAGCAGCAGCGTGCCGCCATGAGCCTGCTCGAAGGTGCCGATCTTGCGGCCGGGACCATCGACGCCGGCCTCGGTGCCGAACAGCTCCATCTCCAACCGCTCGGGCCGCATGGTGGCGCAGTTCAGCCCGACGAAGGGACCGCCGGCCCGGCGGGAGCGGGCATGGATCAGCCGGGCGACCACCTCCTTGCCGGCACCGGGCGGGCCGGAGATCAGGACGCGGCTGCCGGTGGGCGCCACCTTGTCGATGGACTGCCGCACCTGATTGACTGCCGACGATTTGCCGATCAGCTCCGCATCGCCGCCGGCGCGCAGCTTCAGCTCCTGGTTCTCGCGCTTCAGCCGCGCCGCCTCGATGGCGCGATCCACCATCAGCAGCAGGCGGTCGGCCTTGAACGGCTTCTCGATGAAGTCGTAGGCGCCGACCTTGATGGCCTGGACCGCGGTTTCGATGTTGCCGTGGCCGGAGATCATGATGACCGGCAGGTTGGCATGATCCCGCATCAGCTGTTCCAGGATCTGCAGGCCGTCCAGCCTGCTGCCCTGGAGCCAGATGTCGAGCACGACGAGGCTCGGCCGGCGCGCCGCCACCTGGGCGAAGGCCTGATCGGCGTCGGCGGCTTCGCGCGTCTTGATGCCTTCGTCGTTCAGGATGCCGGCAATCAGCATCCGGATATCGGCTTCGTCATCGACGATCAGAATGTCATGCGCCATGGGCTTCGTGCCTCATCTCTCCGCCGGTCTCCGCCGGCCTGTCGTCACGGCCGCCCGCGTCGTTCGCGACCGTAACCGGGTGTGGAATGACCAGGGTCACGCGCGCCCCGGGTCCGCCTTCGCGGTCCTCAAGGGTCAGCACGCCGCCATGGTCCTCCATGATCTTCTTGACGATGGCGAGCCCCAGCCCGGTGCCCTTGGCCCGCGTCGTCACATAAGGTTCGGTCAGCCGGTCGCGCTGTTCGCCGCCGGGCAGGCCTTTGCCGTTGTCCTGTACGGTGACGACGACCTTCTCGCCGTCGTCCTCCACTGCAATCGCCACCTCTCCAGGCGGCAGATCCGCGCCGTCGGCCGGCGGCGTGCGCCCCTCGATGGCGTCGGCCGCGTTCTGCAGCAGGTTGGTCAGCGCCTGGGAGATCTGCCGGCTGTCGCAGGCCACCGTCAACGGCCCGGACGGCAGCCGCGTGTCGAAGCGGATCTTGCCGGAATGGGCGCTCGATTGCAGGAACACCGCCTGCCGGACCAGATCGTTGATGTTGACCGGCTTCATCACCGGCTGCGGCATCCGTGCGAAGGCGGAGAATTCGTCCACCATGCGGCGGATGTCGTCGACCTGCCGGACAATGGTGTCGGTGCACATGGTGAAGACCTCCGTATCGCTGGAGATCTCCTTCAGATATTTGCGGCGCAGCCGTTCGGCCGACAGCTGGATCGGCGTCAGCGGGTTCTTGATCTCGTGCGCGATGCGGCGCGCCACGTCGGCCCAGGCCGCCTTGCGCTGCGCCGACACCAGTTCGGTGATGTCGTCGAAAGTGACGACATAGCCTCGCACGTTGCCGTCGCGTACCTCCGCCGCGATGCGGACCAGCAGGGTCAGCGTCGTCTTGCCCGGACGCCGGATTTGGATCTGGTCCTGCACCACGCGGCCGGGCTTCTTCGGCGCGTTTTCCAGCAGGTCGCCGATGTCCGGCAGCAGCTCGACCAGCGACATGCCGATCATCCGCTCCGGATCCTCCTCGCCCAGCAGGCGGGCGGCGGACAGGTTCGGCAGGTTGATGACGCCGTCGGCATCGACACCCAGCACACCGGCCGACACGCCGGACAGCACCGTCTCGGTGAAGCGGCGGCGCTCGTCGAGCAGCCGGTTGGTCGACAGCAACTCCCGCCGCTGCCCCTCGATCTCGGTGGTCATGCGGTTGAAGGCACGCGACAGCAGGACGAACTCGTCCTCGCCCGGCGGTTCCGACACGCGGACGGTCAGGTCGCCGGCGCGCACCCGCTCGGCGGCTCCGATCAAGGCGCTGATCGGGCGGACCAGCCGGGTGGCGAAATTCAGCCCGGCCCATACCGCCGCCAGCAGCAGCAGCATCGCCACCACCAGGAAGATCAGCGTGAAGGTGACCTGCAGGCTGCCGCGCTGGTTCTCCAGCGCGGTGTATTCCTTCACCGCCCCCTCGGCCGAGGCCATGTGCTGGAGCACCCGCGGCTCCACCATGCGGCCGACATAGAGGAAGGTGTCGGACACCCGATCCAGGCTGACCAGGGCGCGGACGCGATCGTCGGATTCCTTGACGATCAGCGCGACCTCGCCGGTGCGGGCCTGCTGGATCTTGTCCTCAGGGATCGGCTCGAATTCCAGGGTGAAGGTGTAGCCGGCCCGCGCGACGATGGCGCCGGTGGTGCCGTTGAAAACGATTGCTTCCGACAGCGCGCGCAGCATCGCCTGGGTGGCGACGACCTGTTCGAACCGTTCGGGGTCACTGGAGAAACGCGCCTCTTGCGAAAGGTCGTTGGCCATCGCCAGTGCGTCGGCGCGGATGTTCTGCTGGTGCTCGTGCAGATAGGCGCTGGCGACCACCAGGGATTCGTTCACCGCCGTGCGCACGCGGTCGCTGAACCAGCTCTGCACCCCGACATAGAAGAACAGGGTGGAAAAGACGGTCATGATGATGGCCGGCGCCACCGCCAGCACGCTGAACACCAGAACCAGACGTGTATGGAGCCGCGACCCCGCCAGCCCGCGCCGCCGCCCGATCAGGATGGCGACGATGCGCCGGGCGATCAGAACGCCCAGCGTCAGCAGGATCGCAAGGTCGAGCGTCAGCAGAAGCGTGACGGTCCGCGGGTTGGCCTGTCCGAACGGCGCGCTTTCCGTCATCGCCGCGTAGGTGGCGAACCCGGCGGCCAGGGCCGCCAGCGACAGGGCAAAGGCCAGCCGCTTGCCCAGGCCGACCCGCCTGGACCATTGGAGAATCTTCTGCCAGACCGGCCTTTGGCCGGCTGCTGCAATGTCGGAATTCGGTGGCATGGTCCGGCGCTAATCTGTTGCCGGAAAGATACACCTCTGTTGCGGCCCTGCCAAGCCTCAACGAATCTGCCTTTCGGACAGCACAGTCTACGCCAGAAGGCGTCAGAAGAAGTGCAGAAGGCGTTTAGTAGCCAATGGGCGGCGGTTTGCCCGCCGCCCCTGACCGGGTTGTGTCACAATTTTGGCACGGATTGGCAGCGTTGCTGGGCCTCCCCGCACGCGTTGCCGGATGCGGCTTATTTGATGCCGCGCATCACCTGGATATCGAGGTCGCGGATCTTCTTGCGCAACGTGTTGCGGTTTAGGCCGAGCAGTTGTGCCGCCTTGATCTGGTTGCCGCGGGTCGCCGACAGGCTGAGCGAGATCAGCGGCCGTTCGATTTCGCGCAGCACCCGGTCATACAGGCCGTTGGACGGCATGCCGTCCTTGTGGGCGGCGAAATAGTCCTTCAGGTGGCGCTCGACGGCCGAGGACAGGCCTTCGCTCTGCGGCTCCTCCACCGGCTGGGAGGCCGGGGTGGCGTCGGCGAGTTCCGCCTCCACCACATCCAGCCCGATCACCTCCTGCGAATAGAGCGCGGCCAGACGGCGGACGAGATTTTCCAGTTCACGGACGTTGCCGGGCCAGCGATAGCGCTTCAGCCGGTCCATCGCCGCCTGGTCGATGCTCTTGGCCGGAAGTCCCTGGCTGATGCCGAGATTCAGGAAATGGCGGACCAGCAGCGGAATGTCTTCCGTCCGCTCGCGCAGCGGCGGCAGGCGGATCGGCACCACGCACAGGCGATAGAACAGATCCTCGCGGAACAGCCCCTGGCGGATCAGGGTGCGCAGGTCGCGGTGGGTCGCCGCGATGATGCGCACGTCGGTCTTGATCGCGGTGCGCCCGCCGACGGTGGTGTATTCGCCTTCCTGCAACACGCGCAGCAGCCGGGTCTGGGCATCGAGCGGCATGTCGCCGATCTCGTCCAGGAACAGCGTTCCGCCCTGCGCCTGCTCGAACCGGCCGGTCGAACGGTTGGTGGCGCCGGTGAAAGCGCCCTTCTCGTGGCCGAACAGCTCGGATTCGATCAGTTCGCGCGGGATGGCGGCCATGTTGATGGCGACGAAGGCCCCGTTGCGCCGCTTGCCGTAATCGTGCAGCGCGCGGGCGACCAGTTCCTTGCCGGTCCCGGACTCGCCGGTGATCATCACCGTCAGGTCGGTGCCCATCAGGCGGGCCAGCACCCGATAGATTTCCTGCATGGCGGGCGAGCGGCCGATCAACGGCAGCTGCTCCTCGCCCTCCATCTCGCCGCCCGGCATGGCGGCCGGCGGGGTGTTGGTGTTCAGCGCACGTTCGACGACGGAAACCAGTTCCTTCAAGTCGAAGGGCTTGGGCAGATATTCGAAGGCCCCACGCTCCGCTGCCTTCACCGCGGTGATCAGCGTGTTCTGCGCACTCATCACGATGACGCGCATTTCGGGCCGCAGCTTCTTGATGCGCGGGATCAGGTCCAGGCCGTTTTCGTCCGGCATCACCACGTCGGTGATGACCAGATCGCCCTGCCCGTCCGCAACCCACCGCCACAGCGTCGCGGCGTTGCCGGTGGTTCGGACCTCATGCCCCAACCGGGCCAGGGCCTGCGTCAGGACGGTGCGGATGGCGCGGTCGTCATCCGCGATGAGAATGGTCGCTGCGCTCATCAACGAGTCCCCCGGCCGCCCTTGGACTGCAAGCCAGCGTCAGAAATCTTCGAGTCCCCGGAAAGTTTCGGTTCGTCGTATTTCGAATCATCGTACATCGGCAGCGACACCTTGAAGACGGTCCGGCGAGGCTGGCTGTCGAACTCGATGGTTCCGCCATGGTCGCCTATCAGTTTCGCCACCAATGCAAGACCAAGGCCAGTCCCGTTCACTTTGCTGGTCACGAACGGATCGAACAGGTTGGACTGAAGATCTTCCGGAATGCCGTCGCCGTTATCCTGAACCGTCACCAGCAGGGGCAGGTGCCGGCGCACGTCCCCACCGGGCAGCGCCATGCGCACGCCGTGCTGGTAAGAGGTCGTCAGCGTGATCTCGCCGCCCGATTCTGGTGCAGCCTCTGCCGCATTTTTCACCAGATTCAGGAAAACCTGCACAAGTTGGTCGCGATTGCCATAAACAGGAGGCAGTGACGGGTCGTACCGCTCGACAAAGCGTATTTTTCGGGCAAAGCCGCTCTGGGCCACTTTCCGCACATGTTCCAGAACGGTGTGGATGTTCACCGCAGCGCGTTCCGGCGGCCGTTCGTCGGAGAACACCTCCATCCGGTTGACCAGCGCCACGATGCGGTCGGCCTCGTCGCAGATCAGGCGGGTCAGCACCCGGTCCTGGTCGCTGGCGTTCTCCTCCAGCAGCTGGGCGGCGCCACGGATGCCGGACAGCGGGTTCTTCACCTCATGGGCCAGCATCGCCGCCATGGCGGTGACCGAGCGCGCAGCATGGCGGTGAGTCAGCGAATGGTCGATCTTGCGGGCGAGCGACCGCTCATGGATGGTCAGCACCACATGGTCGGGCGGGTCGCCCATGGTCGCCACCTGCACCGTCACATGGTGGGGGCCGATACGGGGCGTATCGATGATGACGCCGTCCTGCGAAACCCGGCGGCTGCCTCGGCGCACCTGTTCGATCAGGCCCATCACCGGGCTGTCCGGAGGCAGCAGGTCGGGCAGCGGCATGCCTTCCATGGCATTGGCCGAAAGGTCGAAGAACTCCTGCCCTTCCAGATTGACGAAGCGGATGTCACCGTTGCCGTCCACCACCAGCACCGGATCGGGCAGGCTGTTCAGCACCACCAGCGAGTCAAGCCGCGGCGCTCTGGCGGCACCCGACCGGTTGCGGCCACGCTGGCTCGGAGCGGTCATCGGTACGGGATCCATCAGGCGGCCATCCTTTCGATTGCCGGTTCATAGAAGGCACGGATGCGGTCACGCACCGCGTTCGGATCGCCCAACTGGTTGACCTCCTGTCGGAACTCGTTGGAGCCGCGCAGGCCGGTCGAGTACCAGGAGACATGCTTGCGGGCGACCTTGATGCCGCCGTCCGTGCCGTAATGGCTCAGCATGCTGTCGAAATGCTCCAGCAGCGTGTCCATCTGCTCGGGCAGCGGCGGGTCGGGCAGCTTCTCGCCGGTACGCAGATACTGCATGACCTGAGACGGGAACCAGGGGCGGCCGTAGCTGCCGCGTCCGATCATCACGCCGTCGGCGCCGGATTCGGCGAGCGCACGGTCCACCGCCTCGAAGCTGACGATGTCACCGTTGACGACGATGGGGATCTTCACCGCCTCCTTCACATGGCGGACATAGGTCCAGTCGGCAGTGCCGGTGTAGAACTGCATGCGGGTGCGGCCATGGACCGTCACCATCCTGATGCCGCACTGCTCGGCGATGCGGGCGAGATTGGGGGCGTTGCGGTTGGTCTCGTCCCAGCCCAGCCGCATCTTCAGCGTCACCGGAATGCTGACGGCCTTCACCACCGCCTCCAGGATGCGGCCGGCCAGTGCCTCGTCCCTCATCAGGGAAGAGCCGGCATGGCCGTTCACCACCTTCTTGACCGGGCAGCCGAAATTGATGTCGACGACCGCGGCGCCGCGATCCTCGTTCAGCTTCGCCGCCTCGGCCATCACCTCGGGCTCGCAGCCGGCGAGCTGGACCGCCATCGGAAACTCTTCCGGCTCGGTTTCCACCATGCGCAGGGTCTGGCGGTTCTCGCGGATCATCGCCTGGCTGGCGATCATCTCCGACACGACGAGGCCGCAGCCCGCGCGCTTCACCAGACGGCGGAACGGCAGGTCGGAGACGCCCGACATGGGCGCCAGGATCACCGGTCCGGCGAGCGTGATGGGTCCGATTTGTATGGTCATTCTCACCTGCCCGATTGATGGGCAAATCAACAAAGTGCCGTCAATTTGGGCAAGTTATCACGTGGCGACAGTCGTGTGCAAGGGCGAAGCCCGACCGCCACGCTCAGGCCCCGCCCTAAACCCATGATCTTGCACCGGCTTGCGCCGATGTCGGCTCAGCTCCAGGTCCACTGCCCGATCAGCACGTTCGAGACGAACTTGACGCCGGGATAGGCAAGCGTCGCCAGCAGGTAGACGATCAGCATGGTGCGCGCCGCCGTCCGTCCACGCACCCCGGTCCGGTATTCGGCAAGCAGCAGGATTCCGATCACGATGAAGGTCGCGAGCGACAGCAGGCTCTTATGGTCGGTGCGGAACAGCAGCCCCTGCTCGAAATAGAGCACCGCCATGCCGGTGGCGAGGCCGGCACCAAGCACCACCTCGGACGCGATCAGCAGGCGCAGTTGCAGCCGCTCGCTCTCCGCCACCGGCGGCAGGAAACGGCTGAGCGGGGTCGGCCGCTTGGACTTCAGTGCCCGGGTCTGGATCACCGCGGCGAAGGACGACACGGCACTGAGCGTCAGCAGGGCATAGGTGAAGACCGACACGGCGATGTGCAGGTCGATCCACACGCCCGGCGCATTGCCGCGCAGGATCGGCGCCGGCGCATCCTCGGTCAGGGTCGCCAGCAGGCAGACCACCAGCAGATAAGGCAGCAGCAGCGGCGCCAGCCTCCAGGCGGTGGCATGTAACAGGCTCAACCCGATGAACAGCGCCATGCAGGCGGCCGTCGTCACCCACAGCGCTGTCGAGAATCCGGTCTGCCACTGACCGGCAACCTGCAGGATCGCCCACATGCCGGGCCCGGCGGCTGCGAGCAGCAATGCGCCCCAGAAAGCCCAGCCGCGCCCCTCCACGCCCTGCCCCGCGATGCGCCGGTAGGGATAGAGGGCGGCAGGCACCAGGGCCACCAGCGCCGTCAGGCTTAAAAAGATGTTCTGCGACATGGACCCGAATGCACTCCCGTCTTTCCGCCATCATGCTGCCGGAGCAGGCCGGCCGGCTCCCTGACATTGTCCGGAGCGTCTCGGCGGCAAGGCTCGGCACTTGGCGGAACCACGGCGACAGGCTAGGCTCCGCGACGTTTCCGTCAAGTGGCTATCATATCTTACGGTTTGCCTTATGCCCACCTGCATCGCCCCCACCTGTATTGCTTTGATCGTGGCCGGAGGGTCCGGACAGCGGTTCGGGGCCGAGCGGCCGAAGCAGTATCTCGACCTCGCGGGCAAGCCGGTGCTGCGCCGGACGGTGGAGGCTTTCCTGAGCCATCCGCAGGTCACCGGCGTGCGCGTGGTCATCGACCCGACTTGGCGCGATGCCTATGACGCCGCCCTGTCCGGTCTTGCCCTGCCCGACCCGGTTGCCGGCGGCGCCAGCCGTCAGGACTCGGTCCGCAATGGGCTGGAGGCCCTGGCCGCCGACGGCGCACCCGATCTCGTGCTGATCCATGACGCTGCCCGCCCCCTGATCGATGCGGACACCATCGCCGCGGTGATCGCGGCGCTGGACAGCACGCCGGGCGCCATCGCGGCGGTGCCGGTGGCCGATACGTTGAAGCGCGGCAGCGGAGACGCCATCACCGGCACGGTTGACCGCGAAGGGCTGTGGCGGGCGCAGACACCGCAGGGCTTCCGCTTCCCCGATATTCTCGAAGCCCACCGGGCTGCCGCCGGCCTGTCGCTGACCGATGATGCCGCAGTGGCGGAGCGTGCCGGGCTGACCGTGGCGCTGGTGCCGTCCAAGGAGGACAATTTCAAGGTGACCACCCCCGACGACCTCACCCGCGCCACCCGCGCGATCATGAGCAGCCTGTGGGACGTGCGGACCGGCAGCGGTTTCGATGTCCACCGCTTCACCGATGGCGATTTCGTGACGCTCTGCGGCCTGCGCGTCCCCCACAGCCATGGGCTGGAAGGCCACTCCGACGCGGATGTCGGATTGCATGCGCTGACCGACGCCATTCTCGGGGCGCTGGCCGCCGGCGACATCGGCAGCCACTTTCCGCCGACCGATCCGCGTTGGCGTGGGGCCGACAGCGCCAGGTTCCTGCGCCATGCCGCCGATCTGGTGGCGGAGCGCGGCGGCGTCATCGCCCATGCCGACGTGACCATCATCTGCGAGCGGCCGAAGGTCGGCCCCCACCGCGCCGCCATGACGGACCGCATTGCCCAGATTCTGGGCATCGAGGTCGGACGGGTCAGCGTGAAGGCGACCACCACCGAACAGCTGGGCTTCACCGGCCGGCGCGAGGGTATTGCGGCACAGGCTGTGGCGACCGTCCGACTTCCGGGCTAACATCCCGACCAACGATACGAACCGGGAGAGGCCGTCATGTTTCCCGAGATCATCCGCGACCTCGCCGCCCAGACGCTTGCCGAATACGGCCTCGCCGGCTTCATGCTGGCGACGGCCGAGTCCTGCACCGGCGGCCTGATCGCCGGCGCCCTGACCGACATCGCCGGCTCGTCCAAGGTGGTCGACCGCGGCTTCGTCACCTACACCAACATCGCCAAAACCGAAATGCTGGCCGTTCCCGCCAGCCTGCTTCATGCCCATGGTGCCGTCAGCCCGGAGGTGGCGGTCGCCATGGCGGTCGGCGCGCTGGCGAAATCGCGGGCCGACGTGACAGTGGCGGTGACGGGAATCGCCGGCCCCGGCGGAGCCACGGAAACCAAGCCGGTGGGCCGGGTCTATGTCGCGACCGCCGTGCGCGGCGGAGCTGCCAAGGCCAAGGAATACACCTTCCCCGGCGACCGCGACGCCGTGCGGATGGCGACGGTCCAGGCGGCGCTGGAGAGGCTGCGGCTCGCCCGGCCCACTGGAAGCCTGCGCTGAAGAAACGCCGGCAAGCTCTTCACAACGAAGGAAAATGATCTAATGCCGACCATCAACATCCAGCTGTTCGAAGGACGCACCGTCGAACAGAAGCGCGAATACGCCAAGGCGTTGACCGAGGCGACCGTGAAGGTCCTCGGCTGCTCGCCGTCCGCGGTGGACATCATCTTTCAGGACGTGAAGAAGAGCGATTGGGCGAGCGGCGGGGAGCTGTGGTCGGACAAGAGCTGACCGACCACCCGACCCAATCGGCCGCGGCCGGCGTCAGGCCGGCTGCGTCGCGCGGCCCGGCCCGTAAAGCTGGGCCGCACGCGTTTCGAAGGCCTGCACCATGCGCCGGACAGCCTCGTTGAACAGCAGGCCCATGATCTTCTGCAGCATCTTCGAACGGAACTCGAAATCGACGAAGAAATCGACGCAGCAACCGCCGGGATGCTCGTTGAAGATCCAGTGATTGTTCAGATACTGGAACGGCCCGTCGGTGTACTGCACGTTGATCCGGCAGTCGGGCTCGTGCAATTCCACTCGCGAGGTGAAGCGTTCGCGGACCATCTTGAAACCGATGATCAGGTCCGCGAACATCACGTTGTCTTCGCGCTTCCGGATGCGGGCCGCCAGGCACCAGGGCAGAAACTCCGGATACTTCTCCACGTCCGCGACCAGGTCGTACATCTGCTGGGGCGTGTAGGGAAGAACCTTCTTCTCCGCGTGCGTGGGCATGCCCGTACCGTGTCCTTTCTTATTGAACCGCCTGGATCAGGCGGCCGCGACCCCCAGCCTGCGCAGCCGGGCTTCACGCAGCTTCTCGAAATCCGCACCCGCATGGTAGGACGAGCGCGTCAGCGGCGATGAGGCCACCAGCAGGAAGCCCTTGCCGCGGCCAACAGTGGAATAACCGTCGAACTCCTCGGGAGTCACGAAGCGATCCACCGCCGCATGCTTGGGCGTGGGCTGGAGATACTGCCCAATCGTCAGAAAGTCCACATCGGCGGAGCGAAGATCGTCCATCACCTGCCCGATCTCCTCCTTCGTCTCGCCCAGACCGACCATCAGGCCGGACTTGGTGAAGATCGTCGGATCGAGTTCCTTCACCCGCGCCAGCAGCTGCAGCGAGGCAAAGTAGCGCGCGCCGGGACGGATCGTCGGGTAGAGGCGCGGCGCGGTTTCCAGATTGTGGTTGAAGACGTCGGGCTTGGCCTCCACCACCACCTCGACCGCACCCTTCTTCTTCTGGAAGTCGGGGGTGAGGATCTCGATGGTCGTCTCCGGCGACGCGACACGGATGGCGCGGATGGTGCGGGCGAAATGCTCCGCACCGCCGTCGGCCAGATCGTCGCGGTCGACTGAGGTGATGACCACGTGGGAAAGCTTCAGTTGACCGACGGCCTCCGCGACTTTCTCCGGCTCATGCGGGTCGAGCAGGTCCGGGCGTCCGGTCTCCACGTTGCAGAAGGCGCAGCCGCGCGTGCAGATGGAGCCCAGGATCATGAAGGTGGCGTGCTTCTGCTTCCAGCACTCCCCGATGTTCGGGCAGGCTGCCTCTTCGCACACGGTGTTCAGCTTCAGCCCACGCATCAGCTGGCGGGTCTCGTTGTATTCCTGGCTCATTGGCGCCTTGACCCGGATCCAGGCCGGTTTGCGCTGGATGGGGTTGTCGGGCTTATGGGCCTTTTCGGGGTGGCGCAGCTTCTCGGTCTGGTCGACGAGGGTCATGGTCTAAAGCTCCCGATGGCCGACGCGATGGCCCGGCCCCGACAATTAGGTGCGATGAGGATGTCAAACCCGCCATTCCGGCGGAAACAGTTCGGCCGGATAGGCCGGATCGAGCGCCTGGTCAAGCGTGAAAGGCAGCTCGACCGGGAAATGGCCGTCAGGGGTATCCGCCTCGACGGCAGCCCGCAGGCGGGCATCCGAGTAAACCTCGGCGAAAACGTTGACGATGTATGGCCGAAGGCTTGGGCTGTCCTTGATCTCGCGGATCAGCTTCTTGCGCTGCTCCCGTACTGTCAGGCGCCAGCCACGCTCGCAGCGTTCCCGAAGATCCGGGCAGAACATCCACTTCAGCAAATGGACCAACAGAACGCCAAGGCGATGGTCGATCTCGGACTTCTGGCTGCGGCCCATGCTCTCGATCTCCTCGGCGACGTTCTCCCAGTCGACCGGGGCATTGTTCCGCTCGGCGCCGGCACGGCGAAGCTCCTGCGCCTGGGCTTGGGTCCAGGCGTAAAAATCCTCGTCATAAGCGGCGTTGCTGCGGTCCATCGCTCCGTCCGGTTTGGAAAAACGTCACCTCGGAAGATCCTAGTTAAAAGTGGATCGCCCGGCCATAGGCATCAAGGACCGACTCATGCATCATTTCCGACAGGGTCGGGTGCGGGAACACCGTGTGCATCAGCTCGGCCTCGGTCAGTTCCGACGACTTGGCGATGCCGTAGCCCTGGATCAGCTCGGTCACTTCCGCGCCGATCATGTGGGCGCCCAGCATCTCGCCAGTCTTGGCGTCGAAGATGGTCTTGATCAGGCCTTCCGGTTCGCCGAGCGCGATGGCCTTGCCGTTGCCGACGAACGGGAAGCGGCCGACCTTGATCTCGTAGCCGGCTTCCTTTGCCTTCTTCTCCGTCAGACCGACCGACGCGATCTGCGGGTGCGAATAGGTGCAGCCCGGGATGTTGCGGACGTTCAGCGCATGCGGATGCTTGCCGGCGATGTGCTCGGCCACGATCACACCCTCGTGGCTGGCCTTGTGGGCGAGCCAGGGGGCGCCGGTCACGTCGCCGATGGCGTACACGCCCGGCTCGTCGGTCTCGCACATGCCGTTGGTCTGGATATGACCGCGGTCGGTCTTGACCTTGGTGTTCTCCAGGCCGAGGTTCTCGGTGTTCGGGCTGATGCCGACGGCGACGATGACGCGATCGACCGTGATGTCCTCGGTCTTGCCGCCGGCCTCGACGGCCACGGTCACGCTGTCGGCGGCCTTGCGCAGGTTGCCGGCCTTGCCGCCGGTGATGATGCGCATGCCCTGCTTCTCGAAGGCTTTCCGGGCCATCGCGGAGATTTCCTCATCCTCCACCGGAAGGATGCGGTCCATCACCTCGACCACGGTGACCTTGGCGCCGAGCGCATTGTAGAAGCTGGCGAACTCGATGCCGATGGCGCCGGAGCCGATGACCAGCAGCGACTTCGGCATGGCATCCGGAGTCATCGCCTTGCGGTAGGTCCAGACCAGCTTGCCGTCATCCTCCAGACCCGGCAGCGTGCGGGCACGCGCACCAGTGGCGATGATGATGTGCTTGGCGCCGAAGGTGCCGACCGGGGCTTCGCCCTTCGAAACCGCCACCTGCCCCTTGCCGAGCAGCTTGGCGGAGCCTTCGATCACCGCGACCTTGTTCTTCTTCAGCAGGTGCTTGACGCCGCCGTTCAGCTGCCCGGCGACCTTGCGCGAACGGGCGACGACCTTGTCGAGGTCGAAGGACGGGTTCTGGATGACCAGACCATAGTCGGACGCGTGCTTGGCGAGATGCAGCACCTCGGCCGAGCGCAGCAGCGCCTTGGTCGGGATGCAGCCCCAGTTCAGGCAGATGCCGCCCAGGAGTTCCCGCTCGATGACCGCGGTGTGCAGGCCCAGCTGCGCGGCGCGGATCGCCGCCACGTAACCGCCCGGTCCGCCGCCGATGACGATGACGTCGTAATTGATGTCGGCCAAGGGTGTTCTCCCCATTCAGGAGCGAGGCGCATCCTCGCGGCCGGCGGCAAAGATGCCTTCCTCGACCCGGCACGCCTCGTCGATGATCGTCTGGTACAGGGTGGCCATGAAGTCCGGATCCAGGCCGTAGGCCTTGCCTGCCTCGGCCGCCCGCCGTTTGACCGCTTCGACGCGGTCGGGCAGGACGGCCGGCAGTTTCTCCGCCATCTTCACCGATGCTACGCGGTGGACGACGGACAGGCGCTTGCCCAGCAATGCGACGATCTCGTCGTCGATGGCGTCGATTTCGGCGCGGAGCGGGGCAAGGCTTTTCGACATGGAACCGGTCCTCTAACCGTCAGAGCAGCATCGAGAGCGGATCCTCGAGCAGCTTCTTCACCGCTCCAAGGAATTCCGCACCGACGGCGCCATCGGCCACGCGGTGATCGAAGGTGCCGGTCAGGCTCATCACCGTGGCGATGGCCAGAGCGCCGTCCTTCACGACCGGGCGCTGCTCGCTGGCGCCGACGGCCAGGATGCAGGCCTGCGGCGGGTTGATGATCGCCTGGAACTGCTTGATCCCCATCATGCCCAGATTGGAGATGGAGATGGTGCCGCCCTGATACTCTTCCGGCTTCAGCGCGTTGTCGCGCGCCTTCTTGGCCAGCACCTTCATCTCGTTGGAGATGTCGGCCAGACCCTTGGTCTCCGCCTTCTTGACGATCGGCGTGATCAGCCCGGTCGGCGTGGCGACGGCGACCGAGATGTCGGCGTGGCTGTACTGCAGCATCGCCTCGTCGGTCCAGGCGGCATTCAGCGCCGGGACCTTCTTCAGCGCCAGCGCCACGGCGCGGATGATGAAGTCGTTCACCGACAGCTTGTAGGCGTCGGACCGGCCATTCAACTCGGCACGGACCTTCATCAGCGCGTCGATCTCGACATCCACCGTCAGGAAGTAGTCGGGAACCGTGCGCTTCACCTCGCCCAGACGCTTGGCGATGGTCTTGCGCATGCCGCTGTTCGGCACGGCGGTATAGGCCATGCCCAGCTTGTCGGCGAGCGCCTTGGCGTCCACGCCCTCGGCCTTGGGAGCCGGGGCCGGTGCAGCGGCGGGAGCCGGAGCGGCGGCCGGAGCCGGGGCAGCAGCCGGAGCGGCAGCGGCCTTGGCCGGGCCGGCGGCCTTGGCGGCCTCGACGTCGGCCTTGACGATGCGGCCGTGCGGGCCGGTGCCCTTGACGGTCTTCAGGTCGACGCCGGCCTGTTCGGCGATGCGGCGGGCCAGCGGGCTGGCGAACACGCGCTCGCCAGCCGCCGCAGGAGCGGCAGCGGCCGGAGCCGGAGCCGGAGCAGCGGCGGCAGCCGGGGCTGCCGTGGGCGCCGGGGCAGCTGCCGGAGCAGCGGCTGCCGGGGCCGGAGCGGAACCGGCCGACGCCAGCGCGCTCTCGTCCTCGCCCTCTTCCAGCAGGATGGCGATGGGGGTATTCACCGCCACGCCCTGGCTGCCGGCCGGGATCAGGATCTTGCCGATGCGGCCTTCATCGACCGCTTCGACTTCCATGGTGGCCTTGTCAGTTTCGATCTCGGCGAGCACGTCGCCGGACTTCACCGTGTCGCCTTCCTTCTTCAGCCACTTGGCGAGGTTGCCCTCGGTCATCGTGGGCGAGAGGGCGGGCATCAGAATCTGAACGGTCATCCTATCAGCCCTCCTCTCAGCGATAGCAGGCTTGCTTTGCGGCCTTGACGATGTGATCGACCTGCGGCAGCGCCAGCTTTTCCAGGTTGGCGGCGTAGGGCATCGGCACGTCCAGGCCGGCCACGCGGGCCACCGGCGCGTCGAGATAGTCGAACGCCTGCTCCATCATCAGCGCGCACATTTCCGAACCGATGCCGGCGAAGGGCCAGCCCTCCTCGACGGAGACGAGGCGGTTGGTCTTCTTGACGCTGTTGACGATGGTCTCGGTGTCCAGCGGACGGATCGTGCGCAGGTTGATGACCTCCGCGTCGATGCCTTCCTTGGCCAGGATCTCGGCGGCGGCCAGGGCATGGCCGACCATGATCGAGAAGGCGGTGATCGTCACGTCCTTGCCGGCGCGCTCGATCTTGGCCTTGCCGATCGGCAGGACGAATTCCTCGTCCTCCGGAACCTCGAAGCTCTGGCCGTAGAGGATCTCGTTCTCGAGGAAGACGATCGGGTTCGGATCGCGGATCGCTGCCTTCAGCAGGCCCTTTGCGTCGGCCGCCGACCAGGGCGACACGACCTTCAGGCCCGGGCAATGGGCGTACCACGAGGCGTAGCACTGCGAGTGCTGGGCGCCGACGCGGGCAGCGGCGCCGTTGGGGCCGCGGAACACGATCGAGTTGCTCATCTGACCGCCCGACATGTACAGCGTCTTGGCAGCCGAGTTGATGATGTGGTCGATCGCCTGCATGGCGAAGTTGAAGGTCATGAACTCGACGACCGGCTTCAATCCCTTGAAGGCGGCGCCGACGCCAAGGCCGGCGAAACCGATCTCGGTGATCGGCGTGTCGATGACGCGACGCTCGCCGAACTCCTGCAGCAGGCCCTGGGTCACCTTGTAGGCGCCCTGGTACTGGGCGACCTCCTCACCCATGACGAAGACCTTGTCGTCACGGCGCATTTCCTCGGCCATCGCGTCGCGCAGCGCTTCGCGGACCGTCTTCTTGACGGTCTTGGCCATGAACCTGTCCTCGTCCGACGCGGGCGCCGCGACCGGAGCCGCCGGCACCGTGGGCGCCGGGGCCGGAGCAGCTTCCGCCACCGGGGCGGGAGCGGGGGCGGCCGGAGCTGCGGCGGTTGGGGCGTTGCCGCCCTTGCTCAGCGCGCTCTCGTCCTCGCCTTCTTCCAGCAGGACGGCGATGGGGGTGTTCACGGCGACGTTGTCGGTGCCCTCGGCGATCAGGATCTTGCCGACGCGGCCTTCATCGACCGCCTCGACCTCCATGGTCGCCTTGTCGGTTTCGATCTCGGCGAGGACGTCGCCGGACTTCACCGAGTCACCTTCCTTCTTCAGCCATTTGGCCAGTTTGCCCTCGGTCATCGTGGGCGACAGGGCCGGCATCAGCACTTCGATCGGCATTCCTCAACCTCCGGCGGCGCGGGGAGTCCGGTTTCCCGTCCCACAAGGCGCCGCTCCCGCTTATCGTTGACGTCAGGATCAGACGAGAATGTCGGTCCACAGCTCCGACGGATCGGGCTCCGGGCTCTGCTGGGCGAATTCGGCCGATTCGGTAACGATCGCCTTCACCTCGCGGTCGATCTCCTTCAGCTTGTCCTCGTCGGCGTGGTTGCCGGACAGGATCTTCGCCTTCAGCTGATCGATGGGATCGGATTCCGACCGCATCTTCTCGACCTCTTCCTTCGTCCGGTACTTGGCCGGGTCGGACATCGAGTGGCCGCGGTAGCGGTAGGTCTTCATCTCGAGGATGACGGGGCCGTTGCCCCCGCGGATGTGGGGCACCCACTGGTCCGCCGCGGCCTTGACCTCCAGCACGTCCATGCCGTTGACCTGATAGCCGGGGATGCCGTAGGCCGCACCGCGCTGGTGCAGTTCGCCTGCAGAGGCGCGCTCCTGCGAGGTGCCCATGGCGTATTTGTTGTTCTCGATGATGAAGAGCACAGGCAGCTTCCACAGCGCCGCCATGTTGAAGCTCTCGTAGACCTGGCCCTGGTTGATCGCGCCGTCGCCGCAATACACGGCAGCCACGCCGCCGTCGTTGCTGTACTTGTGCGCGAAGGCCAGACCCGTGCCGAGCGGGACCTGCCCGCCGACGATGCCATGGCCGCCGAAGAAGTTCTTCTCCTGGCTGAACATGTGCATCGAGCCGCCCTTGCCCTTGGAGTAGCCTCCAATGCGGCCGGTCAGCTCGGCCATCACGCCCTTGGCGTCCATGCCGCAGGCCAGCATGTGGCCGTGGTCGCGGTAGCTGGTGATGACGCTGTCGCCATCCTTCAGGGCGGCCTGCACGCCGACCACAACGGCTTCCTGGCCGATGTAGAGGTGGCAGAAGCCGCCGATCAGACCCATGCCGTACAGCTGGCCCGCCTTCTCTTCGAAGCGGCGGATCAGCAGCATCTCGCGATAATAATGAAGAAGCTCTTCGGAAGAGACGGCTTGAGCGGGCGCGGTGTCGGTCAGCGCCTTGGTGGAACGGCGTCGGGACGCGGCCATGATTCCTCCCCAGGGTTCAAGCGGCAAAGGTCTTTGACACCTCTTGCCGCCGCGCGTTGCGGGCATACGGGAGCCCGCACCGGAAGCGAATATGGCGCGCACACTACACGAGCTTCTGGAGGCGCGCAAATGTCTGTTTTTGCAGCGCTATTTCAGATTAACCGCGAAACGGTTAATCGGCTGATTTCCCCTTACTTCTGCTGGCCGGCCCCTTCCTGCTCGGCCAGTTTCGGCAGCTTGACGACCACGTCGCGCGGGCTCGCGAAGTTCAGCATCAGACGTGCCCGCTCCTCCAGCATGTCGCGGTCGAGGCCGTCGCCGCGCAGCAGCTGCGCACGGCGTTCCATATCCTCCCGCTCGGTGCGGAGCTGGTTGAGGACCCCTTCGGCCTGGGCGATCTCCCCCTGGATCTGCTTCATCGCCACCAGTCCGCGGTCGCCATGGACCGCGTAGTAGGCGAAGTAGGCGACCACGCAGGCGCACAGCGCCGGCATGATTGCTTGGCGGATCGCGCTTTTGGCGGCGCGGGCGAGCGTGTCGGTGAGGTCGGCGATCATCGTCATGGTGGCATGATGGAATCACAGCGACTTTCCGCCGGTCAAACGAAAAAGATGGAAAAGCCAAGTCGCAAAAGGTTCGTGTTCTTTGCGCAACCCAGTAATGGGTATCCGTCACGTCCAGGCCACAAGTCGCGTTGATGTTCTTGTAAAGTTCTCGTCAGCCGCCGCAAGGATCCAGCGTCTGGAAACCTGTTCATCGGAACAGGCACCCACCCGGCATAGCACCAAGGTGGATGGAATGAAACCGGCGGTGGCGTGTTTGGAGGCATACGGTGCCACCGGAGCCGTACCGAGTCCGCTTCGTACTCGCACAGCAGGTCCCGTCGATGGCGCCGCCCACTGGCTGAGGAGCAACACTCATGCGCAGCAAGTTTCTGATCGTGGCCCTGCCCGCCCTGCTTCTGGGTCTGGCCGCCTGCGATGACCATAACGCACAGAATTCCAACGCGTCCAACCAGACCAGCCCGACGACCAGCAGCGGGTCGAGCAGCGGGTCCACCACTGTCCCGCCGCCTTCGACCGGCGTGCCCGTGCAGGGCGGCACTTCCGGCAACTCGATGAACGAGACCACAGGTGCCACCCAAACCGTACCGGGCGGATCGACCGCCGGAGGGTCGGCCGGCGGCGGTGCCAGCACCGGCGGATCCGCCACCCCCTCGGGCGGCCAGTAAAACAGCGGATTTAAAAACAGCGGATTTGCGGCCCCTCTCCTTTCGCGGATGAGGGGCCGTCCGCCTATACGTCCACCACCCGCCCGTGCCGCTCGGATACGGCGGCGCCGCTGTCCGGTTCGAAGGCGACGCCCTTGACCAGCGCCACCACCTCGCGGCCGGGCACCAGCCCCAACTCGCGCACCGCCGCACGGGTGATGCGCGCGATCAGGAATGAACCGCCCAGCGCCAGCCGCACGTCAGCGGAGGATGGGCCTGCCTCCGCCAGCTCGATCACTGTCGCGGCCAGTGCGTTGCGCAGGCTGACCCCGGCCAGCGGCTTCAGCGCGACGATCACGTCGCGGGCATGGATGTGCAGCCGGACGGCGGAGCCGGGTGGGCGGTCGATCTGCGGCACGGTCAGCCGTCCGCCGTCGAAGGCCAGCACCGACAGACCGTCTTCCGGAATATGGGTCTCGACCGTCAGGTCCAGCACGGCGCCGGCATCCTGCGCGCCGGTCACCGCCGACAGGTCCAGCCTGCCCATCACCGTTCCGACCGGTCCGGACGCACGCACCCTGCCCTCCCCGATCAGCACCATGGTGGTGGCAAGCCGCACCACCTCGTCCAGCGCGTGGCTGACCATGACGATGGGGATGTTCATCTCGTCACGCAGCCGCTCGATGTAGGGCATGATCTCCGCCTTGCGGGCGGCGTCGAGCGAGGCCATCGGCTCGTCCATCAGCAGAAGGCGTGGCTGAGCCAGCAGGGCGCGGCCGAAGGCGACACGCTGCCTCTCGCCGCCGGACAGGCCGCGCGGCCGGCGGTCCAGCAGATGGCCGAGCCCCAGCAAATCCACCACCGGGCCGAAGGCGATGCGCCGCTCCGCGGCCGGCACGCGGCGCAGGCCGTATTCAAGGTTGCTGCGGACGGTCATGTGCGGAAACAGCCGCGAATCCTGGAAGACATAGCCGATGCGTCGCTTCTCCACCGGCACGTCGATGCGCCGGGCGCTGTCGAAGAACATTGTGTCGCCGACGCGGATATGCCCGTCGTCCGGCCGGGTCAGCCCGGCAATCGCATTGATGACGGAGGTCTTGCCGGACCCGGAACGGCCGAACAGCGCCGTCACGCCGCGTTCCTCGGCGGTGAAGGCGATGTCGAGCGTGAAGGCGCCCAGCCTCTGGCGGATTTGCAGGTCCAGCATGATCAGACCTGCCCGATCAGGCGGCGAACCCGGTTCGCCAGGAATTCAGACAGCATCAGCGCCAGCAATGCCACGGTGAAGGAAATTGCCGCCAGCCTTGCCGCCACCGCATCGCCGCCGGGTTCCTGCGTCGCGGCATAGATCGCCAGCGGCAGGGTCTGCGTCTTCCCGGGGATGTTGGACACGAAGGTGATCACCGCTCCGAACTCGCCCATCGCCGCTGCGAAGGCCACAATGGCGCCGGACAGCAGTCCGGGCGCCATCAGCGGCAGCAGGATGGTGAAGAATCGGTCGACCGGCCCGGCACCCAGCGTGCGCGCCGCCGCCTCCAGCCCGCCGTCGATGGCCTCCACCGACAGGCGTATCGCCCGCACCATCAATGGGAAGGAGGTCACCGCCACCGCCAGCGAGGCGCCTTCGGCGGTGAAGATCAGCTTGATCCCGAAGGTCTGGTACAGCCAGCCGCCGACCCCCCCCTTTGTCCCCATGGTCACCAGCAGGATATAGCCGGTGACCACCGGCGGCAGGACCAGCGGCAGATGGACCAGCCCGTCGAACAGCGTCTTGCCCGGAAAGGAATAGCGGCCGAGCACCCAGGCGGCGAGCACGGCGAGCGGCAATCCCAACGCGATGGCGACGCCCGCGACACGCAGGCTCAGCAGCAACGCGGTGGTCTCCATCGGCGTCAGGATTTCCATGCCGCTGAGCTTACGGTGCTTTGGGCGCCGGGACGAAGCCGAATTCCTTCCAGACCGCCATGCCGTCCGGCGACTTCATGTAGTCGAGGAACGACGCGGCAGCCGCATTCTTCGAGGACGCAACCAGCGCCGCCGGATAGGTGATCGGCGGATAGCTGTCGGGCGGGAAGGCCGCGGCGACCTCCACACCCGGATCGACGGCCGCATCGGTGCGATAGACAATGCCGACCGGCACCTCGCCGCGGCTGACCAGAACCAGGGCCGCGCGCACACTGTCGGCCCGCGCCAGCTTCGGTTCGACCGCCGCCCACTGGTCCAGCTTCTCCAGCGCGGCCTTGGCGTACTTCCCGACCGGAACGTTCGATGGGTCGCCGGTGGCGAGCCGCCCGTCGCCCAGCTGCTCCGCCAGCTTGCCGCCCTTGGACAGGTCGGGCTTCAGCGTCGATCCCTTCGGCACCACAATCACCAGCTCGTTGCCGAGCAGGTTCACCCGGCTGTCGGTCTTGATCAGGCTGCGTTGCTGGAGATAGTCCATCCAGTCGAGATCGGCCGAGATGAAGATGTCGGCCGGAGCGCCATTCTCGATCTGCTTGGCCAGGGCCGACGAAGCGGCGAAGGAGGAGGTCACGGTGGCCCCGGTCTTCGCCTTGAACTGCGAGGCCAGCTTTTCCACCGCATTCTTGGTGGAGGCCGCCGCCAGCACCAGCACATCCTGCGCCATCGCCGCCGGTGCCGCGAGCGTCAGCCCGACACCGAGAATGACCGCCGACATTGCCGACCTGAACCGGCCGCGCCCCAGAGACCTATGCAACCCAACCATCGCCACCTCCTGCCGGATTTGACATTTCATCTATATTCAAACGGATACAACGCTTCGCAATTGCGGTAAAGCCCAAACGGCCCGGCTGACGCTGGTTCCGACTCTCAGCTGCCGAACCTGGATGCGCATATCGGGCGTTCACATCATGTCATGACTTGCCTTGCTATGCCGTGATAGGAAGTTCGGCTGATCGGACCCGGTCCAAGCCACCTCCCGCACCAGGAAAGCCCCATGCGCGCCGTCAAGATTTCCCCCTCGATTCTCTCCGCCGATTTCGCCCGGCTGGGCGAGGAGGTCCGCGCGGTCGATGCCGCCGGCGCCGACTACATCCACATCGACGTGATGGACGGCCATTTCGTGCCGAACCTGACCATCGGGCCGGGCGTGGTGAAGGCGCTGCGCCCCCATACCGCCAAGGTCTTCGACGTCCACCTGATGATCTCGCCGGTCGACCTCTTCGTTCCGGAATTCGGTAAGGCCGGCGCCGACATCATCACCGTCCATCCGGAGGCCGGTCCGCACCTGCACCGCACCATCCAGCTGATCAAGTCGCTGGGCAAGAAGGCCGGCGTGTCGCTGAACCCGGCCACGCCGGTGGACGCCATCCAGCATGTGCTGGAGGACATCGACCTCGTGCTGGTGATGACGGTGAATCCCGGCTTCGGCGGCCAGAGCTTCATCAAGAGCCAGCTTCCGAAGATTCGCGACCTGCGCGCCCGCATCGACGCGCTCGGCAAGCAGATCGACCTGGAGGTGGACGGCGGCATCAACCCGGAAACCGCGCGTCTGGCCATCGAGGCCGGCGCCGACGTGCTGGTCGCCGGCACCGCCACCTTCACCGGCGGACCGGAGCAGTACGCCGCCAACATCAGCGCGCTGCGCTGACCGGGCCCGAAGGAATGCAGCCCCGCAGCGCCCCCGATTGAGGAGCGCTGCGGGGCCGCTTTCGTTCAGGGAGACGGCAGGGAGGATACGGCGTATGGCCGGGAGGCTCCACCCCACCGAAAGAGTACCAGTCCAAAAGATCCTCCGGCGCTGAGAACCAAATCCCTCTTTGCCCGTTATTGGGCATGGGAAGACGGTCCCGCAACGGAAGGGAAATCACCATGGGCATTCTCTGGACGATCATCATCGGCTTTCTCGCCGGCATCGTCGCCAAGTTCCTGATGCCGGGTCGCGATCCGGGCGGCTTCATCATCACCACCCTGCTGGGCATCGCCGGCGCCTTCGTCGCCACCTATCTGGGTGCTGCCGTCGGTTGGTACCGGCCGGGTGAAGGCGCGGGCTTCATTGGCGCCATCGTCGGCGCGATCATCATCCTGGCCATCTACCGCATGATCGCCGGCCGCCGCACGACGGTGTAAGGACGGTTCAGAGAAGCGTCGGCCTGCCCGTAGGCCGGACATGAAAAAGGGACCGCCGGACGACCGGCGGTCCCTTTTTCATCGCGTGGAGGGCATCAGGCCAGCGCCACCGGCTGCGGCATGAAGATGGCACGGGAGATGGCGGCCTGGATGCCGGCGTTGGTGAAGGGCTTGCGGACGATCTGCCCCAGATGGCGGGCGTCGCGGGCCAGAATGTCGTCGTCGAACGCGGTGACGAAGATGGTGCGCAGGTCGCGCACGCGTTTCAGCCGCCGGGCAATCTCGATCCCGCTGCCGCCATCGGCCAGCCGGACGTCCAGCAGGGCCAATGTCGGCTTTTCGGCATCCAACAGGGCCAGCGCCTCCGGCTCGTTGCCGGCGGTGCCACAGACGACATGGCCCATTTCCGCGACCAGCGCTCCCAATTCCATCGCCAGCAGGGCGTTGTCCTCGACCACCATGACCCGCTGCACCATGGTGCTGCGGACCCGCGCGCGCGCGGACTTGAGCCGCAGGATCGCCTCCCCCGTCCTCAATTGCAGGACCTTCGCCGCCTGCGGCAGGGACAGCCCCTCCAGAGCGGTCAGCAGATACAGGCGACGGTCGGCCTCCGGCAGTTCGGCCAGGGCGCGTTCGATGGGATGGGGAGAGGGCAACGGGCGGCCGGGCGGCCCGAATTCCTCCGGAGAGCGGTCGAACAACAGGTTCAGCAGGGCGTACATCGACAGGCGGGCGCCATCGCCGCCGCGGTCCAGCCCGAAACGGGTGGGCGCCATCACCGCAGCCTCGACACAGCGTGTCACCAGGGCGTCGCCACGATCGGTGGCACCGGTCAATGCACGCGCATAGCGGCGCAGCACCGGAACCACTTCGAACAGTTCGCATTCGTAAACGAGCATACCCGTGACTCCGCTCCCCGGTGGGAGTTGCCGCTCTGGAATCGCGCCGGCCCTGTCCAATCGGGCCACAGAACCTGCTTGATGATCGTCCGTCGTCTTTCCCGGATCCTACCACGACCGGCGGAGGGGTCGAATGGGAAATGGGGGTGTGGGCGGTCATCGCCCGGTCAGCAACTTACGATCAAGGTCAGGCCGATCGGTCGCTTGGCTTCCGGTCACTTGGCGCACAGGTCACTTGGCGCACGGATCACTTGGCATTCTGGCGAATCTGCCTGCTGCGCCACTGCCACGGCTTTTCCACCTGCCCGGCCCACAGCCCCAGCCGCTTGCTCTGGGCATAGGCTTCGCCCTTCTGATAAGCGGGCGACAGGCTGGCATATTGAAAGGCCCAGCCGCGCGCCACCATCGCAGCCCCCAGATCGACGCCGCGCACGCGGCATTCGCCCTTCTTCTCGCCGGTGCGGTCCTGTTCGGTAACGGTGCAGGTCACCTCCTCGCCCTTCACCATGTTGGCGAGCACCGCGGTGGCGACCTTGAAGCAGTCCAGCTCGTGGCCGTGGCGGTTCTTGCACTTCTGCCCCGGATCGGGCGCATCGATGCCCATCAGCCGCACCGCCGTCCCGTTGACGGTCAGCAGATCGCCCTCCACCGCCATGGCGGAGCCCTTGATCGTCTGGTCAGGCGTGTTGGCGACGGGGCCGCGGCTCTTGGCCGACTGGTTGGTCTGCGCCGCTGCGGAGCTGGCCAGTGAAAGCATCGCAACGACCGCTGCAACCCTCATCGCCGCCGCCCTAAGCATCGCCTCAGAACAGGCTCGGCTGATCATCGCCCCGCTTGTCCTTCGCTTTCGCCGGCACGGTCTCCTGCGGCGGGTCGAGGCAGGAGCAATCGTCGTTGCGGACGCTGTTGACCTTCGGCCCCACCGGCACGACGTCCAGCCACTCCTCCGGTGCGGAGCGGATCAGCCCCTCCAGAACCGGCAGCGGGGTGGCCGGGTCCAGCCAAGCATCCCAATCGGCGGGGTCGAGCACCACCGGCATGCGGTCATGCAGGAAGGACAGCGTGGCATTGGTGGCCGTCGTCACCACCGTCGCGGTCTCCAGCGGCGGATCGAGCGGAGCGGCGCCCTTCGGTCCGCGCCAACACTCCCACAGGCCGGCGAGTGCGAACAGGCCACGGTCGCGGCGGCGGATGACGTGGCCCTGCTTGCGCGGCTTCGCCCCCTCCCCCACGCTGGTCCATTCATAAAATCCGTCCAGTGGGACCAGGCAACGACGCTTGCGGAAGGCATCGCGGAAGGCCGGCTTGTCGGCCACCGATTCGCCGCGCGCATTGATCATGCGGCCGCCGATGGCGGCATCGTCGGCCCAGGGCGGCACCAGCCCCCAGCGGACCATCGCCAGATGGCGGCCGTCCTCCTCCCGCCGAATGACGGGAATGTCCTGGGTCGGGGCGATATTCCACCGCGGCATCAGGTTCGGCCGCTCCCGCACGCCGAACACACGCTCGATCTCGTTGATCGGGGTGGTGAGAAGCATTCGTCCACACATGCCCTGGAATATGGCCCCGGAAGCCCCCGTGCGCCAGCCGCATTCCCCTGGCATCGGTGCGCTCCACCGACAATCCTTGCGGCGGACAACCGTCACCCATACCGGCGGCCGGGGTTTCCCTGGCGGTCAAGCCGGCCTATCTTCGCGGGGCACACCAATCGCATCGAACCGGAAGGCGGGAGTTCACCCATGAAGTTCGGCATCGGACAGGCGGTTCCGCGCACCGAAGACGCCCGGCTGCTGACCGGCGGCGGCCGCTATACCGACGACGTGTCTCTTCCCGGACAGGCCTATGCGGCCTTCGTCCGCTCGCCCCATGCCTTCGCCGCCATCGGCGCGGTCGATGCGTCGGAAGCGCTGGCGCAGCCGGGCGTGCTGGCGGTCTACACCGTCGCCGATCTGGACGCCGAGAAGATCGGCATGATCCCCTGCCAGGCGGCGCTGAAGCAGCGTGACGGGTCGGATTATGTCCAGACGCCGCGACCGGCGCTGGCCCGCGGCTTCGCCCGTCATGTCGGCGATCCGGTCGCCATGGTGGTGGCGGAAACGCTGGAGGCCGCGCGCGAGGCCGCCGAACTGGTGATCGTCGATTACGAGGACCGTCAGCCCGTCACCGGCACGCTGGAGGCGCTGGAGCCCGGCCGCCCGCTGGTGTGGGACGAGGCGCCGAACAACCTCTGCTTCGACTGGGACACCGGCGACGAGGCGGCAGTGGAGGCGGCGCTGGCCGGTGCTCACCGCGTGATCGAGCTGGAACTGGTCAACAACCGCGTCGTCGCCAATCCGATGGAGGGTCGCGCCTGTGTCGCCGGCGTCGAATCCGGGGCGGACGGCGCGCCCGGCCGGCTGCTGATCTACGTCACCAGCCAGGGCGTGCATGGCCTGCAGAAGCAGTTCGCCAAGATTCTGAACGAACCGGAACAGCGCATCCGCGTGCTGACCACCGATGTCGGCGGCGGGTTCGGCATGAAGCTCTTCAACTACCCCGAATATGTCGCCTGCCTGTTCGCCGCCCGCCGTTTGAACCGCGCGGTGAAATGGGCGGCCGACCGGATCGAGGGCTTCATCAGCGACGACCATGGCCGCGATCATGTCAGCAAGGCGCGCCTCGCGGTCGATGCCGACGGGCATTTCCTCGGCCTGCGGGTCGATACCGTCGCCAACCTCGGCGCCTACCTGTCCAACTACGGCCCCTTCATTCCGACCGATGCCGGTTCGGCGATGCTCGTCGGCTCCTACAAGACGCCTGCCGTCTATGTCCGGGTGAAGGGCGTCTTCACCAACACCCAGCCGGTGGACGCCTATCGCGGCGCCGGGCGGCCGGAGGCGGCCTATCTGCTGGAGCGGCTGATCGACCATGCCGGCCGCGTTACCGGCCTCGGTCCGGCGGAGATCCGGCGGCGCAACTTCATTCCGGCCAGCGCCATGCCCTATGCCACGCCGATGGGGCAGGTCTACGACACCGGCGCGTTCATCCAGAATCTGGAGGACGGGCTGATCCTTGCCGACATGGCCGGCCTGCCCGCCCGCAAGGCGGAGGCGAAGGCCCGCGGCAAGCTGCGCGGCGCCGGCCTGGCCACCTACATCGAGGCCTGTTCGGGCGGCGGGCCTGAGCAGGCGACCGTCCAGGTCAACGGCGACGGCAAGGTGGTGCTGATGATCGGCACCCAGACCAACGGTCAGGGCCACGAGACCGCCTACAAGCAGATCCTCGCCGACCGGCTCGGCGTCCCGCCGGAGGATGTGGAGGTGGTGCAGGGCGACACCGACCGCGTCAGCTGGGGATCCGGCACCGGCGGCTCCCGCTCGGTCCCGGTCGGCGGCTCGGCGCTGGCGGAGGGGGCAGCCAAGGTGGTCAAGGCCGCGACTACAGTCGCCGCCGACCTGCTGGAAACCGCGGAGGTCGATGTGGAGTTCGCCGAAGGCCGCTTCACCATCGTCGGCACCGACCGCTCGGTGTCTCTGAAGGACGTGGCCGCGAAGGCGGCGGACGGCGGCACTAGCGGCATTGCCTTCTCCGAGATGGCGCGCTGGACCCCGCCGGCCAGCACCTTTCCCAACGGCTGCCACATTGCCGAGGTGGAGATCGATCCCGCCACTGGCATCATCGAGGTTCTGCGCTACAGCGTCGTCGACGATTTCGGCACGGTCATCAACCCGATGCTGGTGATCGGCCAGATCCATGGCGGCGTCGCCCAGGGGCTGGGTCAGGCGTTGCAGGAGCGTGTGGTGTTCGATCCCGACAGCGGCCAGCTGCTGTCGGGTTCCTTCATGGACTATCAGATGCCGCGCGCGGTCGACATGCCGCCGATCGAGGTGAAGCTCAACAGCGTGCCCAGCACCACCAACATGCTGGGCATGAAGGGCGCCGGCGAGGCCGGGGCCATCGGTGCACCGCCGGCCATCATCAACGCGGTGGTGGATGCGCTGTCCGACCTCGGCATCACCCACATCGACATGCCGGCGACGCCGGAAACGGTGTGGGCGGCAATCCGTCATGCCGAAACCCGGATGGCCGCGGAATAGGCTGTTTAACGAGCCTTACCGGAATGGTAAGGGAAAGTCCTAGTCGGAAGGTGCGGTACTTGCCACACCTCTGTCGGATGAAATCCATGGCATTGTTCCTTACCTAAAGGTGGCAATCTATTGACTGACAGGGGTAAGGCGATGGCGTTTGGCGATGGTGGGTGTGGCGGTCAATGTGCTGACCGTCTCGATCTGGACTTTACGATGGCTTTCCAGCCCATTGTCGATGTCGCCAACGGAGATGTCTGGGCCCATGAGGCGCTGGTGCGCGGTCTTCAGGGCCAGGGTGCGGGCTGGGTTCTGGGACAGGTGACCGATTCCACCCGCTATGCCTTCGACCAGTCCTGCCGCATCAAGGCCATCGAGCTGGCATCAAGCCTGCCGATGAACGGAGCGCGCCTGTCGATCAATTTCCTGCCGAACGCCGTCTACAAGGCGGAAGCCTGCATCCGCGCCACGCTGGCCGCCGCCCGCCGCACCGGCTTCCCCACCGACCGCATCATCTTCGAGGTGACGGAGAACGAGCGGGTGGTGGACCACGACCATCTGAAGAGCATCTTCAACGAATACAAGCGGCAGGGTTTCCTGACCGCCATCGACGATTTCGGCTCCGGCTATTCCGGGCTGAACCTGCTGGCCGAGTTCCAGCCCGACATCATAAAGCTGGACATGGAACTGACCCGCAATATCGACAGCGAGCGGGCGCGGCGCAGCATCGTCAAGGCCATCCTGGCGGTGTGCGAGGATCTCGCCATCACGCCCATCGCCGAGGGCATCGAGACCGCGGATGAGGCCAAGACCCTGCGCGATCTGGGCGTCACCCTGATGCAGGGCTACCTTTTCGCCAAGCCGGCCTTCCAGGCCGTGGTGACCGATCCGGAAATGGCGATGCTGGCCGCCTGAGCCTCATTCCCGGGCCTGAACCGGCGCCGTCATGTAGCTCATCCCCCCGCCATAGCTGGCCAGCTTGACCTCCAGCGCCGGCCCGCCTTCCGCATAAGGCGTGAAGCCGACCCGCTCCCAATAGCTCCGTGCGCCCGGCGTGGAGGTCAGCGCCAGCCATCGCCAGCCCTCCCGCTTCGCCAGCCCGTGGGCATAGTTCAGCACCGCCGACCCCAGCCCGGTGCCGCGCGACTCCGGCAGCAGCGCGATGTCGTGAAGGTACAGGCAATCCGCATCCGCCGGCAGGCTGCCGAGCGGCGTGTCGAGCGGCGGTGGCACACCGAGCCTGCCGGGATGCATGACGCCGTAGCCGATGGCCTCTCCGTCGCGCTCGGCCACACGGCAGCCGGCGGGGTAGAGCGCCAGCCGTTCCTCGAACACGCTGCGCTCCTCCGGATAGGCCGGATGCACGATGTCCGCAATGGCGAGAATCCGATCCAGGTCGGCCGCGGTCATAGCACGCCATAGGGCCGATGCGCCGCGGCACTCTCCCCGATCACCGTCAGACTGCAATGCGGCCGTCATCCGCCTTCTCCGTTCCACACCCGTTCAAGAGCTTCCGGCCCGCCATCGGGCACGGTATGCTGACTCTTCATACCATAGGGAGTTCACCCCATGCCCGATGCCGCTGTGGCGCGCCTGCTGCCGACGGTCCGCACCATCGCTCACGAGGCCGGTCAGGTCATCCTGCGCTTCTACAACGACGGCATCGACGTCGCCACCAAGGTCGACGGCAGCCCTGTCACGCAGGCCGACCATGCGGCGGAGGCGGTGATCGTTCCGGCGCTGCACCACCTGCTGCCCGGAGTCCCGGTTGTCGCGGAAGAGGCGATGGCCGCCGGCCACAAGCCGGACATTTCCGGCGGCAGGTTCTGGCTGGTCGATCCGCTCGACGGCACCAGGGAGTTCATCTCCCGCAACGGCGAGTTCACCGTGAACATCGCCCTGATCGAGAATGGCGCCCCGGTGCTGGGCGTCGTCTATGCTCCTGCCACCGGCGACCTGTATGCCGCGGCCGGCCCCGGCACCGCCGTCCATTGCGCGGAAGGCCGCCACGACCACGCGATCTCCGTCCGCAACCCGCCGGCCGACGGGCTGACCGTCGTCGCCAGCCGGTCCCACGGCAGCGGGTCGGTGCTGGACGAGTTCCTCGGCAAATATGCGGTGAAGGACCGGGTGTCCTGCGGCAGCTCGCTGAAGTTCTGCACGGTGGCGAGTGGCAAGGCCGACCTCTACCCGCGCTTCGGACCGACCAGCGAATGGGACACCGCCGCTGGCCACGCCGTGCTGATCGGCGCCGGCGGCCGGGTGGAACAGCCGGATGGCTCGCCGCTGGTCTATGGCAAGGACGACATCCTGAATCCGAACTTCGTCGCCTACGGCTGGAAATGACGGTGTCCGTATCGTGCCTGGGTGAAGCGGCGACCGCGGTGCTCACCACCGCGGCGCCGCTGGAGAAAGTCCGCCTGACCCGCCTTCATGCCGCCGCATGGCGCGACAACCTGCTGTCGCCCGACGTGCCGGCACCACCGCCCGACCGCCCTGCCCGTCCCGACCGGCCGGAGTTGAAGCTGCCTCGCGACATGCCCAAGCGCGGGCGCGGCGGCAGTGCCCAGAACCGCATCGCTCTGCTGCATGCGCTGGCGCACATCGAACTGAACGCCATCGATCTCGCCTGGGACATCGTCGTCCGATTCGCGCCTCTCGGCCTGCCGAAGGGCTTTACCGACGACTGGGTCCAGGTGGCCGACGACGAGGCGCGGCATTTCCAGATGCTGGAAACCCGGCTGAACGCCCTGGGGTCCTCCTACGGCGACCTGCCGGCCCATGACGGGCTGTGGCAGGCGGCGACCGAGACCGCCCACGACCTCGCCGCCCGACTGGCGGTGGTGCCGATGGTGCTGGAGGCGCGGGGACTCGACGTGACGCCGGAGACCGTGCGCCGCCTGCGCGATTTCGGCGACACGGAAAGCGCCGATCTGCTCCAGACCATCCATGACGAGGAGATCGGCCACGTCGCTGCGGGCCGCCGATGGTTCGTCCATCTCTGCGCCGACCGCGTGGCAGAGCCGGTCGCCTTGTGGCAGGAGCTGGTCGGCCGCCATTTCCGTGGCGGGCTGAAGCGGCCCTTCAACACCGCCAGCCGCCAATTGGCCGGCTTCGGCCCGGAATATTACGAGCCGATCACTCCCGAAATTGACCGCAAGCCGGAAACCCGGTAAGGCGCTGCACATCATGGCCGTATACACCGAAGTCACCGACGAGGATCTCAGCACCTTCGCCGCCCAGTACGATCTGGGCGCGGTGCTGTCGTGCAAGGGCATCGCGGAGGGGGTGGAGAATTCCAACTTCCTGCTGGTGACCGAGAGCGGACCCTACATCCTGACGCTCTATGAAAAGCGCACGCGGAAGGAGGATTTGCCCTTCTTCCTCGGCCTGATGGAGCATCTGGCGGACAAGGGCATCGCCTGCCCGCTGCCGGTGGCGGCGCGCGACGGCGTGGCTCTGCGCGAGCTGTGCGGCCGCCCGGCGGTGATCGTCACCTTCCTGGCCGGAATGTGGCCGCGCCGGATCACGCCGCAGCATTGCGCCCAGCTGGGCGAGGCGCTGGCACGGCTGCATCTGGCGGTCGGCGATTTCCGCATGGAGCGGCCGAACGCGCTGGCCCTGCCCGGCTGGAAGGATCTGTTCGCCAAGTCGGCGACCCGCGCCGACGAGGTGGCTCCCGGCCTGCGCGCGACCCTGGAAGCGGAACTGGCGGCATTGGAGGCCAACTGGCCGGTCGGCCTGCCTTCGGGCGTCATCCACGCCGATCTGTTCCCGGACAATGTCTTCTTCCGCGGCGACAGCCTGTCCGGCCTGATCGATTTCTATTTCGCCTGCAACGATTTCCTCGTTTACGACGTGGCGATCTGCATCAACGCCTGGTGCTTCGAGATCGACGGCTCGTTCAACGCCACCAAGGCCCGGCTGCTGCTGTCCAACTACCGCAAGGTCCGGCCGCTATCCCGCGAGGAGCTGGACGCTCTGCCCTGGCTCTGCCGCGGCAGTGCCGTGCGTTTCCTGCTGACCCGCCTCTATGACTGGCTGAACCACCCGCCGGGCGCCTTCGTGCGGCCGAAGGATCCGTTGGAATATCTGCGCAAGCTGCGCTTCCACCAGTCGGTCCGCGGTCTGGGCGACTATTTCCTCGACGACTCGGACGCGGGCAGGACCTGACGGCATGACGGACAGCACCACCTCGCCTGACGCCGGCCGCAAGACCGTCGACATCTTCACCGACGGAGCCTGCAGCGGCAATCCCGGCCCCGGCGGCTGGGGCGCCATCCTGCGCTATGGCGAGGTGGAGAAGGAGCTTTACGGCGGCGAGCCGGCGACCACCAACAACCGCATGGAACTGATGGCGGCCATCATGGCGCTGGAGGCATTGAAGAAGCCCGTGACCGTCCGCCTCTTCACCGACAGCGAATATGTGAAGAACGGCATCACCAAGTGGATCCATGGCTGGAAGGCCAAGGGCTGGATGACCGCCGACAGGAAACCGGTGAAGAACGTCGATCTGTGGCAGCGCCTGGAAGAGGCGAAGCGGCAGCACGAGATCGAGTTCCACTGGGTCCGCGGCCACGCCGGCCACCCCGAAAACGAGCGCGCCGACGAACTGGCGCGGCGAGGGGTTGCCGACGTGCGTGCACGGAACTGACCAAGCGCCCTCTCCCCGGAAACTCCCGGAGAGAGGGCGCTGAGCGATCAGATTTTTTCCAGCAGCGCTTCGGCCGACGACACTTCGAACTTGCCGGGGGCCTCGACGGCGACATGGGTGACCTTGCCGTCCTCCGCCACCAGGGCGAAGCGCTGGCCGCGGGTGCCCAGGCCATGGGCCGAGCCGTCCATGGTCAGGCCAAGGGCGGTGGTGAAGGTGGCGTTGCCGTCCGGCAGCATCTTGACCTTGTCGCCGACGCCGCCCTTGTCACCCCAGGCGCGCATCACGAACGGATCGTTGACGGCGAGGCAGATGATGCTGTCCACGCTCTTGGCCTTCAGCGCGTCGGCCTGCTGGACGAAGCCCGGCAGGTGCTTGGCGGAGCAGGTCGGGGTGAAGGCGCCGGGAACGGAGAACAGGACGACCTTCTTGCCCTTGAACAGCTCGTCCGTGGTGACTTCCTGCATGCCGTTGTCGGTCAGCCACTTCAGCGTGACGGACGGAATGGTATCGCCAACCTGGATGCTCATCGTCTCTAACCCTTCCGGTTTTTCGGCTTGGCCCGATTTTGGGTTCGGCCCGTTTTCGGGTCCGGCCGGACTCCCGTTTGCGGAGCCCGGCCCTGCATCCCTTCTATCCCCCGCGGCGAATGGCCGCAAGGCGTGGTTGGCTCCCCAATCCAGTTAAGACCGACAGCCAGGGTCACGCCTTCTTCACGAACTCCGACTTCAGATTCATCGCACCGATGCCGTCGATCTTGCACGCGATGTTGTGCCCGTCGGCGCCATCGACCAGACGGATGTTCTTCACCTTGGTCCCGCCCTTGACCACAAGCGACGATCCCTTGACCTTCAGGTCCTTGATGACGGTGACGCTGTCGCCGTCTGCCAACGTGTTGCCGTTGGCATCGCGCACGCCCTGCCCGGCTTCGGCATCGACGGCCGCGGCGGCCGTGTCGGGGTTCCACTCATGCCCGCAGTCCGGGCAGTTCCACAGGCTGCCGTCATTGTAGGCGTTTTCGGAGCTGCATTGCGGGCAGTTGATCTGATCGTCCATCATCGTCCTCATGGCGCGGGAGGCTCTCCCGGAGCCGCCCTGTTACCGCAGAATAGCCGCAACAGCCATAGGCCTTTTCCGGACCCTGCTCAGACCCCTTTGCCTGCTGGCTTGCCCGCCGCCTTGCTCAACGCCTCCAGCACCGCGCCCTCGCTCAGCAATTCAGGCAAGGCAAGGCCGTCCGGTGCGCCGGGGCCATAGACGATGTTGAAGGGAATGCCGTAGCGGCCATGGTCTGACAGGAACTTCGCGATTGCCGCGTCCGGGCGGGTCCAATCGGCGCGCATCGCCACGACGGTCGGATCGTCCATCCGCTGGGCGACCTCGCCGCGATTCAGCACCAGCTTCTTGTTCGCCTGGCAGGTGATGCACCAGTCGGCGGTCACGTCGACGAACACCGTGCGTCCGGCGGCGACATGCTCGCGGATCGTCGCTTCGGCAAAGGGCACCCAGCGCGCCTTGGATTCGGCAAGCACCGGTGCCGCACCGGCCGACGGACCGACCGCCGCCGGCATGGCGAAGGCAGCGAGTGCCAGCACGCCCGCCAATGCCGGCCCGGCGGTCCGCGCGGTACCCCGCGCGCTCCGCCCGACCCACAGCGCCAGCACCAGCCCCGCCATCATCAGCCCGACCGTGGCCGCGGCCACCTCGCCGATCTGCGCGGTCAGCACCGACAGCAGCCAGAGCGCCGTCAGCATCATTGCGAACCCCAGCACCGTCTTCAGAGTCGCCATCCAGCGCCCCGGACGCGGCAGCCAGCCCGCCACCCGAGGCCATGCCGCGACCGCCAGATAGGGCAGAGCCAACCCGACGCCCAGCGTCGCGAAGATCGCGTAGATCTCCACCGGCCCTTTCGACAGGGCGAATCCCACTGCCGTGCCCAGGAAGGGAGCGGAACAGGGGGTTGCCAGCAGGGTCGCGAACATGCCGGTGGCGAACGGCCCGGCCAGCCCGTCGCCGCCCAGCCGGTCGGCCAGGGCACGCGGCAGCGGTACCTCGAACAGGCCCCACAGGTTGGCCGAGAACAGCGTGACCAGCACGACCATAAAGACGAGGAACAACGGCTGCTGGAACTGGATGCCCCAGCCGACCGCCCCGCCCGCTGCCTTGACGCCGACCAGCACCGAGGCCATCAGCAGGAACGAGGTCAGGATACCGGCGGCACTCGCCAGGAAGCCGCCGCGCACCGCGGCAGGCGCCTGCCCGCCATGCTTGACCACCGACATCAGCTTCAGCGACAGCACCGGCAGCACGCAGGGCATCAGGTTCAGAATCAGGCCGCCCAGCAGGGCCACCCCCAACATCGCCAGCAGCCCGACACCGCCGGGCACCGACGCGGCGCCGCCGGCCGACGCGGTTGCCGGTGCTTCGACCGCTTTGTCGCCATCGACCAGGGTCAGCGTCATCGCACGCCCAGCCAGATCGAGGCCCTGCTGCGGATCGGTCACCGTCAGGGTCAGGCGGACATGGCGGTCATTGTCGGAAAACACCGTCTTCGGGGCGGAGAAGGTCAGCGGCGGGTCCGTCTCCACGAACAGATCGGGGGAAACGAAGCCATCAGCGGCGGTCGCCTCGACTTCGAGAGCGGATCCCTTGCCCTGCACGGAGTCGACGCGCAGCAGACCATTCGGCCCCTTCGGCACCAGCGCCTGCGCTCGCGCCACGTCGTTGGCGGCGTCGCTGGGCTCGGCCGGCCCGGCCGGAAGGGCAAGCGCAAGTTCCAGCGTCTGCGGCACGCAGATTTCCGAGCAGACCAGCAGTTCAGCGGTCAGCGCCAGATCGACCGGCTTGCCGGGTGTCGCCGGCTTGCCCTGGATCGGGAAAAGAACCGCCGTGTCATAGCCCGCCGTTTCGAACCCCAGAACCGAGAAGCGATGCGGCGCCGGATAGGACAGCGTCGCCTCCCCCAGGTTGGCGGAGCGGCTCCAGTCCAGGCGCGGCGCGAATCCGGCATCGCCCGGGGAGCGCCAATAGGTTTTCCACCCCGACTCCAGCCGCAGTTCCAAGCCCAAGGGCAGCGCCGCCAGATCGCCGGTGCCGCGCACCGCCGACACCAGCCGCGCCTCCACCGGTCCCGCCTTGGTCCAGGCCCCGACCGCATCCTGCGCAAAAACGGGGGCGCCGCCACCGGCCAGCGCGGCGAGACTCAGCAGGAGGGCGAGGGCATGTCTTTTCATCGCGCGCACTGTTCTCTTCCCTGGAAGGGGCGCATCCGCGTCCCTGACGCCCTATATGATAGCCCATATAATGGTGACAAAGCTCGGCCGGTGCTGTCACACTCCGGTGAAAGCGTCGCCAGAGCGCCAACCACAACCGCACGTAGGGACGGACGCGGTTTCCCGCACCGGACCGACGACAAGGATAATCGCCCATGCCGCGCCTGACCAAGTCTCCGGACTCCAAGACCACGGAATCGCTGACCGGCCAGCTGCTGATCGCCATGCCCGGAATGGAGGACCCGCGTTTCCAGCGTACGGTCATCTATGTGTGCGCCCACAATGAAGACGGCGCAATGGGGCTGGTGGTCAACCGGCTGTTCGGGTCGATCACGTTCGAGGATCTGCTGGAACAGCTCGACATGGACATCTCGCAGCCGGTCAACAACCTGCCGGTGCATTATGGCGGCCCCGTCGAGTCGGGCCGCGGCTTCGTCCTGCATTCGACCGATTATGTCCGCGATGGCACCCTGGTGGTGAACGATGATGTGGCCCTGACCGCCACCATCGACATCCTGCGCGCCATCTCCGAAGACCGCGGCCCGCGCCGCAACCTGCTGCTGCTCGGCTATGCCGGCTGGGGTCCGGGTCAGCTCGATGCCGAATTCCAGGCCAATGGCTGGCTGAACGTGCCCTGCGACGAGAAGCTGCTGTTCGATACCGACCTGGACGCCAAGTGGGAACGCGCCATCGGCAAGCTGGGTGTCAGCGTCTCCATGCTGTCGGGTGAAGCCGGGCACGCATGAGGAGTCGATACTTGAGACGATCATAATACGGCGAACAAGATCGACACGGATGTCACGGATTTATACACGGATTACACTGTTTTTTGATTTCGGCCGCCCCCCGCTTTTCGGCGAGGCGATGATGAGCAAAGCGATATCCGTGAAATCCGTGTTTTAATCCGTGGCATCCGTGTAAATGTTGCTGGCAACGCCACAGCCTCCCGCGCAAGACGGCGATCTGGTTCTACTCCACCCACCGCGCCGCCGCAGCGTCGTCGCTCTCCTTGGCCTCGACCCAGCGCTCACCCTCCGGCGTGGCTTCCAGCTTCCAGAAGGGGGCCCTGGTCTTCAGCCAATCCATCAGGAAGCGGCAGGACTCGAAGGCGGCGTCCCGGTGGGCCGACGCGGTGGCGACCATCACGATGCGGTCGCCCGGCTCCAGCCGGCCATGGCGGTGGATCACCAGCACGTCGTCCAGCGGCCAGCGGCGGCGCGCCTCCTCCTCGATTGCCTCCAGCTGCTTCTCGGTCATGCCGGGGTAATGCTCCAGCGTCATGGCGCTGACGGCGGCACCGCCGGCGATGTCGCGCACCAGCCCGACGAACATCGCCACCCCGCCGACACTGGTGCGGCCGGCGGTGAAGGCTGCATATTCGGCGCCGACATCGAAATCCCCGGCCTGGACGCGGATCGCCATGCCGTCAGCCCCCCGTCACCGGCGGGAACAGCGCCACCTCGTCGGTCGGCGAGATCGGATGGTCGTAGGGCACATGCTCCTGGTTCACCGCCACCTTGACCACCTTGCTGTTCGCCAGGGCTTCGGCATGGCGGGAGCTGCGGGTCTTCAACCATTCGACGAGATCGCCAGCCGTGGTCACCTCCGCCGGCAGTTCCACCGTCTCGGTCGGCACGCCGATCTTGCTGCGCAGCCAGGCGAAATAGAGAATCTTCATCACGTGACCTCTACAGGAATTCTTTGAAAGGCAGGAAATCGACGGTCATGCCGGGCTCGACCCGCGCAAGATCCTCGGGCAGTTCGATCAAACCCTCGGACTCCACCAGCGACGACAGCACGCCGGCCCCGTCGCGCGGGAATTTGGTCGCCTCCAGCGCGCCATCCGAGCCCAACGCCAGAGACCCGCGCAGGAACTCGCGCCGGCCCGGCTTCTTCTTGTGGGCGAAGCCTGCGCGCACCGGGATCGGCCTCGGTGTTTCGCCGGACGCCCCCATCAGCGTCAGCAGGATCGGCCGGGCGATGCGCAGGAAGGTCACCACCACGGCAACCGGATTGCCGGGCAAGCCGACGAACACGGCATCGCGCACCCGTCCCAGCGCCACCGGCCGTCCCGGCTTGATCGCCAGCCGCCAGAAATCGAGCCGCCCGTTCGCCTCGACTGCCGGCTTGACGTGGTCCTCCTCGCCGGTGGACATGCCGCCGGAGGTGATGAGCGCATCATGACCGGCCGCGGCCTCGGCCAAAGCGTCGCGGATGGCCTCGAACCGGTCGGGCAGAATGCCGAGGTCGGTGACGGAGCAGCCCAGCCGGGTCAGCAGCGCGATCAGGGCAAAGCGGTTGGCGTCATAGACGGCGCCGGGCTCCAGTGCCTGCCCCGGCTGCCGCAGCTCGTCGCCGGTGGAGAACACCGCCACCCGCAGGCGGCAGCGCACGTCCAGCATCGCATGGCCGAGCGAGGCGGCGAGCGCGATGTCCTCCGGCCGCAAGCGGCGCCCGGCCGAAAGCACGACCGAGCCCTCGCGCACATCCTCTCCCGCCAGCCGGCGGTTCACGCCACGGCGAATGCCGGGCGGCAGGGTGACAGTCGCATCGCTTCCGGTCCCGGCGCTGCGGCAATCCTCCTGCATGAAGACGGTGTCCATGCCCGCGGGCATTGGCGCGCCGGTAAAAATCCGCACCGCCTCCCCCCGCGCCGCCGGCCGGCCGACCCACTGCCCGGCCGCCACCCGCGCCGTCACCGGCAAAGTGGTGGGGGCGTCGGGGTCAAGGTCGTCGAAGAACACGGCATAGCCGTCCACAGCGGCGTTGTCGTGCGGCGGCACATTGAAGGGCGCCACCAGATCGGCGGCCAGAACCCGCCCCAGCGCACTGGACAGCGGCACGGCTTCGGTCGCCGTCACCGGCCCGACCCGTCCGGCCAGCAGCGCCAGCGCCGGCTCCAGCGCCATCATCGGTCCGCCGAAGGCGAAGCAGTCATTATCGAGTTGCACCATGGCAGCCACTCTAGTCCGTTGCGGCGTCAGGTGCGAAGAGGGAAAAGGCGCGCTTTCCGGGACGTGGCATTCAGCCGCCGAACAGGCCCGGAATCTCCTCCACCCGGGTCAGCAGCCGATCCGGATGCCACGCCGCCAGCGCATCGCCGCGTGTATAGCCCCAGGCGACCGCGGCACAGGCCATGCCCACCTTCCGAGCCGCCTCGATGTCGCGCACCTCATCCCCGATCCCGATGGCATGGGACGCCGGAATGCCGGTGACGCGCAGCATCCTGCGGAACTTCGCCGCCTTGCCGAACAGCGAGGCACCGCATCCGTAATGAGCGATCTGACCCGTCGCCTCCGGCCCCAGGATGCGGCGGATATTCTCGGCGGAGTTGGAACTGACGATGGCGACCGTCACCCCCCGCTCGGTCAGCGCCCGCAGCATGTCGGGCACGCCGTCGAACAGCCGGATGCCGTCGATGTCGCTCGCCATCAGCCGGCGCATGTGGTTGGCGATGAAGGGAAGCTTCCAGCCGGGCACCCGCAGGTGCCGCATGATCTTCCGTGCGTCATAGCCGCGAAGCAGTTCGACCTCGTCGGCCTGTACACGGTTGAAGCCGTAGCGGTCGGCAACGCCGTTCAGAACGCCGACGAACCAGGGAAAGGAGTCGGCCAGTGTCCCGTCGAAATCGAAGATGGCGAGCCGATGACCACCGCGGTCGGGCGCCCATTGGGTGGAAGAGGAAGCGCCATCCATACTACCGTCCGACCAAGTGAAGGCCCAGCCTCACCCCAACCCGCAGCGCGCAACGATGAAGGCCGCGACCGCATCCGCGTCGTTGAGGTCCAGCACCGGAACCGGGCATCCCGGCACCACACTGTCGCTTGCCACCGCGACGATGGTGGGATCGTCCGGCGCGATCAGCGCCTTGTCCACATCGGCCCGCCAGACCTCGATCTTCTCGTGCCGGTCGCGCTTGAAGCCCTCGATCAGCAGCAGATCGACCGGAGCGATCTTACCGATCAGTTGGTCCAGCGTCAGTTCCGGTTCGGCGTCGCGCAGTTCGTGCATCAGCGCCCAGCGGCGCGGGGAACTGACCAGAACCTCCGTGGCGCCGGCCATACGGTGGTTGTGGCTGTCCTTGCCGGGATGGTCGATGTCGAAGCCCTTGTGCGCATGCTTGACCGTCGAAACCCGCAAACCACGCGCCGTCAGCGCCGGAATCAGGCGCACCATCAGCGAGGTCTTGCCGCTGCCGCTCCAGCCGGTCAGCCCGAAAATCTTCATGTCGGAAACTTTCAACCGGCGCTACGGGCCGAACGGGCGGCACCGGGCTTTGCCGGCTGCTCCGCCATCATGTGGGTCAAGCCGGCGCGCATGTAATCCCACCCGGTGTAGAAGGTCAGCGCCGCCGCGATCCACAGGCCGACCGTACCGATGAAGGTCACCGGCAGTTCGGCCGGACCATAATCGCCGACGATCAGGAAGCCCAGCGCGATCATCTGGATCGTCGTCTTCCATTTCGCCAGCCAGGTCACCGGCACACCGACATGCAGACCGGCCAGATACTCGCGCAGGCCCGACACCAGAACCTCGCGCAGCAGGATCACAACCGCCGGCAGGATCGACAGGCCGGTCAGCCGGTGGAAGCCCGCCAGCATGATCAGCGTCGCCGCCACCAGCAGCTTGTCGGCGATGGGGTCCAGGAACTTGCCGATCACGCTTTCCTGCGCCCAGGCGCGCGCCAGATAGCCGTCGAACCAGTCGGTGATGCAGGCGGCCGCATAGAGCGAGCAGGCGGTATAGGCGGCCCACGCCTCCGGCACATAGAACAGCCCGACCACCACCGGGATCACCGCGATGCGCGACAGGGTCAGCAGGTTGGGCAGGCTGGTCAGCATGACGGAGAACTCGAACCGCTGGAGGATGTCGCCGCACGGCGCCCGTGAGAGAGCCGGCTGAATTCGTGTGCCTGCATTCTAACCATCGGGATGGAAGTGATCGTATATCTTTTTCGCAACGGTCCGATTGATCCCTTCCACCGCCTCCAGATCGGCGAGCCCGGCGCGCGCCACGGCGGCGCCGCTGCCGAAATGGTGCAGCAGGGCCTTCTTGCGGGCGGGACCGATGCCGGCGATCTCGTCGATGGGCGATTTGCCGATGGCCTTTGTCCGCTTGGCCCGGTGGGTACCGATGGCGAAGCGGTGGGCCTCGTCGCGCAGCCGTTGCAGGAAATACAGCACCGGATCGCGCGGCTCCATCTGGAAGGGCGGGCGGTTCTCCATGAAGAAATGCTCGCGCCCCGCATCGCGGTCCGGCCCCTTGGCGATGCCGACCAGCGTCACGTCGTCGATGCCCAGTTCCGCGAACACCTCCAGCGCGACGTTCAGCTGTCCCAGGCCGCCGTCGATCAGCACCAGATCGGGCCAGCTTCCCAGGCTGCGTTCCGGATCCTCCTTCACCGCCCGGCCGAATCGGCGGGTCAGCACCTCGCGTATCATGGCGAAGTCGTCGCCGGCCGCACCCTCCGTGCGGATGTTGAACTTGCGGTAGGCGTTCTTGATGAAGCCGTCCGGACCTGCGACGATCATCCCGCCGATGGCGTGTGCGCCCTGGATGTGGGAGTTGTCGTAGACCTCCACCCGCTCCGGCGCCGAATCCATCCCGAAGGCGGCGGCCACACCTTCGAGCAGCCGCGCCTGGCTGGAGCTTTCTGCCAGCCGGCGCCCATGCGCCTCGCGCGCATTGGTCAGCGCATGCTCGACGATCCGGCGCTTCTCGCCGCGCTTGGGCTCCGCCAACTCCACCTTGTGCCCGGCACGGACTGCCAGCGCCTCGCTCAGCAGCTCCAGCTCCGGCAGGGCGTGGCTGACCAGAACCAGCGGCGGCGCCGCTTTGTTCTCGTAGAACTGGGCGATGAAGGCGGCGAGAACCTCGTCGGTCTCCGCCGCCTTGTCGTGGCTGGGGAAGTAGGCGCGATTGCCATAGTTGCGCCCGCCGCGGAAGAAGAAGACCTGGATGCAGGTCACCCCACCCTCGGCATAGGCGGCGATGACGTCGGCATCCTCCACCACCCCCTCGACATTGATGTCCTGGTGGGCCTGGATCGCCGTCAGGGCGCGGATACGGTCGCGGTATCGCGCCGCCGTCTCGAAATCCATCGCGTCGGACGCGGCCATCATCCGGTCCGCGAACTCCGTCTGGATGTCGCGGCTCTTGCCCGACAGGAAGGCGCGCGCATGATTGACCTGCGCCTGATACTCCGCCGGGCTGACCCGGCCGACGCAGGGCGCCGTGCAGCGCTTGATCTGGAATTGCAGGCAGGGCCTGGTGCGTGCGGCGAACACCGTGTCGGCGCAGTTGCGCAGCAGGAAGGCGCGTTGCAGAGCCGTGATGGTGCGGTTCACCGCCCCGGCCGACGCGAAGGGGCCGAAATAGTCGGCATCGCGCCCACGGGCGCCGCGGTGCTTGGTCAGCTGCGGATAGTCGTGGTCCTTGGTGATCATGATGTGCGGAAACGTCTTGTCGTCCCGCAACAGCACGTTGTAGCGGGGCATCAGCTTCTTGATCAGGTTCGATTCGAGAAGCAGCGCCTCCACCTCGGTGTGGGTGTTGACGAACTCCATCGTCTCGGTCTCCGCGACCATGCGCTGGAGCCTGACCGGCAGCTTTCCCACCTGGGTGTAGTTGGTCACCCGGCGCTTCAGGTTGCGCGCCTTGCCGACATACAGGACCGCCCCGTCGCCCGCCAGCATGCGATAAACGCCCGGCGTCTGCGGCAGGGTCTTCAGATGCTCGCGAATGATCTCGACACCCCGGTTGATGTCGGCCGGACGGCGCTTCGGGCGCGCGGCGGCACCTTCCCCCGCCGGCACCGCGTCGGTCGGGGTGGCCAAATCGCTCAAACCGTCTTCGGCCAAGCGATCTTCAGCGAAACCACCTGCGGCATCGTCGGCCGAGGGGGAATCCAGGGGGTCTGAGGAATGCGTTTCGGACATGACCAGAATGTCGTTGAGCGGCCGCCGTGGGTCAACTGTTGGGCACATGCAGGTCGCATGTGGATCGACTCACCCCTCCGAAAGAATATCCACGAAACCTGTGGATAAGTTTGTCGATAACGGAGGGAGTAGCCCGCCCGGAGCTAGGCGCCGCAAGGGATCGCATGCCTCTGCCTATTTTTTTAGCATTTTTTCTAAGTCGTTGATTTCACTAGGGCAGGGTCAAGTCAAGAGCGGGAATTGGCGTGCTGACACAAAATTGTCGCTGCGGCGCAGGCGCCTCTTGCGCGGGGTGGGGCACCTGTGTAAAACGCGCGGTCCTTTTCCTCGCCCCCGCCTTCGCCCGCCTCGATCCCGCCCACCCTCCGGCTCCGGACGGGCGCGTCTTCCCATGTTTACGCGCTGTAACACGCCGTCATTCGGTGGGCACGAAGCCATGCGCCGGCTGCGCCCATCCCAGATGCTCCCCACCGTCCAGCGCGATCATCTGTCCGGTCATTGCCGGGGCGGCGATCAGGAAGCGGATGGCGGCGCAAACCTCCTCCGGCGTGGTGCCGCGCCGAAGCGGGGTCGAGTCCCACTGTTCGGCGAATTCCTCCACCGTCTGGCGGTCGTTGCGCAGGGTCGGGCCGGGACCGATGCCGTTGACACGGATCCGTGGGGCCAGCGCCAATGCCATCGTCCGGGTCAGCGCCCACAGCCCCATTTTCGACAGGGTATAGGAGACGAAGTGCGGCGTGGGGTTCCAGACGCGCTGGTCGATGATGTTGACGATCAGCCCACTCTCCCCGTCCGGCAACCGCGACGCGAAGTCCTGCGACAGCACGAAGGGAGCCCGCAGGTTCGCCTCCATATGCGCGTCCCACGATTCGCGGGTCACGTCGGCGACCTCGTCGCGTTCGAAGCGGGACGCGTTGTTGACCAGCAGGGTCAGCGGACCGAGCTGCTCCGTCACCGACGGCACCAGCGTCTTCACCTCCGCCTCGCGGTCCAGATCGGCGGCGAAGGCCATGGCGCGTCCGCCCGCCCGCTCGATCTCCGCGACGACGGCATCGGCCTCCGCGCGGGAGCTTCGGTAATGGACGGCGACGTCCCACCCCCGCCCCGCCAGATCGAGCGCGATGGCCCGCCCGATGCGCTTACCGGCCCCGGTGACGAGGGCCGCTTTCCTCTTGATCTCGACCATGGCGCCATAGGTACCTTGCCACCCTCGCTGGTCAAGGGGTGAGACGGCCAAAAGGCGAGGCGCCAGGGAGAAACCGACGGGAGGTAATTGGCCGGCGATGTTGCGCGAAGCCTTCGAATATCTGACCACCCCCTGCCCGCCGCTGGCCCGCAGGTTCGGCCATCTGTCGGAGATGGTGGCGCTGGGCGCCCGCTACCGGCGGCAGAGACGGGCATGGGCACCGCATGTCGCCGCCTGCCACCGCTTCGTCGAGCAAGCGATGGAATGGGCGCCTCCGGGCGGACGGGCGCTGGTCGCCGGTTCCGGGCTACTGATCGAAATCCCACTGGAAAGGCTGACGGCCCGCTTCGACGAGGTGGTGCTGGTCGACATCCTGCACAGCCGCGCCGTCCGCCGCCGGGCCGCCGCCTTGCCCAACGTCCGGCTGGTCGAGATGGACGTCAGCGGCGCCCTGGCCCCGCTTGCAGCGTCGCTCGACAGCCGCGGCCCGCTGCCAACCGGCTTCGTTGCACCGATTCCGGAGGGGAGTCCCTTTCGCTTCGCCCTGTCCTGCAATCTGCTGTCCCAGTTGCCCCTGCTGCCGCTGGAGGCGGTGGAGCGCCGTGCGCCGAAGGTTCCGGCAGCGGAGCGGATGGCCTTCGCGCTGCGCATGGTCCACGGTCACCTGTGCTGGCTGACCGCCATCGCCGAACACGCGGCACTGTTCACCGACATCGACGCCTCCTGGATCCATGGCGGCACCGTGACCGAGGTGGAGGATTCGACCTGGGGCCTTGCCCTTCCCGCCCCCGACATGTCCTGGCTGTGGGACATCGCCCCGGCACCGGAACAGGACCGGCGGCACGATCTGCGCCACAGCGTCGGCGGCTGGTTCGATGTGCGGTCGGTGACAAGCGCCCTTCCGCCCTGTTGAGGACAGCGAAACCTCGACACATCAGAGCGGAGAGCACCCATGGCCACCAATGACCGCAACAACGACAGCCGCAAGGCCGGCAACACCACCGGCCCCAGCGACAGTGACGGCATCGACGAGCGCGACATCCCGCTGGATATCCCCGAGACGCGCGATCATCTGGACGTGGACGAGGAGATCGAAGGCTTCCAGCGTATCATCGGCCCCGGCGCCGGCGGCCCTATCGACCAGCCCGACGAGGATTTCGGCATCCCCGGCAGCGAGGAGGCCGGCGGTCTCGGCACCGGTCCGCTGCCACCGCGCCAGCCCGACCATCCGCAGGGGCAGGCGGGAGAACGCAGCAACGACCGCATCGTCTCCGACCGCAACGTCGCAGTGGACGGCGCACGCGACCGCGAGTGACAGGTCCTGCGAACTGTTGCCCACTGTCGGCCGCAGCCAGCCGCAAACCGCGTCCTGCGGCAATAGTTCGCACCTCCGTTGATTGACGAAGCTGATACGGAAAACGTCGGTCGGCCTTGCACGGACCGCGCTTCATGGGACAGTGGCTCTGCCCTACCTTGAACTCCACAAAGCAAACAATGCCAAAGGGAGTGGACGTCTCTCACCTCACGTGGAGATTCCTAGAGCCATGACCATGTCTATCAACGAAGTCCGCGATCCCCGCAGCCACGACGAAATCATGCTGGCCGCCCGCCAGATGCGCGCCGACTACCTGCGCGAGCTGTTCGGCAAGCTGCGCGCCAGCCTGTCCGGCGCCCGCGCCGGTCACGGCAGCGCCCTGCCGAGCGCGCGCTGACGGCAAGTCGTCAAGAAAAACGGCACCGTGCTTCGCTGCGCGGTGCCGTTTCCATGTCCGGGAAATCATCTACGGGAAATCTGGATTCCGGTCAGTGCCGGTAGGAACCGTCGAAACTGCGCCGCCAGTCCTTCCATCCGTTCATCGCGCCGAGATACGCGCCGATGAACACCGGAAATCCGGCAGCCCAGCGGCTGCGATGAAGCAGACCGGCATCGGCGAATCCCCACAGGACCGCCAAGGCAACGGCCGCACCGATGGTGCCGCAAACCGCCGCCAAACCCAACGGTCCAATTCTCTCGGCCCACGCTGGGTTCATATCGATCAGGAAACTGCCCGGTTCCGAAGGTTTGCGCGCGATCCGCATTCGGCCGCTCTCCACCGCAACAACCGGCAGCAAGCTTGATCCTGGCGGGAAATCCCGTCAACCGACTCCTTCGCCGCGCTCCGACCCCGGCGCGCCGGTGCTCCACAGCAACCCCAGCACCAGCCCCTTGCAGCGCGGCAGCAGAAGCAGCGTCAGCAGCAGGGTCAGCGACGGCCAGATCGTCAGATGCACCCAGGTCGGCGGCTCATAGGTCTGCTCGACCGACAGCAGGGCGGGAATGACGATGTGGCCGACGATCAGGATCGTCATCCATGGCGGCGCGTCGTCGGCACGCAGGTGACCATAAGCCTCGCCGCAAGCCGAACACTGGTCGACCGGCTTGAGGAAATTCCGCAGCAGCCGGCCGCGCCCGCAATTGGGGCAGCAGCCGATCAGGCCGCGGAAGGAGGCGAGAAACTTCGACGGAGCCGTTCCGGTCCCTGCGATCATGGCCACTCCTTCCGTGTTGCCCACAATATAGGCTCTTCTCCTGCAAACCACACTCCCGATTGCGGGCAGGGCCGGCATGCCGCCATATCCTGGCCCGGACGCCCCTGCTGCCGAGTTGACGGCGGCGTCCGCGCGGTCTAGGGGAAGACCTTTGCGTTGCGGAGAGTCCCAAGCCATGTCCTTCACCCGCCTGTTGTGCGCCGCGGCGGCACTCGCCGCCTTCGTCGGTCCGATCGCCGCGCCGGTTCCGGCCATGGCGCAGAGCAAGACCGTCGCCATCACCGCCATCGTCCAGCACCCGGCGCTCGACGCCACCCGCGACGGCATCGTGGAAGCGTTGAAGGACGCCGGCTTCGTCCAGGGCCAGACGCTCAAGGTCGAATACCAGAGCGCGCAGGGCAATCCGGCCACCGCCGCGCAGATCGCCCGCCAGTTCGCCGGTTCCCGCCCGGACGTGATCGTGCCGATCTCCACCCCCTCGGCCCAGGCCGTGGCGGCGGCGACCCGCGACATCCCGGTTGTTTTCACCGCAGTGACCGATCCGATCTCGGCCCAGATGGTGAAATCGATGGACAAGCCCGGCGCCAACATCACCGGCCTGTCCGACATGGCCCCGGTGGGCGAGCATGTGGCGCTGATCCGCGAGATCCTGCCACAGGTCAAGCGCATCGGCGTACTGTACAACCCCGGTGAGCCCAACTCCATCGTGCTGGTCAAGGCGTTGAAGGACGAGGCGGCCAAGGTTGGCCTGAGCGTCGTCGAGGCTTCCGTGCCGAAGTCGTCCGATGCCCAGCCGGCGGTGCGCAGCCTCGTCGGCAAGGCCGATGCCGTCTACATCCCGCTCGACAACACCGTCGTGTCGGCCCTGGAAAGCGTGATCGCGGTCGGCCAGCAGGCGAAGCTGCCGATCTTCTCCGCCGACACCGACAGCGTCGCCCGCGGCACGGTCGCCTCGGTCGGCTTCGATTATTTCCAGGTCGGCAAGCAGACCGGCGCCATCGTCGCCCGCGTCCTGAAGGGCGAGAAGCCGGGCGACATCCCGGTGGCGCTCGCCAAGGGCACCGACCTGTTCGTCAACCCCAAGTCCGCCGCCGCCATGGGCGTCACCCTGCCCGACGCGGTGGTGAAGCGCGCGACGAAGGTTGTCGGGCAGTAAGCGATCGTCTGGGGGGAGCCGAGCGCTCCCCCGCCAAGCCCTTTCAAAAGCACCGCAATGACTGAAATCGCCCTCTTCGGCGCCATCGAGATCGGCCTCGTCTATGCGCTGGTCGCCATCGGCGTCTATCTGTCCTTCCGCATTCTGGACTTCCCCGACCTGACGGTGGACGGAAGCTTTCCGCTGGGGGCGGCCGTCTGCGCGGTGCTGCTGATCGCCGGGGTCAACCCATGGCTCGCCAGCCTCGCGGCGGCACTTGCCGGTGCTGCGGCCGGGCTGGTCACGGCGACGCTGAACGTCCGCTTCAAGATCCTCCATCTGCTCGCCAGCATCCTGACGATGATCGCGCTGTTCTCGGTCAACCTGCGGGTCATGGGCCGGCCGAACGTCGCGCTGCTGATGCAGGACACCGTGCTGACGCCCTTCTATGGGCTGGGGATTCCCGACCACATCGTCCGTCCGCTGGTGGTCGGCGTCATCGTCGCGGTGGTCGTGCTGCTGCTCGCCCGCTTCCTGGGCAGCGAGTTCGGGCTGGCGATGCGGGCGACGGGCGTGAACGCACGGATGGCGCGGGCGCAGGGCGTCGACACCGACGCCCATGTCTATGCCGGCATCGCCCTGTCGAACGCCCTGACCGGTCTGGCCGGCGCCCTGTTCGCCCAGACCAATGGCTTCGCCGACGTCACCACCGGCATCGGCACCATCGTCGTCGGGCTGGCCGCCGTGATCGTCGGCGAGACGGTGCTGCCCGCCCGCGCGCTGGCCCTGGCGCTGGTCGGCTGTGTCGCCGGCTCGATCCTCTATCGTCTCGCGGTCCAGCTGGCGCTGTCGGCCGACGCCATCGGGCTGCAGGCCTCGGACCTCAATCTGGTGACCGCGGTGCTGGTCGCCGTCGCCCTGATCCTGCCGCGCCTGAAGGCGAAGGCCAGCCGCAGCACGAAAGCCGCCCGATGATCGTCGTCGAAGACATCCACGTCACCTTCGGGCGCGGCACGCCGCTGGAAAAGCATGCGCTGCGCGGCGTCGACCTGACCATTCCCGAAGGCGAGTTCGTCACCGTCATCGGCTCCAACGGCGCCGGCAAGTCGACCTTCCTCGGCTCGCTGGCCGGCGACGTGCTGGCGGAGCAGGGGCGCATCTCCATCGACGGCACCGACGTCACCCGCTGGGACACGCCGCGCCGCGCCGGTCTGGTTGCCCGTGTCTTCCAGGATCCGATGGCCGGCAGCTGCGCCACATTGACCATCGAGGAGAACATGGCGCTCGCCGCCGCCCGCGGACGCCGCCGCGGTCTGGCGTCGGCGCTGGGCGGCGACCGCCGCAAGGGCTTCCGCGACCGCATCGCGGCGCTGGGGCTGGGGTTGGAGAACCGGCTGCACGACCGCATGGGCCTGCTGTCCGGCGGCCAGCGTCAGGCGGTAAGCCTGCTGATGGCGACGCTCGCCGGCTCCAAGATCCTGCTGCTGGACGAGCACACCGCGGCACTCGACCCCGCCACCGCCGACTTCGTGCTGGATCTGACCCGCCGCATCGTCCGCGACAACCGCCTGACCACGCTGATGGTCACCCATTCGATGCGGCAGGCGCTCGACTATGGCGACCGCACGCTGATGCTGCACGAGGGCCGCGTCGTGCTGGACGTGGCGGGGGAGGAGCGCGCCGGACTGGACGTGCCGCACCTGCTCGCGCTGTTCGCCAGACAGCGTGGCGGGGCGGAGATCAGCGACGACAGCCTGCTGATCGGTTAGGCGCTGGCGGTTCTCGGTTCCGCCTCTCCCTGCACGGCATCCTCGCGGTCCGCCTCGAACAGCGACTGAAGCTCGGCGGCGGCATCGCGGGAGGTCTGGATCAGCTTGGTCTCGTCATTGTGGACGGCATGCTGACGGATCAGGGTGCGCTCGTCATGGGCACGGAAGGTGTCGAGCGTCCGCCCGACCTCGGCCTCCGGCATGCCCATCTGGCGCAGCACGTCGCCGGTCAGCCGGATGCTGCTGTCGAAGGTCTCGCGCACGATGTGGGTGACGCCGCGGTCCATCAGATGGTGGACATGGCGGCGGTTGCGGGCGCGGGCGAAGATGGTCAGGTTGGGGAAATGGCGCGTCGCCATCTCGACCACCCGCAGCGACTGCTCCATGTCGTCCAGCGCCACCACCAGCACCCTAGCCTTGTCCGCCCCGGCGGCGCGCAGAAGTTCGACGCGCGTCGGGTCGCCGTAATAGGCCTTGCTGCCGAACTTGCGGACGAAGTCGACCTGCGCCGCACTGCTCTCCAGCGCGGTGAAGGCGATGCCGCGCATCCGCAGCACGCGGCCCACCACCTGCCCGACCCGGCCGAATCCGCAGATGATGACGGGCGGGTTCTCGTCGGGCGGGGTGTCGAACGGGCGCTTGGGCTTGCCGGCCATCAGGCGCGGCGCGAACCAGCGCTCCTCCGCCGCGAACAGGAAGGGGGTTGCCAGCATCGACAGGGTGACCACCAGCATGGCTGCCGACGCCTGCTCTCCCGCCATCGCACCGCCACCGACCGCAAGCCCGAACAGGACAAAGCCGAACTCGCCGCCCTGGCTCAGAACCGTCGCCATCCGCATAGACCCGACCCAAGGCACCCCGGCAACGCGGGCCAGGACCAGCATCACCAGCCCCTTCGCCAGCAGCAGCGCGACGGCAAGACCGAGGAAGCGGATCGGGTGCGCCAGCAGGGTCGGCACATCCGCCCCCATCCCGACCGAAACGAAGAACAGGCCGAGCAGCAAACCCTCGAACGGCTCGATATCGGCCTGCACCTCGTGCCGGTATTCCGAATCCGACAGCAGGACGCCGGCCATGAAGGCGCCCAGCGACATCGACAGGCCGGCCTCCTGGATCAGCACGGCGGTGCCGATGACGATCAGCAAAGCGGTGGCGGTGAAGATCTCCGGCGCGCCGGCACGGTCGACGGCATGGAAGATCGGCCGCAGCAGATAGCGTCCGCCAATCAGCACCAGCGCCACCGCGACCACCGCCTTGGCCACGGCCATCCAGGCGCCGTCCGCATGCGGAACGCTGCCGTTGCCCAGCAACGGCAGCAGCGCCACCGCCGGGATGATGGCGAGGTCCTGGAACAGCAGGATGGAAAAGGCGCTTCGTCCGGACTGGTTGGCGAGCAGGCCGCGCTCCGCCATCATCGGCAGAGCCATGGCGGTTGAGGACAGGGCGAAACCGAAGCCAAGCACCACCGCGGTCGGCCAGGGGAGCCCCAGGCCCAAACCGCACAACGCGGCGATCACCGCACCGGTGACGGCGACCTGCGCACCACCAAGCCCCAGCACCGATTTCCGCATGACCCACAGGCGGGCGGGCCGCAGTTCCAGCCCGATGAGGAACAGCAGCATGACGACGCCGAGTTCCGAGGCGTGGGCGATCGCCCCCACATTGGTCACCAGCCCAAGGCCCGCAGGCCCCACCGCCAGTCCGGCAGCGAGATAGCCGAGCGGCGCCCCGAACCCAAATCTCTTTGCCACCGGCACGGCGACCACCATCGCCGCCAGCAGCACAACCAACGTCACAAGCTCCGCCATATTCCCCGCCGCTCGACTGTCGCTGCGGCACTATGACGCGTTTTCAACGGGCAAGGCCAGACGCTTGACCGTCGGCCCGGCCCTACACCTTCATGCTATTGATCATTCCGCTGCGGAGGCAACGCGCGACCGGTTGGACGGCGAGTTGCCGGCCGCCCAGCGGGTCAGCAGCAGGATGCCCACGACCACCCCGACATAGGCGATCAACTGCGCCTCGGTCGGACGGTCGGTGTAGCCGACCAAGACGTGCAGCGCCTGCCCAATCAGGCTGTTGTCGCGCAGAATGCCGGAGCTGTCCCACAGAACGGTCCCGCCGGCATTCAGCATGCCGCCCTGCGCCAGGAAATTGACCGCCGTTGCGGCCATGCCGGCGGCCAGCAGCGTCAGCAGCCACGTGGTGGTGGCGAACAGGTGCCGCGTCGGAATCTGCACCAGCCCGACATAGAGAAGGACGGAGACCAGCGCGCCCAACGCCATGCCGCCCAGCCCGCCAGCGGCCACGGTGGCGATGCCGCCCTCTTCCGACGCCAGGATGCCGGTCAGGAAAAGCACGACCTCGGACCCTTCGCGGAGAACGGCGACGCCGATGACAATGGCCAGAGCGGCCAGCGATTTCTCGCCGCTCCGCACCGCATGACCAACCGCTTTCATGTCGCGCGCCAGTTCGCGGCCATGCTGCGCCATCCAGGCATTGTGCCAGGCCAGCATGACGACGGCGATCAGCAGGACGGTGGCGTTGAACATCTCCTGCCCGGTGTCGGCGAACAGAGAGCTGATGCCGTCGGCGAAGGCCGCGACGACGCAGGAGCCGACGATGCCGCCGACGATGCCGAGGGCGATCCACCTACCGCGCCCGGCCACCCCCTGGGTGGCGGCCAGCACGATGCCGACGATGAGGCCCGCTTCGAGGACCTCGCGAAAGACGATGATCAGACTGGCGAGCATGGTCGTCTCCGGTACTGGGCGGTCTCCGCCTTAAGACTGCGCCCTAAGACTGCATCGAACGGTCTTAAGACTGCGTCACTCGGCGATCACGGCGCCCTGCGCCGTCGCCTCGTGGAACTCGCCGAAGAAGGGATAGCGCCCTGGCTTCAGCGGACCGACCATGACCTTGATCTGCTTGCGGCCGCCGACGATCTTCTCGACCTTCATCTCGCCGCTTTCGAACTCTTCCGACGTGGCGTCCTGGTTGTCGACCAGCAGGGTGACCCGCTTGTTGGCAGGCACCTTGACCTCGGCCGGTTCGAACTTGTGGTCATTGATGACGATGGTGATCGCATCGTCTGCCCGGACCGGAGCGGCATTCAGAAAAGCCGCGCCGGACATGGCGATGGCGCAGGCGGCAGACAGCAGGGAAACACGGCGCATTCGCGGAGAACCTCAGGGGCTGGTGGGCCTTTTGCTTCTGAAAATCATTCTCACCCCAGCCACCCCTGGTCAAATGAAAAGGCACCCGCAGGCTCCGCAACGCACCTGCGACGGAAACGCGCACCCGGCAGGAATGCGGCCGTCCACAAACAACTATCGTCACCAACTTTCCGAGGTTGAAATCCCGGCCCGTCTATTCCAGTTCCGACGACCCCGAAAACTGCTCCAGCCCGTCGGTGATCTCGTAGTAATCGGCTTTGCCGGCGACATAGCCATGGCGGAGCGTCGTCAAGCCGGTCGGCTGGTCCAGGCTGCCGGCGGCGATCTCGATCTCGCTTTTGCCGTCGCCCTTCCAGAACAGCGACGATCCGCACCGGCCGCAGAATCCGCGCTCCGCGATGTCGGAGGAGCGATACCAGGATAGGGTCACGTCGGCATCGAAAGTGACGGTGTCGCGCGGCACGGTGATGTAGGCGCCGATATGGCCGTGAAAGCGGCGGCACTGGCCGCAATGGCAGGTCACAACCCCGTCCGGCCGCTCGGCCAGCAGGAAGCGCACACCACCGCACAGGCAGCCCCCGGAAAGTGCCCTGCCATGTTCGCTCATTCCACCGTCTCTCCCGTGCTGGCCCGGCGTTCGACGCCGTCGTCGCCGATGTCGTAATAGGCGCCCTTGTGGTCGACGAAGATGTGGCGCTCGACCCGGAGCCCCGACGCATCGTCCAGGCTACCGGCGGTCACGGTGATGCGCGGTCCATCCTCGGCACCGCTCTGGTCGAGCGCCTCCCAGAATAGCCCGGCACCGCAACGCGCGCAGAAACCGCGCCGCGCCCGGTCGGAAGCGGCATACCATGTCAGCGTGGTGTCGTTCAGCAGACGCAACGCCGCACGCGGCAGTCCGGTGTAGGCGCCGACATGGCTGTGCTGGCGCCTGCATTGGGAACAGTGGCAGAAGGAGATCGGCTCCGGATGCGTGTCGATGGCATAGCGCACGCCGCCGCACAGGCAGCCGCCGGTCCAGACCCGCTCTCCCCCTGCCGTCGCGTCGGTCATCGCTCAACCCCGCCAGAACGGCTTCTCGGCCTCATAGTCGGCGTCGGCACGGGAAATACCGATGTCCGACAGCAGGTGATCGGGCAAGGCCTCCAGCGCGCGGCGCTGCCGGCGACGCTCGTTCCAAGTGGCGAGGCGGTCGAACAGCGACATCACGCGCTCGCCCAGACCGGGGTTGGTCTGCACCGGCTTGGCGACGAACAGCTCTGCGGCGGAAAACTGCGACTGCGTTCCCTTTGCCATGATTCGATTTCCTTCGCTGGATGGGGAGCGGGGCCTCAGCCTCGCCGCTCCGTTCAGTGTGATCGCTTGTGAAACTGAGGATGGGGCATGGAACGCTTGCCGACAAACGACGCTTTCTCATAGAATCGATTAGCTTTGCTAATCCGAACCCACCTCCTGCCCAGAACCGCCCCATGTCCCGCCGTCTGCCCCCTCTGAACGCGCTGCGCGCCTTCGAAGCCGCCGCCCGCCATCTTTCCTTCACAAAGGCCGCCGAGGAACTGCATGTGACGCAGGCGGCCGTCAGCCATCAGATCAAGGCGCTGGAGGAGTGGCTCGGATTACCGCTGTTTCGCCGAATGAACCGGGCGCTGGCGCTGACCGAGGCCGGGCAGAGCTACCTGCCGCCGGTGCGCGAGGCGATGGACACGCTGTCCCAGGCGACCGACCGGCTGATCCGCGCCGACAGCAGCGGCACGCTGACCATCTCCACCATGCCCAGCTTCGCGTCGAAATGGCTGGTGCCGCGGCTGGTCCGCTTCCAGAAGCGTCATCCCGATATGGACGTGCGGGTCCACAGCACGGCGCAGGTGGTCGATTTCGCCCGTCACGACGTCGATCTGGCGATCCGCTTCGGCAACGGACTGTGGCCGGACCTGCGGGTGGAGCGGCTGTTGACGGAGGACATCTTCCCGGTCGGCCATCCATCTCTGCTGTCCGGCAAGCGGCCGCTGGTCAATCCGGAGGATCTGCGGCACCACACGCTGCTGCACGACGACTACAACATTTCCTGGGCGGTGTGGTGCCGGGTGGCGGGGATCGACGGGGTGGACACCGAACGCGGCCTGCGGTTCGACGATTCGTCCTTCACCCTCCAGGCGGCGATCAACGGCCACGGCATAGCACTCGCCCGCGGCGTGCTGGTGGCCGACGACATCGCCGCCGGGCGGCTGGTCCGCCTGTTCGATGTGCGGTTGCCGGGAAGCCTCGCCTATTACGTCGTGGCACCGCAGCATTATTTTTCCCGGCCCAAGGTGAAGGCCTTCTACGACTGGTTGTTCGAAGAGGCGGGAGCGGTGTGAAAACGGCCGCATGGAGCGGCTTGCGGGCGTAACGGACCGCTCCTATAGTCCGCGGCCATGAGCGCGAACCCGCCCCCCGACACGGTCTTCCCGCACCGCCACCTTCTCGGAATCGAGGGGCTGCGGGCCGGCGAGATCACCCAGATTCTCGACCTCGCCGATGGCTATGTCGAGCAGAACCGCCGCCCCGTGAAGAAGTCCAACCTGTTGGACGGCCGCACGCAGGTGAACCTGTTCTTCGAGAACTCCACCCGCACCCGCACCAGCTTCGAGCTGGCCGGCAAGCGGCTGGGGGCCGACGTCATCAACATGTCGACCGACAGCAGCTCGGTGAAGAAGGGCGAGACCCTGATCGACACGGCGATGACGCTGAACGCCATGCACCTCGACGCGCTGGTGGTGCGCCATGCCGATTCAGGTGCCGTCAAGCTGCTGGCCGACAAGGTCAACTGCTCCGTCATCAACGCCGGCGACGGCCACCACGAACACCCGACCCAGGCCTTGCTCGACGCGCTGGCGATCCGCCGCCGCCTCGGCCGGCTGGACGGGCTGATCGTGGCGATCTGCGGCGACATCCTGCACAGCCGCGTCGCGCGCTCCAACATCCACCTGCTGAACGCCATGGGTGCCCGGGTGCGCTGCGTGGCGCCGCCAACCCTGCTGCCGTCGCAGATCGAACGGTTGGGCGTCGAGGTCCACCACTCGATGAAGGCCGGCCTGCGCGACGCCGACGTGGTGATGATGCTGCGCCTGCAGACCGAGCGGATGAGCGGCCAGTACGTCCCCTCCACCCGGGAATACTTCTACTTCTACGGCCTTGATTACGAGAAGCTGGAGGTGGCGAAGCCCGATGCGGTCATCATGCACCCCGGTCCGATGAACCGCGGCGTGGAGATCGATTCGGAGGTCGCGGACGATCTCAAACGCTCGATGATCCTCGATCAGGTGGAGTTGGGCGTGGCCGTCCGCATGGCCGTGCTCGACCTGCTGACCCGTGAACGCCGCCAGTCCGACCTTGCGGGAGCCGTCTGATGAGTGGCCCGATGAGTGCGCGTACCGTTTACCGCAACGCCCGCCTGCTCGATCCGGCGACGGGCCTCGATCAGCGCGGTGACCTGCTGATCGATGGCGAGACCATCGCCGATTTCGGCCCCGGCCTGTTCAACGACGCCACGCCCGAAGGTGCGGAGGTGATCGACCTCGCCGGCCAGTGCCTCGCTCCTGGCCTTGTCGATATGCGGGTGCTGATCGGCGAACCGGGCGAGGAAGAAAAGGACACGATCAAGAGCGCGTCGCGCGCCGCGGCAGCCGGCGGCATCACCGCCATGGCGCTGCTGCCCAATACCGACCCGGTGCTGGACGAGGTCGCCGGCCTTGAGTTCATCGCGCGGCGTGCCCGCGAGGTTAAGCTGGTCAAGGTCTTTGCCTACGGCTCCGCCACCCGCGGCACCGAAGGCAACGAGATCACCGAGATGGGCCTGCTCGGGCAGGCCGGCGCGGTCGCCTTCACCGACGGCATCAAGGCCATCGTCAGCGCCAAGACCATGCGCCGGGCGCTGAGCTACGCCAAGACCTTCGGCAAGCTGATCGTCCAGCACCCCGAAGAGCCCTCGCTGGCGTCGGGCGGCATGATGAATTCCGGCGAGATCGCCACCCGCCTCGGCCTCGTCGGCATCCCGCGCGAGGCCGAGATCATCATGATCGAGCGCGACCTGCGGCTGGCGGAGCTGACCGGCGGGCGCCTGCACTTCGCCCACGTCACCACCGGCGAATCCGTCGACCTGATCCGCCGCGCCAAGGCGCGCGGGCTGAAGGTGACCTGCGACACCGCCCCGCACTATTTCGCCCTGACCGAGACCGACGTCGGCGACTACCGCACCTATGCCAAGGTGTCGCCGCCGCTGCGCGGCGAGATGGACCGCCGCGCCATCGTCGAGGGGCTGGCCGACGGCACCATCGACGCCATCGCCTCCGACCATGTGCCGCAGGACCAGGACCAGAAGCGCCTGCCCTTCGCCCAGGCCGCCCCCGGCGTCATCGGGCTGGAGACGCTGTTCCCGCTGACGCTGGAACTGGTGCACAAGGGCCGGATGCCGCTGCTGAAGGCGCTGGCCTGCGTCACCGCCAATCCGGCGGCCATCCTCGACTTGCCCCTGGGCCGCCTCGTCAAGGGCGGGGCGGCCGATCTGGTCGTCTTCGATGCCGACGTGCCGTGGCAGATCGACGTCAGCCGCTTCAAGTCGAAGTCGAAGAACTCGCCTTTCGAGAACCGGCCGGTCCAGGGCCGGCCGCTGCGCACCATCGTCGACGGCCGCACCGTCTGGCAGGCGGAGGGCTGATACGGTGCTGACCCTCCTGCTCGCCGCCCTGCTGGGCTACCTGCTGGGCTCGATCCCCTTCGGGCTGGTGCTGACCCGGATGGCCGGTCTGGGCGACATCCGCCAGATCGGCTCCGGCAACATCGGCGCCACCAACGTGCTGCGCACCGGCAACAAGCCTTTGGCGCTGGCGACCCTGCTGCTCGACAGCGGCAAGGGGGCCATCGCGGCTCTGCTGGCCCTGTGGTGGGCCGGACCGGAAGCGGCTGTTCTGGCCGCCGGCGGCGCCATGCTGGGCCACAGCTTCCCGGTCTGGCTGGGCTTCAAGGGCGGCAAAGGGGTGGCGACCGCCATCGGTGTCCTGCTGGCGATCTCCTGGCCGGTCGGGCTGCTGGCCTGCCTGACCTGGATCGTCATGGCGGCGCTGTTCCGTATCTCGTCGCTGTCGGCGCTGACGGCTCTCGGCCTCAGCCCGCTGACCGGCTGGTATTTCGGCGGACCGCTGGTCGGCGGGCTCTGCCTGTTCATCGCCGTGCTGGTCTTCATCCGGCACGAGGCGAACATCCGGCGCCTGCTGAAAGGCGAGGAGCCGAAGATCGGCGCCGGCAAGAAGAAGGCCGCCTGACCGCAGCCAGACAGAACGATCATATGGGGCGGGGAGGAAACTCCCCGCCCTTTTCGTTTGCAGCGCCTTGATTCCGTTACCATTGCCCTCCACCACCCTATCCGATTTCGCCCACCCGGACGCAGACAACCGGTGCGGCCATGCGCTATGCTGCACGGCAATCCGGGGCACGAACAAGCAACCCGGCAGGAGAGCCGGCCGCTGGGGCCGGTCGAAAACGAGACGCTGAGGGAACCGAGAATGGACACTCCGCTGTGGAGCCCGAGTGAGGAGCGCATCGCGCAGGCCAACCTGACCGCCTTCCGCGCGGCGGCGAACGCGCGATTCGGACTGCGGCTGGACGATTACGACGCGCTCTACAACTGGTCGATCGCGGAGAAGGAGCGGTTCTGGCGCTTCCTGTGGGAATGGGCCGGGCTGACCGGCGATCTCGGTGCCGTCGATCTGCTGGACGGCGACAGGATGCCGGGCGCCCGCTGGTTCCCGGAAGCCCGCCTCAGCTATGCCGAGAACCTGCTGGCCGGCGCGCCGGACGACACTGCGGTCGTCTTCTGGGGCGAGGACAAGGTGAAGTACCGCTGGAGCGGGGCGGAGCTGAAGGCCACCGTCTCCCGCCTTCAGCAGGCGCTGAAGGCCAAGGGCGTCGGCAAGGGCGACCGCGTCGCCGCCATCATGCCGAACATGCCGGAAACGCTGGCGGCGATGATCGCCACCACCAGCCTGGGCGCGGTGTGGTCGTCCTGCTCGCCCGATTTCGGCATCCAGGGCATCACCGACCGCTTCGGCCAGATCGAGCCGAAGGTGGTCTTCGCCCCCGACGCCTACTGGTACAACGGCAAGAGCCACGACGTCCGCGCCAAGGTGGCCGAAGTCCTCAAGGATCTGCCGACCGTCGTCGCCACCGTCATCGTGCCCTATGTCGACAAGGATCCCGACCTGTCGGCGATCACCGGCGCCGTCGGCTTCCACGACTTCATGGCGCCCCATCCGGTGGCCGAGCCGACCTTCGAACGGGTCGAATTCGATCACCCGCTGTTCATCCTCTATTCTTCCGGCACCACCGGAAAGCCGAAATGCATCGTCCACGGCACCGGCGGCACCATCCTTCAGCATGTGAAGGAGCACCGGCTGCACTGCGACCTCAAGCCCGGCGACCGGCTGTTCTACTTCACCACCTGCGGCTGGATGATGTGGAACTGGCTGGTGACCGGATTGGCCAGCGGCACCACGCTGGTCCTCTATGACGGCTCGCCCTTCGCCCCCACCGGCAATATCCTGTTCGACTATGCCGATGCGGAACAGGTGACGCTGTTCGGCACCTCGGCCAAGTTCATCCAGTCGCTGGAAAAGTCCGGGCTGGAGCCGATGAAGACCCATTCCCTCGCCAGCGTCCGCGCCCTGGCCTCCACCGGCTCTCCGCTGATGCCGGAGAATTTCGAGTTCGTCTATCGCTCGATCAAGCAGGACCTCCATCTCGCCTCGATCAGCGGCGGCACCGACATCATGTCCTGCTTCGTGCTGGGCAACCCGATCTCGCCGGTGTGGAAGGGCGAGATCCAGACGCGCGGCCTCGGCATGGCGGTGGAGGCATTCGACGACAACGGCCATGCCGTCCGCGGCGAGAAGGGCGAACTGGTCTGCACCCGCCCCTTCCCCAGCATGCCCATCGGCTTCTGGGCCGATCCGGACGGCTCGAAATACCGCTCCGCCTATTTCGACCGCTTCCCCAACATCTGGGTGCATGGCGACTTCATCGAGCAGACGGAGCATGGCGGCTGGGTCATCTATGGCCGCTCGGACGCGGTGCTCAACCCGGGCGGCGTGCGCATCGGCACGGCGGAGATCTACCGTCAGGTCGAGCAGCTGCCGGAAATCATGGAGGCGGTCTGCATCGGCCAGGAATGGGATGGCGACGTCCGCGTCGTGCTGTTCGTCGTGCTGCGCGAGGGGATGAAACTGGACGATGCTCTTGCCGCCACCATCCGCAAGCGGATCAAGGACAACTGCTCGCCCCGCCATGTTCCGGCGAAGATCGTGCAGGTCACCGACATCCCGCGCACCCGCTCGGGCAAGATCACCGAGCTGGCGGTGCGCGACGCCGTCCACGGCCGGCCGATCAAGAACACGGAAGCGCTGTCCAACCCGCAGGCGCTCGACGAGTTCCGCGAGCGGACGGAACTGAGTGGGGCCTGAGGTGGCGCCGCCGCTGTTCCTCGACCTCGACGGCGTGCTTGCCGATTTCGACCGTGGCGTCGTCGCGGCCACCGGCAAGCGGCCGGAACAGCTGGCGATGAAGGAGATGTGGCGGGCGCTGTCCCGGCATGCCGACTTCTTCGGCACGCTGGAGTTCATGCACGACGCGCAGGAGCTTTGGAGCTTCTGCGCGCCGCACCGGCCGACCATCCTGACCGGCCTGCCGCTCGGCAGCTGGGCGCCGGAGCAGAAGACGCGCTGGGTCGCCCGCATGCTGGGGGCCGATGTCCCGGTCATCACCTGCATGGCCCGCGACAAGGCCCGCTACGCCACTCCCGGCGCCATCCTGGTCGACGACCGCGAGAAGGCCCGCAAGCCTTGGGAAACGGCCGGTGGGCGATTCATCCTCCACCGCAATGCCGCGGACAGCATCGCCGAACTGGCGAAGCTGGGGTTCTGAGAATGACGGAAAGGGCGGCACCGGCGTGCCGCCCCCCAGCGTCGAACGGCACGGTTACTCGGCTGCCACCGCCTTGTTTTCGCGGCTGGTCTTCCATAGCGACACCGCCACGCCACCGCCGATGAGGGCGAAGGTTACGCCCAGCGCGATCAGCGGGTCGGGCTTGCCGAAGAACTGCGTGTAGAAAATCTTGCCGCCGATGAACACCAGCACCAGCGCCAGGGCGTATTTCAGGTAACGGAAGCGGTGGACCATCGCAGCCAGGGCGAAATACAGCGCGCGCAGGCCCAGAATGGCGAAGATGTTGCTGGTATAGACCAGATACGGATCGGTGGTGATGGCGAAGATCGCCGGCACGCTGTCCACCGCGAAGACCAGATCGGCCAGTTCGACCATGATCAGCGCCAGCAGCAGCGGCGTCGCCGTCCAGCGCATCGCGCCGCTGTCGCCCATCGGCTCCTTGACGAGGAAGTGATGGCCGTGGAAGCGGTCGGTGACGCGGATGTGGCGCTTTACGAACCGGAGCGCGACATTCTCGCCCAGGTTGGTCTCCTCGTCCTTCGCGAACAGCATCTTGATGCCGGTCAGCAGCAGGAAGGCGCCGAAGACGTAGAGAATCCAATGGAATTCCGACACCAGCGCCGCACCGGCGCCAATCATCAGGCCGCGCAGCACAATGACGCCCAGGATGCCCCAGAACAGCACCCGGTGCTGCAATTCGCGCGGCACGGCGAAATAGCTGAAGATCAGCGATATGACGAAGACGTTGTCGAGTGACAGGCTCTTTTCGACGAAAAAGCCGGTATAAAACTGCAAGCCGGCTTCGCCGCCCATCGACCACCAGACCCAGCCGCCGAAGAGCATCGCCACTGTGATGTAGAATGCGGAGAGCTTCAGGCTCTCGCCGACGCCGATGACATGGTCGCGGCGGTTCAAGATACCCAGGTCCAGCACCAGAAGGGTCAGGACAATGCCGACGAATACCAACCAAATCCAGACCGGTTTTCCCAAAAATTCGAGAAAAACAGTCGCTAACAAACTGTCCATCGCAAAACCCACTTGATGACGCTGCGTGAGCGGAGAGATCAAGCGGTTCCGACATCACGACCGACGCCTCGATCGTCAGAGGGGCCCGGACCCGAACTTGCCAGCAGATGGTGTCGCTCTGCCGCGGGTCAAGACCGTGATAAAGAGCGAACCCACCCGTTAAGCAAAAGCACCGCTCAGCATCTTTCGCTGACCTTTGCGAGTCGCAGCTCCGACAGCGTGTCTGAGATGCCGAAGCCCTGGAAATCTGCAACGGTGGCGAACGAAACGCCACCCGAACCCTGTACTTGATGCAGCGACGCCACAGATGGCGAACGAATGACCCGCAAGAAAAACACCAAGGGTTGCCCGATCTGTGTTCGCTCTTGTGCGGATGGTGCCGTTCTGCCAATAACTCCGAAAAACCGAAACCAAACCGAACAAATGGAGTTTTGCATGAACCAGGCCGAGCTGATCGAAACCGTCGCCACCAACGCCGGCATTAAGAAGGCCGACGCGGCCAAGGTCGTTCAGGCTGTGTTCGAGGGCATCTCCGGCGCGCTGGGCCGCGGCGAAGATGTGCGCCTGGCCGGTTTCGGCATCTTTGAGGTGGCCGAGCGCGCCGCCCGTGAAGGCCGCAACCCGCGCACCGGCGAAGTCGTGGCGATCGCCGCCTCCAAGGCTCCGAAGTTCAAGCCGGCCAAGCAGCTGCGCGATCTGGTGAACGGCTGATCCGCCCGCATCCGCGTCACAAGGGATCGCAGCCATGACCATCGATCAAACCGAACTGCAGTCGCTGACCGCCAAGGTCGTTGCCGCCTATGTCGGCAACAACTCGGTGCCGGTACAGGAATTGCCCACGCTGATCAACAGCGTCCAGATCGCTTTCCGCAATTTGGGCGACGACAAGCCGGCCCCGGCCAAGGCCGAACTGGTCCCGGCCGTCGCGATCAAGAAGTCGGTCACACCGGAATTCATCGTCTGTCTGGAAGACGGAAAGAAGCTGAAGATGCTGAAGCGGCATCTGAAGACCGTCTACGACATGACGCCGGACGAATACCGCGCCAAGTGGGGCCTGCCGCCGGAATACCCGATGGTTGCCCCGAACTATGCCAAGGCGCGTTCGGAAATGGCGACCAAGCTCGGGCTTGGCCGCAAGCGTGCGGCGGCCGAATAACGGCCTTCCGTCCATTGCTGCTCGATCGGGCGCGTCCTTCGGGACGCGCCTTTTTCTTTGTCCCAGCCCCGGCCCCGCTCAACACTGCCGCACTCCGCCCGGGCTACCTCGCTGCCCCGGTGTCGTCATATGACCAATGTTCGGGTGGCGATGTGGCTCGGCCTTCCCATCTAGGGTTCCGGTATGGTTGAGGGACCACGGGCGGTTCTATCACCATCCTCATCGCAGAGGCATAGTCGCCTCCCGCCAATCCGATCGACCGGGGGATTGCCTGCCTCCGTTCCCTTTCGCAGATGCGGTATGACGATGATGTCCGGCCATAAGTTCGACCGGCCGATTGGAGATGAACCGCTCGCCCGTAAGTCACCCGGCCGAAGGTCAGGGGTCATAGAAACGCCTCTCTTCCAGACTGCCGGTGCGGGTGGAAGAAGAGCCTGGGTATACGCCGAAAAACACCCGAAACACGCCCTTTACAGGGTTGATCGGTCGCATTTCTGCGGCCACATTAACAGTGTCATAAGGACGCAGTTCCTTAAGACGACAGGCAAAATACAGACCCCAATACAAACCAGAGCCGGCCAGAGCCGATAGAGGCGGACGATATTCCTGCGTCCGCCAATGGATCATCGCCTCTAAGGCGATCCCCGCCATGGGCCCCGACCGGGCTGGCCTTGGAAAAGAGGCCGTTCCGGGAAGCGTTGGAGAGGAGGCAATCGCGTGCTGAAGAAACTGCTGACCGGTGAAAACGCCAGCCTGACCCGCTACATCGAGGAGTCGAAGCGCTTCCCGATCCTTGCCCCGGATGTCGAGCGCGACCTCGCCATCGCCTGGCGCGAGCGCGGGAATCCGCAGGCCCTGGAGCAGCTCGTGGGCAGCCATCTCCGCCTCGTCATCAAGATCGCCCGCGGCTTCGGCGGCTATGGCCTGCCGCTGGTCGATCTGGTCGCAGAGGGCAATGTCGGCCTGATGCAGGCGGCCCAGAAATTCGATCCGCAGCGCGGCTTCCGCTTCGCCACCTACGCCACTTGGTGGATCCGCGCGGCGATCCAGGAATACATCCTGCACAGCTGGTCGCTGGTGAAGATGGGCACCACCGCCGCGCAAAAGAAGCTGTTCTTCAACCTGCGCCGGCTGAAGAGCCAGATGGCCGAGCTGGAACAGGGCGACCTGTCGCCGGAGACCGTCGCCACCATCGCTGCCGAACTGGACGTGCCGGAGACCGAGGTGGTGGAAATGAACCGCCGTCTCGCCGCCAACGACAGCTCGCTCGACGCCACCCTCTCGTCCGATGGCGAAACCAACTGGCTGGAACTGCTGGCCGATGAGCGGCCCACCCAGGATGCCATGCTGGCCGAGGCCGACGAACTGGCGCTGCGCCGCCGGCTGGTCGGACAGGCGCTGGACCGGTTGGACGCCCGCGAACGCCGCATCCTCTTCGAACGCCGCCTGAAGGACGACCCCTCGACCCTGGAAGCGCTGAGCCAGCAATTCTCGGTTTCGCGCGAACGGGTGCGCCAGATCGAAGTGCGGGCTTTCGAGAAGCTCCAAAAGGCGGTGCTCAGCGCGGCGCAGGCCCTGCGCCGCCCGGCCACCCCGATGGTGGCCTGAACGGACATCGTTCTCCCGTCCGGCTGCTTGGCTGCCGGACGGGACATATGCGGAACCGGCCACGCCGCGCTCCGCATCGTTCCAGCGGGCTGTCGGCCCGCCTGTTGCCTCCAGACCTGTAACCTTCACGCCGGCGGTGCCCATGGCCCCGCCGGCCTTTTCTTTTGTGGACTGTTTCGGCTTCGATCCCAGCCGGCTGCAATCCGATGCGTTGGCTGCCGCTTAAGGGCGTCATGCGACAAAGTGACAGGTTCAAAGTTGCGAATGCCTGCGCATGATGTGCGGCCCGCGGGAAAGATTGCATTTTCGCCAATTCTTAGTACGCTAGTCATATCACAAATGGGAGAGGGCTCCATGCCGAACGCTGCCCAGACTCAATCGATTGTCGACCGCATCACCTTCTTGCGCATCGACGAGGCGACGAAGGCAACCCTGCGGGAGTTCCAGCCCTATCTGGCGCAGCGCATCGATCAAATTCTGGAAGAGTTCTACGGTTACCTGCGTGCCGTGCCGCAGGTGGCGCCAATGCTGGGCAATCCAGCGGTGACCAGCCGCGCCCGCGACCTGCAGAAGCAGCATTGGCTGCGCAACGTCTTTACCGGCACCTTCGACGAGGCTTACGTCAATCAGGTCCTGAAGATCGGCCAGACCCACCAGCGCATCGGGCTTGAACCGCGCTGGTACACCGGCGCCTATTGCTTCACCCTGAACAAGCTGATCGAGCTGGCGACCCAGATCTACCGCAAGAAGCCGGAAAAGCTGTCGCAGCTACTCCAGGCGATCAACAAGGCGGTGTTCCTGGACATGGACCTCGCCACCTCCGTCTATATCGACTTGAACACTGCGGCGATCATCGCGCGGGAACTGGGCAGCACCGCCGACAGTTTCGAACGCGAAGTCAAGGGTGTGGTCCAGGCGGTGGCGAGTGCTGCCCAGCAGCTGCAGGGCACTGCCCAGGCTATGAGCCGCACGGCGGAAACCACCAGCGAGCAGTCGACCCAGGTCGCCGCCGCCGCCGAGGAGGCCTCGGTCAACATCCAGACCGTCGCCGCGGCGGCGGAGGAGTTGACCGCCTCGATCGGCGAAATCAGCCATCAGGTGACCCAGTCGGCCGCCATCGCCAACGCCGCGATGACCGAGGCCGAGCGGACCAATGCCACCGTGCAGGGCTTGGCCGATGCCGCCAGCCGCATCGGACAGGTGGTTAAGCTGATCCATGACATCGCCAGCCAGACCAATCTGCTTGCCTTGAACGCCACCATCGAGGCGGCGCGTGCCGGTGAGGCCGGCAAGGGCTTCGCCGTCGTGGCGAGCGAGGTGAAGAGCCTCGCCAACCAGACCGCCAAGGCAACGGAGGAGATCAATTCGCAGATCGGCGCCGTCCAGGGGGCAACCCAGGAGGCCGTCGGGGCCATCCGGTCCATCTCCGGCACCATCGCCCGCATCAACGAGATCTCCACCTCCATCGCCACGGCCATGGAAGAGCAAGGCGCCGCCACGACGGAGATCGCCCGCAACGTGCAGCAGGCTTCGATCGGCACCCGCGAGGTCAGCGAAACCATCGTCGCGGTGAACGCTTCGGCCAACAATGCCGGTGAAGAGGCCCGTCAGGTTCTGGAGGCGACCAACGAACTGTCGCGCCAGTCGGGAACCCTGAGGTCCGAGGTCGAGCGGTTCCTGACCCGCGTCCGCGCCGGCTGATCCGTTTCACGGTACAGGGTTGAAGAAAGGGCGCGTTCCCAGGAACGCGCCCTTTCTCATTGTCCAGGCTTGGCCGTGATGCGACCGCTCAAGGCAGCGTGCGAACCACGAGATCGCTGACCGGAATATTCTCCGCCAGCGCAGCGCGGCGAACCTCGTCAACGCTGCGCCAATGGCTGTGACCGCCGAGGCTGGTCATAACTCCACCGCGCATCGCCACGAATAAACCAGTACGTCCCAGATTGACGATTCTCGTCATGATTCAATCCCCCGCCCGATGACGCGAATTTTAGATAAAATCGTTTTGTTCTTCATACGATAGAGAGTTTATCTCTACTCACAGATCTATCAAACAGCGTCCTCTAACGTCAATAAGACTTCTGGTATTCAACCCACTGCCGTTTTCATAGATCGTCTTTCATCCGTAAGCATCAGCCCTCTTCAGAACACCACCGGCAAATGTCTATTATTAATTTTTATCAAATTTTATTTGTTTTATATGAAGCCGCGGAAAAGGGGTGTCCCACCGAAAGCCTTATCCCAACCGCGCAGCGTGGGAACGTCCGCATGGCGTGTAGGGTTGTCAGCGAAGCCGCCCCCCGATCCATCGGCGGCACAGTGCGGGGAAAAACCTGCGAGGCATCGGCATCATGGCAACAGCACAGCGCCGCATCGGCATCCGCGGCACAGCCACCACCGCTCACTTCGGACTGGATACGGCAGAGGAGGACAGCAGCGAAGGCGGGAACAGCGAAAAGCTCGAGTTGCCGCTGACCATCCGTCCGGCAAGGCAGGAGGATTTGCCGTCGCTCGAATGGTACGGTCTGCACACACCCCATCGCGAAATCATCGCTGGCGCTTTCCGTCTTCAGGAACGCGGTGACGGCGCCATGCTGCTGGCCGACGTCAATAGTTTTCCGGTCGGCCAGATCTGCATAGATTTCCTGCGCAAGCGGCCGAGCGGCCGTGCGACCCTATGGGCATTGCGTGTGTTCCAACCCTTTCGCGGGATCGGCATCGGTGTCCGTCTGATGCGGGCAGCCGAACGGGTGGTGATCCAGCGCGGCGTGCCCTTCGCCGAACTGGGGGTGGACCGCGACAATGTCGGCGTGCTGCCCTTTTACGAACGGCTCGGCTATGAGCATTGCGGACGGGAGCGCGGGCAGTTCCTCTACCACACGCCGGAAGGCCGGCTGGTCCGCGTCGCCATCGACCAGTGGCTTCTGCACAAACGTCTGCCCGAAGCCAGTGGCGCGGCCGGTGCCCCCTTAGACCGCAGCCGGAGCCTGAAGATGGCCGGCGACTGACCCCCACGCCGCCGTTATCTATCTCGCCACCGTTTATTCGGCCGCCATCGCCATATCGCCCATGGTCGGGCCGTTTGCCGGCGTCACCAGACGCGCCACCCGCCGGCGCGGCAGGAAGATACGCGCGCCATCCAGGATGCCGCCAAGCTCGACCATCGCGTCGGTCGCCATGAGCAGTGCGACCGGCGGCAGCCAGCGGTCGAACAGTTGCGCCGCCATTTCCGCGTCGCCGCTCTGTACCGCGGCCAGGGAATCCAGCAGGGCGGCTTCGTCGATGCTGATCCGGCTGCAGGCCGGGCAGCGTATCTCCGGCCGGCGGGCGCCGGCCACCGCGAAGGTACCGAGCAGGGCGAACAGCGGCAGCAGTGCGGTGTTCGGCACACCGGCCACATTCAGACCGATGCGCATCGATGCCATCGCCCCGGCGGTACCGGCGCGGAACCACTGGCGCACACCGGTCAGCAGCGCCCGTTCGGCGGTCGTCAGGTCCGCCACCGTCCAAGGCGAGTACCGCCCCTCTTCCACCGTCCCGCACATGCCGACGCTCCTTCATCCGGTTGCAGGAACACCCTACCGCTTCCCCTCTCTAAATGCGAGTCATTCTTATTTGCGAAGCTGGCCTGTGACAAAAAACGGCCGTCCGTGACAGTGGAAACCATGGAAAGGTCGCGTTAACGAACGGCGGCAATCCTGAAGCGACTAAGCAGTTCAGGGGGATCGCTGGGCATGAGGCGGACGATTCGGGGGGTTGTTCTCGCACTGGTCGCGACAATCGGATTGGCTGTCGCCGGGGGCCTGACGGTCGCCCGCCCGGCAACGGCCCAGATCGTTCTGAAATCCGCCTACGGCGAGGCCTCGCTGGCCGGCCCGGCAAAGGCCCGCGGCGCGGTGGTCTGGAGCCACGGCCGGTCGGTGGACTCCGAAGATTCGGAAGCCCCCACCCCGCTCTACATGAAGGCAATGCGCGACGCCGGCTGGGACGTCTACCGGCTGGACCGCATGCGGGTCAGCGACACCCTGCCCAACAGCTCCCGCGCGCTCGCCGGCTATTCGGAGGCGCTGAAGGCCAAGGGCTATCGCCGGGTCGCCCTGACCGGCCAGTCCTTCGGTGCTTTCATCTCGCTGATCGCCGCCGGCCAGACCAACGCCATCGATGCCGTCGTCGCCACTGCCCCGGCCGCCTTCGGCAACTTCACCGAGGCGTTCGACAGCTACCGCGAGAACGCCGCCCAGCTCTGGCCGATCCTGCGCGAGGTCCGGCGGGCGCGGGTGATGATGTTCTTCTTCCACGGCGACGATTTCGATCCGGGCGGGCGCGCCGAGCCGGCCCGCAACATCCTGACCCAGCGCGGGTTGAGCAGCCTGATCGTCGACCAGCCATCGCTGCTGACCGGCCATGGCGCCGCCAACACAGGGCTGTTCGTCCGCCGCTTCGGCGCCTGCATCGCCCGCTTCGCGGAGGAGCCGCCGACCCCCAACGACCCGCCCTGCGACGAGACCTGGGGCCGCAGCCCGAGTGCCGAAATGCTGCAGGCCGCCCTGCCCGCGAATGCGTCGGGCTCGGCCAGGGGCAACGACGCGACCGCCACGCTGCGCCCCTATATGGGCATGTGGTACGGCAGCTACATCAACGGTCGCGAAGTCGCCCTGTCGGTGGAAAAGGCCGAGGGCGACGCCGTCTATGCCGACTATGTGCTGGGCGCCGGCATGGAATCGGACCAGCCCGCCGAACGGGTGCGCCGCAAGGGCCGGATCGAGAATGGCGAGCTGGTCTTCGACGAAAAGGGGCGCAACATCCTGCGCTACCGCCTGCGTCCGGATGGCCGTGTCGCCGCCAGCTGGCTCGACAAGGACGGCCATGGCCGGCTCGACACGGTGCTGCGCCGGGTGAACTGATTGGCCGCTCCGGAGGGCGCTCAGCCCTCCGCCAGGAAGTTGCGGACGATGGCGATCTGCTCGTCCGTCATCAGGGAGGGGGCGTGGCCGGTGTTGGCAATCTCCACCACCCGCACCAGACCGGCGGCCCCCGGTCCACGCTCCGCCATCCGCTCCGCGGTTTCGGCGCTCAGCAGGTCGGACTCGGCGCCGCGCAGGACCAGCACCGGGCAGCGCACGCGATCCCACAATGCCCACAGATCGACATCGCCGATGGGCGCCGTCTTGAACGCATCGCCAATGGCCGGATCATAGGCCAGGCGGAAACGCCCGTCGGGCAGCGGCCGGGCACTGTGCTGCGCCATGTGGCGCCAGCACTGGTCGCCGATCGTGCCGAAGCCCATCAGCACGAAACGCAGGTAGGATTCCAGCGCCGGCAAATCCTCGAACACCGGGTCCTTGCCCACGTAATCCGCAATCCGCTGCAGCCCTGCCTGGGCGATGAAGGGGCCGACATCGTTGATCACCATGCGGCGGATCGGGCTGTTGGCCTGCGCCGCCAAAGTCATGCCGATCAGCCCGCCCATCGAGGTGCCGACCCAATCGACCGTTTCCACCCCCATGCGGGCGATCAGCGCCACCATGTCGGAGCAGTATTGCGGATAGCCGTAGAGCGCCGGCACCGGCAGCCAGTCGCTGCGGCCGCGCCCGACCACGTCGGGACAGGCCACCCGCCAACCATCCGCCAAGGCCAGCGCCAGCCGGTCGAAATCGCGGCCGTTGCGCGTCAGCCCATGGACACAGACCGCCGTGCGCGCGGCATCGTCCCGCCCCCACTGGGTGTAAGCCATCCGGTGGAACCCGGCGGCGCTGAGGCCGAGGACGTGGCGTTCGGACATCGGCACGGGCGGGCACTCCTGTTCAGGATTGACGGGACTATCCCTTTTTCGGCGATTTGGCGCCGCGTGGCAACTCCGCCTCGACCGCGCGCTCCGCCGCAGCACGGATGGCCGGCATGGCCGAAGACGGCTCCGCCACCGACCCGTCGAAGGGATGGCGGGTGTTGTCATAGATGCGGTGGATGATGCGGACGTAGTTGCGCGTCTCGTCATAGGGCGGAACGCCCTTGTAACGGTCGACCGCTCCTTCCCCGGCATTGTAGCCGGCCAGCGCCAGCGTCACGTCGCCCTGGAAATAGGCCAGCAGCCAGCGCAGGTATTTCACCCCGCCGGTGATGTTCTGCTTGGGGTCGAAGACGTCGCCGACGCCGAAGCGGTCGGCCGTGTCAGGGATCAGCTGCATCAGCCCGGCAGCGTCCTTGGGCGACACCGCATCGGTGCGGAAGGCGCTTTCTGCCTGGATCACCGCCAGCACCAGCGCCGGGTCGACGCCGTATTTCGGCGCGATGCTGTTGACCAGCGCCACCACCTCCGCCGGGGGCGGCCCCATCTCCCGCACCGGACCGGCGCCGGGTCGGCACCAGGGACGGATGCGCCCCATGCGGCCGGGCACATAATTGACCAGCCGCCGCGCCTCCGGATGTCCGCGCGAGGCGGCGGCGCGCAGCCAGGCGGTGCCGAGCCGCCGGTCCTTGCGCACTCCCTTGCCGAACAGATAGCGGCGGGCCAGCCGGAACGCGGCATCGGCGTTACCCTGCTCCGCCAGCTCACAATCGCCTGATCTGGTCTTGAGTGACGGCGGCGGCAGTTCGGCCACCGCGTTCGGCTTCGCTGCGGATTTCGCATCCGCCGCCGCGGCGATGGATACCGAACCGATGCCGACGCCACTCAGCGCCAGCGCAATCAGCGGCACCATCAAGACACGACGAACGAACAAGCCACGACCCTCCTGCGATCCCGCGCCACCCTACCGGAAGCGGAAGTATGGTGTTGCAACCTGTTCAGGACAAGGGTGGGTCAACAGGAGGTGGATCACGGCCCGCGACGGCGCCTGCCTTGCTTCTTCGGCGCCCCTTCCGGAATGCCGCGACCCTGGCGCGCACTGCTGATGCCGATGCTGCCGGGGGTTTCCAGCCCCAGATCCATCGCCTCCAGCCGGCGCAGTTCGTCGCGCAGGCGGGCGGCCTCCTCGAACTCCAGGTCGGCGGCAGCGGCCCGCATGCGCTTTTCCAGATCGGCGATGACACTCTTCAGGTTATGCCCGACCAGCTCGTTGGAGTTCAGGCCGGTCTTGACCGTGACGTGGTCGCCGCGCTCGAAGACGCTTTCCAGAATGTCGCCGATGGCCTTCTTCACCGATTCCGGTGTGATGCCGTGTTCCAGATTGTAGGCCATCTGCTTCTCACGGCGGCGTGCCGTTTCGTCGATGGCGTACTTCATGCTGTCAGTGATCTTGTCGGCGTAGAGGATCGCCCGTCCGTCGATGTTGCGGGCGGCACGGCCGATGGTCTGGATCAGCGAGGTCCTGGAACGCAGATAGCCTTCCTTGTCGGCGTCCAGGATCGCCACCAGCGCGCATTCCGGGATGTCCAACCCCTCGCGCAGCAGGTTGATGCCGACCAGCACGTCATAGGCACCCAGCCGCAGGTCGCGGATGATCTCGATGCGTTCCAGCGTCTCCACGTCGGAGTGGATGTAGCGCACGCGCAATCCCGCTTCGTGCATGTATTCGGTTAGCGCCTCCGCCATCTTCTTGGTCAGGGTGGTGACCAGCACGCGATAACCCTTGGCGACCACCTCCTTGCACTCGCCGATCAGGTCGTCGACCTGGGTCTCGGTCGGGCGGATGATCACCGGTGGATCGATCAGGCCGGTCGGGCGGACCAGCTGTTCGGTGAAGACGCCGCCGGTGCGCTCCAATTCCCAGGGACCGGGCGTGGCGGAGACGAAGACCGTCTGCGGCCGCATGCCCTCCCACTCCTCGAACTTCAGCGGGCGGTTGTCCTTGGCGCTGGGCAGGCGAAAGCCATAATCGGACAGCGTCGACTTGCGAACCAAGTCGCCGCGGTACATGCCGCCGATCTGCGGCACCATCACGTGGCTCTCATCGACGATCAGCAGCGCATCGCCCGGCAGATATTCGAACAGCGTCGGCGGCGGATCGCCAGCGGCGCGGCCGGTCAGATAGCGGGAATAGTTCTCGATGCCGGCGCAGGAGCCGGTCGCCGCCATCATCTCGATGTCGAAGGTTGTGCGCTGCTCCAGCCGCTGCGCCTCCAGCAGCTTGCCTTCGGCGGCGAACTCCTCCAGCCGGTCCTTCAGGTCCCGCTTGATCTGGTTGATCGCCTGATTCAGCGTCGGCTTCGGCGTCACATAGTGGCTGTTGGGATAGACGCGCACGGCCTCCAGCGCCGCCAGCTTCTCGCCGGTCAGCGGGTCGATCTCGTGGATGGCCTCGATCTCGTCGCCGAACAGAGAGATGCGCCACGCCCGGTCTTCCATGTGGGCCGGGAACAGCTCCACCGTGTCGCCGCGCACGCGGAATAGGCCGCGGCCGAAGGCGGCGTCGTTGCGCTTGTACTGAAGCTCGGTCAGCTTGCGCAGCAGCTCCGGCTGGGCGATCACCTCGCCCTTGCGCAGGTCAACCGTCATCTCAGAGTAGGTCTCGACCGAACCGATACCGTAGATGCAGGACACCGACGCCACGATGATGACGTCGTCGCGCTCCAGCAGGGCCCGTGTCGCCGAGTGGCGCATGCGGTCGATCTGCTCGTTGATCGACGATTCCTTCTCGATGTAGGTGTCGGTGCGCGGGACGTAGGCCTCCGGCTGGTAGTAGTCGTAATAGGAGACGAAATATTCCACCGCGTTGTTCGGGAAGAAGGACTTCATCTCGCCATACAGCTGTGCCGCCAGCGTCTTGTTGGGCGCCAGGATCAGCGTCGGGCGCTGCACCGTCTGGATGACGTGCGCCATGGTGAAGGTCTTGCCCGACCCGGTGACGCCCAGCAGCACCTGATCCTTCTCGCCCTGCCGCAGTCCGCCGGTCAGTTCCTCGATGGCGTTCGGCTGGTCGCCCGCAGGCGTGTAGTCCGACACGATGACGAATTGCTTTCCGGCTTCCAGCTTCGCGAGGGGCTTGGCGGGAATGGCGGACAGGACAGGGCTTGCCATGGGACGGCGATCCGATCGGAGGAAGGGTACGGAACGGGAACCGATTATATGGCTGCAATGCCCCCGTCTGTCGAGCGCAGGCTTGGCGGGAATAGCGATACGGTTCATACCCTGCCCCGCATCCGATATTCTGAAGCGCTTGCCCTCAGTACATTCACTGGGACTTCAACGCCTCACACAAGTGGCTTGGAAGTTGATGGCACGGCAGGGAGTGGTTCCCCAACTTGAACGCTGCATTAGGGTATGGCATTATCCTGTTTAGAGTATGAAGTTGAGGCGACTCACGAAGCGTATCCGGGACGGGGCAACAGCAGGTAGTCCTTCCTTAAGTACGTCCACAACGTTTCATAGACCTACTATTGTTGTGCAGTCGACGGATCATCCATGTCAGACAAGTTTTTCTCCGAGATTTCCGACACCCTGTCTTCCGCCCGGTCAGTAGAAGATTTGACCCGTCCGCTGCTGAGCCTGCTTGAAGCGGTAACGGAACTGGAGGCCACCTATCTGACCTGCATCGACCAGGAGCTGGGCATACAGCGTGTTCTGTTTGCCTACAACACCAAGACGATGCAGATTCCCGAAGGGCTTGTCGTTCCTTGGGAAGGGACCCTGTGCAAGCGCGCACTCGACGAGGGAAAGTTCCACACCGAAGACGTGCCAGCGCTGTGGGGCGATTGCGACGCCGCCAAGGCTCTCGGCATCCAGACCTACGTCAGCACTCCGGTCAGGCTGAATGACGGCACACTTTTTGGAACGCTGTGTGCGGCCGGGTCGGAACGCAAGCCGCTGACTCCGAAAGGGGAGCAGACTCTTCGCCTCTTCTCCTCGCTGATCGGCCTGCATGTGGAACGGGAACAGCTTCTCGAAAACCTGCAATCGATCAACAGCGCGTTGGAAGCGCATTCCTTCACCGACGTCCTGACCGGATTGCCCAACCGGCGCTTCCTTCTGAAGGAGATGGACCGTCTGTTCGCCGGCGCCGAATCGACAGGGCAGACGGTCCTGATCGCCTTCATCGATCTGGACGGCTTCAAGGCGATCAACGACCGTCACGGCCATGAAGTCGGAGATGCGTTTCTGATCGAGGTGGGCAAGCGCCTGTCGGCAGGCCTCCGGTCCGGCGACATCCTGGGCCGCTTCGGCGGCGACGAATTCATCGTCACCGGCCTCGGTCCATCCGGAGATGCTGCGGGTCAGGCGGCCGCGGAGACCCTGTGCAACCGTCTGGCGCCGCTGCTGATCGGTGAATATGAATTGCGGGGCATCACCCTGCACTATTCCGGCGCAAGCTTCGGACCCACAGCCGTCGACCCACGCACCGTCGCCGTGGACGAGGCGTTGCGGAAGGCCGATGCCGCCATGTATGAGGTTAAGCGCGAACGGAAGGCACAGAGAGTCTGACCGCGAAGCGGGGCGCCGGAAGCGCCCCACCCCCGGTGCCCTTACCCCAACGCCTTCGGGTTGGAGATCCCAAGCCGCGCTTCAACGATGGCCTCCAGCGCATCCATCAGCACGCCCTGCCCCTCCTGGTCGAAATCGCCGGCGGCGATCTCGATGCACAGGCGGTGCTGCAAGGCTTCCACCCGCTTGCGCAGGTCGTCGCCGGACAGCACGTCGTCGGCATCCTCGCCATAGAGCAGGGCGAGCGCGCCCAGCATCGAATGGCCGGCGGCGTCCAGCCCCTTCAACTCGCGCTCGGCAATCTCCAGCGCATTGGCGACCATCAGCGCGGCGAAACGCGCCTCCGGGGCCACATGGGGAAGCACGTCGGCACGGAAGGTGGAGGCGGCGATCTCCAGCAGGCCGCGGGCGTCGGGATTGGCGCGCATCAGGCCACCTTTTCCACGGCATCCGCCGCCATCCCCCCGAGGGCACCGATGGTGCGCAGATGGCGCAACATGTCCATCTCGATTTCCGGCAGCATCCGTCCGGTCAGCGCCAGTTCCAGCGAGCGCTCGGCACCGGAGCTGTGGCGCAGCCCCTGCTCAACCGCGACAGCGGCCCAGCGCAGATAGGCCGCCGTCTCCCAATAGGCGACGCGCGCCGGATCGACGCGACGGCCGGAGGTTTCCTCATAGCCGGCATAGAACTCCGCCCGGTCGGCGATGCCGCCCGCCTCGCGGTCGGGCCGGCGGAACCGCCAGGAGCGTGAGCAGAACCAGCCGAGATCCTCCATCGGGTCGCTGAATCCGGCAAACTCCCAATCCAGAATCGCGGTCAGCGCGCCGTCCTTGACCAGATAATTGCCGGTGCGGAAATCGCGATGACACAGCACCACCGCACCCGGCAGCGGCGCGTTGACCTCCAGCCAGCGCAGCCCCCAGGCGATCACCGGATCGCGCCGCCCCAGATCGCCGAACCAGCGGCGGTACTGCGCCAGCGTCTCCTGCGCCGGGCAGTCGGGCGCCTCACCCAGCCGCTCCAGCCCCTCGGTATCCGGCGTGATCCGGTGCAGCAGGCCAAGCTGCCGCCCAAGTTCGCGCGCCAGTTCCGGCTGCGCCGCTTCGGACCGCGTCACCGCGTGGCCGGCACCGAGCCCTTCGGCCCGCCGCATGATGTAGAAGTCATGGCCCAGCACCGCCGGATCGTCGCAGCCGAACAACGGTTCCGGCGCCATCACCCCGGCCGCGAAGGCGGCGCGCAGCACCACGAATTCCCGCAGCTTGCCGATGCTGGCCGAGATACGCCCGCCGCCTTCGGCCCGCAGCACGCAGGCATGACGCCCGGCCAGCGGCCCGCCGACGATATCCAGCGTCACCGCCAGATTCAGGGAAATCGCCCCGCCGCCGAGCCGTCCATCCTCCGTCACCGTGACGCGGGATGCGCCGGCCTGTGCGGCCAGCCAGTATTCCAGTCGAACCCGGTTGTCACCTGACAACAGCGAAGGCGGGGACTGGTCGGACGCTTTCACGACATGCATAACGATCTCCCTCCGAAGGATGCGGGGCGCGTTGGTTCGCGCGCCTTTATCGGTTTGAGCCGCCGATGGTAGGCACGAAGCGCTGTTGCAGACAAGTTTCACCTTGGTGGGAAAAGCGACTCCACCCCCAAAAAAGTCGGCCCCTCCCCCACAGGTCAGGCGGGGAAGGGGCCGTTTTTGCATGAGTGATGGAAGATGGGCCTTATGCGGCGACCGGGTGGCTCGTGCCCTGCTCCTGGCCGGCGGTGTTGCCCTGCTGGGCGGCCGGAACCGGGGCCGGCTTGGCTTCACGGACCGGAAGCATGTCACCGATGCCGAAGGCGACGGCCATCAGGTTCGGCACCGCCATCGCGGCGAGCAGCACCGCCCACAGTTCCAGCGACAGGGTGCCCAGCGGGTTGACCAGCGCGGCGGTGGCGGACGAGGCGACCAGGGCGGCCGACAGCCAGGCTTCCGGCTTGGCGCAGAAGCGGCCGGCGGTGCGCTTGCCGCCCTTGGCGGTCACCCGGAAGGCATCGTGCTTGCGGACCAGACCGCGGACGACGGCCAGGGCGACGGTGGTGGACAGCGCCATGCCGACGGCGCAGGCGCCCAGGCTTTCCTTCCAGCTGTTGCCCGAGGCATAGCGCGATGCCAGCAGGCTGGAACCGGCACGCAGGACCAGGGCACCCAGCACGGCGGCGGTGGCGGACACCGGCGGCAGGTGCAGCGGCAGAACCAGCGAGGCGAAGGTCCAGACCACGGCGGCGGATGCTGCGAACAGGCCGACGGCGTCGGACCACCAGCGGATCCAGTTGGTGACGTAGCCCAGCTTCTGCCGCGCGCTCAACTCGGCCGCACCCGGCAGAAACTTCTTCCAGTGGGCACGGACGATCTGCGTCGAGCCGAACACCCAGCGGTCACGCTGCTTGCGGAACTGCATGAAGTTGTCCGGGGCCAGACCGGCGCCGAGGCGCTCGTCGGTGTAGGCGGCGCGGTAGCCGGCCGACAGGATGCGCAGGCCCAGTTCGGTGTCCTCGCAGATGCCGGCTTCCGACCAGCCGCCGACCTGATCCATCGCCGAGCGGCGCAGCATGATCATCGTGCCATGGCAGATGAAGGCCTGGGACGACACGCCCTCCTGCATGCCGACGTCGAAGAAGGGGCGGTACTCGGCGGTCATCGCCGACTTCAGCACCGTCTCATGGCCGTCGCGGTGTTCCTGCGGAGCCTGGACGATGCCGACCGAGGGATCGGCGAAGGTCGGGGCCAGCTTCGACAGCCAGTCGGGCGACACGGTGTAGTCGGCGTCCAGCACGGCGACGATCTCGGCGGACGGATCGGTGTGGCGCAGCGCGGCGTTCAGGGCGCCGGCCTTGAAGCCGGAGATCTTCTTGTACCAGTGGAACTTGAACTTCGGCCCCAGCGCCTGGCACATCTCCTCCACCGGGCGGACCAGATGCTCCTCCTCGGTGTTGTTGATGAGGACGACGACCTCGTAGTTCGGGTAGTCGAGACGCGACAGCGAGGCCAGCGTGGCGTTCAGCACGTCCGGCTGCTCGCGGCAGGCGGCGACGTGAATCGAGACCATCGGCTTGTGTTCGGTGCTGGGCACGCCATGCGGCAGCAGGGCCGGGGCGCGGCCGGTCAGCAGCCGGCGGGCGACGTCCACCAGATCGGCGAAGGCGACGCTCATCATCAGGGTGCCGAGAGCGAAGGCCGAGCCCCAGGTGGTGACAGCGCCGAAGGTCAGATATTCCGAGAAGGCGCCGGCGACGGCGGAGCCGATGGCGAAGCCGATGATGTTGGCGCCCAGCGAGGCGGCGAGCGCAAAGCCGGCATTGGTCCGGCGGCGGAACACGGCGAAGGCCGACAGGGCGAGGCCGACGGCGATTGCGACGCCCGCAGCGACACGCTCGCCATAGGGGGCGGCGACGGCGCCGGTCATCGACCATTTCGGCTGGCGGTCGGCATCCAGCACGCCCCAGGTCGGACCGGGCGAGCCTTCGATGGTCGACTTCCAGATGCCGTCGAAGGCCTCGACGACGTTGTAATGCAGGCCGAGCGCGTTGGCTTCCGCCGCGAACCCACGGACGACGGCGGCCTGGGCCTCCGGCGTCGGGTAGGCGTCGTGGAAGTTCTCGCCACCCGACGGCCAGCCGACCTCGCCGACGAACAGCGCCTTGCCCGGATGGGCCTTGCGCACGGTGTCGAGCCGGTCGCGGATCCAGGTCAGCGCATCGGACACCGGCACGCCTTCCCAGTAGGGCAGGACGTGGACGCCCATGAAGTCGGACGCCTTCACCGTGGCGTCGGCCTTGACCATTTCCGACCACACGTCGGCGGTGCCGACCTTGATGTTGGCCGGAACGGCGGCACGCACCCGCTTGATGTAGGAGGCCAGCTCGGCATCGGTCAGTTCGGCGCGCAGCAGCGTCTCGTTGCCGACGACGATGCGCTTGATGCCGCGGAATTCCTTGGCGAGCGCGATGCCGTGCAGCACCTCCCGCTCATTGCGGGACTTGTCCTTGCTCAACCAGATGCCGAGCGTGACGTCCAGGCCCTTGGACACCGCGATCTCCGGCACCTCGCCCTGCGAGCCGAGGGTCGAGTAGGTACGCACGCCATCGGCGAAGCCGGCGATGGCGGTCATGTCCTTCTCGATGTCCTTGCGCGGCACCACCGGCTGGTGGTTGGGGTCGTAGCTGCGGCCCGACGGCGAGTAGGACACGGATTCGATACGGCCCGGCTCCGCCTCCACAGGCGTCGGCGCATTGCGCCAGGACCAGAAGGACGCGTGGCCGGCGGTCACGGCCAGCAGTGCGGCGGCGATGGCTGCGCGCCGGATCGAGTTCTTCGGGTTGCTCATGGGGAGTTCGCGTGCCCTGTTGCTGGGTGGCCGTTCGCCACCGGACACCAGCACAAACGGGCGGACCGACTTCCCTATTCCGTCGCTTTCGAAAAAATTTTGTGCAGTGCGGAGAGCGGAACCCCGGCCGGCGGCTCCTGTTGGACAACGACCTGTTTCCCAATGCTCAAGCCACAGGAGAACGCCCCATGGCCACCCGCCACGAAGACAGCCCCGAACACAAGAAGGCCCACGATCTGGCCGAGCAGGCGCTGGACAAGGCCGCCGACGGCGATGCCCGCAAGGCGCGCGACCTGATCGAGGAAGCCAAGAGCATCGATCCGAAGATCGGCGAGGAAATGGCCCGCGAGGCCGCCGAGGATCAGAAGAAGGCCGACAAGTTCGTCGGCAAGACCGACAGGTAGGCAACAGGAAGACGCCCCCCTCCCTTGCAGGGAGGGGGAGCGTCATGTCCATCCTTACTCCGCCGCCAGAGCCTCCGCCGGTACCGGCGGGGTCCAGCGCAGCACCGGCTTGCGGGCGGCGGCCGTCTCGTCCAGGCGACGGCGCGGCGTCAGGCGCGGCGCGGCCTGGAAATAGGCGACATCGCCGGACTTCGCCCGCTCGGCCAGCGCACGCAGCGCGTCGACGAACTGGTCCAGGCTGGCCTTGCTCTCCGTCTCGGTCGGCTCGATCAGCAGGGCACCGTGGACGACCAGCGGGAAATACATGGTCATCGGGTGGAAGCCCTCGTCGATCAGCGCCTTCGCCATGTCGAGCGTGGTGACCCCCGTTCCCTTCAGGAAACGGTCATCGAACAGGCACTCGTGCATGCACGGCCCCTCGAAGGAGGCCGTCATCACGTCCTCCAGCCGCGCCATGACGTAGTTGGCGTTCAGCACCGCATCGCCTGACGCCTGCCACAGCCCGTCGGCGCCGTGGCTCAGCATGTAGGACAGGGCGCGGACGAACATGCCCATCTGGCCGTGGAAGGCCTTCATCCGGCCGAAGGCCGGACCTTCGCCGGCGTTCTCGACCAGCGCGAAGCCGTCCTTGCCGTGGGTGACGTAGGGCACCGGGATGTAGGGTGCCAGCGACTCCGCGAACACCACCGGCCCCGACCCCGGACCGCCGCCGCCATGCGGGGTGGAGAAGGTCTTGTGCAGGTTGATGTGCATGACGTCGATGCCGAGATCGGCCGGACGCACCCGCCCGACGATGGCATTGAAGTTGGCGCCGTCGCAGTAGAAATAGGCACCGGCCGCATGCACCGCCTCGGCGATGGCGATGATGTCGCGTTCGAACAGGCCGCAGGTGTTGGGGTTGGTCAGCATCAGCCCGGCCACATCGGGACCGAGCTTGGCCTTCAGCGCCTCCAGATCGACGCGGCCGTCGGCGGTCGCCGGGATGGCGTCGACGCTGTAGCCGCAGGCGGCGGCGGTCGCCGGGTTGGTGCCGTGGGCGCTTTCCGGCACCAGGATCTTGGTACGGCCGCTGTCGCCCTTCGCCTCATGGGCGGAGCGGATCGCCATGATGCCGCACATCTCGCCATGGGCACCGGCGGCGGGCGCCAGCGTCACGGCGGCCATGCCGGTCAGCGTCTTCAGCCAGTAGGCCAGCTGGTCCATCAGCTCCAAGGCACCCTGCACCGTGCTGACCGGCTGCATCGGATGCACGTCGGAGAAGCCCGGCAGCCGTGCCATCTTCTCGTTGAGGCGCGGGTTGTGCTTCATCGTGCAGGAGCCCAGCGGATAGAACCCGCTGTCGATGGCGTAGTTCTTCTGCGACAGGCGGGTGTAGTGGCGGACCACCTGCGGCTCGGCGAGGCCGGGCAGCCCGACCCTGGCGCGCGGCTTCACCGCACCCAGGCGGGACGCCACCTTCGGCACGTCCGGCAGATCGACGCCGGTGCGCCCGGCGCTGTCCTGTTCGAAGATCAGCGGCTCTTCGATCTGGAGACCGCGGTTGCCGGTGACGGTTCCGGTCACGCCGTCGAACGAGGCGGCGCCGGCCGGAATGGCCGACGGACGGCCCTGGTTGTTCATGCTCATGCCAGAACCTCACTCAGAGCGGCAGCGAAGGCGTCCATGTCGGCATCGGTGTTGGTCTCGGTGACGGCGACCAGCAGCAGGTCCTCCATCTCGCCCGGATAGAGGCGCGACACCGGCACGCCGCCCAGGATGCGGCGCTTGGCAAGCTCCTCGACCACCGCGGCGGCCGGCTTCGGCAGCTTGACGGTAAATTCATTGAAGAAGCCGTCGTTCAGCACCTCGACACCCGGAACCGCCGCCAGCTTGTCGGCCATCTGGACCGCCTTGGCATGGTTCAGCTGGGCAAGCTGCGTTATCCCCGCTTCGCCCAGCAGGCTGACATGGATCGAGAAGGCCAGCGCGCACAGGCCGGAGTTGGTGCAGATGTTCGATGTCGCCTTTTCGCGGCGGATGTGCTGCTCGCGGGTGGAGAGCGTCAGCACGAAGCCGCGGCGGCCGTCGGCGTCTACCGTCTCGCCGCACAGGCGGCCCGGCATCTGGCGGACATATTTCTCCTTCACCGCAAACAGCCCGACATAGGGGCCGCCGAAATTCAGGGCGTTGCCGAAGGACTGGCCTTCCGCCGCGACGATGTCGGCGCCCATGTCGCCCGGCGGCGTCAGCAGCCCCAGCGACAGCGCTTCTGTCACCACGACGATCAGCAGCGCACCCTTGGCCTGGCAGGCAGCCGCGAGGTCGGTGTAGTCGCGGACATGGCCGAACACGTCCGGGTTCTGCACGACGACGCAAGCAGTCTTGTCATCGACCAGCGCCAACAGATCCTCGCCGCCGGTCGGGGCGGCCGGCAGGGCCACCGCCTCGAAGCCGATGAAACGGGCGTCGGTGGTGGTCACGTCGCGGTAATGCGGGTGCAGGCCGCCGGACAGGATCGCCTTCTTCCGCCGGGTGACACGGTTGGCCATCATGACGGCTTCGGCGCAGGAGGTGGCGCCGTCATACATCGAGGCGTTGGCCACATCCATGCCGGTCAGCAGCGCGACCTGGGTCTGGAATTCGAACAGGACCTGCAGCGTGCCCTGGCTCACCTCCGGCTGGTACGGCGTGTAGGCGGTCAGGAACTCGCCGCGCTGGACCAGATGGTCGACGGTGGCCGGTACATGGTGACGGTAGGCGCCGGCGCCGAGGAAGCTCGGCACCGACCCCGCCGGCACATTCTTGGCGGCCATGGAACCGAGCAGCCGTTCGACCTCAAGCTCGCCCATGTGGTTGGGCAAGCCCCCGATCGGGCCGGCCAGACGGGCCGCCTTTGGAACGTCGCGGAACAGGTCTTCGACCGATGTTGCGCGGATGGCCTCCAGCATCGACTGCCGGTCGGCCTCGGTCAGGGGCAGATAGCGCATGTTAGTGGGATTCCTCCACGAAGGCCTTGTAGGCCGCTTCGTCCATCAGGCCATCCAGTTCGGAGGCATCCTTGAGCTGAAGCTTGAAGAACCAACCATCGGTTTCGGCGGCGCTGTTGACCATCGACGGGTCGTCCACCAGGGACTGGTTGGCCTCCACTACGGTGCCGGACACCGGGGCGTAGACGTCGCTGGCGGCCTTCACCGATTCGACGACGGCGGCTTCCTTGCCCTTCTCCAGCACGCGGCCGGCGTCGGGCAGCTCGACGAACACCACGTCGCCCAGCTGGCTCTGGGCGAAGTCGGTGACGCCGACGGTGGCGACATCGCCATCGACCTGAACCCACTCGTGGTCCTTGGTGAATTTCTTGGTCATTGGAAGGTTTCCCTGTTCAAAACGGTTGCTTGTGATTGGGGAAGCCGGGGCATCAGCCCCGGTAATAGCGTTGCGGCACGAAGGGCGTGGCGGCGACGCGGGCGGGCAGCGGCTTGCCGCGCACCACCAGCGTCAGCGGCGTGCCGACCGCCGAGTTCGCGATGTCGACATAGCCCATGGCGACCGGCGCGCCGGCCGTCGGGCCGAAGCCGCCGCTGGTGATCTCGCCGATGACGGTGCCGTTGGCATCCTGGATTTCGGTGTGCTCGCGGGCGGGCTGGCGGCCTTCCGGCTGGATACCGACGCGGCGGCGCGACGTGCCCTCGGTCAGCTGCCGGTGGATGATGTCATAGCCGGGGAAACCGCCCTCGGCGCGGCGGCGCTTCGGCAGGGTCCATTCCAGCGCACCGTCCACCGGCGTCGTGGTGGTGTCGATGTCGTGGCCGTACAGGCAAAGCCCGGCTTCCAGGCGCAGCGAGTCGCGGGCGCCCAGCCCGATCGCCTCGACCTCCGATTCGCCCAGCAGTGCACGGGCGATCATCTCCGCATCGGCCTTGTCGCAGGAGATCTCGTAACCGTCCTCGCCAGTGTAGCCGGAGCGGGTCAGGATCACCGGCACGCCCTTGAAGGTGGCGGACAGGTAGCTCATGAACTTCATGGTGGCGGCTTCCGGCACGAAGCGGGCCATCACCTCGGCGGCCATCGGACCCTGGAGCGCCATCAGCGCCAGATCGTCCAGCAGTTCCACCTCGGCCTTCTCGGCCAGCTTCTCGCGGAGGTGGGCGACGTCCTGCTCCTTGCAGGCGGCATTCACCACCAGGAACAGGTGGTCGCCGGCATTGGTCACCATCAGGTCGTCGAGGATGCCGCCCTGTTCGTTCAGGAACAGCGTGTAGCGCATGCGGCCCTGCGCCAGCCCCTTGATGTCGCCGGGAACCAGCGTTTCCAATGCTGCGGCCGGATCTTCGCCGGTCAGGCGGACCTGCCCCATGTGGGACACGTCAAACAGCCCGGCCTTCTCGCGGGTGTGCTGGTGTTCCTTGAGGATGCCCAGGGGATACTGCACCGGCATGTCATAGCCGGCGAAGGGGACCATGCGGGCGCCAAGCTCGACATGGAGCGCGTGCAGCGGGGTGGTCTTGAGAGCGGTTGCGGCCTCGGTCACGCTGGTCCTCCGACAGGGTTACGGCACCCGCACCGGGATCGGTGCAGGAAGCTGCCCCCTCTGTCTTGGACCTGAGAGATTCACCGCCGTCCGGTCGAGCCGGGCACCCGGTTTACTCCTTCGGTGAGTCGCGGCGACTGGGCGCCGAGGCTGCTTTCCAGAGTTGCCTTATCCCCTTGCGGTCCTTTTGCCTGAGAGTTTCCGGGGGCGGTTGCTCCTTCGGCGCCGCCTGCGGACCTGTCGATTTACGACAAGGCTACAAGCGATCTCTCCCGCGAGGGATCATCGGCGTGATGGCGGCACACTGTCGCGATCAGACAGGTTTGTCAATCGGCGCTCTGGCCCATGAAACAGCCAAGCCGTTGAAATACAGCAGTTTTGGAAATTTTCCTTTTCCGCGAGAAAAATAGGTATACAAACCCATTCACCGCATCGCGCCGAGCTGGCCAGCCGTTGTCCATCGCGGGACTCATTCCAATCGACAGAGTGGAGAGCGCGCAATGACCGTTCAGGCCTTCAACCCGTCCGACCTGCCCCAGTCCGCCGCCAACTGGGCGGTGTCCCAGCGCATCGTCGGCAACTTCGCCCCCCATGCCCAACTCGTGCCGAACCTGACCCTGGCGCTCGATCCCGGCAACCTGCTGAACGGCACCACCCTGACCGAGGTGAACGCCCAATCGGTCGGCCCCTTCGCACCGCCGACCAGCGGCTTCCGCATCGACCGCGTGGTGGTGGACCGCAACACCGGGGCCGCGGCCATCGTCCCTGGCACCGCCAACAGCCTGACCCCGCCGGCGATTCCGGTCGGCAAGCTGCCGGTGGCCCGCGTGATGCTCCTGCCGACGACCGATGCCGTCACCAACGATGCTGTGGTGGATGAGCGATCCCTCATCGACCTTACGGCTCCGACGCAGAACTCCGTCGTCGTCCGAGCGCACCGCAACAACGTCGGCCAGAACGGTATCACCAACAACAGCTGGGCCAAGGTGCTGCTGACCACGGCCAACATCAATATCGGCAACGCTTTCAACGGCACGACTTCCCGCTTCCAACCTTCGATCGCCGGCCACTATCTGCTTCATGCCCAGGTGATGATGAACTGCGGCGCCAACGGGTCGATCTACGCCGGGCTCTATCTCAACGACACCAACATCGCCCTATGCCGTTCCCTCACCCCTATGGCGACTCCCACCTATGCCGCCACGACATCCGTGACCTACATGAACGGGACGAGCGATTACGTGGAGATGAAGGTGCTCAACACTATCGTCACCGACGGCATCCTGGACGGCACGCCGACGGCTACCTTCTTCGTCGCCACCCGTCTGGCATAAGCTTTCAACCTTAAGCTTTGACCGTCGAGGGGGCGCCCACGGCATGATGGGCGCTCCTTTTTTCAGGCGTTATCAGCGGGCTGGAGCCCGAAGACAGTTACTTCTTCACCTGCGTCCGGTTGAAGTTCAGCTGCTCGGGCGTCAGCTGGAAGCCGAGATAGATCTTCCAGTCCTTGGCGTTGGCGTCCTTGGGCAGCGGGATCTTCGGCGTCAGCTCCTCGCGGGTTCCGGCGCGCGGCTGGCCGGGGACGAAGGTCACGTCGGTGTCGAAATAGGCCTTCGACACCAGCGTGTCGTCCGGCTGGGCCAGGGCGACGAAATACTGGTACTTGGCGGTGCTGCCCTGGAGCGCCGGACCGCGTTCCGCCACCAGATAGACGTTCACATTCACGGTGACGCCGCTGCTGGTGTAGTCGCAGCTGCCGGTGAAATCGGTCAGGGCGGCGCGCGACTCCAGATCGGTCAGATCCTTGCCGCCGGGACGGAACACCGTCACTTCCTGCAGGTCGCGGACGATGTTGACCTTCGGGCAGGCCAGCGCCGCTTCCGACGGGCTGGTCGGCCCCATGCCGGAGCAGCCGGAAAGCACCAGAACGGCCCCGGCCGCGAGCAACGCAGGGCGGCCCATCCCAAAGAGGGACGCCAGCGGGCTTTTCCGGGCGGGGGTTCCTATATTACGGTCGCGGCGGTCCATCGGTTCGGCCTGATCGGTTAACGGGCTGTTGGATCGCGACTTTAGTGTCCCAGCTTGACCGGCACAAGACCGCGCGGCGGTTCTATCCCTTGTGACCGTTCAGCACAGGATTACCTAAAGGCGACCTTCTCCACGCAAGGGCGGTACAGCGCATATGACCACGACCAATTCCCCAACCCGCCAGCCCCTGACCATCCTGCTGGCGGCACCGCGCGGTTTCTGCGCAGGGGTGGACCGGGCGATCCAGATCGTCGAGACGGCGCTGGAGCGCTTCGGGGCGCCGGTCTATGTGCGGCACGAGATCGTCCACAACCGCTTCGTGGTCGAAAGCCTGGAGGCCAAGGGCGCTGTCTTCGTCGATGAGCTGACCGAAGTGCCGGACGGCCGCCCGGTGGTCTTCTCCGCCCATGGCGTGCCAAAGTCGGTGCCGCAGGCGGCCGAGGCGCGCGGGCTGTTCTATCTCGACGCCACCTGTCCGCTGGTCAGCAAGGTCCACCGCGAGGCCGAACGCCATCACGAGGACGGCAAGCAGATCGTCCTCATCGGCCATGCCGGCCATCCCGAGGTCATCGGCACCATGGGCCAGCTGCCCGCGGGCGCCGTGGTGCTGGTGGAGACGGTGGCAGATGTCGCGACGCTGGAGGTGAGCGACCCGGAAAACCTCGCCTATGCCACCCAGACCACCCTGTCGGTCGACGAGACGACGGAAATCCTGGCTGCGCTCCAGGCCCGTTTCCCCGCCATCGCCGGGCCGAAGAAGGAGGACATCTGCTACGCCACCACCAACCGTCAGGCGGCGGTGAAGGCCATCGCGCCGAAGGTGGAGGCGCTGCTGGTGCTGGGGGCGCCGAACTCCTCCAACTCCAAGCGTCTGGTGGAGGTGGCGAAGACCCATGGCTGCCCGGCCGCCCAGCTGGTCCAGCGCGCCGCCGACATCGACTGGAGCGCCCTGGCCGGCGTCGCCCGCCTCGGCATCACCGCCGGCGCGTCCGCCCCGGAAGTGCTGGTGGAGGAGGTCATCGAGGCCGCCCGCAGCCGCTTCGACGTGACGGTCGAGGAGCTGCGCACCGCGACCGAGAACATCGTCTTCAAGCTGCCGCGCGCGTTATCGGTGGAGCAGGAGGCGGTCTGAGGGGGCATCGCCCCCTCCCTCACCCCTGCGCCACTGTCAACAGCCCGTCCACATCCACCACGCTCTCCAGCCGGTCGGCGACAGCGTCCAGCGCCCGCTCGACCGCCACGCCATAGCCGAGGTCCGACCCGGCGCTTCCCAGCCGGCGCAGATAGGCCGAGCGGAAGCCGTCGGCGGTGAACAGGCCGTGCAGATAGCAGCCTGCCACCCGTCCGTCCGCCGACTCCGCCCCATCGGTTCCGCCGCCGGTAAGCTCCAGCATCGGCCGCGCCCGGTCGGCCCCCTCCGTGCGGCCCATATGCATCTCGTAGCCCGCCACCGCGGCACCGGTGCGCCGCTCCGTGCCTCGGGCCTCCTCCAGCACCTTCGGCCCCTTCAGCACCGTCTCGACATCCAGCAGCCCGAGCCCGGCGGCCTCGCCGGGCGGGCCTTCGATGCCATCGGGGTCGGCGATGCGCCGGCCCAGCATCTGGTAGCCACCGCAAATGCCAAGCACCCGGCCGCCGCGCCGCCAATGGGCCATCAGGTCGATGTCCCAGCCCTGCGCCCGCAGGAAGGCGAGGTCGGCGATGGTCGCCTTGGTGCCGGGCAGGATCACCAGATCGCAATCGCCAGGCAGCGGCTGGCCCGGACGCACCATGGTCAGGGCGACGCCCGGCTCCTGCGCCAGCGGATCGAAATCGTCGAAGTTGGCGATGCGCGACAGCATCGGCACGGCGATGCGCAGCGCCCCATTGCCGGCCTCCCGCGGCCGGTCGAGCGCCACCGCGTCCTCGGCCGGCAGGGTTGCCGCCTCCTTGAGCCAGGGCACCACGCCGAATCCGCGCCAGCCGGTGTGGCTCTCGATGATCCGCAGCCCTTCATCGAACAGGCGAACATCGCCGCGGAACTTGTTGATCAGAAAGCCCTTGATGCGCTCCTGTTCAGATTTCGGTAGAAGTGCGTGGGTGCCCACCAGACTGGCGATCACGCCGCCGCGGTCGATGTCGCCGACCAGCAAAACCGGTACGTCGGCAGCGGTGGCAAAGCCCATGTTGGCGATGTCGCCGGCCCGCAGATTGACCTCCGCCGGGCTGCCGGCACCCTCGACCACCACGATATCGGCCTCGCCCCGCAGCCGCTCGAAACTATCCAGAACGGTGCCGAGCAGCTCGCGCTTGCGGGCCTGATAGTCGGCGGCGCGCGCGGTGCCGACCACCACGCCGCGCACCACCACCTGACTGCCGACATCCGACTGCGGCTTCAGCAGCACCGGGTTCATGTGGACGCTGGGCGCCACGCCGCAGGCCCGCGCCTGGAGCGCCTGGGCGCGGCCGATCTCGCCGCCATCCGCCGTGACCGCGGCGTTGTTGGACATGTTCTGCGGCTTGAACGGCCGGACGCTCAGCCCGCGCCGCACCAGCGCCCGGCACAGCCCGGCCACCAGCAGGGACTTGCCGACGTCGGAGCCGGTACCCTGCAACATGATCGCCCGGGATCGCATGGCTTTAGAACTCGATGCCGGCCTGGGCCTTCACCCCGGCCTCGAACGGGTGCTTGACCAGCGTCATCTCGGTGACGAGGTCGGCGGCGGCGATCAGTTCCGGCTTGGCGTTGCGGCCGGTGATGCAGACATGCAGGTCCGGCCGGCGGGCGGCCAGCGTCGCCAGCACCTCGTCCAGCGGCAGATAATCCATGCGCAGCACGATGTTCAGCTCGTCCAGCACGATCAGGCGATAGCGCGGATCGGCCATCAGTTCCTTGGCCTTGGCCCAGGCGGCTTCGGCGGCGGCGATGTCGCGGGCGCGGTCCTGGGTGTCCCAGGTGAAGCCCTCGCCCATCGTGTGGAAATCGACCAGATCCTCGAAGCGCTCCAGCGCAACCGTCTCGCCGGTGGACCAGGCACCCTTGACGAACTGCACCATCCCGACGCGCATGCCGTGGCCGACGGCGCGCATCATCAGGCCGAAGGCGGCGGTGGACTTGCCCTTGCCCTTCCCGGTGTGGACCATCAACAGGCCCTTCTCCACCGTCTTGGAGGCGAGCGCCCGCTCCTGCAACGCCTTGCGCCGCTTCATCTTCTCGGCATGGCGGCGGTTCAGCTCGTCCGTATCGGACATCTCGGCGGTCATATGGAGGTTCCCTTCACGAACATCGGCAGACCGGCGACGGTCAGCACGACGCGCGGCGCCGCGGCCGCGATGGATTGGTGCAGGCGGCCGGCATGGTCGCGGAAGCGGCGCGCCAGCGCATTGTCGGGTACGATGCCGAGCCCGACCTCATTGGAAACGAGCACCACCCGGCCGGGCAGCGTCGGCAGAAGCGCCACCAGCGCCGCGGTTTCCGCAGCGATGTCGGCCTCGGCCATCATCAGGTTGGTCAGCCACAGCGTCAGGCAATCGACCAGGACGCCGGTACGCTCGGCGGCATGCCGGCGCAAGGTTCCGGTCAGGTCGCGCGGCTCCTCCACGGTCGTCCAGTCCGGGCCGCGGTCGTCGCGGTGCTTCGCCACCCGCTCGGCCATCTCGGCGTCCCACACCTGCGAGGTGGCGATGTAGACCCGCGGCCCACCCAACGCCGTCACCAGCCCCTCGGCATAGCGGCTCTTGCCCGACCGCGCACCGCCCAGCACCAGGGTGACATCGGCACTCATTCCCAGACAGTCCCGTCACGGTGGTGATAGGCGCCGTCGCGCCAGACCATGTCCTCGTCGGAATAGTCGATCTCATCGCCGCCACTGCGGTCGCCGACCTCCAGATAGCTGGCCGGCCGGTCGCTGCGGTTGATCAGCCGGTGGCCATCGGCGACGCCCCGCGGAAAGCCGGCGCACATGCCGGGGGTCAGCAGCGTCTCGCCGGCGTCTGTCACCAGCGTCAGCTCGCCCTCCACAACATAGACGAACTCGTCCTGCCGGCTGTGCCAGTGGCGCAGGGCGGAGGAGGCGCCGGGCGCCAGCGTGGTCAGGTTGACGCCGAAATTGCTCAAGCCCAGCGGGTCGCCCAGCACCACCCGGTGCCGGCCGGCGACCTGCGACCGGAAGGGCTGCGGATAGTCGGTGGCGCCAGTTTCGGCGGTCAGCGTCGCGGGATCGAGGACCGGTGGATTCGGCACGGGCGCTCTCCGGTTCTGTGTTGCGGGTCCGGACTGTCGCAAACCGCACCGGCGGCGTCAAACGGCTCAAGTCCCCTTACAGAGCAGGCCCTTACAAAGCTGGGTTGCCGGGACCGTGGCTGGACAGGCGCCATTTCGCCCACCATGCTTATTGCAGCGCAAAACAACAACCTGCGATCCGATGTCCCACCTGGAAATCATCAGCCGCCGCCCCTCCGGTACCGCGAAGATGCCGCCGCTCCTGTTCGTCCATGGCGCCTTCAGCGGGGCCTGGATCTGGGACGCCAAGTTCCTGCCTTGGTTCGCCGAGCGTGGGTGGGAAGCGCATGCCGTCTCGCTCCGCGGCCACGGCAACAGCGAAGGGCGCGACCGGCTGCATGATTTCGGCATCGCCGACTATGTCGACGACGTGCTGGAGGCGGCGGGCCGCCTGTCCGCTCCCCCGGTGCTGATCGGCCACTCGATGGGGGGCATGGTGGTGCAGCGCGCGCTGGCGAAGCGCCGCTTTCCGGCCGGCGTGCTGATGGCGTCGGCACCGCCCTACGGCCTGCTGACCTCCACCATGGGGCTGGCCTGGCGCTCGCCCTACGTGTTCCAGCAGATGTCGATGCTGATGAGCTTCGGCGAGACCGCGATCAACCCCGACGCCATCCGCCGCGCCATGTTCTCCGACAAGATGCCGCACGCCGAAGCGGCCAAGTACGAGAGCTTTCTGCAGGAGGAATCGCGCCGCGTCCTGCTCGACATCGGCGGCTGGATCCCCTTCCCCGTCCTGCCGCCTCGCGACATGCCGGTGCTGGTGATGGGGGCCGAGGAGGATCTGCTGTTCCCGCGCGCGGAAATCGTCGCCACCGCGATGGCACTGGGCACCCAGCCGGTGTTCATGCCGGACATGGGCCATGCGATGATGCTGGAACAGGACTGGCAGGCGGCGGCCGAGCGTCTGGAGACTTGGATCGCCACGACCGTGACGGCCGAAGTCGCCGCCCCCGGCTCCGCCGCCTGACCTGCTTAGACCTTTGGCCGTTCAGACCGCGAATAGTTGCTGAAATGCCCCTCCCTGGAGGCCTGCCGGCGGGCGGACTGGAGGATGGCGCCGGACTTGCCCTCCGGCGCCACATTCGACACCTGGCGGGTCAGGTCGGCACCGCCGCAGGACGGGCAGGCAGGCGTCTCACCGGAGCGGACCAGGGTTTCGAACCCCTGGTCGCAGGACTTGCAACGATAGGAATAGAGCGGCATCGCACCCTCGCGGAACGGATCGCATCGGTCCGAGCATGCCGCAATACCCACAACAAGAAAACGGTTTTGTTGCGCCGCAACAGCGGAGCGGTCAGGCCGCCGCTCCACCGAAATCGAATCCGGCCGCCTCGACCGCCTGCTGCACCAGTTCGGCCGGGATGCCGCCGGCGACCACGACGGTGCCGGTTGCGAGATCGACGGTCACCGCGGCATTGGGGGCCGCCTTGGTGATCGCGTTCGAAACGGAGCGGGCGCAGCCGCTGCAGGTCATCCCATCCACCTTGTACGCATCGGTCATCGTTACTGGCATCGCCACGGGCTTCCTTTGAATCGGGTCAGCCGCCGGCATGGTGCGTCCGCACCACCGCGCTGACCGGGACAAGAACGAAGCCACGCTTTTGCACATCCGGCAGCCAGGACGCCAGAGCCTCGATTGTCGCATCGTGCGGGTGGCCGATGGCGACGGCGTAACCCTGACGCTTCGCCACCTGTTCGGTCTTGGTCAGCTGGGCCTTCACCGCCGCCACCGTTTCCACATTGTCGAGGAACACGTCGCGCCCGATCCAGGGCATCTTCAGTTCCTGCGCCAGCCCAATTCCGGCGCTGTTGGGCGTCGTCCGGCTGTCCAGCCACAGCAGTCCGCGCCGGTGCAGTTCCGTCAGCACCGGCGCCAGAGCCGCGCGGTCGGCGGTGAATCGGCTGCCCATGTGGTTGTTCACCCCGACATAGCCATCGAAGCTGTCCAGCGCCGCGCGGAACCGCTTCACGATCTCGCCCTTGTCCAGCGAGACCAGCAGCGCGTTCGGACCCGGATCGGCCTTCACGCTGGGCTCCATCGGCATGTGCAGCATCAGTTCATGCCCGTTGGCGCGGGCCGCCTTCGACTGGGCCGACAGGTCGCGGGCATAGGGCAGCCAGGACAGCGTCAGCGGACCGTGCAGTCCGGCCATCCGGGACGAGCGCTTGCGGTCGAGCCCCATGTCGTCGATGACGATGGCGATGATCGGCCTGCCCTGCGGAATCTCGGCCGGCAGCGCATTCCTGCGCCACAATGCCGCATTGCCCGAGGGCGCCTGCACCGGCGGCTGGGCCGGGGGAACCGGCGGCGGCAGCATCGCCACGGTGGTCGCGGGCGGACGCGTTTCCGCCTGGGCCGGCTTTTCCGGCACCGCATGCTCCGGTCCTTCGGCTGCATGCTGGGCAGGCGCCGGAGCCTCCGTCTTCACCGCCGGCAGCGAGGGGGGCGCCGGCGGCACGGCAGCCTGCTGTGTCTGGGCCTGCTGGGCCGGAGCCTGTTGAACGGCTGCCTGCTGGGCACGCTCGCCGCCGGACCGGCCACCGGTCAGCGTCGCCACGCCCATCGCCACCGCGAACACCGCAGCGACCGCCGCCAGAGCCAGGACGAAGGGATTCGACAGAAAGGGGGGAAGCGGAACCTTGCGGGCTTTCGAAGGCGCCTTGCGGGCCATGGTGACGACGTCCATCCTGCGACCGGGGCGGCGCACAGTGGCACCCTGCCGCAGCGACCGCAATTGCTCAAACGACACAGACGACCGCCGCAACGGCGCCGTCATTTCAACGGCCCGACCGGTCCCCGGAGATTGCCCGATGCGCCCGTACCTTGTCACCGTCCCGCTGCTGCTGGCTGCCTCCACCTCCTCTGCGCTGGCCGCCGGCGGCCCGCAATGCCCGCCGACCATCAGCGTGACCGCCCAGCCGGAAGCACCGGGCGGCTGGGCGCCCTATCCGGGCCGCGACAGCCACAGCTTCATCGGCATCACCCTGATCGAAGGCGACCGCGCCCAGCAGATGGCAACCACCTCGCGCACCACCCTGGCGCCCGACAGCGAGACCAGGCACGCGCGTCGTCTGGTCCAGCTCTGGGAGTTCGACGCCGCGCAGCGCGGCAAGTTGTTCGTGCTCTGCCGGTATCGCGGCACCGAGGCGACGCTCGCCGCCGACCTGCCGCACCAGACCCGCCGCTGCACGCTGACGCTGGAAACCGACATCCGCGGCGACGTCCTGGACGAGCCGAAGACGCCGCCGCAGCTCGACTGCCGCTGAGGACGCGAGGCCCCACGGCGAAGTTCTGCGCGGAGGCTGGAAATCCGCCCTTTCAGCCGCTAGGGTGTCCATCGTTGGAACAGGGCCGGAACGGCCCGGACGACCCGGGCGAAGGTGGCCGGGCAAAGGTGGAAGGCGGAAGGCGCATGCTGCTGCTCATCGATAATTACGACAGCTTTACCTACAACCTCGTCCATTATCTGGGCGAGCTTGGCGCCGACGTGCAGGTCCGCCGCAACGACGCCCTGACGGTGGAGGAGGCAATGGCGCTCCGCCCCGACGGCATCGTCCTGTCGCCCGGCCCCTGCGATCCCGACCGCGCCGGCATCTGCCTGCCCCTGATCGATGCCGCCGCCAAGGCCCGCCTGCCGCTGATGGGCGTCTGCCTCGGCCACCAGTCCATCGGGCAGGCCTTCGGCGGCCGGGTGATCCGCGCGCCGGTACCCATGCACGGCAAGGTCGACAACATCCGGCACGAGGGCCGCGGCGTGCTCGCCGGCCTGCCTAGCCCGTTCCGCGCCACCCGCTACCACTCGCTGATCGTCGAGCGCGACACGCTGCCCGCCTGCCTGGAGGTGACCGGCGAGACCGCCGACGGCCTGATCATGGCGCTGGCCCACCGAGAGCTGCCGATCCACGGCGTGCAGTTCCACCCCGAAAGCATCGAGAGCGAGCACGGTCACAAGATCCTGCAGAACTTCCTGGATCTGACCCGTTCCCACCCGGAAAGCGCTGCGCTGGAGACCGCGGCATGAGCGGCGATCTGTCCGACATGAAGGCCATCCTGGGCAAGGTCGCCACCGGCGCCGCCCTGACCGAGGCTGAGGCCGGCTTCGCCTTCGACATCATCATGTCCGGCAACGCCACCCCGTCGCAGATGGGCGGCTTCCTGATGGCGCTGCGCGTCCGCGGCGAGACGGTGGACGAGATCACCGGCGCCGCCCGCGTCATGCGCGCCAAGGCGATCCCCGTCGAAGCGCCTCCCGGCACCATCGACACCTGCGGCACCGGCGGCGACGGCGCCGGCACCTACAACATCTCCACAGCCGCGGCGCTGGTCGTGTCGTCCTGCGGCGTGCCGGTCGCCAAGCACGGCAACCGCGCCATCTCGTCGAAGTCCGGTGCCGCCGACGTGCTCGGTTCGCTCGGCGTCAACCTCGACTGCGACTTCGCGCTGGTTCGCAAGGCGCTGTGGGATGCCGGCATCGCCTTCCTGATGGCGCCGCGCCACCACCTCGCCATGCGCAACGTCGGCCCGACCCGTGTCGAGCTTGGCACCCGCACCGTTTTCAACCTGCTGGGTCCGCTCGCCAATCCGGCGACCGCCAAACGGCAGGTGCTCGGCGTCTTCTCCAAGCAGTGGGTGGAACCGCTGGCCCAGGTGCTGAAGCGGCTGGGCTCCGAGGCCGCCTGGGTGGTCCACGGATCCGACGGGCTGGACGAGATCACCACCACCGGCCCTACCACCGTTGCCCAGTTGAAGGACGGCGAGGTGACGGTGTTCGAGGTCACGCCGGAGGATGCCGGCCTGCCGCGCGCCCGGATCGAGGAGTTGAAGGGCGGCGACGCCCAGGTCAACGCCGAGGCGATCCACGCCCTGTTCGACGGCGTGCGCAGCCCCTACCGCGACATCGTTCTCTTGAACGCCGCCGCCGCCCTGCTGGTGTCCGGCAAGGCCGCGACCCTGAAGGACGGTGTCGCCATGGCCGCCGACGCCATCGACAGCGGCGGCGCCCGCGACCGCCTGCGCCGGCTGGTCGCCATCACCAACGAGGCAGTGGCCTGATGAGCGACGTTCTGACCCGCATCAACGACGACAAGCGCGCCTTGGTGGCCTCCCGCAAGGCCGCCCGCCCTTTGTCGGAGGTGGAGGCCGCCGCCAGGGCCGCCAACGAGACCAACCCGCCGCGCGGCTTCATCCGGGCGCTGAGCGCCGCGGTCGAGGCCGGGCGTTACGGCCTGATCGCCGAGATCAAGAAGGCGAGCCCGTCCAAGGGCCTGATCCGTCCCGATTTCGACCCGCCGGCGCTGGCCCGTGCCTACCGCGAGGGCGGCGCCACCTGCCTGTCGGTGCTGACCGACGAGCCCTATTTCCAGGGCAAGGACGAGTATCTGGTGGCCGCCCGCGCCGCGGTGGATTTGCCGGTTCTGCGCAAGGACTTCATGGTCGATCCTTATCAGATCGTCGAAGCCCGCGCATTGGGGGCCGACTGCATTCTGATCATCATGGCGTCCCTGTCCGACGCCCAGGCGGCGGAGATCGAGGACGCCGCCATCGCCCAGGGGCTGGACGTGCTGGTCGAGGTGCACGACCGCGCCGAACTGGACCGCGCCCTGCTGCTGAAGACGCCGTTGCTGGGCGTCAACAACCGCAATCTCAAGACCTTGGCGGTCGATATTGCGACGACGGAAGAACTGGCCGCCACCGTTCCGGCCGATCGCATGCTGGTGGCGGAGAGCGGGCTCTACAGCCCCGTCGATCTGGCCCGGATGGCGAAGGTCGGGGCGCGCTGCTTCCTGGTCGGCGAATCGCTGATGCGGCAGGCCGACGTCACTGCCGCCACCCGCGCCCTGCTGGCTCCGGTGTGATGCGATGACCGATGTGGTGGCCGATACGGGAGCAGAAGCGGGAGCCGATGTGGTGATCGCTGCGGAGAGCCCGCGCCAGGATGCCGTGGTCGCGCTGGTGGCGGCGCTCGACCGCTATCTGCTCGACCTCTACCCGGCGGACACCTGCCACCTGCTCGACATCGGCGAGCTTGAGGCGCCGGACCTGCGCTTCCTCGTCGCCCGCAAGGACGGCGTTCCGGTCGGCTGCGCAGCACTCCGCGTCGATCCGGCCGGCTATGGCGAGATCAAGCGGATGTATGTCGATCCCGCCGCCCGTGGACAGCGCATCGGCGACCGCCTGCTCGCCCGGCTGGAAGAGCAGGCACGGGCGGAAGGCCTGGACGCGCTTATGCTCGAATCGGGCATTCATCAGCCCGAGGCGCTGGCGCTCTACCGCAAGGCCGGCTTCACCGACCGCGGCCCCTATGCCTGCTACGAAGACAACGGCGTCAGCATCTTCATGGAAAAGCGTCTAACGGAGACCGTGCGATGACCGGCTTCACCCATTTCGACGCCGAGGGCAAGGCGGTGATGGTCGACGTCTCCGACAAGGCCGATACCGAACGCACCGCCACCGCCGCGGCGACCGTGCTGATGCAGCAGGAAACCCTTGATCTCATCATGCAGGGCGGGGTGAAGAAGGGCGACGTGCTGTCGGTCGCCCGGCTGGCCGGCATCATGGGGGCCAAGCGCACGCCCGACCTGATCCCGCTGTGCCACCCGCTGATGCTGACCTCGGTCAAGGTCGACCTGTCCTGCGATCCCTCCCGCAACGCGGTGGACGTGACGGCGACCTGCAAGCTGAAGGGCCAGACCGGCGTGGAGATGGAGGCGCTGACCGCCGTCACCGTCGCAGCGTTGACCGTCTACGACATGTGCAAGGCGGTGGACCGCGGCATGACGGTCACCGACGTGCGTCTGCTGCACAAGGCCGGCGGCAAGAGCGGCGAGTGGGGCGCGTCCACGTCCTCCTCCGCCGGAGCCTGACGCCATGATCTCCGTCGCCGAGGCGCGCGCCCGCATCCTGTCGGCCTTCGCCGCCCTCCCGGCGGAGATTGTCGCCCTGCCCGACGCTCTCGGCCGCGTGCTGGCCGAGCCTGTGATCGCCCGGCTGACCCAGCCGCCCTTCCATGCCGCCGCCATGGATGGCTGGGCCGTGCGTGCCGCCGACATCGCCGCCGCGACCGCCGAGGCCCCCGTCCCGCTGCGCCGCATCGGCGAATCCGCTGCCGGCCATGCCTTCACCGGCGGCGTCGGCGCCGGCGAGGCGGTGCGCATCTTCACCGGCGCGCCCCTGCCCGACGGTGCCGACGCCGTTGTGATGCAGGAGGATTGCAGCGCCGACGACGCCACCGTGCGGATCGGCCGCGCCGTGGCAGCCGGTCGCTTCGTCCGCGAGGCCGGCTTCGACTTCACGGCCGGCCAGGAGCTTCTGCCGAAGGGACGCCGCCTGACCGCGCGCGACATCGCGCTGGCAGCCGGCGGCAACGTGCCGTGGCTGTCGGTCCATCGCCGGCCGCGCATTGCCATCCTCGCCACCGGCGACGAGATCGCCCTGCCCGGCGACCCGCTGGGGCCGAGCCAGATCGTCAGCACCAATGCGCTCGGCCTCTGCGCCCTGGTGACCGCCCAGGGCGGGCTCGCCCACAATCTGGGCGTCGCCAAAGACACGCCGGAAAGTGTGGCGGCCCTGGCGAAGGGAGCCGCCGGCTGCGACCTGCTGGTCACCACCGGCGGCGCGGCGCAGGGCGATTACGACCTCGTGCGCGATGTGCTGGCCGAACGCGGCGTGGCGCTGGAGGTGCAGACGGTGGCGATGCGTCCGGGCAAGGCGCTGATGTTCGGCCGTGCCGGGTCGGTGCCTCTGCTTGGCCTGCCCGGCAACCCGGTGTCCACCGGGGTCACCGCGCTCCTGTTCCTCCGTCCGATCCTGCGCGTGCTGCAGGGCCTGCCGCCGGAGGACGACCGCGTGCCGTTGCGCGCCCGCCTGACCGGCGCGCTGAGGGCCAACGACCGGCGCGAGGAATTTCTGCGCGCCACCCTCGCCGCCGGCCCGGACGGTGTCCTGACCGTCACGCCCTTCGCCCGGCAGGACAGCGCAATCACCACCCTGTACGCCCAGGCTGATTGCCTGATCCCCCGCCCGCCCCATGCCGATCCTGAGCCGGCGGGCGCCATGGTGACCGTGCTTCCTTTGACGGATGGGGTGCTCAGCATTTAGACTTGAACAGAGCGCCAGGACATGGCGCTTGGGCGAGGATTGGAACAGGTGAACATCACCAGGAAAACTGTTTCAGGCCGTTCCAAATGTTCCACACAAGTTCTAAAAGAAGCCGTTGGAGGGCTTGACGCGCGGCAGGAACCAAACTAGAACATGGAGCAACGTTTAGTTTTTGTTCCATCTTCAGTCTGGCCGAAGCCGGGAGGCATCCATGCTCACGCGCAAGCAGCACGAATTGCTGCTGTTCATCCACGAACGGCTTGGCCAGGGCGGTGTCTCGCCGTCGTTCGACGAGATGAAGGACGCCCTGGGCCTGAAGTCCAAGTCGGGTATCCATCGCCTGATCACCGGGCTGGAGGAACGCGGGTTCATCCGCCGCCTGCCCCACCGGGCCCGTGCGCTGGAGGTTCTGCGCCTTCCCGAGGGTCTCGACGCCTCCCGCAACCGGACCGTGGCTTCCAAGCCGAAGTTCCAGCCCAACGTCATCAAGGGCGATTTCGCCTTCGCCGGCCGCGATACCGCTCCCCCCGCCCCGACCCCGGCCGCCGCGAACGAGACGGTGCAGCTCCCGCTTTATGGCCGGATCGCCGCCGGTACGCCGATCGAGGCCCTGCGCGACAACAGCGCCTTCGTCGACGTTCCCGCCTCGATGCTGACCGGTGGTGACCATTATGCGCTGGAGGTTTCCGGCGACTCGATGATCGAAGCCGGCATCCTCGACCACGACACCATCGTCATCCAGCGCTGCGATGCGGCGGAGAATGGCACGATTGTCGTCGCTCTGGTGGATGAAGGCGAAGTGACGCTGAAGCGCCTGCGCCGCAAGGGCAACACCATCGCCCTGGAGCCCGCCAACGCCGCCTACGAAACCCGCATCTTCGGCGCCGACCGTGTCCGCGTACAGGGCAAGCTGGTCGGTCTCGTGCGCAAGTACTGACCTTTTCGTGCCCGGCCGCCGATCCCCTCCTCCGTCCCCGCGGCGGATGGGATCGGCGAGGTTCAAGCTCCTTTCACTGTCTCCCGGTCCAGGGCCGATCTCCCCGCAGCCCGCGCACCGTCTCCACCGTTACCCCCTCGGCGGTCACCGTCAGCGCATGCGCGCCTTCATGGCGCAGGGTCCAGCGGTCCACCACCAGGTCCGCCCGGCAGCGCCGCGCCACCTCCGCCGTCACCACCGCATCGGCTGCCCCGCAGTCCTCGTCCAGAGCATCCGGCAGCCTCGGCAAGGCCACCGTCCTTCCCTGAACCCGGTACAGGCAGCCAAGCGCATCGCACTCTAGCGAGCGCCCTCCCCCGCTCCATCCCCCATCGGCCGGCCAGGGGTCGGCAACCGACCGCTCGCCATCGCGCTCCCGCCAGGTTTCGGTCATCCGCCCGCCGCCCTTGACCGACGCGCTGAGCCGCCCATCCGGCAGCCTGACCGCCATCACCGTCCCGTCGCCGGCAACCAGCACATCCGGCCGCACCGCCAGCATCGGCGAGGCTAGCCCAGCCAGGACCGGCAGCATACCCAGCCAACGCCACCACCGCGTCCAGAGGCACAGCCAGATTCCTCCCATCACCAGCAGCGCGAACCCTTCCGCCGGCATCGCCGGCACGGTCAGCGATGCCCAGGGGAGACGGCCGAAGAATTCCGCCGTCCAGATCACCGCCCGGTCGCCCCAGTTCATGGCGATCAGCGCCGGCGCCTCCAGTCCGAAGGGCAGCAGCGCATAGGCGATCAGGCTCCACGGCATGACCCAGAAGGACGTGATGGGAATCGCGATCAGGTTCGACAGCACGCCGTAGAAGGCGATCTGCTGGAAATGGAAGAGCGAGAAGGGCAAGGTCGCCAGCGTCGCCACCACGCTGGTCAGCAGGATCCCGCCGACATAGAACAGCCCGCGCACGATCCATCCCGCATCGCGCCGCCATTCCGCCAGCCTGACGCTGCCTTTCTCGAAGGCGGCAATCAGCGCCACCACCGCGGCGAAGGACATCTGGAAGCTCGGCCCCAGCATCCCCTCCGGGTCCATCGCCATGGTGACCAGCCCGGCGAAGGCGACCAGCCGCATGCTCAACGGGTGGCGGTCCAGCATGATCGCCCCCATCACCATGCCGGTCATCAGCACCGACCGCACCGTCGGCAGGGGCGCCCCGACCAGCAGCGTGTAGGCGAGTGCCGACAGGATGCCGAACAGCGCCGCGATCTTCTTGATCGGCCACCGCAGCGCGATATAGGGCACCGCCGCCAGCAACGCCCGCACGACATAGAACAGGATGCCGGCGGCGATGCCGACATGAAGGCCGGAGATCGACAGCAGATGAGCCAGCCCGCTGTTGCGGAAGTCGTCCATCGTCGCTTCCGGGATGCCGAATTCCTCGCCGTTCAGCAGCGCCGTGGTGACGCTCGCCTCCACCGGGTCGCCGATGGCAGCCGCCACCCGCTCGGCAATCGCGCCGCGCGCCTTCTCGAAGGCGACGGCGACCGTGCTCCACCCCGTCACCGGCGGCGCCTCGACCAGTTCCGGCGCACCGGTGGCGAAGCCCGTGCCGCCCAGCCCCATGAACCAGGCCCGCCGCTGGAAGTCGAAGGCGCCGGGTTCGGCCGGCGCCTGCGGCGGCAGCAGCGTCGCGCGCAGCCGTACCACCGATCCGGGCGCCGGTGCCGGGAAGCGGTCCGACAGGCGGATGCGCACGGCGGCCGGCGTCCGTTCCGGCGCCAGCTTGCTGACGGTCACGTCCCGCAGGGTGATCCGCGTCGCGCCCGGCCGCCGCTCCACCACCATCACGCGGCCGGTGACGGTCGCGCCGGCGATGCTGCGGGTCAGCACCGGCGCCGCCATGCGGATGGTGTGCGCCTGCGCCACCAGGAACCCCGCCGCCAGCATCAGCAGCGCCATCGCCACGCCGGCCATGGCGAACCATCGCCGCAGCGCCAGCACCAGCACCGTGCAGCCGCCGGCCGCCGCCCCGCCGATCCACCAGTCGGGCTCCTGCCGCAGCCCGAAATAGAACGACACGCCCGCCCCGAAGGCGACGGGCAGCCACAGCACCCAGCGCTCGCCCTCCGCCTCCGCCAGCGCCACGAGTCGCCCGCCCATGCGCGCCAGCAGGCGCCGCCAGCGTCCGCCAAGCACCGGGGGACCGTCGGTTTCCTCCTCCGGCCAGCCGGCGGCCGTCACCGGTAACGGATTCCCGACGCAGCGATGCCATCTGCGAGCCCCTCAACGACCGTCCATGCGTGCATCGCATTGCCTCCAAGCCGGGTGGCTGTGTTAAACCACGGTGTCGAACCACCGGCGCATCATACCAGCGCCGAACCGGAAATTGAGAGACCGATGACCGTCGTCACCCGCTTCGCTCCGTCGCCGACCGGCTTTCTGCACATCGGCGGTGGACGCACCGCCCTGTTCAACTGGCTGTACGCCCGCAACACCGGCGGTAAGTTCCTGCTGCGGATCGAAGACACCGACCGGCAACGGTCCACCGACGCGGCGGTGGACGCCATCATCGACGGGCTGAAGTGGCTGGGCCTGGATTGGGACGGCGACGTCGTCAGCCAGTTCGAGCGCAAGGACCGCCATGCCGAGGTCGCGTACCAGATGCTGGCCGCCGGCAAGGCCTATCGCTGCTATTGCAGCCCGGAAGAGCTGGAGGAGATGCGCGCCGCCCAGAAGGCCGCCGGCCAGCCGATGCGCTATGACGGCCGCTGGCGCGACCGTCCCGAATCCGATGCCCCTCCGGGCGTGGCACCGGTGATCCGCCTGAAGGCGCCGCAGGAAGGCCAGACCGTCCTGAACGACCTCGTCCAGGGCGAGGTGACGGTGCAGAACGCCCAGCTCGACGACCTGATCCTGCTGCGCGCCGATGGCACGCCAACCTATCTGCTGGCGGTGGTGGTGGACGACCACGACATGGGCGTCACCCACGTCATCCGCGGCGACGACCATCTGACCAACACCTTCCGCCAGATCCAGATCTTCAATTCGATGGGCTGGGACCTGCCGCGCTTCGGCCATATCCCGCTCATCCACGGGCCGGACGGCGCCAAGCTGTCCAAGCGCCATGGTGCGCTGGGCGTCGACGCCTACCGCGACATGGGCTATCTGCCGGAGGCGGTCCGCAACTATCTGCTGCGGCTCGGCTGGTCGCATGGCGACGACGAGATCATCTCGACCGAGCAGGCGATCGAGTGGTTCAACCTGGAGAGCATCGGCCGGTCGGCGTCGCGCTTCGACTTCGCCAAGCTGGAGAATCTGAACGCCCATTACATGCGTCTGGCCGACGATTCCCGCCTGCTCGGCCTGATCGCTCCGCGGTTGGAGGCCGATCTCGGCCGCGGCCTGTCCGATGCGGAACGCGACCTTCTGACGCGGGCGATGAACGGGCTGAAGCAGCGCGCCCGCACCGTCGTCGATCTGGCCCAGAGCGCACGCTTCTACGTTGCGCCGCAGCCGCTCAGCTATGACGAAAAAGCATCCGCCCTGCTGGATGAAAAGGGCCGCGCTCTGTTGAAGGAACTGGCGGCCGCCTTCGCCGCCGAGCCGGAGTTCACCGCCGCCGCGCTCGAATCCCAGGTCCGCGCCTTCGCCGAGGCACGGGGCGAAAAGCTGGGCAAGGTGGCGCAGCCGCTGCGCGCCGCGCTGACCGGGTCGACGGTGTCGCCGCCGATCTTCGAGGTGGCCGAACTGCTGGGTCGGGAAGCGACGCTTTCTCGCATCCGCGATGCAGCGGGTGCAGCATAATGGTCATTTCCGTGCGTTGCCATCGGGCAGCCATGGAACTATGCTGCGCCGACGAAAAAAGGGCACCAAGCCCGACCCTCAACGATAAGGACGTGCCGAGATGACCCAGACTGAGGACGGCAAGGACACCGTTACCCTCATCGACAATAAGACGGGCAAGCAGGTCACGATGCCGATCATGCACGGCAGCGTCGGGCCGAGCGTGATCGACATCCGCAAGCTCTACGCCGAGACCGGCTATTTCACCTACGATCCGGGCTTCACCTCCACGGGCAGCTGCGAATCGGGCATCACCTACATCGACGGCGACGAGGGTGTGCTGCTGCACCGCGGCTATGCCATCGATGAGCTGGCCGAGCATTCGACCTTCCCTGAAGTCTGCTTCCTCCTGCTCAACAACCACCTGCCGACCGCGGCCGAGCGCACGGAGTTCGAGAACATCCTGCGCCGCCACTCGATGGTGCACGAGCAGCTGACCAAGTTCTACAGCGGCTTCCGCCGTGACGCCCACCCGATGGCGATCATGTGCGGCGTCGTCGGCGCCCTGTCGGCCTTCTACCACGACTCGCTGGACATCAACGATCCGACCGCGCGCAAGATCGCCGCGCACCGCCTGATCGCCAAGATGCCGACGATCGCGGCGATGGCCTACAAGTACTCGACCGGCCAGCCCTTCATGTATCCGCGCAACGACCTGTCCTACGCGGAGAACTTCCTCTACATGACCTTCGGCACGCCCTGCGAGCCGTTCAAGGTCAACCCGATCCTGTCCAAGGCGATGGACAAGATCTTCATCCTGCACGCCGACCACGAGCAGAACGCCTCGACCTCCACCGTCCGTCTGGCCGGCTCGTCGGGCGCCAACCCGTTCGCCTGCATCGCCGCCGGCATCGCCTCGCTGTGGGGTCCGGCCCACGGTGGTGCGAACGAAGCCGTGCTGAAGATGCTGGAAGAGATCGGTTCGGTGGAGCGCATCCCCGAGTTCGTCCGCCGCGCCAAGGACAAGAACGACAACTTCCGCCTGATGGGCTTCGGCCACCGGGTCTACAAGAACTACGACCCGCGTGCCCAGGTCATGCGCCAGACCTGCCACGAGGTTCTCGGCGAGCTCGGCATCAAGGACGAGCCGCTGCTGGACATCGCGATGGAGCTGGAGAAGATCGCCCTGTCGGACGAGTACTTCATCGAGAAGAAGCTCTATCCGAACGTCGATTTCTACTCGGGCATCATCCTGAAGGCGATGGGCTTCCCGACCAGCATGTTCACCGTGCTGTTCGCGCTGGCCCGCACCGTCGGCTGGATCAGCCAGTGGAAGGAGATGATCGAGGATCCGGTGCAGAAGATCGGCCGTCCGCGTCAGCTCTACACCGGCGATGTCAAGCGGCCGTTCGTGCCGCTGGCCGAGCGTGGCTAACCGGCCCACAGCCCATATCGGAATGGGCGGCTCCAATGGAGCCGCCCAGGACCCGACTGCGTACATCGTTCCGGCCCGGCGGGTGCGTCTGCGCCCGCCAGCCAACGACAACCGGGCGCCGCTTGGCTGGCGCGTCCGCCGGTTGGTCGTCTATCTGCTGATCCTGGCGCTGATCGCCGGGATCGTTTTCGTCTGAGGCACTCCCTCAGCCGTCACTTTCCAGCGCGAAGCCTTCGTCGAGCCAGCCGGTTATGCCGCCGATCATCAGTTTGACCGGCCGCCCGATCCGCGCCAGACGGAAAGCCGCGCGATCCGCCCCATTGCAGTGGGGGCCGGCGCAATAGACCACGAACAGCGTTCCCTCCGGCCACTCGGCCATCCGCCGCTCCGTAATCTTGCCATGCGGCAGGTTCAAGGCGCCCGGTACATGGCCGCGCGCATAAGCTGCCGGCCCGCGGACATCGAGCAACACGAAATCCGGCGCCGCGGACTTCGATGAATCGTGAACATCCCAGCAGTCGGTTTCCAGTGACAGGCGCCCGGCAAAGTAGGCCTCCGCCTGTTCGGAAGGGGCGGCGGGAATTTCGGTGACGAGACTGGCCATGCTGTCCTCTTTGCAATCGCCCGGTGAATGATGAGGACCCAATCATCCCCATGGGCGCTTCGGCTGGAAAGTGGCGCGACTGCCAGCTATCGTGCGATTCATGCCAAAAGCCACTTCCCCGCTGGCGGTCGCGCTCGCCTATGACGGTCTCTGCACCTTCGAGTTCGGTGTCGCCGTCGAGGTGTTCGGCCTGCCCCGTCCGGAGTTGGGGCCGGACTGGTATCGTTTCGCCGTTGCGGCACTCGACGACGGCCCGTTGCGTGCCATGGGAGGCATCCGCGTCGAGGCGGATGGCGGTCTTGACCTGCTCGACCAAGCCGACATCATCGTTATCCCCGGATGGCGCGGCGCAATGGAGCCGGTTCCCACCGCCTTGACTGCCGCCCTTCGACAGGCGGACTCCAGGGGCGCCCGCATCCTGTCGATCTGCTCCGGCGCCTTCGTTCTCGCCGCGTCCGGTCTGTTGAATGGCCGCCGGGCGACCACGCACTGGCGATATGCCGCAACGCTTGCGGACCTTTATCCCGACATCCGGGTGATGCCCGATGTGCTGTATGTGGATGAAGGCAACATTCTGACCTCGGCCGGAAGCGCGGCCGGCATCGACCTCTGCCTGCATCTCGTTCGTCGCGATTTCGGCCCGGAGGCGGCGAACAGCGTTGCCCGCCGTCTGGTGGTGCAGCCTCACCGCGAAGGCGGTCAGGCGCAGTTCATCGAAACGCCCGTGCCGACAGCCCGCGAGGGTGCGCGCCTGGCCCCCCTGCTCGATCATCTGCGGGAGACGCTGGCGGAGGAGCACAGCCTGTCCAGCATGGCGTCACGGACAGGTATGAGCCTGCGGACATTCCTGCGTCGTTTTCAGGCGATGACCGGGACCACCCCCGGCGACTGGCTGCTGACCGAACGTCTGGCCCGGGCCCGCGAGGTGCTGGAATGCAGCAGCCTGCCGGTGGAGGAGGTGGCAACCTTGACCGGATTCGGTTCCGCCGCCACCCTGCGCCACCATTTCCGGCAAAGACTGGGCCTCAGTCCGGCGAGTTACCGGACGCGCTTCCGCCGGCTTCCTGTCGATGATCCGGCCGCATCGAAAAAGGGCGCGGCCGTCACCGACCACGCCCTTTCCCGAAAACGGTAATGTACCGAACGGTCACTTCCGCTCGATCAGTTCGACCTTATAGCCGTCCGGATCCTCGATGAAGGCGATCACCGTGGTGCCGTGCTTCATCGGGCCGGGCGGACGCGGAATCTTCACGCCTTCGGCCGCCAGCTTCTCGCAGGTGCCGTAGATGTCCGGCACGCCCAGCGCGATGTGGCCATAGGCGGTGCCGATCTCGTACGGCTCCTTCTGATCCCAGTTGTGGGTCAATTCCAGAACGGCGGTGTCGGACTCTTCGCCATAGCCGACGAAGGCAAGGGTGAAACGACCGCCTTCAAAGTCATTTCGGCGCAACAGCTTCATGCCGAGCAGGCGGGTGTAGAAGTCCAGCGACTTCTCCAGATCCAACACGCGCAGCATCGTGTGCAACAGACGGAATTCGCTCATGGTCTCTGTTCTCCCGTTCGGGGTTTGCCCTCTTGGGGCCTGATCGAGCGGTGCTCTGCAACAACGTCCAGAATGGCGCGCGCGGCCCGCTCGCTCGGTGGGATATCTCCCTGCCCCAGCCAACGGGCAACCTCGGCGACGCCATCGATCTGCATCTGGCGCGCCTCCGGATCGTCCAGCAGGCGCGCCAATTCGGCCGCCAGTTTATCGGGTCGGCAATCCTGTTGCAGCAGTTCCGGGACCAGCATCCGGTCGAGCATCAGGTTGACGAGGTTCACATATTTGACCCGGATCAGCCGCCGATAGAGCGCGACCGTTACCGGATTGAGACGATAGGCGATGACCGTCGGCAGCCGGGCAAGCGCCAACTCCAACGCCACGGTACCGGAGGCGGCGAGTGCCACCTCCGCTGCGGCGAAGGCATCGTATTTCTCCGTGTCCCCCTCGACAAGAAGGGTTCGGACCGGCCAGTCGGCAATGGCGGCAGCGACACGGTCGCGCACCGTTGCCACTGTCGGCACCACCGCTACCAGATCGGGATGGGACGGGCGCAGCAGTTCCAGCGTCGCGCGGAAATCCGGCAGCAGACGCGACACTTCGCCCTTGCGGCTGCCTGGAAGCACCGCGACAACACGGTCGGTCGCAGCGATCCCATGGCGTTGCCGGAATCCCGGGCCATCTCCCTTGCCCGCCTGCCCCTCGACAACCGAATGGCCGACGAATGTGCAAGCCAGCCCCTCCTTCTCGAAATAGGGCGGCTCGAACGGAAGCACCGCAAGAAGGTGATCGTAGATGGCCGCATATTTCGCGGCACGCTTGGGCTTCCATGCCCAGACCGTCGGAGCCACGTAATGGACCAACGGAATTGCCGGATCGGCCGCACGGACCTTCTTCGCAACGCGCACCGTGAATCCGGGCGAGTCGATACCGACCACCGCGTCGGGACGCATGCGCAGGATTTCTGCCACCGTCTGGTCGATGCGGCGGATCAGGTTCGGCAAATGGGGCAGCAGCTCGAAAATGCCGAACAGCGTCAGCTCCGCCATCGGAAAGAGGCTGACCAGCCCTTCCGCCGTCATCCGCTCGCCGCCGATACCGACGAAACGCACCTTGCCGCCGGTCAGCCCCCTCGCCGCCGCCATCAGCCGCGCACCAAGCGCATCGCCGGAAGGTTCGCCTGCAATCAGGAACAGCGTCGGTACATCGCCAGCCACATCGTCAGCCATATCACCGGCAGTCATTGCGGGATCTCGATGCCGACGACGAACAGGCCGAGACGGTCTGCCGCTTCGGCCACCGCGGCACGGTCGACCAGCAGGCTGCCGCCGGCTTCGACCGCAATGCCACGCAGCCCCGAGGCCGCTGCCCGCTCCACGGTGGTGACCCCCATGGTGGGCAGGTCGATGCGGCGGTCCTGCTTGGGCTTCTTCACCTTGACCAACACGCCGCCAGGGCCCGGCCGGATCAATCCGGCGCAGCGGCCAAGCATCGCATCGGTCCCTTCGATTGCCTCGACCGCCAGGACGATGCCTTGCTGGACCACCGCTCCCTGTCCGACATCGAGCGCGCCCAGGGCACGGGCAACCTCGACCCCACGGGCAATGTCCCGCTCCGCATCGGCATCGGGCATCAGCCGGCCCACCGGCCCTGCGACGGTCAGCAGATCCCTCAGCAGCTCGTGCAAACCGACCACACGGAACCCGTCTTCCTCGACCTCGCGCACGACGGCCCGCAGCAGGCCGTCATCGCCCAAAGCGCGTGTCCCGACGCGGGCGAGAAAGCGCGCGGTGCGCCAGTCCGGCATCAATTCGGTGAAGGACGGCCGCCTGACCGGTCCGGCAAGCACGACCTCCCCGACGCCTTCGTCGTGAAGGCGGCGCAGGATCGTGCCCGCAGCGCCGAAGCGGCTCCACAGATGCGGAAGTCCCGCAACCGTTTGCGGATCGGTATGGCCGTCGAAGGCAACGACGAAGACGTCGCGGCCCTGCCCACGCACCGCTTCGGCAATGCGGGCGGGCAGCGTGCCGCCGCCGGCGAGGATCGCCAGCTTCGGTCCAGCCGCCGGCGATCCAGTACTTTGCTTGGTATCGGCCATCGGCCGGCTGCCTCAGCTCTCGCGCGGCTGGCAGAGAGACCGGGCTTCCTTGGCCCGGATAAAGGACAGAACATCCGAAATCAGCGCCCGCTCGCCGAAATCGCGGCCGACCCCGTCGACCCGTTCGGCGAAGGTGCCTTCCGGACCGAACAGCATGCGATAGGCAGCGCGAAGAGCGTGGATGTCGTCCTTCTTGAAGCCGCGACGCTCCAGCCCCACAAGGTTCAGGCCGGCCAGCCGCGCCCGGTCACCCATCACGAGCCCGAAGGGGATCACGTCGTTCTCGACACCCGACATGCCGCCGATCATGGCGTGGGAGCCGATGCGCACGAACTGGCGCACCGCCGACAACCCGCCGATGATGACATAGTCACCCAGGGTCACATGGCCACCCAGGGTGGCATTGTTGGCCATGATGACATGGTCGCCGACGACGCAGTCATGGGCCACATGCGAGCCCATCATGAACAGCCCGTCGTCGCCGACGCGGGTGATCATGCCGCCGCCCTCGGTGCCGGGGTTCATCGTCACATGCTCGCGAATCTGGTTGCGGGCACCGATGACAAGCTCGGACGGCTCGCCATGGAACTTCAGATCCTGCGGGCGATGGCCGATGGACGCAAAGGGGTAGATGACGGTGTCCGCACCGATGCTGGTGCGCCCATCGACCGCCACATGCGACACCAGCCGAACGCCATCGCCCAGCGTGACGTCGGGACCGACGACGCAGAAGGGGCCGATGTTTACCCCTTCCCCAAGCTTGGCCGCGGGATCGACGATGGCGGACGGATGGATGGTGACGGTCATTTTTCGTCCAGAATCATGGCGGAATAGACGGCTTCAGCGACGAGAACGCCGTTGACCTTGGCCTCGCCTTTGAACTTCCACACGTTGGCACGCTGGCGCTGCTTGGTGACGTGGATGTGGATGGTGTCGCCGGGGGTGACGGGACGGCGGAAACGCGCCTCGTCGACGGTCATGAAATAGACCAGCTTGCCTTCGGCATCCGGCCCCAGCGTGGCGACCACCAGAACGGCGGAAGTCTGGGCCATTGCCTCGATGATGAGCACACCCGGCATCACCGGACGCGACGGGAAGTGCCCCTGGAAGAACGGTTCGTTGATCGTGACGTTCTTCACGCCGGTGGCGCCTTCGCCCAGCGTGACATCGATCACCCGGTCGATCATCAGGATCGGGTAGCGATGCGGAATCATCTTCATGATCCGCAGGATGTCGATGTCGTCGATCTTTTTGCTTTGTGCGCTGTTGTCCGCCGTCACGTCCATTGCCCGGCCGCCCGCCTTTCCACCAACCGATAGGGTTCAGTATTCCCCGTTTCAGGGAACGGGCACCGCCGCCCCGATGGGGAGCACCGGCGCCTTCCTGTTTGCCCCGCCTTCTTGCCCCATTTCCGCGGCGACCGCAACGCCGAACCCGGACGAGGACCGAAACCGGAAACAGAACGGGGCCGCTGCCGTCCCGCCTGGGATGGCAGCGGCCCCGGTCAGATTTGCATCACTGCTTCGGAACGTTCAGCGCAACCTGCGGCAGCTTCTTGTTCACCCGCTCCATCACCACATCGGTGACGTCAAGCTGGGTGTCGACCAGAACGAACTGCTGGCGGGCCAGAACGAGGTTGGCACCCCGCTCACGGGAAATGTCCGCGACCACCTCGACCATCGTCTTGTGAACGACAGCCATCGCCTCGTTCAGGCTGGTTTCCAGGGCGCGCTTGCGGGTCTGCACCGTCTTCTGGACGTCGGCGACCTGCTTTTCGAAGTCACGGCGCTTGGTGGCGAGCGCTTCCGGCGACAGAACGGTCTGCTGCTTGCGCAGTTCGTCCTCGTTCTTGCGGAGCTTGTCCTCCAGCGTGGAGATTTCCTTCTGGTAGGAGTCGCGCAGCGATTCGAAGGACTTGGTGATGCCCTTCGATGCGTTCGATTCCTGCATGATCTTCTGCACGTCGATCACGGCGATGACCGGAGCCTTCAGCTCCGCACCCGGCGCCGGCACATCGGTCTTGGGAGCTTCCGCCTTGGGAGCCGACTGGGCCTGAGCAGCACCTACGGAAAAAGCGAGACCGGCAGCCGTGACGGCCGACAGAAGGGCGACGCGAAGCCGCGTCTTGGACAGCGTGGATTGCATCTTAGAACCTGGTTCCGAAGCTGAAGCGGACGAGCTCTTTCTTGTCGTAGCCTTCCTTGCGGATCGGCAGCGCGACGTCGAGCCGGATGGGGCCGAACGGCGACTTCCACGACACACCCGTGCCGATGGAAACACGGATGCTCTCGTCATCCTTCACGTTCGGATCATTGATGTCGACCTTGCCGAGGGTGCCGACGTCGGTGAAGGCATGCCCAAGCAGACCGAATTCCTCTGGCAGGCCGAACGGGAAGCTCATCTCCACCGAGGCACGGGCATAGCGCGTGCCGCCCAGTGCGTCGCCGGTCGAAACGTCGCGGGGGCCGATACCGGCAGTGTTGAAGCCGCGCAGGGTATCGCCACCGATGAAGAAGCGGTCGCCCAGGTCGACCTTCTTGCCGAGACCGTGGATATACCCGATCTCACCGGTCGTGCTGAGCACCCATTGGTCATCGCCGAGCGGCAGATAATATCCACCGGCCAGCTTGTTCCGCAGGAAGCGCACCGAGCCGCCGAGGCCGGCAATGTCGTTGGTCAGGCGGATAAAGTAGCCTTCCGTCGGCGTCAGCTTGCTGTTGCGGACGTCGTAGGTCAGCTCCTGGCCGATCAACGAGGTCAGCCGTTCGCCGCGCTGCTCCTGGATGTACTTCGACGCGGTCGTCGGCACTTCCTCGATCAGCGTGTCCTGCAGCTGGTAATAGACGCGCTGGCGGAGACGCTCGGTCAGCGGATAGCCGAGGCGCAGGGCGAAGCCGGTGTTCTTCTCGTTGAACGAGCTTTCGTCCTGGTAGTTGTAGCGGGTCCGGAACACGTCGACGCCGGCCGACAGGTCGCGGTCCATGAAGTACGGCTCCGTGAAGGAGATATCGTACAACTGGCGCCGGCCCGACAGGGTCGCACCCAGACGCAGGTCCTGACCGCGGCCGAGGAGATTGCGCTCGCGGATCGAGAAGTCACCCAGCGGACCGTCGGAGGTCGAGAAGCCGGCACCGATGGAGATTTCACCGGTGGACTGCTCGGCCACGTCGACATTGACCACGGTGCGGTCGGGTGCGCTGCTCTCGGCGGTCGTGATGTTCACGCGCTCGAAGAAGCCAAGATCCTTGATGCGCTGTTCCGAGCGCTTCAACTTCGAGGAGTTGAAGGGGTCGCCTTCAGACAGCAGCATCTCGCGGCGGATCACCTTGTCGAGCGTTCTGACGTTGCCCGAGATGTCGATGCGGTCAACGAAGGTGCGCGGCCCCTCGTTGATCTCGTAGGTGATGTCGATCGTGTGGGTTTCGCGGTTGCGCGTGATCCGCGGCCGGACATCTACGAAAGCGTATTGCAGATCGCCGACGGCGTTCGTCAGCTTCGTGATGGTGTCTTCCACCTTCTGGGCGTTGTACCAATCGCCTTCGGTGGTGAGCACGCTGTTCTGCAGAACCGCCGGATCGAGCTGCTTCAGCGAGGTGTTGATGTCGACCTTGCCGAATTTGTAACGCTCACCTTCCTCGATGGTGAAGGTGATGAAAAAGTCCGACTTGTCCGGCGTCAGCTCGGCAACCGCAGACACCACGCGGAAATCGGCATAGCCTTCCTTCAGGTAGAAGCGGCGCAGCAGGTCGCGGTCGTAGCTCAGCCGGTCGGGATCGTAATTGTCATCCGAGGTCAGGAAGCGCCACCAGGCCGATTCCTTGGTCTGGACGTTTTCGCGCAGGGTGCCGTCCGAAAAATGTTCGTTGCCGATGAAGGTGATGCCACGCACACCGGTGCGCACACCTTCATTGATCTCGAACACCAGGTCGACGCGGTTCTGGTCGAGCTGGATGATCTTCGGCTCGACCGTCGCGCCGAAGCGGCCCTGGCGGCGATAGATGTCCTGGATGCGCTGGACGTCGGACTGAACGCGGGTGCGCGTGTACACGACGCGGGGACGCAGCTGGATTTCCTTATCCAGCGTCTCCTTGTCGATGCGCCGGTTCCCTTCGAACGCGATCCGGTTGATGATCGGGTTTTCGGCAACCGTCACGACCAGCGCATCGCCCTCGCGCTTCAGCACGACGTCGGCGAACAGACCGGTGTTGAACAGCGACTTCAACGACTGATCGATCCGGTCGGGATCGAACGGGTCGCCCGGCTGGATCGTCAGATAGGAGCGGACCGTGGAGGGTTCGATTCGCTGGGTGCCTTCGACCCGGATGTCGCGCACCGTACCGCCACTGAACACCTGGGCGACCATGGACCCCGTGGCACCCGTCGCCCGTCCGGGCGAGGATGCGGTCTGGGCGTGGGCGACAGACACCGTCGTCATGGCGCAGCCGGCCAGCAGGCCCGCCACCAGAACTTTGCTCGACACCGGCAAATCACGCTCCCTGGCAAGGGGCTGGCTTTAGGAAACCAGTCCCCGGAAGAAATCGACCACGCGCAGCTGAACCAGGTCGTTCCACGTGGCGAAGACCATGAGCGTTAATACCAAGGCCAATCCAATTCGGAAACCGTATTCTTGCGCTCGCGCTCCCAACGGCCGGCCGAGCAGCTTTTCGATCCCGTAAAAAAGCAGGTGTCCGCCATCGAGCATCGGGACCGGAAACAGGTTGATCAGCCCCAGATTGACCGACAGGAAGGTCATGAACCAAACCAGCGGATACCAGCCGGACTGGGCCACCTCGCCCGACATCTGGGCGATGCGCAACGGTCCGCCCAGTTCCTCCGTCCCGCGCGATCCCTGGACCATCTGGCCCAGCGCGGTGAAGGTGCCGGTGATCATGCCTGCGACTTCTCGTCCCGCCTGCCAGACGGCGGTCAGGGGATCGTGGCGCATCATTCCGACGCTGCCGCGGCTGATCCCGAGCAGCCCGATCTGATGGGCGTTGCCGAGTCGGTCGGTGACGGTCTGCGAATCCGGCGTCGCGGTCAGGGTCATCACCCGGCCGTCGCGCTTCAGCTCGACCGCCAGCGGCTGGCCGGGACGGATCGAGACGATCTGGCGGATCTCCTCGAAGCGCTGAACGCCGGTTCCGTCGACCGACAGGATCAGGTCGCCCGGCTGGATGCCGGCGCGCTCCGCGGCACTTCCGGGCTGGATGCCGCCGACATCCGGCGGGGTGAAGGACTGGCCGGCGGTCATGAACAGCAGGGCCAGCACGACGATGGAAAAGACGAAATTGGCAATCGGGCCGGCGGCGACGATGGCCGCGCGCTGCCCCACCCGCTTGTGGTGGAAGGAGACCGCACGCTCCTCCGCCGACATCGCGGTCAGGTGCGCCCCCGGCGTGCTGGCCGGATCGGCGTCGCCGAACATCTTGACGTAGCCGCCGAGCGGCAGTGCGCTGAACTTCCAGCGCGTACCGGCACGGTCGGTAAAGCCGAAGATCTCCGGCCCGAAGCCGATGGAAAAGGTCTCGATCCGCACGCCGTTGCGCCGCGCGACCAGATAGTGACCAAGCTCGTGCACGAAGACGAGCACGGTGAGGACCAGAAGGAAGGCCAACACCGAGGTCCAGAAACCGCCGATAACGTCCATTTCAACCCTTGCGCCTTCCAGCGCCTCGAACGCGGATCATCGGCTGCCAACCGCCGTCGCACCGATGGCCGCAACACGGCCGGCGGCATCCCGCCTCGCATCCGCGTCGGCCTCCCGCACGGCGGCGAGATCGCGCAGCGGGCGGTGGGGCAACGCCGTCAACGTCTCCTCGACGATCCGTTCGATGTCGAGAAAGCCGATCCGGCGGTCGAGAAACGCCTGGACGGCCACCTCGTTGGCGGCACTGAGTATAGTAGGAGCGCCCCCACCGCTTTGCAAGGCGGCCCGGGCCAGCCGAAGTGCCGGGAATCGCACGGGATCCGGCGCCTCGAAGGTCAGCGTCGCCGCCTTGACCAGATCCAGCCGCTCCGCCGGAGTGGCGATGCGGGCGGGCCAGCCGAGGGCATAGGCGATGGGCGTGCGCATGTCGGGCGTGCCGAGCTGCGCCAGCACCGAGCCGTCGACATATTCCACCAGGGAATGGATGACGGACTGCGGGTGGACCAGCACGTCGATACGCTCCTCCGGAATGCCGAACAGGAAATGGGCCTCGATCAGCTCCAACCCCTTGTTCATCATCGTGGCGCTGTCGACCGAGATCTTGGCGCCCATGTCCCAGGTGGGATGGGCCACCGCCTGCTCCCGCGTCGCCGCCGCCATGAAGTCGCGGTCCTTGTCGCGGAAGGGACCGCCGGACGCGGTCAGGATCAGGCGGGAAACGCTGTCGGTGCGCTCGAAATCGAAGACCTGATAAATCGCCGAGTGCTCGCTGTCGACCGGCAGAAGCGTGGCGCCATGCGCCTTCACCTCCTCCATCATCAGGGCACCGGCGCAGACAAGCACCTCCTTGTTGGCGAAGGCGACGATGGCGCCGCGCCGGATGGCGGCGAGTGTCGGTTCCAGTCCGGCGGCGCCGACGATGGCGGCCATCACCCAATCGGCTGGGCGTTCGGCAGCGGCGGCGACCGCCTCGGAGCCGGCGGCGACCTCGATTCCCGTACCGGACAGAAGCTGCTTTAACTCGGCATAGGCGGCGGGGTCGGCGACAACGGCCATGCGGGCATTCAGCTGCCGCGCCTGTTGCGCCAGAAGGGTGACGTTGCGGTTGGCGGTCAGCGCCTCCACCGGAAAGCGCTCCGGATCGCGGGAGACGAGGTCGACGGTCTGCGTGCCGACCGAGCCGGTCGACCCGAGAATCGTCACGCTACGCGGCGCATCCGCTTTCACCACCATGACAGAACCGATCCAACGGCCGCGTGGAACAAGGCCAGCACCGGGGCAGCGGCCAGAAGCCCGTCGATGCGGTCGAGGATACCGCCATGCCCAGGAATGAGCTGGCCGCTGTCCTTCACATTGTAGCGCCGCTTGACCGCCGATTCGAACAGGTCGCCCGCCTGCCCGACCACGGCGGTGGCGGCGCCGACCGCCAGAGCGATGTCGGGACGTGCCGCCCCGAACGCGAGCGCCACCAGCCAGCCGAACAGGGCGGATGCCGCCATGCCGCCGATCAGGCCGGCCCAGGTCTTCTTGGGGCTGATGCGCGGCGCCAGCTTCGGACCGCCGATGCTGCGCCCGGCGGCGTAGGCTCCGATATCGGTCGCCCAGATGGCAAAGAGGACGAAGAGGAACAGGGAGAGCCCGCTGTCGGGCAGATCGCGCAGCCACATCAGGCCGGCCATGCCGACCGCGACATACAGCACGCCGAAGCCGAGCAGACCACGGTCGGAGCCGCCGCCGACGATGGCGGTCAAAACCGCGAAGGCAGCCGCCGCTCCCAACCCGGCAGCCGGGCCTGCGACGATCTGCACCATCAGCGCAACCAGGATTCCGATGGTCGCCATCAGGCGTGCGGGAAGCCGGCGTGCACTGGGAACGATGCTGGTCCATTCGGAAACGGCAATCACCGATCCGAAGGCGATCAGGGCATGGAACACCCAACCGCCGGCCCAGACGGCGCCCAGCACGACCGGCGCCATGACCAGCGCCGACAGGACACGGACCTTGAGGTCGCCCGTCTTGGATGGCTTGGCCGGAACCGCGGCGGGCGCCGCGCTGTCAGCGGGACCCGGCGGTGGTGGCGCCGAAGCGGCGTTCCCGTCGGTGGAACTCTTCAATCGCCGCCTCCAGATCGCGCTTGGTGAAATCGGGCCACAGCGTATCGACGAAGACCAGCTCGGCATAGGCCGCCTGCCAAAGCAGGAAATTGCTGATCCGTTTCTCGCCGCTGGTGCGGATGATCAGGTCGGGGTCGGGAATGTCGGACGTGTAGAGCCGGGCCGACAGCGCGTCCTCGTCTATCGCGTCTGGAGAGAGGCGGCCGGCAGCCACCTCCTCCGCCAGCCGGCGGGCGGCATGGACGATCTCCAGGCGCGAACCATAGCTGAGAGCCACGACCAGGGTCATGGTCCTGTTGTCGCGGGTCAGCGCCTCGGCATTGTCGATCAGCCGGTTGATGTCCTCGGACAGGCGGGTGCGGTCGCCGATCACCCGCAGGCGGACACCTCCGCGGTGCAGTTCGGCGACCTCACTGCGCAGATAGAAGCGCAGCAGGCCCATCAGGTCGCTGATCTCCTCTTCCGGCCGGCGCCAGTTCTCCGAGGAGAAGCTGAAGATCGTCAGAGTGCCGATGCCAAGTTCGCGCGCCGCTTCCACGGTACGGCGGACGGCGTCCACGCCCTTCTTGTGCCCGGCGGTGCGCGGCAGGCCGCGCGCCTTGGCCCAACGCCCATTGCCATCCATGATGATGGCGACGTGCCCAGGAGCCGTGTTGGACCGGTTGTCGTCCGCGTCGCGCATTCCGGATCAGACCTGCATGATTTCCTTTTCTTTTTGCGCAAGCGAATCGTCGACCAGCTTGATGTGCTGGTCGGTCAGAACCTGCACCTTGTCCGACTGGACCTTGTGCTCGTCCTGGGTGATCTCGCTCGCCTTCTCCGCCTTCTTCAGGCCGTCCATGCCATCGCGACGGATGTTGCGGATGGCGACGCGGCACTGCTCGGCGTACTTGTGGGCGACCTTCGCCAGTTCGGCGCGGCGCTCCTGGGTCAGGTCCGGCAGAGGCACGCGGATGACCTGGCCTTCGGCCTGCGGGTTCAGGCCCAGACCGCTGTCGCGGATGGCCTTCTCGACCGCCTTGGTCATGCCCCGGTCCCAGACCTGGACCGAGATCAGGCGAGGCTCCGGAACGGAAACCGTCGCGACCTCGCGCAGGTGCATGCGGCTGCCATAGGCCTCCACCATCACCGGTTCCAGCAGATTGGAAGAGGCACGGCCGGTACGGAGGCCGCCCAGTTCCTTGCGAAACGAGTCAAGCGCGCCTTCCATGCGGCGCTTCAGATCCGATAGGTCGGGCGCAGCCACGGGCCTACTCCCTTTCTTCCGTTATGATGGTGTGCTTGCCACGGCCCTGCATCACTTCGGCGAAGGCGCCGGGCGTGTGGATCGAGAAGACCAGAATGGGAATGTGGTTCTCGCGCGACAGCGCGATCGCCGAAGCGTCCATCACCTGCAGTTCCTTGGTCAGGACGTCCATGTAGGTGAGGCGTTCGTAATGCTCGGCCGTCGGATCCTTTTTCGGATCGGCGGTATAGACACCATCGACCTGCGTCCCCTTCAGCAGACCGTCACAGCCCATTTCCGAGGCGCGCAGCGCCGCGGCGGTGTCGGTGGTGAAGAAGGGATTGCCGGTGCCGGCGGCAAAAATCACCACCCGGCCTTTTTCCATGTGGCGGACGGCGCGGCGCCGGATGTAGGGCTCGCAGACCGTCGACATGGGGATGGCCGACTGCACCCGCGTGCTGACGCCCATCCGTTCGAGCGCGCTCTGCATCGAGAGCGCGTTCATCACGGTGGCGAGCATGCCGATATAGTCGGCCGAGGCACGCTCCATGCCGCTCGCCGCACCCTTCACACCCCGGAAGATGTTCCCCCCGCCGATGACCAGACAGACCTGGACGCCGAGCCCGATCACCGCCTTCACCTCGTTGGCGATGCGATTGACCATCTCCGGGTCCAGGCCATAGTCGCGCTGACCCATCAGCGCTTCGCCCGACACCTTGAGGAGAACGCGCTTGTAGCGGACGCTCCCGGCCGGCGTGACGGTCCCGGTGGTATCGACCATGGGGGGAACGCTCCCTTGCTGTTTCAGAATGCGGCTAGCGGACCTAAGCGTTCGATCTTCCCGGTCTCAGCCCTGACCGCCGGCAGCGGCAGCGACTTCGGCGGCGAAGTCAGACTGGGCCTTCTCGATGCCCTCGCCCAGCGCGAAGCGGGTGAAGGCCGTGACCTTGACCGGAGCGCCGATGTCCTTGGCGGCGTTCTCAACCACCTTGCGGACCTTGGTCTCGCCGTCGATCACGTAGGTCTGCTCCAGCAGGCAGACTTCCTCGTAGTACTTGCGGACGCGGCCTTCGACCATCTTCTCGATGATGGCTTCCGGTTTGCCCGAAGCGCGGGCCTGCTCGGCCAGCACGTTGCGCTCACGCTCCAGCGACGAGCTGTCGACATCGGCGATGTCCAGCGCGTCCGGACGGGCGGCGGCGATGTGCATGGCGATCTGCTTGCCGAGGTCGGCCAGCTTGCCGGCATCACCGGTCGACTCCAGGGCGACCAGAACGCCGATCTTGCCCAGGCCCGGCGCGATGGCCGAGTGGACGTAGCTGACAACGACACCGGCCGAAACCGACAGCGTGACGGCGCGGCGCAGGTTCATGTTCTCGCCGACGGTGGCGATCAGGCTGGTCAGCTCGTCCTGGGCGGTGTGCGAGGTGCCCGGATAGGCGGCGGCCTTCAGGGCCTCGACATCGCCACCGGTGGCCAGGGCCAGCTCGGCGGACTTGGCGGCGAAAGCCTGGAACTTGTCGTTGCGGGCGACGAAGTCGGTCTCGGCGTTCACCTCGACGACGGCACCCTTGGTGCCGGCGGTGGCGACGGCGACCAGACCTTCGGCGGCGACGCGGCCCGACTTCTTGGCGGCGGCGGCGAGGCCCTTCTTGCGCAGCCAGTCCACGGCGCCCTCGAGGTCGCCCTGCGTCTCGTTCAGCGCCTTCTTGCAGTCCATCATGCCCGCGCCGGTCTTCTCGCGCAGTTCCTTGACGAGCGAGGCGGTAATCTCGGCCATGTTGCGCCCTCTTCCTTCCAAGCGATCCGGCAGGCGGATCGGATTGAGTCACAAAGTCAAAACGGGTGGCAACCCATCAAAAAGGCAGCCCATAAAAAAGGCAGCCGGGCCATAGGTCATAAGGCCCGGCTGCCCTTCAACCGTCAGGGTCAGGCCTGGGCGGCGGTCTCGGCGGTCTCTTCTTCCGGCAGCTGCTCGGCCGGAGCGTCCTCGGCGGCGCCGACGTCGATGCCGGCAGCGCTCATCTCGGCCTGCAGGCCGTCAAGCACGGCGCCGACCGTCAGGTCGCAGTACATCTCGATGGCGCGCAGCGCGTCGTCGTTGCCCGGGATCGGGAAGGCCACGCCGTCCGGATCGGAGTTGCTGTCGAGGACCGCGATGACCGGGATGCCCAGCTTGTTGGCTTCCTTGACCGCGATCGACTCCTTGTTGGTGTCGATGATGAAGATGACGTCCGGCAGGCCGCCCATCTCCTTGATGCCGCCCAGCGCACGCTCCAGCTTGTCGCGCTCGCGGGTCAGCTCCAGGATTTCGCGCTTGGTCAGGCCCGAGGTGTCGCCGCCCAGACGCTCTTCCATCTCGCGCAGGCGCTTGATCGACTGGGAGATCGTCTTCCAGTTGGTCAGCATGCCGCCGAGCCAGCGGTGGTTGACGTAGTACTGGCCGCACTTGGCGGCAGCCTCGGCGATACGCTCCTGGGCCTGGCGCTTGGTGCCGACGAACAGGACGCGGCCACCGCCGGCGACGACGTCACGCACGGCCTGCAGGGCGCGGTGCAGCATCGGGACGGTCTGCTCGAGGTCGATGATGTGCACGCCATTGCGCACGCCGAAGATGTACTGGTTCATCTTCGGGTTCCAGCGGCGGGTGTGGTGACCGAAGTGGACACCGGCTTCCAGCAGCTGGCGCATGGTGAAGGTGGGCATGGTCATGTGGAAAAAATCCCTTTTTCCGGTTGCTCCGCCGCGGGCATTGTCGACAGCACATGGAAACCATGGCTGAAGACACCGGATCGGGCCATCGGGGTAAAACCGAGGGTCCGCCAGCCCGCGTGAGGTTTTGACGACGGCGCTTACATAGCTCTCTTGCATCACTTTGGCAACAGCCACGCGGTCGTGACGAGTGTTTTTGTCGCCGTGAACCGCACCCCTCATTTTCAGCGTTATGACATCGACGGACGGCCAAGCCCGCCTGCTTCCGTTCACCCAAGCTCCATCGGATCGCCCAAGACCAGAAGGTTCAATTCATGGCTTCACACACCCGGAACGGCCGGCGCGTTGATCGCCTGAAAACCTATGGTGTAGCTTGCTTCGGTCATTCTCATTTTTACGGATGAATCAGATGACTTTGGATTCGAAGGCCTTGTCCGTGGTGAATGACGCCGCAGAACAGTATGTGGCTGCCCAGGGGATCCTGATGTCCGCCGTGGCCAAGCTTGGCAGCACGGTCGAAGGCGCGATTGATTTGCTGCCCGAGGGTATTCGCGGATCGCTGCACGACGCGCTTCGCTCCGCGCTCGAGCAGGCTTTCAAGGTCGCGATCCTGAACATGGATGACGAGGCCGGCAAGGAAGCATCGAAAGGCCTGTACAGATTGCTGGGGGCTGCAACCGGTGCGGCGGGCGGCTTCTTCGGAGCGCCGGGGATTCTGGCGGAATTGCCTGTAACGACGACGGCCATTCTCCGGTCGATTGCCGACGTGGCGCGCTCCAAGGGTGCGGATTTGAAGGACCCTGCGACACAGGTCGCCTGTCTTCAGGTGTTCGCGCTCGGCGGGCCGCTGGACGATGACGACGAAGCCGACGCTCTCTTCGTGGCATCGCGAGTCGGCGCCAATATGGCTGCGCCGCGGGTGGCCGAGATGATCACAAAAGTCGCCGGCCGCTTCGCGATAACGCTGTCGCCCAAGATCGTGGCGCAGTCGGTGCCGATCGCCGGCGCGGTGGCGGGGGCCGGGCTGAACCTGACCTACATGTCGTTCTATCAGGCGATGGCCGCCGTGATGTTTACACTCAGGCCCATTGAGGACGAGTTCGGCAGGGAAGCGACCCGGCAGAGCTTCCTCGATGCGGTCGGCGCGGCCAGGGCGAAGAAGGTCGCCGGAAAGAAAAGCGTTCTTCCATAAGAAAAAGGGCCGCGCCCGAAAGCGCGGCCCTTCCCGACAACTGCGGGCTGTCCGGCTTTACGCCTGCGGCGCCGCCGGAGTGGCCACCTTGGGCTTCGGCAGGTCGAGCTTGAGGTGAAGCTCGCGCAGACGGGCGGTGTCGACCGGGGCCGGAGCCTGCATCAGCAGATCTTCGGCCCGCTGGTTCAGCGGGAAGGCGATGACCTCGCGGATGTTCGGCTCGTCGGCCAGCAGCATGACGATGCGGTCGATGCCGGGGGCCGAACCACCGTGCGGCGGAGCGCCCAGCTTGAAGGCGCTCAGCATACCGCCGAATCGGGCTTCCAGCTCCTCCGGCGGGTAGCCGGCTATCTCGAAGGCCTTGTACATCACTTCCGGCAGATGGTTGCGGATCGCGCCCGAGGACAGCTCCACGCCATTGCAGACGATGTCGTACTGGTAGGCCTTGATGTCGAGCGGGTTCATCGTCTCCAGCGCCTTCAGGCCGCCTTGGGGCATGGAGAACGGGTTGTGGCTGAAGATGACCTTGTTGGTCTCCTCGTCCAGCTCGTACATCGGGAAGTCGACGATCCAGCAGAAGCGGAAGGCGTTCTTCTCGATCAGGTCCAGCTCCTCGCCGATGCGGGTGCGGGCGAAGCCGGCCAGCTTGGCCGCCGGGCCGGGCTGGTCGCAGACGAAGAAGATCGCGTCGCCGTCCTCGAGACCGGCCAACTCGCGCAGGGCGGCCTGGGCCGCTTCCGGCACAAACTTGGCGATCGGGCCCTTTCCGCCGCCGGCTTCCATGACGATGTAGCCGAGGCCGGGAGCGCCGAGCCCGCGGGCCCAGTCGTTCAACTTGTCGAAGAAGCTGCGCGGACGGTCGGAGACCTTCGGGGCACGGATGGCGCGGACGACCCCGCCCTTCTCCAGCGTCTGCTTGAAGGCGCGGAATTCCACGTCGTCGCGCTTGAACACCTCGGTCACATCGGTGATGACCAGCGGGTTGCGCAGGTCCGGCTTGTCGTTGCCGTACTTCAGCATCGACTCGGCGAAGGAGATGCGGCGGAACGGCAGGCCGTCGATGGCCGGCTTCGAGTCGCGGCGGAAGCCGCCGAACTCGTCGAAAATGCCGTGCAGAACCGGCTCGATGGCGGCGAAGACGTCTTCCTGGGTGACGAAGGACATCTCGAAATCGAGCTGGTAGAACTCGCCCGGGCTGCGGTCGGCGCGGGCGTCCTCGTCGCGGAAGCAGGGAGCGATCTGGAAGTAGCGGTCGAAGCCGGCAACCATCAGCAGCTGCTTGAACTGCTGCGGCGCCTGCGGCAGGGCGTAGAACTTGCCGGGATGGTTGCGGCTGGGCACCAGATAGTCACGCGCGCCTTCCGGAGAGGAGGCGGTGAGGATCGGCGTCTGGAATTCGGTGAAGCCCTGGTCGATCATGCGGCGGCGCGCCGAGGCGATGACGCGCGAGCGCAGCATGATGTTCTCGTGGATGCGCTCGCGGCGCAGGTCGAGGAAGCGGTAGCGCAGGCGAACGTCCTCGCCGGCGTCGGTGTCCTGGTTGACCTGCAGCGGAATCTGCTCCGCCTCGCCTTCCACGGTCAGCTCGGCGATCTGCATCTCGATGCGGCCGGTGGGCAGCTTGTCGTTGATGGTCTCGGCCGTGCGCTTCACCACCTTGCCGGTGACGGTGATGACCGATTCCAGCTTCAGCCGGTTCGCGACCTCGAAGGCCGGGTTGGAGGTATCGACCACGCACTGCGTCAGGCCGTAATGGTCGCGCAGGTCGATGAACAGCAGCTGTCCATGGTCGCGCTTCCGGTTCATCCAGCCCGACAGGCGGACGGTTTCACCGGCATTCTCTTCACGAAGCTGGCCGCAGGTGTGCGTGCGGTAGGGGTGCATGGGTCGAAACACCTTGAAAAGGGCGGATTCCGGCGGAAAAAGCGGTCCGACACACCACACCGGACGCGGGCGAAAGTCAAGCCGCGATAGGGCGGAGCGTGCAGCCGGCAGGGTCGGAACGCGACATTTGGAACGCTATGAAACACTCTGCGCGCCCCTGTTCACCTGTTCAATCCGCCAGCGTGCCGGCCGTCGGACCCGAGTTTAACACCATGGCGGCTGCGGGATAAGCGGAGCGGCAAAATCGGGCCGGGGCGATCCGCTCCCGCACCCGCCCGGCCGGCCGTCCCGAGAAACGCATCGCCTTCGCGCTTCGGCGGACTTTCAAGCACCCGTTCGGTCGTGTATGAAGCAACCATGACGCTCATCACGACAACCGACGCCCTCCAGGCCTTCTGTCAGTCGCTGGCAGGGACCGAATACATCACGGTCGACACCGAGTTCCTGCGGGAAAAGACCTATTGGCCGCAACTGTGTCTCGTCCAGGTCGGCGGGCCCAACGGCGCGGTCGCCATCGACCCGCTGGCCGAGGGCATCGACCTGGCGCCGCTGTTCGCGCTGATGAGCGACCCGTCGGTCCTGAAGGTGTTCCACGCCGCCCGGCAGGATGTGGAGATCTTCTGGCATCTGTCCGGCCAGATCCCGCATCCGCTGTTCGACACCCAGGTCGCAGCGATGGTCTGCGGCTTCGGCGAGAGCGTGGGCTACGAAACGCTGGTGACCAAGCTGGCCGGCGCGCGCATCGACAAGTCCAGCCGCTTCACCGACTGGTCGCACCGCCCGCTGACCGAGCGGCAGCTGACCTACGCCCTGTCCGACGTCATCCATCTGCGCCCGGCCTACGAGAAGCTGAAGCGCCGCCTCGCGCGCTCCGGCCGGTCGCACTGGCTGGAGGAGGAGATGGCGATCCTGACCGATCCGGCCACATATCAGGTCGATCCGGAAAGCTCCTACCTGCGGCTGAAGGTGCGCACCAACAAGCCGCGCTTCATGGCGATCCTGAAGGAGCTGGCGGCCTGGCGCGAACGCGAGGCCCAGCGCCGCGACCAACCGCGGTCCCGCATCCTGCGCGACGAGGCCCTGCTGGAAATCGCCGCCCATGCGCCGACCACCGTCGACGACCTCGCCCGCACCCGCGGGCTGGGCCGCGGCTTTGCCGAGGGGCGCCAGGGCGCCGACGTGCTGGCCGCGGTGAAGGGCGGGCTGGACCTGCCGGACAGCGCCCTGCCCCGCGTCGAACCGCGCGAGGAACCGCCGCCCGGCCTGCAACCGATCGTCGAGCTTCTGCGCGTCCTGCTGAAGATGAAGTGCGACGAGAACAATGTCGCGGCGAAGCTGGTCGCATCGTCGGCCGATCTGGAGGCGTTGGCGGCCGACGATCGCGCAGACATTGCGGCGATGCAGGGATGGCGGCGCGAACTCTTCGGCAATGATGCACTCGCCTTGAAGCACGGAAAGATCGGCCTCGCGGTCATAGATCGCCGGGTCCGCATCGTTCCTGCTGGCGAACCACGCCCGTCGGCGGCTCCGCCGGAACCGGAAACTTGACCTTTTCGGATGGCGTCGCTTCGACGACTGTAACGTCTTTTGCTGTGGTCCGGGTACCTCCTGCACCCGGACTTCAGCCTTAAGGGCTTTTTAAAGAAAGTTACCGTTAAGATCGGTTCGGCTTCGCAGCATCGAGCGGACCGGGGTATGCCATCGAGGCATGCCCGGCCTGGCGGCCTGCCGACAACGCCACCCGGGCAGACTGGCCCGGATGGAAAGCAAAAGGCTGCCGAACAACGAGCGGCCGAAGATATGGGTGGTTGGCAGGCGTGACGCTTGTTGTGGGAGTGAGCAAGGTATGAGCAAGTTTGGCGGCAGACCACCCATTGGACGGGACCGTGTCCGGCTTTCCACCACGGAGAAGCAGGCCGCCGTCGCCGCCGCCAAGGATCAGAAGCCGGACTTCGACAACGACAAACTGCTGAATCTGCTGCGGTCGGCGAAGAACGAACTGCAGGGCATGCGTCTGATCCACATGCACCTGTCGCTTTTGAAGGACCGCGACCCCAGCAGCCAGATGATGGTCCGGTCCATCATCCAGGAGTTGGGGACCAAGGCGTCCTATCTGCAGTCCTTCAACATTTCCAACGGCGACGTCATCATCCTCTACAAGGGGCTGAAACTGACCGGCGTGACCGACGTCTGCCAGACGGTCGAACAGGTCTTCCTGTCGAAGACGACGTTGACCGGTCCCAACCCCTACAAGGAATATTCGCTTTATTCGATCATGGAACTGGCGTTGAACTTCATCAACGTCATCCGTTTCATCGAAGAATTGCAGGCGAACGAGACCGGAAACCACGTCACCGAGACCAAGCCGCCGATCACGCTGGAAGAACTCGGCAAGCTCGAACGCTCCATGCAGATGTTCGACCTGTCGCCCTTCCTGTTCAACCAGGGCATAGCCAACATCGGCAGCGGCGAAGCCGAGATGGAGTATTTCGAACTCTACATCTCGATCAAGCTTCTTCAGGAGCGACTCTGCCCGGATTACGACATCACCGCCAACAAGTGGCTGTTCAACTACTTCACCGCCAATCTCGACCAGTCGGTGCTGCGTGCCCTGAACCACGGGCTCAGCTTCATGAGGGGGCGGCGGATCGGCATCAACATCAACCTGTCCACGGTGATCTCGACCGGATTCGTGAAGTTCGACGAGCGGCTGCCGATCGACTTCCGCGGGCAGGTGGTGCTCGAGGTGTCGAAGGGCGACCTGATCGAAAACCTGTCGCTGTTCAACGAGGTGGTGGAATTCGCCCAGGACCGCCGCTACCAGATCGCGGTCGATGGGCTGAACCCGTTCTGGGTGACGAATTTCGACCTGGAATACCTGAACGCCGACTATGCGAAGATCTTCTGGTCGAACGACATGCTGGAGATGGACCCGTCGTTCGAGAAGTATTTCCGCGACCGCATCGCCGAACAGGACCGCTGCAAATTCATCCTGGCCCGCTGCGACAGCGTCACCAGCCTGGTCTATGCCCACAAGATGGGAATCAATCTGGTCCAGGGCCGCGCGGTCGACAACATCATGCGCAAGGGCGTCAGCGTTCGCGAAGCCATCGCCCACGCGAAGGTGGACTGAGCGCGTTCAAGTCTTGCGCGGTGCCTGCCGCAGCAGCCCATCGGTCCAGGCCGGGGGAAGAAGGGCCAGCAGCCAGACCGCGGCCATCATCGGCCCGGGGAAGGCGATTCGCGCCCGATTGCGCTCCAGCCCGCGTCGGATGACCCGGGCAGCGGCATCGGTCTCCATCAGGAACGGCATGGGGAAGCGGTTCACCGCCGTCATCCGGCTTTTGACGAAGCCCGGACAGATGACCGAGACGCCGACCCCCTCCCCGGCCAGATCGCCGCGCAGCGCCTCGCCATAGACCCGGACCATCGCCTTGCTGGCGCAATAGGCGGGCGCGCCGGGAAGGCCGCGGAAGCCGGCCAGCGAGGCCATGATGGCGATCTGCCCGCTCCGCCGCTCCCGCATCGCCGGAAGCAGAGGGTGGATGCTGTTCAGAACGCCGTCGATGTTCACCGCCAGGATGCGCCGTGCCTGCTCCTCCGTCTCACCGCCATCGCCGGTGCCCGCCGACATGCCGGCATTCGCGATCAGCAGGTCGACCGGGGAGGTCGCATCGACCTGAGCCAGCCAGTCCGCCATCGCCTTGCGGTCGGCCACATCGATCGCCTTTGTCTCGACCAGGGCACCGGCGGCGCGGCAGCGCTGCGCCACGCTCTCCAGCCTTGCGGAGTCGCGGCCGGTCAGGGCAAGTCCGACTCCGGGGGCGGCGTACAGGACAGCCAGGGCTTCGCCGATGCCGCTGGAGGCTCCGGTGATGACGATGGAACGCGGCTGCTTCATGGGATTTCCGACCTGACCGTCGGCTGCCCGATGGCGCCGAAGCCTGTTGTGGGGTGACGTCGAGTTTGTAGCGTCCTGTTTGACGATCGGAGTTACGCTCCAAATCGATTCCGATTTGGCACGATCCGATCTATAAGCACGACATCATTCGACACCGCTTTTCAAGTGAGGCCGCCTTTGCCAGCCCATCGCCCCGTCATTGCCAGCATGACCGGTTTCGCACGCGTCGACGGGCACGGCGACGGCTATTCCTGGACTTTCGAGGCCAAGAGCGTCAATGGCCGCAGCCTGGACCTGCGTTGCCGCCTGCCGTCCGGCTTCGACAGCGTCGAGGCTGCCGCCCGCGCCGATGTGCCGAAGCGGCTGGCCCGCGGCAACGTCAACCTGACGCTGACCGTCAACCGCGCCCAGGCGGTGTCTCAGCTGCGCATCAACCGCGAGCTTCTGGCCCAGGTCCTGGAGATCGCGCGGGAGATCGAGGGGGCGGGCGCCGCCGCGCCGCGGCTGGATTCGCTGCTGGCCGTCCGCGGCATCATCGAGCCGGTCGAAGAGGATGAAACCGAGGCGCGCGAGCGCGTCGAGTCGGCGTTGAAGGGCGACCTGTCCAGGCTGATCGACCAGTTGGCGGTCAACCGCATCGCCGAGGGCGCCCGCATCGCCGAGGTGCTGAACGGCCATCTCGACGAGATCGCCCGGCTGGTGGATGCGGCATCGGCCTGCGCCTCCACTCAGCCGGAGGCGTTGCGCGAGAAGCTGCGGACCCAGGTCGCGGCGATCCTTGGCTCCTTCCCTGCCCTGTCGGAGGAGCGGCTGGCCCAGGAGGCGGCGATCCTGATTGGCAAGGCCGACGTGCGCGAGGAGCTGGACCGCCTGCGCGCCCACATCCAGGCCGCGCGCGACATGATGGCGGAGGGCGGTGCCATCGGCCGCCGGTTCGACTTCCTGTGCCAGGAGTTCAACCGCGAGGCCAACACGCTCTGCTCCAAATCGGCGGATGTCGAACTGACCCGCATCGGCCTGTCGCTGAAAGCCTCAATCGAGCAGCTTCGCGAGCAGGTCCAGAACATCGAATGACGACCATTTTCGAATGACAGGCAACTGCGAGTGACCGCCATGGCTGCGACCAACACCTCCCCGATCCACCGCCGCGGCCTGATGCTGGTGCTGTCCTCCCCGTCGGGGGCCGGCAAGACCACCATCGCCCGCGGGCTGCTGGACCGCGATGCCGGCATCACCATGTCGGTGTCGGTGACCACCCGCGCGATGCGTCCGGGCGAGGTCGAAGGGCTGGATTATTACTTCATCGATCAGCAGCGCTTCGACCGCATGGCCGAGACCGGCGACCTGCTGGAACATGCCCGCGTCTTCGGCAACTGCTATGGCACGCCGCGTGTGGCGGTGGAGGACGCGCTGGGCGCCGGCCGCGACGTGCTGTTCGCCATCGACTGGCAGGGCGCGCAGCAGCTGGCGCAGAACGCCCGCGACGATCTGGTCAGCGTCTTCGTCCTGCCGCCGTCGGTCAGCGAGCTGGAGCGCCGCCTGCGCGGCCGCGGCCAGGATTCGGAGGAGGTCATCGCCAACCGGATGGCGAAGGCGTCCAACGAGATCAGCCACTGGCCGGAATACGACTATGTCATCGTCAACAGCGACGTGACCGAGAGCATCGCCGCGGTCGAGTCCATCCTGCATGCCGAACGGCTGCGCCGCCGCCGGCAAGTCGGCCTGCCGGAGTTTGTGCGCAGCATTCAGGACACGCTCTAACTGTTTGAATGGTAACTATTTTCCCGAAAACGGCTTCGCCCGCACCTTGATTTCATGGTCGGGCGGGCCTTCGCTGCCGTCCGGCTTTTTGCCGCGGTAATAGCCCTTCTGCCAGCGTTCCTGTGCCGCGGCACTGCCCGGAGTCCGCAGTTCGTTGTTGAACTGGCTGCGCGAGGTCGCCCAGGCACGGTACTGCGCCGCAGTCTCCGGATCGCTGTCCAGGTCGCGAACTTCCGGCGTCAGGCTTTCCACCAGACCGCGCTGGATCGGCATGAGATGGGCGAAGGGCTCGCCCTTTTCCCAGGTCACCGGAACGCCGGCAGCGGTGAACTTCCAGTTCATGGTGAAGGGGTAAGGCGACCAGTCGGTCTCGATGATTCCCGACAGGCCCAGGATCCCGTGTTTCGGATGGTTCAGCGGGCCGGTGACCATCAGGTTGACGCCCGGTGGCGTGCGGAACAGGGCCGCGACATGGAAGGTCAGGACACCGCTGCCGAAATGGCTGGCCGGCAGCAGCGGATGCGGCTCGTCGGCCGTGACGGTGATGGCATCCAGCCCGGTTCCGCCATCCCACACGGCGGTGACCCGCACCGGGCAGCAAACCTCCCATCCGTGCATGCTGGCGATGTTCAGCGGCAGGCAGCGGTAGCCGTACTGCTCCGGCAGGGCGTCGATCCAGTCGCGGGTCGGGCGGGCCGGGCGGATGTCGGGCATCGCGCCCGAGAGGGGATAAGCGATCAGCGTCATGACGTCGCATCCTGACAGACTTCTTTATCCGGTGTAACCCTAGTGCTCCAATGGTCACAACCGGTTTCGCGACCATCCGGATTACTCCTGGCTCGACGTCGGGCATTGCGTCGACGAACAATACTCCAGTATGACTGACCCGTTGTATTAGAGTTCGTTTGATTAGCGAACCGTATCGTCACGTGCCGTCGGGCGGCGGATGCGGCATCGCGCGCATGGGGTGGAACAGGGCGATGATCGGTAAATTTCACAGCATCAAGGCAAAGCTCCTGATCCTTCAGGGGCTGTTCCTCGTCGCCATTCTGGTGGGCGGCATCTGGTCCGCGACATCGAAGCGCGAAACCATGGTGGAGGGCTACCGCAACTCCATCCAGGCGGTGGTGCAGACCTCGCTGTCGATCATGAAGTCCTATGACGCCCGCGCCGCCAAAGGCGAATTCAGCCGGGAAGAGGCGCAAACCCTTGCCAAGGGTGCGCTGCGAGCCCTGCGCTTCTTCGGCAACGAATACATGTTCGGGTACGAGTTCGACGGCACCAACGTGTTCCACGGCGTGCGTCCCGACCTGGAAGGCACCCGCAAGCTCGCCGACTTCAAGGACAGCAATGGCGTGCTGGTGATCCGCGGCCTGATCGATTCGGCCCGCGGCGGCGACGGCACCCTGATCTACAATTTCCCCAAGGCCGGCGGGACCGAGCCGATGCCGAAGCTGGCCTATGCCGCGATCTATGAGCCGTGGGGCTGGATGATCGGCACCGGCGTCTACATCGACGATGTCGACGCCGCCTTCCGTGCCACGCTGATCAAGACGCTGCTGGTGACGCTGGCGGCGGCCCTGCTGCTGGGGCTGTTCGGTTTCCGTCTGGTGTCGCGCATCGGCAAGGGGCTGGACGGCATCGCCCATGCTACCGACCGCATCGCCAAGGGCGATCTGGCCGCCCAGGTTGCCGGCGCGGACCGTGCCGACGAGGTGGGCGCTCTCGCCCGTTCGGTCGAGACCCTGCGGCTCAGCGCCATCGAAGCCGAGGATTTGCGCCGCCGCCATGCCGCGCTGGAACGGGAAGCCGAGGAAGGCCGCCGCGCCACCATGAGGCGGCTGGCCGACGAGTTCGAAAGCACGGTCGGTGCCCTGGTCCATTCCGTCGCCGAATCGGCCGGACAGCTGACCCACACTTCGGGCGCGATGAGCAGCGGGGCGGAACAGACCACCCGGCTGATGGACGGCGCCGCCCGCGCCGCCGGGACCACCTCCGGCAACGTCCAGGCGGTGGCGGGCGCCACCGAGGAGCTGGCCGCCTCCATCCGCGAGATCGCCCAGCAGATCGCCGAGTCGACGACCGGCTCCGCCCGGGCGGTCGAGGATGTGCGCCGCACCTATGCCCTGATCGAACAGCTGGACGGCGTCGCCCGCCGCACGGTGGAGGTGGTGGACCTGATCCGCTCTATCGCCGAGCAGACCAACCTCCTGGCGCTGAATGCGACCATCGAGGCGGCCCGTGCGGGCGAGGCCGGCAAGGGCTTCGCCGTGGTTGCAAGCGAGGTGAAGAATCTCGCCAACCAGACCGCCAAGGCCACCGATGACGTGCAGGCGCAGATCGCCGCCATGACCGACGCCACCTCGTCCGTCGTCGAGGCGATGCGCGGCGTCGGCGGCGCCATCGAGACTGTGAACAACGTTGCCTCCAGCATCTCCGCCGCCATTGAGGAGCAGGGGGCGGCGACCCGCGACATCAGCCAGAACGTCAACGAGGCAGCACAGGGCGTCAGCTCGGTGTCCGACAGCCTGAACCTGGTGTGCAGCCACGCGACCGCCACCGGTCAGGCCTCCGCCGAGGTGGCCGCTGCCGCCCGCGCGGTGGGCGAGCGTGCCGACCGCATGCTGGGCGAGGTGTCGGCCTTCGTCGCCCGCATCCGGCAGGGCTGACCTTCCACCATGGCGGGGAGGGTTATTCTACCGGATGCATTCGGTAAAATTCCGCGCTATGGATGGGGCAGCCAATCGCCGGATATGACGCCATGACCATCCCCTCCCCCGCCGCAGCCGCTCCCACCGTCGCCCGCCGGGGCTGGCTCGACGAGGCTCTGCGCCGGATCGAGGCGGACGTGAACCGCTCCGCCGACACCCACCTGCTGCGGATGCCGATCCCGGCGGCGCAGGGGATCACGCTGTATCTGAAGGACGAGTCGACCCATCCCACCGGCAGTCTGAAGCACCGGCTGGCGCGGTCGCTGTTCCTCTACGCGATCTGCAATGGCTGGGTGCGCGCGGGCACGACGGTGATCGAGGCCTCGTCCGGCTCCACCGCGGTGTCGGAAGCCTATTTCGCCCAGCTGCTGGATCTGCCCTTCGTCGCAGTGGTGCCGCGCAACACCTCGCCGGCCAAGATCGCGCAGATCGAGTTCTATGGCGGCCGCTGCCATATGGTGGAGCGCGCGTCGGAGGTCTGCGCCGAGGCGCAGCGGCTGGCCCGCGACTGCGACGGCCATTTCATGGACCAGTTCACCTATGCCGAGCGCGCCACCGACTGGCGCGGCAACAACAACATCGCCCAGTCGATCTTCGAACAGCTGGCGCAGGAGCCGCATCCGGTGCCGGACTGGATCGTCTGCGGCGCCGGCACCGGCGGCACCTCGGCCACCTTCGGGCGCTATGTGCGCTATCGCCGGCTGCCGACGCGGGTTTGCGTCGCCGATCCCGAGCATTCCGCCTTCTTCGCCGGCTTCCGCGACAACGATCCGAAGGCCAGCGTCAGCCGCGGCTCCGGCATCGAGGGCATCGGGCGCCCGACGGTGGAGGCATCCTTCCAGCCGACGGTGATCGACCGGATGATCCGCGTGCCCGACGCCGCCAGCATCGCCGCCGTCTGGGTGCTGCGCGACCGGTTGGGCCGCGCCTGCGGCGGTTCCACCGGCACCAATCTGGTGGGCGCCATCGAACTGATCGCCGGGATGATACGCGAAGGCCGGCAGGGCAGCGTCGCCACGCTGATCTGCGATCCGGGCGACCGCTATATGGGGACCTACTTCAACCGCGACTGGCTGGAGTCCGCCGGGCTGGACATCGATCCCTGGTGCGAGCGGATCGACGCTTTCTTCCGCACCGGCGCCTGGAGCGGCGACGGTCTGGACTCGGCCGAGCGCTGAAGGGGAACCCGTGGCCATGACCCGCATGAGAATCCGCATCGACTTCGAAAGCGGCGGCTCGATCGGGCCGGGCAAGATCGCGCTGCTGGAGCAGATTCGCGACACCGGCTCCATCTCCGCCGCCGGACGGGCGCTGGGCATGTCCTACCGGCGGGCGTGGCTGCTGGTGGATGACCTGAACCGCATCTTCAGCGAACCGGTGGTGAGCGCCGCGGTCGGCGGCAAGCATGGCGGCGGCACGGTGCTGACCGCCTTCGGCGAACAGGTGATCGACCATTACCGTGCGGTCGAACGCGAAGCGCATGTGGCGACCGCCCACCGGTTGGCGGCGCTGGCGGCAGGGACCAATCCCGATTATGGCACGGACAGTCAGGTCGATGACGGGAGCTTCGCGAGCGATCCCGCCGTCGGGCCTGGGTGCGGACCGGACAAGTAACCGGGCCTCACGAAAACGAAAAAAGCCGGGCAACTGCCCGGCCTTTTCATGTCCGCACACCGGAACCGGCTGTGTGAACAGCGTCTATGCGAACGCCTTGTACGCAATCAGCGTGAAGGTGTCCCGTACGCCGGGCAGAGTCTGCACATGCTCCGTCACGAAGCGGCCGATGTCGTCGTCCTGCTTCAGGTAGCACTTCATCAGCAGATCGTACTGGCCGGAGATGGAATGCACCTCTGACACCTGTTCGATCAGCTGTACAGCCTGATCGGCAACCTCATAGGCGCGTCCAAGATCGCATTTGACCATGACGAAGATGGTCTGCACGGGCTCAGCCCTCCTGCGACGGATCGATCGAGGTCTCGCTGGACGGACGCGGACGGGCCGAGCGCAGCATGAAGGCCGGCATATGGTCGCCGAAACCGATCACCGGCACGTCGTCATCGTCGTCGTCACGGCGACGGCGGCGATCACGGTCACGGTCGCGATCACGGCGCGGCTCGTTGTTGCGGCGGGATTCGGCGGCAGCCAGCGATTCGCGGGGCTGACGATCCTCACGGACCGGACGCTCGTCACGCATCGGGCGCTCCTCACGGACAGGACGCTCCTCGCGGGCGGCGCGCTCTTCGCGGGGAGCGGCTTCCTCGCGCGGGGCACGCTCTTCACGGGCACCACGGGGCGGACGGGCTTCCGAACGGGAGTCAGGCTTGGCTCCACGACCGCCACGGCCGCGGCCACGCCCGCGGGAGCTGCTGTCTTCCTCGCCGAACTCGGCCGTTTCCAGGCCGTCGATGGCGATCATGGGGATCTCCCGCTTGATGAGGCGCGTGATCGCGCCGACCAGTTTCGTGTCGTCGGGCGTCGCCAGCATGAAGGCACGGCCCTGCTTGCCGGCGCGGCCGGTGCGGCCGATCCGGTGGACATAGTCGTCGGGGGTCAGCGGCACGTCGAAATTGAAGACGTGGCTGAGGCCCTGGACGTCGATGCCGCGGGCGGCGACATCGGAGCAGACGAGCAGCGTGATCTCACCCTGCTTGAAGCGTTCCAGCGTCTCGGTCCGCTTGGACTGCACCATGTCGCCATGCAGCGCGCCGACATTGAAGCCGTGGCGTTCCAGCGACTTCTGCAGCACGGCGATGTCGCGCTTGCGGTTGCAGAAGATGAAGGCATTCTTGACGTCCTCGGTCTGCAGCAGATGGCGCAGCGCCTTGCGCTTGTCCATCTCATGCACGAGGGTCAGGGCCTGGGTCACCGTTTCCGCCGGCGAGGCGGGCGGAGCGACGGAGATCTCAAGCGGCTGGGTCAGGAAGGCATCGGCCAGACGGCGGATTTCCGGCGGCATGGTCGCCGAGAAGAACAGCGTCTGGCGGTTCTTCGGCAGCTTGCTGACGATGCGCTCGATGTCCGGGATGAACCCCATGTCGAGCATGCGGTCTGCCTCGTCGATGACGAAGACCTTGATGTCGTTCAGCATGATGTTGCCGCGCTCGAACAGGTCGATGAGACGACCCGGAGTCGCGATCAGCACATCCACACCACGGTCGAGCTTCTTCACCTGTTCGGTGAAGGTCTCGCCGCCGATCAGCAGCGCCATGCTGAGCTTGTGGTACTTGCCGTAGGTCTCGAAGCTTTCCGACACCTGGGCAGCCAGCTCGCGCGTCGGCTCCAGGATCAGCGACCGCGGCATCCGCGCGCGGGCACGGCCCGACGCCAGGATGTCGATCATGGGCAAGGTGAAGCTCGCCGTCTTGCCAGTGCCCGTCTGCGCGCAGCCCAGCACGTCGCGGCGTTGCAGGACACAGGGAATTGCCTGTTCCTGAATGGGCGTCGGTTGGGTGTAACCCTTGTCCTCGATGGCGCGCAGGACGTCAGGGCCAAGCCCAAGTTCCGAAAAAAGCATCCAACCTGTTTCTGTTCTGGAGTGCGGAAATCGAGCGTTCAACGCCCGAAGCCTGGATGAGGCCGAAGAATAGGAAGTCAAAGCTACATGTCAATAGATCCGATGTTCGGAGACCGAAAATTGACGCGAAAATACGCCGCGTTGGCGAAATGGGTCCCCTGCGCTAGGCTGTCGTCCGGCAACACCGCGAGTCGCGGCGCTTGCCGGCACCCTGAAACGGGGTGGCCCGCTTCAAATGGAACGGTCGAGAGCATTTGATGATTCTTCGTGCCCAGGACTCGGTGCTGGTGGTGGTGGATGTGCAGGAACGGCTGCTGCCGGCCATCCACGACTCCGCCCGCGTCGTCCGCAATGCCGGAATGCTGCTGAAGGGCGCTGCCGCCCTGTCGGTGCCGGTGCTGCTGACCGAACAATATCCGCGCGGCCTGGGGCCGACGGTGGAGGCGGTGCGCGCCGCCCTGCCGGCCGGAACCCCGGTGATCGAGAAGATCACTTTCGGCTGCACCGGCGAGCCGGCCTTCAACGCCGCACTGGCGGAGTTGAAGCGCCCGCAGATCGTGCTGTGCGGAACGGAAGCCCATGTGTGCGTGATGCAGACGGCGCTCGGACTGCGCCAGCAGGGCCATGCGGTCTATCTGGTGGCCGACGCCGTGTCGTCGCGCACGCCCGACAACCGCGCCATGGCGCTGGAGCGGATGCGCGCCGCCGGCGTGACCATCGTCACCACCGAAATGGTGCTGTTCGAGTGGATGGAGCGCGCCGGCACCCCCGTCTTCAAGCTCGTCAGCGCGCTGGTGAAGTGAGCGCAGGAGAAATCCCATGTCCGCGAACTCCACGCATCCGAACGCCACGTCCGCAAACTCCGGCCGCCGCCCCGTGCTGATCCTGTTGCCCGGCATGCCGCTGGACGCCGCATTGTGGGAGCATCAGGTCCGGCATCTCGCAGAGTTGGCCGACCCGCAGGTGGTCGAACTGGCCGACTGCGACGGCATCGCGGCGATGGCCGGCAAGGTGCTGGCCCAGGCGCCGGAACGCTTCGCCGTTGCCGGCCTGTCGATGGGCGGCTATGTGGCGCTGGAGATCCTGCGCCGGGCGCCGGAACGGGTGGAGCGGCTCGCCCTGCTCGACACCAACGCCCGCCCCGACACGGCGGAAACAAGCGCGACCCGGCGCGAGGCGGTGGCGCTCGCCCGCCAGGGCCGCTACGGGCAGGTCATCCGTGCCGCCCTGCCCCGCCTGATCCATCCCGAGCGGCTGGCCGACGAAGGCTTCGTCCGCTCCGTCCTGGCGCAGATGGAACGGGTGGGCGTCGACGGCTATGCGCGGGAACAGGAGGCGATCATCAACCGGGTGGACAGCCGGCCGGGCCTGGCCGCAATCCGCTGCCCGACGCTGGTCGTCTGCGGCCGCCAGGACATCCTGACTCCGCAGGCCCTGCATGAGGAGATGGCGGAAGCCATTCCCGGCGCGCGGCTGGTGGTGATCGAGGATTGCGGCCACCTGTCGGCAATGGAACAGCCGCAGGCGGTCACCGCCCTGATGCGTGACTGGCTGCTGCGCGATTGAACGGTCTGCAGCAGCCGGGACTCAGCAGTCCGGTCTGCCGCAGAGCAAATCCGACCGCTGACTCGGGAACAGCGAGAAAGTCATGTCGCTGATCAGGCTGCGGAAATCCGGATCGTCCGGTCCCTGCGGCCGGTCGAGCCAGCCGGTGGCGGAAGTCAGCGCGCCACCCGACCGGCAGAACGCCCCCTGCACGATGATCGGGCCGCCCGGCGGAGCGGTCGGGATCGGACCTTCGGTACAGAGGGCCGAGTTCAACATGTTTTCCGATACGTTGAAGGCCAGCACCACCTTGTAATCGCGCCGCGCCGTATCGTTGGGCGTGGTGGTGAGGTTGGTCCTCACGCCGAACACCCGGTCCTGCATGTGGGGCAGAACCTTCTCGGCAAAGCGGTCGGGCGTCAGGCCGAAGGGGTTGCCGTACAGGACCACCCGAAGGTCGCGGTCGCTCGCGGCATAGGCGACCTCGCTGCGCGTGTAGGCTGGCGTCGGCTCGCTCGCCACCACCCGCTCGTTGGTGCAGCCGGCGAGAACGGAAGCGCCCAGCAGGAGGGCGGCGAGCGGCGGGAGCATGCGCATGATCGGGGTGTCCGTCGGTGTGGCTGGCATCGGTATCGCTTGGCCGGATATGGGGTGCGGCTGCCGGAAGGGCGAGTGCTCCCATGCTCCGCCTTCCTGCCCGTCACACGTCTCTCAACCACTTGTCCGCGGCGCGGGCGATCAGGTCCGGATAGTCGGGACAGTCCAGGCCAACCAGGGGAAGGTCGAACTCCGCTGCAATTCGGGCGACCGTCCGGTGCGTCAATTCCAGCCCCAGACCACGAGCGCGGCGGGCAATGGCGAGTTCCTGACCCCAAACATAGACGTTTCGCGCGCCGGTGTTGCGCGCCATCGTCCGGGATTGCTCCATCCGCTCGTCACCGTTGATCGGCAGCCAGATGTCGGTCATCAGCATGTCGGCAGGGGTGTCGGAGCGGTATTTCATCGCGTCGGCGTTGACCACCTGGATCTTTGCTACGATGTCGGCCGGAAGCTGGTCGAACAAACCGATCAGCCGGTTTACCTCGATGACGTCGGGGTCCAATTCGACAATGGTGACCCGCGTCACCTCCGGTCTTAGCGCCGCGTTCACCGCAGCCCACCCCATGCCCATACCCATCACCACCGTGTGGCCGGTAGCGGCACGCACGCCGATCTCCTGGCTTTCGATTTCCATCGGTGTCATCGACATCCAGGTGCGATAGCCCTGACCGACCTCGAGCCGGCTGAGAATCGCGGTATCCCTGGTCAGCCGGGTCGGACTCCAGTAGCCGGCACTCAGCAGCAAGGGAACCACCTGAAGCCGCCAGCGTCCGACCTCGCAGGACTGGTAACGCGGTATGAAAAGGTCGGTGACGAATGGGATAAGCGGAGCCAGCGCGTCTGCCAGAATTTCGGACGGAACCGCGTCAACCGGGATATCTGCTCCGGGAAATGCTGGGGTATGCATACGCCTCCTAGAGGAACAGGCCATGATGCGGGAAAAACCCAAAGCCGGCAGTTCACGGGAGGATATATGAGGGGCTCACTCTCTGTAACCGAGAAATTCATGCACGTCTTGCCACCCGATCCTCAGACGGGATCCGGGCCGTAGCGCGGATCACGCAGCTTGGAAGGCGGCCGTTGGGCAACGGATCTCGACTGCCCCTCGCCGAACGGCCGAAAGGCGGGGGGCACCCTCCCCCCGTCACACGTCGATGTCGTCGGCCTTCACGAACTTCGCATTGTCCTGGATGAACTTGAAGCGCAGTTCCGGACGCTTGCCCATCAGATCCTCCACCAGCGACCGCGTGCGCTCGCATTCCGGCTTTTCCTCCGGGTCGGCGGCGTTGGGGACGACCACGCGCAGCAGCGAGCGCTTGGACGGGTCCATCGTCGTGTCGCGCAGCTGGGCCGGCATCATCTCGCCCAGCCCTTTGAAGCGGCTGATGTCGGGCTTCTTGCCCTTGAACATCTTGGACAGCAGCTCGTCCTTGTGGGCGTCGTCGCGGGCGTAGACCTGCTTGTTGCCGTGGCTGAGACGGTAGAGCGGCGGCAGGGCAAGGTAGAGGTGGCCCTCCTGGATCAGCCCCGGCATCTCGCGGTAGAAGAAAGTCATCAACAGCGAGGCGATGTGGGCGCCGTCGACATCGGCATCGGTCATGATGATGACCCGCTCGTAGCGCAGCTTGTCGGTCGAAAAATCCTTGCCGATCCCGCAGCCGAGCGCCTGGGTCAGGTCGTTCAGCTCCTGATTGGCCTTCATCTTGTCGACCGACGCGCTGGCGACGTTCAGGATCTTGCCGCGGAGCGGCAGGATCGCCTGGGTCTCGCGCTGGCGGGCCTGCTTGGCGGAGCCGCCGGCCGAGTCACCCTCCACCAGGAACAGCTCGGTGCCCTCGGGGGAATTCCGCGAGCAGTCGGCCAGCTTGCCGGGCAGGCGCAGCCGGCGGGTGGCCGATTTGCGCGTCATCTCCTTGGACTGCTTGCGCCGCGCCCGCTCCTCGGCCTTTTCGATCAGCCGTTCCAGCAGACCGTTGGCGCTCTGCGGATCGCCGGACAGCCAATGGTCGAAATGGTCCTTCACCGCGGTCTCGACGAGGCGCTGGGCCTCCGCCGTCACCAGCTTTTCCTTGGTCTGGCCCTGGAAATGCGGTTCGCGGATGAAGACGGACAGCAGGACGCAGGCGTCGCCCATCACATCGTCGGCGGTGACCTGCCCGGCGCGCTTGTTGCTGGTGAGCTCGCCATAGACCTTCAGGCCGCGGGTCAGCGCGGTGCGCAGGCCGGCTTCGTGCGTGCCGCCCTGCGGGGTCGGCACGGTGTTGCAGTAGGTGTGCGAGAAGCCTTCGTCATCGTCGGGCCACGCCACCGCCCATTCCACCCGGCCCTGGCCGTTGGGGAAATCAAGCGCGCCGGCGAAGGGCAAGCGCGTCAGGGTCTTGCGGTCCTTCAGCGCGGCGTTCAGGTAATCCTGAAGCCCGCCGGGGAAATGCAGCGTTTCCGACGCGGGCGTGGTGGCGTCGACCGACAGCAGGGCCGGATCGCAGCTCCAGCGGATTTCCACGCCGCGGTAGAGATAGGCCTTGGAGCGGGCCAACCGGTACAGCCGGTGCGGTTCGAAATGAGCGGTCTCGCCGAAGATTTCCGGATCGGCGTGGAAACGGATGGTGGTGCCGCGCCGATTGACGTTGCCGCGATGGGCCAGTGGCCCCTGCGGCAGGCCGCGGCTGTACTCCTGGACGTAGAGCTGCTTTTCGCGGGCGATCTCGACGGTCAGCCGGTCCGACAGGGCGTTCACCACCGACAGGCCGACGCCGTGCAGGCCGCCCGAGGTCTGGTAGACCTTGTTGGAGAATTTGCCGCCGGAGTGCAGCGTGGTCATGATGACCTCCAGCGCCGACTTGCCCGGATATTTTGGATGGTCGTCGATGGGGATGCCGCGACCGTTGTCGCGCACCATAACCGTATAGTCGGCGGTCAGCTCCAGGTCGATTCGGCTGGCATGTCCGGCCACCGCCTCGTCCATGGCATTGTCCAGGACCTCGGCCACCAGATGGTGCAGCGCGCGGTCGTCGGTGCCGCCGATATACATGCCCGGCCGGCGCCGGACAGGCTCCAGCCCCTCCAGAACCTCGATATCCTGGGCGGAATAGCTGTCGGCCTTGGGGGCCGTGTTCTCGAAAAGATCGCTCATGACGGGATGATAGGAATTTCGTCAGGGGTGCGCAAGCGCATCCTGGGCCGCTTATACTGCGTCGCCACATGGTTTGGTGGGCAAAAATTTTTTGACGCCGGAGGAAGCATGAGCGCAGCGGACGCATACGACTTCGACAACGGCCCTGCCCTGCGGGCCATTGCGATGCCGGCGGACACCAATCCGAACGGCGACATCTTCGGCGGATGGCTGCTGGCACAGATGGATTTGGCCGGCGGTACGGTGGCGGTGCGGCGCAGCCATGGCCGCGTCGCCACCGTTGGGATCGAGGCGATGACCTTCCACAAGCCGGTCTTCGTCGGCGACGAGGTCAGCTGCTTCGCCCGGATCGAGAAGGTAGGCCGCACCTCGCTGCGCGTCCGCATCGAGACCTGGGTGCGCCGCGAACGGTCGGGCTCCGACCCGATCAAGGTGACGGAGGGCGTCTTCACCTATGTCGCCATCGGCGAAGACCGCAAGCCGCGCGAGGTGCCGCCGGAGTAAGGCGCCTCAGGCAGCCGGCGCCTTGACGAAATGCTGGTGGCCGTGGTCGCACTGGCCGCGGGCATGCTTGTCGTCGCAGCTTTCGCCGGAAGTCAGGCCGATCCAGGCGTGGAGCGTGGTGGGGTCGAAGCCGGCCTCGCGGCGGTCGCCGACCTGGATCAGCGGACGGCGGATCAGGTCGCGGTCGGCCAGCATCGCCGCCAGCGCGGCGGATTCGTCGAGGGCGCCGGGCGTCACGGCACCGGACTTCACCGCTGCGGCGCGGCGGTTGAACCAGGCGTCGACCTCCTTGTCGCCGAAGAAGGCGCGCAGGTCGTCGGTTGTCAGGTCGGCGGTGGCAAGGTCGCGTTCGACCAGCCGGTGGCCGGCGGCGGCCAGCTGCTGCTTCTGCCTGGCGTTCGCCGGGCAACCCGCCAGTCCGTAGAAAATCACTTCGGCCATGGGACACTCCGCTGCTGGATGGGCAGTCCTGATCCGGGGAGCAATCAGGACCGATTTCGTCCAGTCTAACGGCGGTGCAGCACAAAAAAGGGCGCGACAGAATGCCGCGCCCACACTTTTTCTATGGGTATTCCGAAGCGAGCCCGGAGGCTCACTTCTGCAGGCGCTTCAGCGCATCCTCGACATACTGGTTGGTGTAGGTCTTGGACAGGTCGATGCTGGCGGACGCCACCGCCGGGTCGAAGGCCTTCAGCACCTTCAGGGCGGCGTCGGCACCCTCCTGGGTGAAGCGGCCGTCCGGCGAGTAGGTCGGCTTGGAATGCTCGAAGGCCTGGGCGTAGAGTGACTTGTTGCCCAGGAAATACTCCTCCGGCAGGACCTTCAGCACGTCGTCGGTGCTGGCCTTGTTCAGCCACAGCATGGTGCGGACGAAGACGTCGGCCAGCGCCTGGGTGGTCTTCGGGTTCTCCTTGATGAAGTCCGGCTTCATGTAGAGCACGGCGGCGGGATAGGGGCCGCCATAGACGTCCATCGTGCCCTTCTCGGTCCGGGTGTCGGCCAGGATGGTGATGTCGCCGTCGGCCTGGGCCTGGCTGATCACAGGGTCCAGATTGACGATGGCGTCGATCTCGCCGCGCTTGATCGCCGCGATGGCGCTGGGGCCGCCGCCGACGCCGATGACCGAGGCATCCTCAGGCTTCAAGCCGAGCGAAGTCAGCACATGGTTCAGCATGAAGTTGGTCGAGGAGCCGGGGGCGGTGACGCCGACCTTCTTGCCCTTCAGATCCTGCACCGACTTGACGGTGCCGGACTTGTTGACCGACGCCAGCACAATGCCGGGATAGCGGCCGAGCTGGGTCACCGCGACGATGGGCTGGCCCTTGGCCTGCATCTGGATGGTGTGGTCGTAGGCGCCGGTCACGACATCGGCGGAACCGCCGACCAGGGCCTGGAGGCTCTTGGCCCCACCGCCGAAGTCGCTGACCTCGACGTTCAGCCCGGCATCCTTGAAGTAGCCGAGCCGTTCGGCCAGCGTCAGCGGCAGGTAATAGAGCAGCGGCTTGCCGCCGACCGCGATCTTGATGTCGGTCTTCTCAAGCTTGCCCTGAGCTGCGGCCAAGCCGGACGTTCCCAGAGTCAATGTTCCCATGGTCAGGGCGACCGCGGCGGCCGCGATCAGCGATTTGAGCGTCATTGGTTCCCTCCCTTTTGAATTTCCCTATTGGATTTCAGTGCTGCCCGCCGCCGGTGTCCTGCGGGCGCCAGTGCAGAAGCCGCTTCTCGATCATGGTGACGGCGGCGTCGATCAGGACGACGAAGATCGTCAGCACCAGCATGCCGGAGAAGACGCCGACCGTGTCGAACACGCCTTCCGCCTGATGGATGCGGTAGCCGAGCCCGGCGGCGGAGCCCAGATACTCGCCGACCACGGCACCAACCATGGCGAAGCCGACGGCGGTGTGCAGCGAGGAGAAGACCCAGGACAGGGCCGAGGGCAGATAGACGTGGCGGAACAGGTCGCGGGAGCTGGCGCCCAGCATGCGGGCGTTTGCCAGCACCACCGGGCTGACCTCCTTCACGCCCTGGTAGACGTTGAAGAAGACGATGAAGAAGACCAGCGTCACCCCCAGCGCCACCTTCGACCAGATGCCGAGCCCGAGCCACAGCGCGAAGATCGGCGCCAGCACCACGCGGGGCAGCGCGTTGACCGCCTTGATGTAGGGGTCGAAGACGACGGAGACCAACGGCGCACGGGCGAACCAGAAGCCGAAGGCGATGCCGGCCACCGTGCCGATGATGAAGGCCAGTGCGGTCTCCAGCAGCGTGATGCCGAGATGGTACCAGATGACGCCCGAGGCGAAGTCGGCCCAGGTGCGGGCCAGCACCGCCCCCGGCGTGCCGAAGAAGAAGGGACTGAGGATTTTGGTGTCGGTCAGGAGGTGCCAGATCAGGAAGAAGGCGATCAGGACGCCCAGCTGAAGCAGCAGGATGACCGGACGGCTGGGCAGGCGTTTGGCGTGGGATCTCATGATGTCGTCACCGCAGCTTGGTCTGGGCGTAGCCCTTCAGCACCTCGTCGCGCAGCTGCGCCCAGATCTCCTGGTGCAAGGCGAGGAACTGCGGGGTCATGCGGATTTCCGCCACGTCGCGCGGACGGTCGAGGTCGATGCGGTACTCGCCGATCAGGCGCGATCCCGGACCGGCCGACAGCACCAGCACCCGGTCGGACATGGCGATGGCCTCCTCCAGGTCGTGGGTGATGAAAACCACTGACTTGCGGTCGGCCGCCCATAGGTCGAGCAGCTCGTTCTCCATCATCTGGCGGGTCTGGACGTCGAGCGCAGAGAAGGGCTCGTCCATCAGGATGATCTTCGGATCGACGATCAGCGTCTGCGCCAGGGCCACCCGCTTGCGCATTCCGCCGGAGAGCTGGTGCGGGAAGCGGTCGCCGAACCCCTCCAGCCCGACGCGCGACAGCCAGGGCAGCGCGCGCTCCCGCGCCTCCGCCTTCGACACGCCGCGGAACTCCAGCCCGGCGGCGACATTGTCGAGCGCCGACTTCCAGGGCATCAGCGCCTCGGCCTGGAACATGTAGCCGGCCTTGGGATTGATGCCGGTCACCGGCTGCCCGAAGGAGAGCGCGCGGCCCTCGCTGGGCTTCAGCAGGCCGGCGGCGACGTTGAGCATCGTCGACTTGCCACTGCCGGTCGGGCCGACGATCGACACGAACTCCCCATCGGCGACGGTGAAGCTGGCACCCTGGACGGCAGTGTAGGAACGTCCCCGGCCGTCGGGTGAGGGAAAGGTGCAGGTCACGCCTTCCAGCTGGAGGGCGGGCGCCGCGGCGGCGGCCTCGGCCATGTCGGTGTGGTCCTTATCGTTCGGGCGGTGCACTTTGGTTGGAGGACCATACTGTCCGAAGAGAAGCCTATCGGCAACCGCTTGAGATCTCCGTAGAATCCGAAAGGAGCCATTCCGGAAACGCACCGCTTACGGTGTCAAAGAAGGGACGCGGGGCCTTATCGGTTGCCGTCATGCCCTGCCCTCCAGCATCAATGGCATAGATCGAAAGCCAGTCCTTTTCCCTTTGCGGAGCCGACATGCCCACGCTGCCGAAACGCCCGTTGATCGCACTTGCAGTCCTGGCCGCCCTGCTTGCCGCGTGGCTCGGCTTCGCCGCCTGGTACGATCACCACCAGCGGGCGGATGAACGGCCGGCCACCTACAGCGCGCTGATCGAACAGGCCGGGCGCGGCGAACTCGGTTCGATCACCTTTGCCAACGGTACCGGCCATGCGGTCGGCACGGACGGCAGCCGTTACCGTGTCGTCATGCCGGTGACCGACGATCTGCTGAAGGAGATGCGCGCCCACAAGGTCGCCATCGCCTTCGACGAGGGCCCCGGCGGGCTGATGGCGCAGACGGTGGGCGTGCTGGACCGTGCCGCTCCCTTCGTGGTGGTGGCCATGCTGATCGGCGGGCTGCTGATGAGCGGCGGGCAGTTCTTCGGCATGGGCCGAGCCACCCGCGTGCGGCCGGAGGACACCAAGACCGTCTTCGCCGACGTGGCGGGCGTGGACGAGGCCAAGGAGGAGCTGCGCGAAACGGTGCAGTTCCTGAAGGATCCGCGCCGCTTCGCCATGGCCGGTGCGCGTGTGCCGAAAGGCATCCTGCTGGTCGGCCCTCCCGGCACCGGCAAGACCATGCTGGCCAAGGCGGCGGCGGGCGAGGCCGGCGTCCCCTTCTTCGCCGCGTCGGGATCGGACTTCGTCGAGATGTTCGTCGGGCTGGGTGCAGCCCGCGTGCGCAGCCTGTTCAAGACCGCCCGCGCCAACGCCCCCTGCATCCTGTTCATCGACGAGATCGACGCGCTGGCCGGCAAGCGGGGCGAGTCGACCAGCCATTCGGAACGCGAGCAGACGCTGAACCAGCTCTTGGTGGAGATGGACGGCATCGTGGAGGGCGGCGAGGTGGTGGTGATCGCCGCCACCAACCGGTCGGAGATGCTGGACCCCGCCGTGCTGCGCCCCGGCCGCTTCGACCGCCATATCCATGTCAGCCTGCCCGACGTTGCCGGGCGTGAGGCCATTCTGGGCGTCCATGCCGGGCGTCTGACGCTGGCCCCCGACGTCTGCGCCCGCACGGTGGCGCGCGGTACGCCGGGCTTCTCCGGCGCCGAACTCGCCAACCTGACCAACGAGGCGGCGCTGTCGGCGGCGCGCCAGGGCCGCGTCATCGTCACCATGGCCGATTACGAGGCCGCCAAGGACCGTGTGCTGATGGGCACAGAGCGCCGCAGCCTCGCCCTGACGGCCCACGAGCGCCGGCTGATCGCGGTGCATGAAGCGGGGCACGCGCTGGTGTCGCTGCGCTGCCCGCAGGCCGACCCGATCCATAAAGCCACCATCATCCCGCGCGGCGGCGCGCTGGGCATGGTGGTGAGGCTTCCGGAGGGCGACCGCGTGTCGGTCTCGCGCGCCAAGCTGATGGCCGACATCGCCGTCGCCATGGCCGGCCGCGCCGCGGAGGAGATCGCCTTCGGCGCCGATCAGGTCACCACCGGGGCCGAGGCCGACTTCCGCGCCGCCACCGATCTGGCGCGGCGGATGGTCACCGCCTGGGGGATGAGCGAGGAGATCGGTTATGTCGCCCATGCGGCGGCGGAGCCGGGAGCCCGGTCCGAACGGACGGCCTGGCGCATCGACGAGGAGGTCCGGCGCATCACCGACGAAGGCATGGAGCATGCCCGCCGGCTGCTGCGCACCGACCGCGCCGCCCTGGACGGCATCGCCCAGGCCCTGCTGGAGCGCGAGACCCTGACCGGCGGCGAGATCGCCGCGCTGGCCGATGCCCAGACGGAAAGGGCCACCGAGGCGGCTTGAGACCTTGAGAGGAAGTTACCGGACCGGGGAGACTGTCTTCCCGGGACTTGACAAGGAAATGTCCTGCATTGCGGCGTGAGTGCATACCGGGGTAGACTGATCCTGATCTGTTCGAGATGGCACGAGAGGGGCGCAATGTCGGGACCGATATCCCGCCGGACGGTTCTTGCAACCGCCTTGCCCCTTCTCTGCACCTTTCCGCTCCTTGGGCTCCGGCCAGTCCCGGCACGCGCATCGGCCACGGTCATCCAGGTCGGCGCCTATGAGTTCCCGCCCTATGTCGACGAAACCGGCGGCGGAATCACGCGCGACCTGCTGGAGCTGCTGAACGGCGCGCAGGGTGAATTCCGGTTCGAGATGGTCAGGACCGCCCCGCAGCGCCGGTACGAGGATCTGGATCAGGGCCGGTTCGACATGATCGCCTTCGAAAGCCGCAATTGGGGCTGGCAGGACCGCCCGGTGGATGCCACCCGCCCCTTTCTGCGAGATGCGGAGGTGTTCATCGCCAGGGCGACACCGGGAATCGACCAGCGATATTTCGACGACCTGGGCGGAAAGACGATCCTCGGACGGCTCGGCTATCACTATGCCTTCGCCGGCTTCGATGCCGACCCCAAGCGGCTGGAGCAACGCTACCGCACCCGCGTCACGGTGACGCATGAAGGCAACGTCCGCAGCGTCGTCGCCGGGCGGGCCGACCTGGCCATCGTCACCCGATCCTTCCTGACCCGCTTCCTTCAGCGTGAGCCGGAGCTTGCCCGGCAGGTCCTGGTCTCCGACCGCACCGATCAGATTTACGAGCACACCATCCTGATCCGGCAGGGCGCGGCGCTCACCACCGGCTGGCTCAACGGGCTGCTCGACCGTCTGGAGGCGGACGGGCGGCTGGAAGCGCTGTGGCGGCGCAGCGGGATTTCGTCTTGAACCGGCAATCCTCCCTGCTTGCACGGGTGGCCGGTGCCATCCTGCTGACGACGGCAAGCATCGGCACCATCGCGATGCTGCTGTCGGAGCAGATCGTCGAGGGACAGCGCCATCAGGATCTGCTGCGGCGGGCCGAGCTGGTCGCCGCCACCCAGGCCGACGCGCTCAGCGGCTTTGTCTGGGAAATGGACAACCGCAGCGCCCAGCGCATGATCGAGGCGCTGACCGCCCGCGATCCGGCGATCCGCTCCATCGCCGTCTTCGAGACGGACCGGAAGCAACCGCTGGCACGGACCGCGGTCGGAGAAATCGCCGGAAAAACCGCAGAAAAGACCGAGGATGCCAACGGCATCGTCACCGTCGAACGCCCCATCCTTCTGCACGGGCGCGAAGGGCGCGTGCAGACGGTCGGGCATCTGCGCATCGCCTATTCGACGGCCGAGGTGCGGCAAGCCACGCTGGATGCGCTGATCCCGGTCGCCGGGCTGCTTCTGCTGTCGCTGCTGGGGGCGATGGCGGCGCTGGGGCTGACGCTGAACCGGATGGTGCTGCGCCCGTTGCGCCGCCTGACGCAGTTGGCCAGCGCCATGGCCCGCGGAGAGTACGGCGCCCGCATGGATGCCGGGCGGAGCGATGAGATCGGTGTGCTTGCCGATGGCTTCAACCGGATGGCGGCAACGGTGCAGGATCACACCAGCACCCTGGAAAGCCGGGTCCGCGACCGGACCGAGGCGCTGGCCGCCATCAACCGCGCCATCATGGACAGCATCAACTACGCCCAGCTGATCCAGTCGGCCATCCTGCCGTCCGCCGGCACGCTGTCGGCGGGATTGACCGAACATTTCGTTCTGTGGCGCCCGCGCGACGTGGTCAGCGGCGACTTCTATGTCTGCCGCGAGGTCGAGGACGGATTCGTGGTCGCTGTGGCCGACTGCACCGGGCATGGCGTCCCCGGCGCCTTCATGACCATGACCGCCAGCGCGATCCTCAACAATGTGCTGGACCAGCTTGGCGCAGCAGACCCGGCCGCGGTGCTTGCCGCCGTCGACCGCAAGGTCCGCGCCGCCCTGCACCAGGAGGAGGAAGCGCGCGGCGGAGCCGCTTGCTTCGACAACGGCCTCGACCTGGGGCTGTGCCACATCCGGCCGGCCGAGGGCAAACTGGTCTTCGCCGGTGCCCGTATCCCGCTGCTGGTCGTCGCCGACGGCAGCCTGACGGAACTGAGGGGCGACCGCCGCAGCCTGGGCTATCGTCCAAGCGCTTTTCGCACGACCGGCAGCGAGCCGGTCGGGTATGGCGCCGAGTCGCCCTTCACCAACCAGAGCATTGCCCTGCGGCCCGGCCAGACCTTCCTGATGGGCACCGACGGTCTGGTCGACCAGAATGGCGGGGAGCGCGGACGCAGCTTCGGCCGGATCAGGCTGCACGAGCTGCTGAGCCAAGGCGCCCACAGCCCACTCGACCGGCTGAAGACCGATGTGGAAAGCTCGCTCGACCGGTTCCAGTGCGGCCGCGAACAGCGTGACGACATCACCCTGTTCGGTTTCCGTGTGCGGCTGACGGACGCAGTCGCCATTTCCGGCACAGGGTCCGGCCGCCGGGCGGCGTAAAAGTCCTGGACCGATTGTGCGAATCTGTTACAGACATGTCATATATTGTGACGGGTTGTGACGCAGGCGCAGCAGGAGCAGCGACTACCTCTCAAGTTTGTTTTAAAATTTAGGCATTCCAGGGTATGTTGCACCCGCTGGAGTGGTGATAGGGAGAACACGGCATGGCCGGTCCGACGATCGTCGTGGTCGAAGATGAGAATTCCTTGCGGTCCGACATGGTGGAGTATCTGTCGAGCTGCGGATTCGATGCCATCGGCGCACGCGACGGGACGGAACTGGACCGGCTGTTGCAGACCCGCACCGCCGCCATCGTCATCCTGGATGTGAATCTGCCGGACGAGGACGGGTTCAAGATCGCGGCCCGGCTGCGTGACCATCATGGCGCCGGCATCATCATGGTCACCGCCCGCAGCTCGACGGTCGACCGCATCGTCGGGCTGGAGATCGGCGCCGACGCCTATCTGGTGAAGCCGGTCGAGCTGCGCGAACTGGAGGCGCAGGTGAAGTCGCTGCTGCGGCGGCTGAGCGAGCGCGCCGCGGAATCGGCCGCCCAGTCCGCCAACGGCACGGCGTCCGGCGAAGCCGCCATCGACGGGGCGGACGAGGCGCGCTGGTCGCTGGACCCGACGGAATGGAGCCTTACCAATCCTGCCGGCATCCGCATCAGCCTGACCAGCATGGAGATGAAGCTGACCAGCCTGCTCGCCACCCAGGCACGCAAGCCGGCGACCCGTGACCAGATCTCCCAGGCTTTGTACAATCGCCGCTGGAACCCGGAAGACCGCTCCATCGACACCGTCGTCGGCCGCCTGCGCCACAAGGTGGAGGGCGCCATCGGCGGTCCTGCCCCGCTGAAGTCGGTGCATGGCGTCGGTTACGTGTTCTCCGCTCCGATCCGGGTGGTTGGGACGGGCCAGGGCTGAGTCCCTGTTCTACATCGTCAGAGCCTCGACCGGCAGGTCGCGGTCGGGCGTCCGGCGGGGGAACTGCAGGGTGAAACTGGTGCCAAGGTCGGGCGCGCTGCACACCGTGATCGAGCCCATCAGAACGCCGGCCACCAGATTGTGGACGATGTGGAGCCCAAGCCCGCTGCCGCCGCGACCGCGCCTGGTGGTGAAGAAGGGCTCGAACACCCGGGCGCTGTGCTCCTCGCTCATGCCGCGGCCATTGTCGGCGAAGCACATGCGGACGGTGTCGGCGTCCGGACAATCCACCGTGATCGCCATCCCCCCTGGCTGCCCGTCGACGAAGGCATGGGTCAGCGCATTCATCACCAGATTCGACAAAATCTGCGACAGCACGCCGGGATAGCTGTCCAGTTCCAAGTCGGCGGGACAATAGACCGCCACCGCATGGCCCGATGGCCGGAATTTGGGCTGAAGGCTGACCAGCGTATCCTGGATATAGGCGGCGAGATTGACGGTGCGTCGCACAGCGCTGGCGCGGTCCACCGCCACCTGCTTGAAGCCGGCGATCAACTGCGACGCCCTTTCGCAATTGCCGAGAATCAGGTCGGTGGTGTCGACCGCCGTGGCGAGATAGCGGGCGAACTCCGCCTTGCCCAAGGTCCCGCCGTCTGCCCGCCGGCGCATCGCCTGGGTGGCGTCGGCCAGATGCGAGGCGCAGGAGACGGCGATGCCGACCGGCGTGTTGATCTCATGGGCGACGCCGGCGACCAGCGCGCCGAGCGACGCCAGCTTCTCCGACTGGACCATCGCCTCCTGCGCCTCGCGCAGGTGATCGAGTGCCGCCTCCGCCTCGCTGCGCTGGCGGTCCAGCTCGTGGATGGCGTCGTTCAATTGGCCCTGCAACCGGTCGCTGACCCGCACGAGCCGCTGTTGCTCCCGCGTGCTGAGTTCGAAGGCGGCGATCAGGTCGCGGAATTCGGGCAGGCAGTCCGGCGCCAGCGCGCCCAGCCTCGTCTCCAGAGCGCGGGCCTTGGCGAGGGCCTCCTCCTCCGCGGCGAAGAGATTGAAGCTCATGGCGGGCCGCCGGCGGGCATCTCCCGCATCTGGAAGACGACGTGCCGCAAATCCTCCGCAAAATCCTCGCCCAGTTCGCGCATGGACTCGTCATTCTCCTCGACGCACCATGTCAGCGTCACCGGCCGCCCGCCCTTGGCCACCGTCTCAAGCATCTGGAATATGTTCATCAGAGCCTTGGCACTGGAGCTGTTGAAATAGAGGAGCTCCATGTCGAAGCGGATGGGACCGCCGTCGGGATCGTCGAGGAAGCCGCGCAGCGCCTCGAACACCGGGCCGAAGAAGGCCGCGACATCGTCGGGATAGGACTCGCCGGTCATCCGCAAATGACCGTTGGCGAAGTCGAACGACACGCCCGGCGTCCGTCCGGTGGCGGGAATGGTCAGGCAGTCCATCGCGTGGTTCTCGGCTCGGACCTTCATACGCTGACCTTGAGGCAGAAGAAGCTGCGGTCGGCGTCCATCGCGTTGAAATCGTAATCGATGGGATCGCTGGCACGCCGGGCGATCTCGATCAATCCCAACGTAGCGCCGCGGCTGCTGTCGTCCGGTTCCTCGCGAAGCTGCTCGCGGTAGTAGGTCTTGATACCGTCGCGATCCAGGCTCTTCAGATGGTCCAGCCGCTCCTTCAGGCGGGGCACCTCGCTGTTGCGCACGGTGTTGCCGCAGACGATGAAGACCTTGCCGCGCTCCATGCCGATGGTGACCATTCCGGCGCTGAGTTCCACCGCGCGGCCGGCAGTGCCGGACAACTTCTCCGCCGAATAGCGGATGATGTTCTGCATCTGCTCGACGAAGACCGAGAAGACGCGGCGGATGGTCGGCCCGTCGGCCGCCTCCAAGGCCAGCTTCTCGCGCAGAGCCTCACCCAGGGAGTAAAGTATCCCCTCCGACAAATATCCGCTGAAAGAGAACACGATCCCCTTGTCGTCGAGATCGCGCTTAATCGACGCATATTGCTGGGCGAGCATCGCTGTGGCCTGACGTTCCACCGGTACCAGGGTTCCGCCCGACTATGTCACCTCCTATGACAAAGGACCATAGACTTTCGGAGAGGCAACATGGGGACAGCCGCGACGTCGCGCTGCATCACACCGGCACCACGACCCGGAAGGTCGATCCCTTCCCCAGCATGCTGTCGACGGCGACCGCGCCGCCATGCAGTAGGGCGATCTGCTGGACGGTGTGCAGCCCGATGCCGGTGCCCGGCACTCCGGAAGCGCCCGCCCCGCGGAAGAAACGGTCGAACAGGCGCGGAAGCTCCACCTCGGGAATGCCGCGGCCATGGTCCGTCACCTCGATCACCGCCATGGCGCCGTCGGTGTCGCCGCTGAGGAGGATCGGCCCACCCGGTCCGGAATATTTGAGGGCGTTGTTGACCAGATTGCTGATCACCAGACCGATCAGGTTGGCATCGATTTCCGCCCGCCGCGGCAAACGGTCCAGGGTCAGCCGGAATTCGCGGTCGGGGTAGGCGACGCGGAATGGCTGGACGACCGTGCGGATCAGATCCGGAAGGTCGATCTCGGCCCGCTCCACGACGAGGGCATTGCTCTGCAGCCGCTCGTCGGTCAGATGGGAGTCGATCAGGCCGGTCAGGCGCTGCACGCTGCCGCGGATCACCGCCAGCCGTTCCAGCATCTCCGGCTCCACCTGCCCGGCCCGCATCGCCAGCAGTTGGGCGGCGCTGTCGATGATGGCGAGCGGCGTGCGGAATTCGTGGCTGACCATGCCCAGGAACTGGCGCTGCTGGTCGCGCGCCAGCAGTTCGCGCTCCAGCGCCCGTTCCACCCGTTCCTTCGCCAGGATCAGCGCCTTCTGGTTGGCGGCCAGTTCCAGCGTGCGATCCTCCACCCGCTGTTCCAGCGAGCGGTTCAGCGCCATCAGCTCCTCATACAGGCAGACATTGTCGAACCCGATGGCGACGCGGTTGCAGAACAGCTCCAGCAGACGGTGCTCGTCGGCGATATAGGGCTCCGTCCGTTCCAGCCGGAAGATGGTCACGCCATGCTCGCGCGTGCGGAAAACCAGGACGCAATGGTCGTCGCGGTAGAGATTGGATTGGGTGGCGAGCGCATTTGCCACCTCCCCGGCGGCGGCGGCGGACAGGACATCGCCGACCGGCATGCCGATGCTGCCGGCGAACGGGCCCAGCCCGGCGACGATTTCGACGGTCAGGCTGCCGTCGGCACGCGCTACCGGCCGGCAGGCCAGCACCGCCGGCGCGGCGCCGTGATCGACAACGCGGGCGATCTGCTCCGCCAGCCGTTCGACGAAGCTGCGCATCGGCCGCATCTCGAACAGCGGAGCCGACGCGCTGAGGATCCGCTCCAGCCCCTGCCTGTTGCGCTCGATCGTCACGATGTCGCGCCAGGCGCGCAACGCGCTGACCAGGGTGGTGAAAAGACGCTGGGCGGTCAGCTCGCTCTTGGCTTTGTAATCGTTGATGTCATAGCCGACGATGACGTCGCGTTCCGGCGCCTGTCCAGGCTGGCCTGTGCGCAGGATGATGCGCATGCGGTGGTTGCCCAGCTCCTCCCTGATGTAGCGTACCAGCTTCAGGCCGGCATCCTCCGTCTCCATCACCACATCGAGCAGGGCAATGGGCAGGTCCGGCCGCTGGGCGAGGACCGCCTTCGCCTCCTCCGCCGACAGTGCGCTCACCACCTCGAACGGGCGTCCGTCGAAATCGAAGTCGCGCAGCAGAACCGCGGTCATGGCATGGACCTGGGGATCGTCGTCCACCACCAGAACGGGCCAGGGCAGCCCGCACGGCCGCTGGGGCGTTGCCACGGTCACGGCGCCGTCTTCCGGGCCGAACAGCAGCTCGTCGTCCAGCCCACCGTCCATCCCCATCATCCGCCACCCCCACACCACTGCGCATGACCGCCCTCACCACAGCACAATGGAACCACCGTACGGTGCCGGCTCCAAGTCCGATCGGACGAATTGGCAGCATTCGTTTCAATTTGTCGCATATGAGCGAACAGCGCCGTGTCGGTTCGTCAATGTTTCGCAAGAGTTCATTGCGTCCACACACAACGGAAGCTGTGCAAAGGACGGAGCGGGTGCAACACTGATCACGGGAAGGCTGCCCACCGGGAGAGAGGATGAAGGATTCCCTTTCCCATGCTGCGGGGATGCTCCCTCGGCCAAAGTCCCAGGGCTGCATTCCGGATTGGACAAAAGGGAAGGCGACGCCCACCATTCAGGGAAATAGTATAGATATTTAACCCGACATGGTTGTCGGATGACGGAATGCAACGCTTGAGCTATTCTCGCGCCCTGCCTATCCCCTTTGCAGAAGGACCACCTCGCCCCGATGACCCCTGCTGGCCTCGAACAGGACTCACATGCCGCAGGAAGCCGGGATGCGGAACAGGAGGGGCGCAAGGCAGCGTCCCTGGCTGTGGGCGCATTGCTGGCGGTGTCGCTGGGCCTCACCGCCGCCCTGCTGGTGTTCTCGGCCTACCAGTACCGCAGCCAGGTGATCTCCGAGGCGGAGAACCGCAGCATCGCCATCGCCCGCGTCCTTGAGGAACATGCGGCGAGGACGCTGGGCATCCATGCCTCCACCCTGTCGCACATGGAATGGATGGTGGACGACCTGGGCTGGGACCGGATCGACGGCACCCCCCTGCTGTTCGAGCGGCTGAAGGCGATGGCTGCGCAATCGCCGGAGGTCCAGTCCTATTGGATCACCGACGAGACCGGGCGGGTTCGCGCCAGCAGCTACGAATGGCCGATGCGCCCGCTGAACGCGGGAGACCGCGAGTATTTCCGCGCCCACCTGAATCCCGGCACGATGCTTTACATCGGCCCACGGCTGAACGGCAAGATCGTATCGGACGTCGTCTTCACCCTGAGCCGCCGGATGGAACTGCCTGACCACCGGTTCCAGGGTGTGGCGCAGATCTCGCTGCTTCCCAGCTATTTCACCGACTTCTACCGTTCGGTCCTGCATGGGTCCCGCGATGTGATCCTGCTGATGCGCGAGGATGGCGAGGTGCTGGTCCGCAACCCGATGATCGCGCCGCAGGACAGCGCCGCCATTGGCCATTTCCCGGAACTGATCTCCGCCCCCGACAGGAACGGCATCTTCCGCGCGGTCACGCCCTCCGACGGAATCGAGCGGTTGCTGGCCCGCCGCAAGGTGCCCGACCTGCCCGTCTACGTGGTCTATGGCACCGATGTGGCCTCCATCGAGGCGGCCTGGCGCGACCGGGTGTTGCCCTATGTGCTGACGGCCTTCCCGGCGCTCGGTCTGCTGGGCCTGCTGGGCGGCATCGCGTTGCACCGGTCGCGGCAGGCGGTCAATGCGCAGAAGGCGCTGCGCCGCGCCAACGAAGCGCTGGAGGGCCGCATCGCCGAGCGCACCCGCCATCTCGATCAGGCGCTTGCCGACAAGGAAGTGCTGCTGCGTGACATTCACCACCGGGTGAAGAACAACCTGCAGGTCATTCTCAGCCTGTTGGAGTTGCAGGCGCAACGGTCGCCTGAACTGGAAGCGCCGTTCAGCGAAGCCCTGACCCGCATCAACACGATGGGGCTGATCCACGAGCAGATCTACCGGTCGACCGGCGTGTCGGCGGTCCGGCTCGACAATTTCGTCGAGGCGCTGGCCGGGCACCTCAACAGCTTCCACCGCCGCCCCGGCCGGACCATCGTCATCAGGCACCGGGTCGAGCCCGTCAGCCTCGACCTGAACCGTGTGGTGCCCTTCGCCCTGATCCTGAACGAGGTGGTATCGAACGCCTACAAGCATGCCTTCACAGGCCGCTGCTCCGGCACCATCGATATCGCGGTGAAGGCGGAAGACGGATCGCTGCACCTGACCATCGAGGATGACGGCACCGGCGCGCCGGAACCGGAGGATGCCGCCCCGCCCGGACGGCGGTCGATGGGCATGGATCTGATCCGGGCCTTCACCCGGCAAATCCACGGCGAATACCATTTCGCCAGGGGCGCGGGCACGCGGTTCGATCTGGCCTTCCCGCAGGAGGCGGACCCCGCCTAGCGCTTGCAGCGTTTGGCCTGATTGGGTTTGTCGGAATTGGACCTGTCGGAATTGGACTTGGGGGGAAGCGGCTTGTCATGGCTGGCGGCGACACCGTTGATGGGGTCGTCCGATTTCGGCAGCTTTTCGGCTATGCCGTAGGCCAGTTCGCGCCGCCGCAGCTCCGCCAGGATCTCGTCGGGGGCGATATCCAGGTCGGCCAGCAGGACCACCAGATTGTACAGCAGGTCCGCCGCCTCCATCACCAGCGCGCTGCGGTCGCCGCGCATCGCCTCGATCGCCACCTCGATCGCCTCCTCTCCCACCTTGCGTGCCATGCGGGCGCGGCCTTGGGCCAGCAGCTTTCCGGTGCGGGAGGTCTCGGGAATGGCGGACGGTTCGCGCCGCATCGTCTGGACGGCGTCGTAGAGACTGCGGAGCGGATCGGGGCCGATATACTGAACCATCACCCTGAAGTCGTTTTTTCCGGCAGCACTGTCAAGATGTTGGTTGGTCGGCCGAACATCCGGCGGGCGCGGGGGAGCAGTCCGAACGGCGTCGCCATGGGTTTATAGTTTGAGATACTGATTGATTTATCCAATGACGATTTGCCAAAGGAAACCTCTGTATAGCTGTAATTTTTGCAGCAACCAGCAATGCAAAGGCAGCGTATTTGGCATTGGGTATACCAGTATATAGTCTCCTCAACAGCCCGATGGAGACGACAATGACCACCACCACTTTCCAGCCCGGCACCGAACACCACGCTTCGACCGATGCCCTGCACGCCGTCGCCGAATTCCCGGTGGCCTGGTTCGAAGCCACCCCGGCCTATCTGGTCCTGCGTCCGGTCGGCGCCTTCCTGCGTGAATGGGTTGCCGCCACCCCGGCCGGTTACCTGCTCGGCCTGCTGAAGCGCTGACACCCCGCCACCCCTTCCGACATTTCCAGCCGACGGAGACGATCATGAGCATCCTCAGCCTTCATCATGGCGATCATGGCATCCATGGCGACACCCGGTCCCAGCATCCGGTCCGCGATTTCGCCTCGGACTGGTTCGAAGCCACCCCCGCGGCGATCCTGCTGCGTCCGGTCGCCGCGTTCCTGACCGAATGGGCCATGGCCACCCCGGTGGCGATCCTGGTCCGGTCGCTGCACCGCTGATCGCGGAACAAAAGCAAAAAAAGTCTTGAGGGTTTGAAAGGCGACCGCGGCACGGCCCGACCATACGGGTTGCCGCGGCCTTTTCTTTTTAAGGGTCCGTTTCAGGGTACGCTTCCCTGCCGGCGCGCTCAGGCGCCGCCGCGGACATCCTCGACCAGCATTTCCAGCCGTGACAGGTCGCGCACCACCAGCGCGTCGGGACGGCGTTCCAGCATCCCGTCGCGGGCCAGGTCGCTCAGCACGCGGGCGACGGTTTCCCGCGTGGTGCTGACGCGGGCGGCGATGTCGGAATGAACGGGGATCGGCGCGATGATCGCCGACGCACCCTGGCGCGAACCACGCTTGGCGAGGCGCAGCAGTTCGGCATGAACGCGGTTGTTGGCGCCGAGCGTCGACAGTTCCATGATGCGGTCGGTGGCGCCGCGCAGCTTGTCGCACAGCCGCAGCATCGTCGCCATCGCCAGTTCCGGATGGGCGGTCACCAGCGCCTGGAAAGGCTTCGCCGGCAGGAAGGCGACCAAGGCGCCCTCCCCCAGCGCCACCACCGACGCGGACCGCGGACGGCCGTCCAGCGCCGACATCTCCCCCACCAGTTCCCCCGCCTCGATGTCATTGAAGCTGATTTCGCGCCCACCGGCCGAATGGCTGAGCACCCGCACCCGCCCTTCGACCACGAAAGCGACGTCGCGGGTGTCGGCCCAATGGTCGATCAACTGCTCGTCGGGAGCGAAGCGGCGCCAGCGGCATTGGCGCGCCACCGCGGCGCGCTGGTCGGCGGACAGCGGGCGAAGCAGCTCGATGCGGTCCAGGCTGGCGGCGGATGCCTCGGCCAGCCCATCGGCCGGGCTGTCGGGTTTTGTCATTCTGGTTTCGTCATATCGGTCTGTGGCACGGAAGATTCCGGCTTCGCCCCGGACTGTATGTTGCCCCGAAGGATAGCGTGACCTGCGCAAAGGTGGAAGGCGCTGTGACCATTGGCCGGTGTCAACCCTCCGTTAACGCCGAGCGCGCAGAAGGGGGTGACGCCTCGCCGAATTTCCCATTCGCCAGTCCCCTCGTTGTCCGGAGCGCCGACCATGCCGAGCCTGTTCCCCGTGCCCACCGCCCGCCGCATCGACCGGCAACGGCTGCTGTCGGTCGCCCTGATCCCCTTCGCGGCGGCCATCGCCATGGCGAGCACGGTCGCCGCCACCGGCTTCACCGCCAGCCCGCTGGGCGAGGCGAACAGCACGCTGGGCTTCCTGCTGGATTTCGTGAAGTTCTGCTATCTCGCCGTCGCCATGGCGCATCTGTCGGGCGCCATCGCCGACCACACCTGCGGCAGCCTCGCCGCCGGCCTGTCGATGGACGAATACGACGCACCGGAACCGGTCTCGAAGGACGAGTTCTGGCGCGCTTTCCCCAACCATGTCGACGGCGCCGCCATCGCCGGGGCCGTCACGCTGCTGTCAGTGATCGCGAGCTCGCTGGTCGGCTGACCTTTTCCCAATTCCCGCGTCCCCTTACGCGGCAGTTGAGAGCGGACCGCGCTTGCCCCACTATGGCGCGGATGGACGATGGGCGGATGGGCAGGCGTGAGCGGAGATCAGACTGAACCGAAGGCCGAGGTGAAGGCCGACCCGAAAGCCCAGGGCAAGCCCCAGGCGAAAGGCCATACGGGGGAGCCGGCGCGGCATCGCCGCGAAGGCATCGGGTTGATGGGGCGCCTGCGGGCCTATTTTTTGGCCGGCATCCTGGTAACGGCCCCTATAGCCATCACCGTCTATATCGCCTGGTGGTTCGTCTCGCTGATCGACGGCTATATCCGGCCGCTGATCCCCAGCGTCTACAATCCGGAAAACTATCTGCCCTTCTCGATCCCCGGCATCGGCGTTCTGGTGGTCATCATTGCCGTCACCCTGATCGGCGCCTTCGCCGCCGGTTATGTCGGCCGGCTGGTTCTGGGCGTCGGCGAAGGGGTGGTCGGACGGATGCCGGTCGTCCGCTCCGTTTATGGCGGGGTGAAGCAGATCTTCGAGACGGTGCTGGCCAAGAAGTCGAATGCCTTCCGCGAGGTGGTGGCGATCCAGTATCCGCGCCCCGGCGTGTGGTCGCTGGGCTTCATCACCGGCAGCGCCCACCCCGAGGTGCAGGTGAAGCTGGCCGGCGAAGCCGACGACATCGTCAATGTCTTCATCCCCTGCGCGCCGCCCACCGCCGGCTATCTGGCGATGGTGCCGCGACGCGACGTGACCGTGCTCAACATGACCGTCGAGGATGGGCTGAAACTGGTGATGTCCGGCGGCATCGTCGTCCCGCCCGATCGCCGCCCCACCCTGGTGGAATCGCCGGCCGAACCGGATGATGAGGATCGGGACGGCGATCAGCCCGACCGCAAGGTCTTGGCCGCCGCATCGCGTTCGAAAAGGTAGAGCAGGGTCCGCAGCGCCTGTCCGCGCGGGCTGGCGAGGTCGGGGTCGCGCTCCACCACAAGGCGGGCATCGTCGCGCGCCACCGCCAGCAGGTCGCCATGCACCGCGAGGTCGGCCATCCGGAAGCCCGGCAGGCCCGACTGGCGGGTGCCCAGAACCTCGCCGGCACCGCGTAGGCGCAAATCCTCTTCCGCGATGACGAAGCCGTCCTCGGTGTCGCGCAGTGTCTTCAGCCGCGCGCGCGCCGTCTCCGTCAGGTTCGACTCGAACATCAGCAGGCAGCTCGACGGCTTCTCGCCACGGCCAACCCGACCGCGCAGCTGGTGGAGCTGGGCAAGACCGAAGCGTTCGGCGTGCTCGATCACCATCACCGTCGCTTCCGGCACGTTCACGCCGACCTCGATCACCGTGGTGGCGACCAGCACGTCCAGGCTGCCCTCGGCGAAGGCGGCCATCACCGCATCCTTGTCCGGCCCGCGCATCTTGCCGTGAACCAGCCCGACGCGGTCGCCGAAGGTGGCGCGCAGGAAGGCATGGCGCTCGGTCGCGGCGGCAAGGTCGCTCTGCTCGGATTCGTCCACCAGCGGGCAAACCCAGTAGACGCGTGCGCCCTCCGTCACCTTGCGCTGGATGCCGTGGACGACCTCCTCCAGCCGGTCCAACGCGATGGTGACGGTCTGCACCGGCTTGCGGCCGGCCGGCTTCTCAGTCAGGCGCGACACGTCCATGTCGCCATAGGCGGTCAGGGTCAACGTGCGCGGGATCGGGGTGGCGGTCATCACCAGCACATCGACCGCCCGCCCCTTGGCCGACAGTTGCAGGCGCTGGTGGACGCCGAAGCGGTGCTGCTCGTCGATCACCGCCAGCGCCAGATCCTTGAAGGCGACATCCTCCTGGAACAGGGCATGGGTGCCGACCAGCAACGGCAGCTCGCCGGACGCCAGCCGCTCGAGTACCGCTTGGCGCGCCTTACCCTTGTCGCGCCCGGTCAGCAGCCCGATCTCGACACCGGCCGCCTTGCACAGCGGCGCCAGGCTCTCGGCATGCTGGCGGGCGAGGATTTCCGTGGGTGCCATCAGGGCGGCCTGGGCGCCGGTCTCCACCGCGTTCAGCATCGCCATCAGGGCGACCACGGTCTTGCCGCTGCCGACATCGCCCTGGAGAAGCCGCAGCATCCGCCGTTCGGCGGCCATGTCGGCATAGATCTCCTCCAGCGACCCAGCCTGCGAGCCGGTCAGGGAGAAGGGCAGCGCCGCCAGCGCGGCGCGGCGAAGGCTGCCGTCGCCCTGGGTCGACCGTCCGGCCAGCCGGCGCTGGCTGGCGCGCACCAGCATCAGAGCCAGTTGGTTCGCCAGCAGCTCGTCATAGGCGAGGCGGCAGCGGATGGGCGCGGTGGCGGCGAGGTCGCCCTCATCCTCCGGCGTGTGGGCGCGCTTCAGCGCCTCGGCCCAGGTCGGCCACTGGCGGCGGGCCAGCCATGCCGGGTCCTGCCATTCGTCGAGCGGCGGGACATCGTTCAGTGCGGCGCGCACCGCCTTGCGCAGCGTCTTGGCCGGCAGGCCGGCGGTCATCGGGTAGACCGGCTCGACCAGTTCCAGCTCTTCCTTCGCGTCGACCGGGACGACGGCGTCGGGATGGGTGATCTGGGCGGTGTCGTTGAACCACTCCACCTTGCCGGAAACCACCATGGTGGTGCCTGCGGGGATCTGTTTCGACAGCCAGTCGCCGCGGACATGGAAATAGACCAGTTCCAGCACGCCGGTCTCGTCGGTGCAGCGGATTTTGTAGGGATGCCGCGGGTTCACCGGCGGCGCGTGCGAATCGATGCGCACGGTCAGGGTGGCGATGCGCCCATGCGGCGCCTGCGCGATCTTCGGCGAGAAGCGGCGGTCGACCACGCCGCAGGGCAGATGCCACAGCAGATCGACCACATGGGCGCCAGCCAGCTTCTCCACCAGCTTGCCCAGGCGGGGACCGAGGCCGGGAAGTGCCGTGACCGGTTTGAACAGCGGAAACAGGATGGCGGGACGCACGGGCGGGTCGCTACCGGGAAAGCCTTCGACGGCCACCAGAAAGCCGGGCGGACCTAGCGGCGTCAAGGCTGCTGAACGGCATCGGGGAAAAGGCGGGGGAAAGAAGGGACGGCGGAGCGCACCCAAGGCCAGGGGGCCTATGGTGGGGGGCAACGTCGGCCAGGAAATTGGCTTGGACGCGCTCCGCCGATAGGTGCCGTCCGGAGGCAAACGGGAGAACCGGACGGTCAGGTCCGATGGCAGGGAACCATCGGGAAGAGACACCAGATAAGAAGACGCTCAACTGTGACGGGCCGGTGTTTCAGGGGGGCTGGCCCGACCGCGTCACAAGAAGGACATTAGCCCGTCCGCCCTGTCCCCAACCTGACTCAACCATGAATTTCCCTTCATGAACCGGCCGAGCCGACAGGGTGTATCAGGCCGGGATATCGGCCTCCCGCCGCTGGGCCAGCGCGGCGAGGCGATAAAGTTCATCGCCGTCCAGAATGATGACGATGCGGCCGTCGTTCAGCAGCGAGACGCCGCCGACGCCGGGCACCTCGGCAAGCCCGGGATGGCTTTCACGGACGAACAGGTCGCCACGGCGCAGCAGCTTGTCGATCTCCAGACCGATGCGGCGGCGGCCCTGGCGCAGCACGACGACAAGGCGCTGTCCGGGACCGGACGGTGGCCATTCCCCCTCGGCGGGAAATCCCAGCGCATCGGCGAGGCGGACCACCGGCAGCACCCGTTTGCGGCGCATGACGGTCCAGCAGCCGGACACGCGGTGGAAATCGTCGGCAGTGAAGCCGCAGACCTCCTCGACGAAACGGTCGGGGATCGCCAGCACCTGATCGTCGACCTGGACCAGCAGCGTGCGCAGGATCGCCGCCGACAGCGGCAGGTCGATGGCGAAGGCGGTGCCCGCCCCTTCCCGCGTGCGGATGGCGATGCTGCCGCCCAGCCGGGTGATAGCGGTGCGCACCACATCCATGCCGACGCCGCGGCCGGACGTCTCGGTCACCGTGTCGGCGGTGGAGAAACCGGGGGCGAAGATGAATTCTCGCACCGCATCGGGCGATAGGTGCAGGCTGTCCTCCTCGCCAATCAGACCCTGGCGTACCGCCTTGGCACGCACCGCCTCCGTCGCGATGCCGCGGCCGTCGTCGACGATCTCGACCACGACGCGGCTGTTGCGCTGGATGGCGCGCAGGGAAAGCGTGGCCTGGGCCGGCTTGCCCATCGCCTCGCGGTCGGCGGCCGGCTCGATGCCATGGTCGATCGCGTTGCGCACCATGTGCATCAGCGGATCGTAGAGCATCTCCACCATGCTCTTGTCGATGCGGACCTCGCCGCCCTCGGTGGCGAAGCGGACCGACTTGCCTTGCCCGCGCGCCAGTTCGCGCACGACGCGGGGAAACTGGTTGAACAGGGATTCGATGGGAACGACACGCAGGTCCAGCGCCGCCTCGCGCAGCCGGTCGACGGAGCGGCTGAGTTGCGTGTCGAGATCGAGCAGGTCGCGGCGGTGATGCTCGACCGCCTCGCGCAGGACACGCAAATCGGGGTCGCCGGCACCCAGCCGCTCGGTCAAGGCGGCGAGTGCCGTCTCCAGCCGCAGATCATTGGCCGTGGCGTTGAGGTCACCGGACAGCAGGACCATCCCGTCGATGCGGGCCATGAAGCGGTCGATCACCTCGCCGGGCACGCGCAACACGCCTCCAGCGGCGGTCGTCGTCGAACGGGTGGATGGGGCGGCAGGCGGCGGCGGAGCAGCGGTCGCCACCGGCGCACCGGCGGACTGCACCGCGGGCAGGGATGGCGCGTCGGCCAGGACCGGCACGTCGGTTGTGAGCGGCTCTCCGCCACCCCCGGTCGGGTCGGACGGCGCGCAGGCGCGGATGCGCAGGAATCCGCCGCCGGGATCGATGCCGGCCAGCGCGTCCGCCAGGGCGGGAAGCTCCTGCGGGGAGGCGATCAGCACACGCAGCCAGGTCTTGCCGTCGATGAATTCCGGCCAGTTGGTGATGGCGCGCACCTTGCTGCCCATCCACTGGACGAAGCCGGACGCGACCTCCGGCGAGGTCTCCAGAAAGGCGGTGACCTCATAGAGCCTCATTTCCGGATCGGCGATGGCGGCGCGCAGGTCGGCGGTGCTGTCGGGCGACAGGAAACGCAGCAGGCCAAGATCGAGCCCGAGTTCCGCCAGATCGCCGGCCGTCAGCGGACGGCGCGCCTCCCCGGCTTCCCGCTCGGCGGAAACGGCATCGACGAAGGCGCGCAGACGGGCTTCAAGACTGTCCACTTCGTCGACGTCCAGATCCTCGGCCGGATCGCGCGCAACCCTCACCGCCAGATCGGCAAGCATGGTGCGGGCGTCGGCCATCAGGACCGGCCAGTCGGGATGGTCGGTGGCGGGAGTACGGCGCATCACGTCGGCCAGCACCCGCAGCAGGGCGGAGCCGCGCGGCAACCGGACGATGTCCAGCGTCGCCGCCATGCGGTCGAGCAACCCGGCAAGTTCAGCCGCGACGGACGCGTCGGCCAGTGCCGCAGAATCGGCCAGCAACGCATCGGCACGGGCGCCGCCCTGGGCAAGGATCTGGGCGTTGTGATCGGCCAGCAGGGTTGCCAGGATCACAGCACCGGCATCCTTGCCGGTCAGCCGCCCGATGCGGTCACTCGCTGTGGCGACGGCCTGAAGCTCGCGCAGGATGGCGTCGGCGTCACGGGCAGCCAGCGCTTCCCGGAACCGGCGCAACGTGTCGGCGAAGGGCAGGAAGTTCAGCCGCTCGCAGGCCAGTTCCAGCCGGTCGGCGGTGTCGTCGACGCTGCGAAGACCCTCTTCGTCCAGGCTGTCGAGATCGAGCGCGCGGGTGAGCGTCGCCATCCCGTCATGCAGCAGCCCGACGAACAGGCCGAGCATCCGCTCATTCTCATGCAGGCGCACCGGCGGGGGGGGCGGCGGAACGGGGGCGGGCTTGGCGACCGCCATCGCACCGCCCAGCGTGTCGAGCCGCGCCAGCAGGTCGCCGGGCGCCTGCCCGTCGCGGCGGTCGCGCATGCCGGAGTCGGCAAGGCAGCGGAGCGCGTCAAGCGCCTCCAGCAGCGGGGCGGCGACCTCCTCCGTCAGCGCCAACGCGCCGCTGCGGACCCGGCCGAGGACGGTTTCAGCGCGATGCGCCACAGCCTCCATCGCAAAGAGGTCCATGGCGCGGGCGGCCCCCTTCAGCGAATGGAAGGAGCGGAACAGGGCGGCGATCCGCTCCGCTTCGGGTCCATCGCCGGGACTGGCGGACAACAGCTTTTCCAGCAGGTCGAAATGCTCGGCGGCCTCGACGCCGAACTGACGCCACAGGGTCTCGATCAGTTCGCTGGTCATGGGTCACCGCTCACGAAAGAAGGCGCCGAACCGGAGACTCAGGGCTTCGCGGGTGGGGCCAGCCCGGCGGCGCGGCGGATGGCGGCAACGATGTCGTGGCCCTTCTTATGAGCAAGGTCGAGGCTCATGGTGCCGGACGGCTTGGCGATGATCTCCACCGCCCCCAGGGCGCGGGCCTCGTTCGCTTCGGGCGAGCCGACCTGCGCGACCGAGGAGATGATGATGACCTTGGCGCGCGACATCAGCGACAGATGCTCCATCACCTCCAGCCCCGACATCTCCGGCATCTCGATGTCGAGCAGGACGATGTCGGGCTTCAGGCTCTTGACCATCTCCAGAGCCACCTTGCCGTTTTCGGCCGCGCCGACGAGGGACAGTTCGTCGTCAGCGCGCACGATGTCGCCGATGATGGTGCGCATCAGCACCGAGTCATCGACCAGCAGGATCGTCGGCTTCGCCATGAGTAAAAGCTTCCTATGTTTGCAGCGCCTGTCGGCTTCCGGGGTGTGCCTGACTGTCAGGAGAGTGTGAAGAGAGCGTTCAGCTTGCGGGCGATTGACGTAACCGGCAACACCTCCGTGGCGATACCGGCACGGATTGCCGCCCTGGGCATGCCGTCGACCGCGCAGGTCGCCGGATCCTGGACCAGAACGGGAAAGCGGCGTTCCGCGAATGCCGCCGCCCCGCTGCTGCCGTCGTCGCCCATGCCGGTCAGGACGACGGCGACCGGCGACTCCGCCGCCTCCGCGGCGCTGCGGAAGAGCCGGTCGGCCGAGGGGTGGTAGATGGCGCCGGCCGGGTCGGCGGCATGCAGGATGAAGCGGCCGGAAGTACCGCGGCGCACCGTCCAGTCGCCGCCGCCGCGCAGGATGGTGACGGCTTTTGCGTCGAGCGCCTCGCCGTCGGCCCCCTCCGCCACCGGCCGGCCGAGCGAACGGGCGAGCGACGCGGCGAAACCGGCAGTGAAGCTGGCCGGCATATGCTGCGCCACCACCAGCGGACAGGTCAGCGGTCCCAGCGCACCCAGCAATTCAGCCAGCGCCACCGGCCCGCCGGTGGACACGCCGACGACGACGAGGTCGGGGCGGTGTCCGCGGACGGACGGACGCGGAGACGGAGCCGGTTCGGGTGCGGGTTCGGTCACGGGAGCCGCAACGGAATCGGCGGCCAGTTCCCCCGTCAGGGCCATGCGCCAGCGGCCCCAATGGCGCACCTTCTCGGTCAGCTGGCGTTCTATGGATGCCATGTCGAAGGTGATGAAGGAGCTGTTCTTGCAGACGAAATCCACGGCCCCGGTTTCCAGCGCCCGGATGGTGGCGGCGGCCCCCTCCGACGTTTCGTTGGAAACCATGATGCAGGGCGGTCCCTTTTCCGCGGCGATGGCCTGAACCGATTCGATTCCATCCATGACCGGCATGTTCAGGTCCATCGCCACCACATGCGGCTTGAGCTTCCGCGACAGGCGCAGAGCCTCCGCACCGTTGCGCGCCTCGCCGACGATCTCGATGTCGGGCGCCGGCTCCAGCATCTTGCGGAGGGCGATGCGGACGAAATTGCTGTCGTCCACCACCAGCAGGCGGATGCGCGGGTCGGTCATGGCGCGGCAGCCTCGCTCCGGGCGTCTCCAATGGGCAGCACCCTGGTGCCGGCAGCCGCGGCGGCGGTCAGTCCCTCGGGCCGCAGAACCGGGATCAGGGCATTGTCCAGGCGGATCACCGCGGCGGTCAGGCGGTCGGACAGCGGGTCGACATCCTCGCTGTCGATCTTGCGGATGCGTTGGATCTCGTCGGCGATCACAGCCACGGTCCCGCCGTCGATCTCCACCAGGATGGCGATGCCGGGCGTGGCAGGAGGCGCGCCGACCGGCGCCCGCGCCAACAGACGGCGCAGATCGAGAACCGGGAGGATGCGGCCGTCGACATCGGTCAGCCCGTCGAAGCTTTCCGCGCCCTGCGGCAGGCACAGCCGGTCGGACACCTCCACCACGCGGCGGACCCTCTCGAACTCCAGCGCATAGATGCGGGCCTCCACCACCAGGGTGAGAAAGCGGCGGTAGAAACGGCGGGGCAGGCGGCTTTCCGCCAGATCGTCGTCGGGATCGCCGCCCTCGGGCACGAAACGGCCGATGTCGTCGAGTCGATCGCCCAGCATGCGCGCCACGCTCCTCACGTCGAGCCAGAGTCCATCATAGTCCACGATCCGGGCCGCCGCCCCGGCCTCCCCCGCGCGCAGGCGGTCCAGCGGCACGCGCACCACGCCGCGCACTCCATCCACCCGCACGCCCACCGGCCCCCGGCGCGTCCGCAGGACGACGGCGTAGCAGCCATACCGATCCCCGATACCGGCACCTGCACCGAGCGGATCGGTGACCAGGATCGACCGTTTCTGCACCCGCGCCACGCCCCGGACGAGCACGGGCGCATGGGGCAGCGGCCGCAAGTCGGCGATGGGGAAGACCAGCAGCAGATCGGCCATCTCCAGCGCATGGGGTTGGCCGGCGACCTCCACCATCAGCAGGCGGATGGTGGCACGCTCGCGCGACGGGTCGGGAGGTTCGGCGGCACCGCCGGACAGCGCATCGGCATCCGCCAGTCCCGGAATGGCGAGCGCCCCGCCGCGCCCCATCTGCATCAGGTCGGGGTCGAGCAGCCGCAGGGACCGGTCGCCATGGCGCAGCCGGCCTGCCACCGGTGTTCCGCAATCCTCCGGTTCCGCCGCGCACAGCCCCACCCGCTCTGCCGTCAGCGTGCCGCCGATGCGGCCGGCGCGGAGTGCCAGCACACCGGCCCCGGCGCGCAACACGATCAGCAGACCGCCGCGCCGTCCGCCGCCCCAGGCCAGCCGCAGCGACGGATAGCCGGTGACGTCCAGCACCGGCAGGATACGGCCAGCGACATTCGCCAAGCCCTCCACCTGCGGCGGGGCGAAGGGCAGCCGGGTGATGCCGGTCGGCTCCGCCACTTCCTCCACCCGATCCGCGGCAACGGCGAAGGGCGTGCCGGCGATGTCGAAGGTGAGATAGCCGCAGGTCGTCATACCGCCGCCCCTCCCCGCCGGTAAGCGAGCGCGCGGTCGCCGCGATGGCGTTCGAAGCCGTGGCTGCGGCAGCAGTCGTCCGGCAGCCGGTCGGTGGTGCCGAGCACCAGCCAGCCGCCCGGCGCTACCGCCGAGGTCAGCAGGGAGAGCGCCCTCTCGCGGCTGTCGTCGTCGAAATAGATCATGACGTTGCGGCAGGACACGAGATCGAAGCCGCCGGGCGGCCCCCCATCCGGCAGGTCCGCGTCCATCAGATTGTGGCGGGCGAAGCGCACCACCCGGCGGGCATCGCCATGGACCCGCCGGTGCAGCGGTGCCTCCGCCCCCAGCGGCACGAACCAGTTCCCATAGTCCGCCGGCATTTCGCGGAATGGGCCCAGCCCCTCGCCGCCATAGCAGGCGTTGGCGGCCTGCCGTACGGCGATGCGGCTGAGGTCCGTGCCGAGGACCTCGACGGTCCAGTCGGTTTCCAGCCCCTGGGCGGTGCGGCGTGCGTGCCCGGCGTCGGCCAGCGCCTCCAGCGTCACGATGGCGAGACCGTAGGCCTCCTCTCCGGTGGCGCAGCCGGCGCTCCACAGCCGCAGGGTCCGGGTCGCGGCGCGTTCGGCGATCAGGCGGGGCAGCAGATGGCCGCGCAGATAGGCGTGATGCGGCAGGTCGCGGAAGAAATAGGTTTCATGGATCGTGAGATTCTCGATCAGGCTCAGCCAGTCCGGGCTGTCGGCCGGCGCCCCTTCGATCTGCGCCACCCACTCTTCCAGCACCGCCAGCGGCATCGCCGCCAGGATGCGCACCAGCTTGCGCTCCAGCGGGCGGTCGTGGCGGATGCCCGCCTTGCGCCGGACATCCTCCAGCAGCCGCCGCACCAGATCGTGCAGCGGGCCATCCGAACCGGCAGGAGGAGGAGCGGCGGCGCCGGTCACGACGCCCGGAAGCGTTCGGCCAGCCGCCGCGTGTCATCGGCCAGCCGGGACAGGTGGACCATGGTCGCGGTGATCTCCTCCGACGCGGCGGCATTCTTGGAGGCGACAGTGCGGATGTTGCCGACGTTCGATTCGATCTCGACGATATGGTCCTGCTGGTGGGCCATGGCTGCGGCGACCGACTGGACCATGCGGTCGATCTGGGTGACCCGCTCGGCGATGCCGTCCATCATCTGCACCACCTCCGCCGTGGCGGCCATCCCCTCCTCCGCCAGTGCTGCGGCGGCCTCGACGATCTCGGCGATCTGACGGGCGCTTTCGACGGCGTTGTCGGCGAGCTTGCCGACCTCCTCGGCGACCACTTCGAAGCCCTTGCCCTGTTCACCGGCACGGGCGGCCTCGATGGAGGCGTTGACCGACAGGATGTTGGTCTTCACCGCGATCTGGGTGATCGCCTCGGTGATGCGGCCGATGCGGCGGCTGTTGTCGCCGATGGTCTGGGAGACACGCACCAGCCGCGCCATCTCCGCCTTGCCGCGGTCGGCGAATCCAGCGGTGATACGCACCATGTCGGAGGCGGCGCGGGTGCTGTCGGTGACGTCGGCGATGGCCCGTACGGAGCGGCCGACCGCATTCACCACCCGGTCGAGATCCTCGGTCTGGATGGCGGCGCCGTCGGCGACCTGCGACACCGCGGTGCTGGCCTGCCCGGCGGCGACGGCGACCTGGGCGGCCTGCTGGCCGATGTTCCGGAAGGAGGCACGGGCGTCCTCCACCAGCGCCGCCATCTCGCCATAGCGGCCGGGGAGAGGCGCTGTGGCCGGTGCGTCGCCGCCGGCCTCGTGCGTCAGGCGGCGGAGGGTCGCATGGAGGCTGTCCTGGGTCCGCGCGACACGGGCGAGCGCCGCGGCAATGCCTCCGGCCTCGTCGCCGCGGACAGACAGCACGGATGCATCCTCCGGCATCCTGGGATCCGGCGTTCCGGTGTCCGGCGTTCCGGCGGCGAGGCGGTCCGCAGCAGCCTCCAGCCGCGTCATCGCATCCGACAGATCGAGCGCCAGGACACAACCTATAAGCAGCGCGAGGGCAAGCGCGCCGCCTGTGGCCAGCCAGACGGTCTGCGGCGCGGCATCCGGAACCGCCTGGGGAAGCAGAAGGGGAACGAGCGCTGCCGCCGTGGGCAGAAGAACGGCGAGTCCGAAGCGGGGAAGGATCCGCAAGCTGGCCGGAAGGGACATCGCAGTACAGGCTCCTTACGAACGACCAGCGGCATCCCGCGACATCTCGCGGAGACCGCACGCCACCCTTATGACTTGCCGGATGCACCCCAACCGAAGCAAGGTGAATCCGGCGGATGGACTGGGATGCCGCAGGTCACGCGGGGCTTCCGCCGTCCGCCCATCGCTCAACCCGGCGCCGCCCTCGGGGCGGCCTTGATCGGACCTCCACCGGCATGTCCATCGCCACCCGCATCGCCCTGGGCTTCGCCGCCGTCCTGCTGCTGACGCTCGCCGTCGCAGTCGTCGGCTGGAGCGGGCTGAACACCTACGCCTCGCGGGTGGAGATCGCCGCCCAGACCGCCCGTCTGGACACGCTGCTGTACAGCGCCCGGCAGGAGGAGTCGCGCTACCTGCTGGACGTCGATCCCTCCGCCAGCCGGCGGGTGCGGCAGCTGACCGACCAGTTGAGGACGGAGGCCGAGGCGCTGCTGGCCCTGCCGAACCATGCGGTGCCCCCGGAGGCGCTGCGCGAGGCGCTGGAGAAGCTGGCGGCCTACCGCAAGTCCTTCGACGAGGTGGTCGGGCTGGAGGTCGACCGCTTCGCCAGCCTGGCGAAGCTGCGCAAGCAGACCGCCGCCCTGCTGGTGATCGCCCAGACGCTGACGCACGAGCAGTCGGCGCGCTATGCCGACGCGCTGGCGCGGGTGAAGGCCGATCCTGGCGACCGTGCGGCGGTGACGGCGCTGGAATCCTCGGCGCTGCTGGTCTCCATCGCCGGACGGCTGATCCAGGATACCCGCGGCGCACTGCTGGACGTGCAGCAGTTCCTGATCGACCATGGCGGTTCCGGCCGCAACTCCCTCAGCGCCAGCATCGACCGGTTGCTGGCGGTCGTCGGCGATGTCCGCAAGGCGGCCAACGACGGGGAGGCGCTGCGCGAGTCGGAGAAGTTGACCGCCTCCATCATGGGAGTCGAGACCGAGTTCCTGCTGGTGGCCGACATCGTCGCCCGGCGCAACGCCGCGCGGGACGCCATGCGCGACGCCGCCAGGATCGTCAACGATCAGGTGACGCAGCTGGTGGCGGCCCAGACGGCCGAGCGCGAGGCCGGACGGTCGCGCGCGGTCATGCTGTTGTGGAGCGGCGCGCTCGGCGCGCTGGCCGCCGGCACGATCCTGTCCATCCTGATCGCCCGCAGCCTGACCGGCCCCATCGCCGCTACCACCGCGGCGGTCCAGCGCCTGTCGGACGGCGATCTGACGGTGGCGGTGCCCAACACCGGCCGGCAGGACGAGCTGGGCTCCATCGGCCGTGCCGTCGCCACCGTCATCCAGGTGCTGCACGGACTGCATGGCGAGATGCACAGGCTGTCCGGCAAGCCGGTGGAAGCGCTTGAGACGGTCGGGACCCAGCAGGCTCCGGACTTCCATGGGGCCTATGGCGAGATGGTGGCCCTGCTGCAAGAAACCGGCACGGCCTTCCGCACCATCGGCGAGCAGGCGACCCAGGTCGCCGTCGCCGCCGGGCAGGCCAGCACCGCCATCGCCCATGTGTCGGACGGCGCATCGGAACAGACCGACGATCTGGATCAGGTGGCGACGGCGGTCGGGCAATCGGCCCGCGCCATCGCCCATGTCACCGACAGCACACGCGATGCGTCCGACATGGTGAAGGATGCCGCCGACTTCGCCGACGGTGGGCGGCAGGACATGGCGCGGCTGCTGCGCGTCTCGCAGACCATTGCCGACAACAGCCGCCGCATCGGCCGCATCACCGAGGCGATCACCCAGATCGCGGTGAAGACCAACATCCTTTCGGTCAACGCCTCCATCGAAGCCGCCCGCGCCGGCGAGCAGGGCAAAGGCTTCGAAGTGGTCGCCGAAGAGGTCGGCAAGCTCGCCGACAACGCCGTCGAGAGCGCCCGCCAGATCGCCGAAATCATCGAAGCGGCCGCCGCACTGGCCGAAGAGGGCAAGGCCGTCACCGAACAGGCGCGGCGCCGGATGGACGGTCTGGCCGAACGGGTCGACCGCATCGACGGCGCTTTCCAATCGGTCGCGGTCGCCATGGAGGAACAGCAGGCCTCCGTCCGCGAAATCGAGCGGTCGGTCGAGAGCGTGCGCACCGTCGCCTCCAAGAATGCCGCCGCGTCGGAGGAGATCGCCGCGACGATGGTGCATCTCTCCCGCCTCGCCGATGAAACGCGCCGTCAGGTGTCGCGCTTCCAGGCAGGCTGAAGCTTGGCCTTTGCCGAAGTTCTGAACAGGAAGCGAGATCCGGAAGCGTTTCCGGCGCTGCATGCTGCTGCGCAGGACCACCAGCCGCAGTCTCTGAAGTGGTAATTCTTAATCCCAGCCGGGATTACATGGCATTTAAAGTTCTTTTAACCCTATTCCACGCCTAATCGGTTTGCGGGAACGCTCGATCCCGAGAAGACGCTCTACCGATCATTAGACCCACACGACACCAAGGGAGTTCCCCATGCCCGCACAGAAGGTCGCCGATGAAGTCCGCCTGGCCAGCCGCATCCACGCGCGCCTGCTGGACGCCTTCATCGATTTGACGGAGCGGGAACTGGCCGGGCTGGCTCCGGGCTTCGCCGAGGAAAGCCTTACGGAGGCGCTGGACGCTCTGCGCGCCGCCCGCAAGTCCTACGGCACGACCGCCGGGGTGATGGTCATTTCCAACCTGCAACTGCCGCAGGCTTCGAACGCCGCCTGACCCCGGAAGTCATCCTGCGACCGGTCGGGCCGCGACAGATCAGGCGGTGACCGCCTTGCGGATCCGCGGCTTGCGCGCCTTCGGGGGCTCGGCAGGCGCGGCTTCGGCTTCGGCGGGCTTCACCACACTGCGCGGCTTGGCGTTGGTGGTCTTGCGCGGAGCCTTCACCACGGCGACGACCGGCGCATGATCGGGAACGGCAACCACTTCGGCCAGGACCGCGCGTTCGGCCTGGACCCAATGGTCGGCATCGCGGCCATGGGGACAGCCCTCTTCCAGCCAGATCGCATAGGCGCGATCACGGATGCGCTGTTCGACATCCACGCTCATTACATCTCCCCAGGGAATGGTGGTCAGTTTCGCTGCGATGCAAAGACTGCCGAATTCCTAAAATGCGCGCAACCAAGCGGATCGTTATCGGCCGTCAATCCGATGACGTTTCGCCATGCTCCGGCTGCCGGCCTTGCTGGACCTCGCGCCATTTTGTGACGTTGCGGTTGTGGTCCGCCAGCGACTTGGCGAAGACATGGCCGCCGGTGCCGTCGGCGACGAAATACAGGAACTCGTGCCGTTCGGGCTTCATCACCGCGTGGATCGAGGCCTTGCCCGGATTGGCGATTGGCCCCGGCGGCAGGCCGGTGGCGACATAGGTGTTATAGGGCGACTCGAACTTCCAGTCGTTGCGGGTCAGGGCCCGCCCCAGCTCGCCGCTGCCATCGGTCAGCGCATAGATCACCGTCGGATCGGACTGCAGCTTCATGCCGGCTTCCAACCGGTTGACGAAAACCCCCGCCACCCGCGGCCGCTCTGCAGCGATGCCGGTCTCCTTCTCGACGATGGAGGCGAGTGTCAACGCCTGCTGCGGCGTTTCGAACGGCAAATTCTGGTCGCGGTTCTTCCAGGCCTCCGCAAGCGCCTGGGTCATCGCCGTCTGCATCCGCTCGATCAGAGCGGCGCGACTGTCGCCATAGGCGAAGTGGTAGGTCTCCGGCAGAAGGGAGCCTTCCTTCGGCGGCTTGGGCAGATCGCCGGTCAGTCCCGTTTCCCGTGCGAGCAGTGCGACCACCTGGGCGGAGGTCAGCCCCTCCGGCACGGTGAAGCGACGCACGACGGTGCGGCCCTGGCGCATCTGCTCCAGAACGCCTTCGATGCTGATTCCCGCGGGGAACTGGTATTCGCCGGCCTTCAATTCACGGAAGGTGCCGGACAGCTTGGCAGCGGCGGCGAACACCAGCGGCGAACCGATCACGCCGGAGTCGCCCAGCGTGATGGCAATGGCCTCCAACCCGCTGCCGCGAGGGATGACGACCGTTTCGGATTGCTCCAACGGTCCGGGGGCCGAATAGCGCTGGTAGCCCCAGACGCCGATTCCGCCCGCCGCACCGACAGCGAGGACCAGCGTCCCCGCAAAAATCCGGAGACCCCAGCCCATCGCTCACCTCTTGAAGACTGCAGACCGCAACGCGGGTGCGGCGCTTCGTTTACGCAAATTCCTTGAACACCAGCGAGGCATTGGTGCCGCCGAACCCGAAGGAGTTCGACAGCGCAGCGCGCACGCGGCGCTCCTGCGCCACCTTGGGCACCAGATTGACGCCCATGCAGCTCTCGGACGGATTCTCGAGATTCAGCGTGGGCGGCACGATGCCGTGGTTGATAGCCTTGATCGAATAGATCGCCTCGACCGCACCGGCAGCCCCCAGCAGGTGGCCGATGGCCGACTTGGTGGAGGACATCGCCAGATTGTCCATGGCGTCGCCGAACAGGCGTTTCACCGCCCCCAGCTCGATCTCGTCGCCGAGCGGCGTCGAAGTGCCGTGGGCGTTCACGTAATCGATATCGGACGGGTTCAGCCCGGCGCGCTTCAACGCGGCCTTCATGGCGCGGAAACCGCCATTACCGTCTTCCGCCGGAGCGGAGATGTGGTGCGCGTCGCCGGACATGCCGTAACCGACGACCTCGGCATAGATGGTGGCGCCGCGCTTCTTTGCGTGCTCCAGTTCCTCCAGCACGACGACACCGGCACCCTCGCCGATGACGAAGCCGTCGCGGTCCTTGTCATAGGGGCGCGACGCCTTTTCGGGCGTGTCGTTGAAGTTGGTGGACAGTGCGCGCATGGCGGCGAAGCCGCCGACGCCGAGACGGCTGACCGCCGCCTCCGTACCGCCGGCGACCATGATGTCGGCATCGTCCCACATGATCAGACGGGCAGCGTCGCCAATGGCGTGCGCGCCGGTCGAGCAGGCGGTGACGACCGCATGGTTGGGGCCCTTGAAGCCGTGCTGGATCGAAATATGGCCGGAGGCCAGATTGATCAGGCAGGCAGGGATGAAGAAGGGCGACAGGCGGCGCGGACCCTTTTCGTGCAGGGTGACGGCGCCGTCGGCGATGCCCGGAAGACCGCCGATGCCCGAACCGACCATGACGCCGGTCCGCTCGCGCTCTTCATCGGTCTGGGGAACCCAACCCGAATCCTTGATTGCTTCCTGCGCCGCGGCGATGGCGAAGATGATGAAATCATCCATCTTCCGCTGGTCCTTCGGCGGAATGAAGGTGTCGGCGTTGAACTCGCCCTCACCGTTTCCGCGCGGGACCTGCCCAGCGACTTTTGAGGCCAGGTCCGAAGCGTCGAACCCCGTGATGCCGCGGATTCCCGACGTTGCGGAAATCAGCCGCTCCCAGTTCAGCGTGTGGCCGACGCCGAGCGGCGTGACCATACCGAGTCCGGTGACGACGACACGTCTCATGAGGCTGTTCCTTGACCTTTCCTCGAATAAACTGTCGACGATCTGGTCGTCGACGGCCAGGCCCCGCGCTGCTGGTGTTGCAAATGCGGTTTGCCTGGCCCTCGGGGGCTCAATGCCCGCGGCCCGATCAGGCGGCGGCGTTGGCCTTGATGAAGTCGATGGCGTCCTTCACCGACAGGATCTTCTCCGCGGCGTCGTCCGGGATCTCGACACCGAACTCTTCCTCGAAGGCCATGACCAGCTCGACGGTGTCGAGGCTGTCAGCGCCCAGATCGTCGATGAAGGAGGCGTTCTCCACCACCTTCGACTCCTCGACACCCAGGTGGTCCACAACGATCTTCTTCACGCGCTCGGCGATGTCGCTCATCTTTTAAGACCTTCCAATCCTTGAAACCGCTCGGGATAATCCGGTCGGAGCAACACGCGAAGAACGTGCCGTCCTGCCGCGAAAAGCCCCGTCCGATAACACATTTCAGCAGCCTTGACCAGCACCCGCGAGCGAGCCTGGTTGGCGCCGTTCTTCACACGTGGCGATGCCGCCCCGTCTGATCCTCATCAGATCATAGCCATGCCGCCGTTGATATGCAGCGTCTGGCCAGTGACGTAGGCGGCCTCCTCGCTCGCGAGGTACACGACCCCGGCGGCGATCTCATCCGACTGGCCCATGCGGCCGGCCGGGATAGACGGGAGCAGCTTCTGCTTCTGCTCTTCGTTCAGCGCGTCGGTCATTGCCGTGGCGATGAAGCCCGGCGCGACGCAATTGACGGTGATGCTGCGCGAGCCCAGTTCGGCCGCCAGCGACTTCGACATGCCGATCAGGCCGGCCTTGGAGGCGGCGTAGTTCGCCTGCCCCGCGTTGCCGGTGACGCCGACGATCGAGGTGATGTTGATGATGCGGCCCCAGCGGCGCTTCATCATGCCGCGCATGGCGGCCCGCGACAGGCGGAAAGCCGCCGTCAGGTTCACGTCGATGACCGACTGCCAGTCCTCGTCCTTCAGGCGCATGGCGATCTGGTCGCGGGTCAGGCCGGCATTGTTGACGAGAATGTCGATCTTGCCCAGCGCCGCCTCGGCGTCCTTGAACAGCTGTTCGGTGGCGGCGGCCTCCGACAGGTTCCCGGGCACGACGAAGGCACGCTCGCCCAACTCGGCGGCCAGGGCCTCCAGCGGGGCGACGCGGGTGCCGGACAGCGCGACGGCAGCGCCCTGGACGTGCAGAGCACGGGCGATCGACGCGCCGATGCCGCCGGACGCGCCGGTGACGAGGGCCGACTTGCCGGTCAGGTCAAACATGGATGGCCTCATGACGCTGATTTATCAGGGTACTGATACAATCACAGGGTTTTCAGGAACGACTCGACATCGGCCGGGGTGCCGACCGACACCGCCGCCATGTCCTTGTCGATGCGCTTGGTCAGCCCGGCGAGCACCTTGCCCGATCCGACCTCGACCAGCCGTTCGACGCCCTGCTCCTTCATATAGAGCACGCATTCGCGCCAGCGGACCATGCCGGTCACCTGCTCGACCAGCAGACGGCGGATGGCGTTGGGATCGGACACCGCCAAAGCGGTGACGTTGGCAACCACCGGAACCACCGGCGCGGAAATCGTGACGTTCGCCAGAGCCTCCGCCATGGCGTCGGCGGCCGGCTGCATCAGCGAGCAATGGAAGGGAGCGGACACCGGCAGGCGCACGGAGCGCTTCAGGCCGCGTTCCGCCGCCAGCGCGATGGCACGGTCGATGGCATCGGCACTGCCGGAGATCACCACCTGCCCGACCGAATTGTCGTTGGCGATGCTGCACACTTCGCCCTGCGCCGCGTCGGCGGCAATCGCCTGCGCCTGGTCCAGATCGGCGCCCAGCAGGGCCGCCATGGCGCCCTTGCCGACCGGAACGGCCTTCTGCATCGCCTGGCCGCGCAGCTTCAGCAGACGCGCGGTATCGCCCAGCGAGAAGGCTCCGGCAGCGCACAGCGCCGAATACTCGCCCAGCGAATGGCCGGCAACGAAGGTGGCATGCCTGGACAGATCGACACCGCCCTCGCTCGCCAGCACCCGCATCACCGCGACGCTGACCGCCATCAGGGCGGGCTGGGCGTTTTCGGTCAGGGTCAGATCGGCCTCGGGGCCCTCGACCATCAGGCGCGACAGCCGCTGGTTCAGCGCATCGTCCACCTCTTCAAAGGTGTGACGAGCGACTTCGAACGCCTCGGCGAGTTCGCGGCCCATGCCGACGGCCTGGCTGCCCTGCCCCGGAAAGACGAACGCCCTGGTCATGCTTCGGTGAAACCCTGGATGAATGCGCCCCGCCCCTGCGGCGGCACCATGGATTGGGCGACAGTCATACCCTCACTTTTGAGCAAGTCAAGCGACGCGCGATGACCAAAGCGACAATGGCGCGATAAAACGCCACGTATTGAGGCAGAAAGCCCACGAAAAACCGCCAGTCCGAAGGGGTTGTTCGTGGGCTCGCACAAAGGTGCCGCTCACCGGGTCTTGCACCGTTTGCCGCAGTGCAAATCAAAGGCCTGCGGTCATGCCTTGCCCATCAGCGCCACCCTGGTCCACGGCCGGAACTGCGCCAGCATCTCCAGCACCATCGGACCGATCAGGCCGGAAAGCAGAGCCCCCCAGAAAATCACGCCGTCCGAGGCATCCACATGGTGCAGCACCACGCGCGTGCCGGCGGCGAACAGGGCATGATGCAGGTAGATCGCATAGGAAGAGGCGCCGACGGTCCGGAAAATCCTGCTCGACGGCATGGCATGCAGCAGGGTCACCGCTCCGCCCATGCCGCACAGCAGGGCAACGCTGCTGTTCCAGCCGAAATGGGGCAGATACCCCCACAGCGATGCCTGATGAAGCGCGACACCGAGGGCGAGTGCAGCACCGGCCGCCGCCTGCATCGTCCGCCGAGGAACCATCGCCCGGAACCGGGTGACGCCCACCCCGAACAGGAAGTGCGGCAACAGGAAGCAGGCCTCGTTGATCGAGAGGATGTTCGATTCGACATGGACCGTCAGGCAGGCCACCACCGCTGCGGCCATTGCCAGCAGGAATCCGCCCGGCCTGTCCATGGCATGGAGCGCGTCGAGCAGCGCCACGACGGAGAAGATCAGGAAAAGCGCCTGCAAATACCAGAAATGGGCATAGGGATAGACGTAGATCCGCCACATCGACTCGGGGACGAAGCTTCCGTTCGCCCCCGGCGCATGCGTCTGCAGGAAATAGAAGATGGCGGACACCACCAGGAACGGGAAGCCCAGGCGGCGAAGCTTCTTGACGAAGAAGGTCTTCAGCCGGTCGCTCCGGGCCGGGTTCAGGGCATAGACCAGCCCCGAGATGAAGGTGAAGAGCGGCATACGGATCAGCTCGAAGCTGTCGGTGGCGTAGCGGTAGATCGACCCCTCCGCCACCTGCATTCCGGATCCGGGAATGCCGACCACGTGATAGGCGACCAGCAGGATGCAGGCCAACCCTCTCAGTTCCACGACATGGTACGGCAACATGTTCTTGCGCATGGCTACTCCAGGCACCGGGCTGTCATGCCGCCGGCGGAGCATGCAGGGGCTTAATCGACCCATAGCTCCGCCGGGAACGGCAGTCGCAACATGGCGCCTGGGGCGGTGTATTGCACTTCGGTCAAATGCGCCGGACCGTATCCCGCGCGATATCCACCCTTGCCCCACCCCTACCCAGCCCACCCCTTGGATGCGCAGCGGTGTTCGTCCGGGCAGCACCGCCGTTCATCCGGACAACACCCTATGGCCGAGATAGATTTCCCAAAAGGTGGGGAGGTTTTCCACTTGCTACCACCGCCGGCCTGTGCATACTGCGCCGCTTCATAACTCCTTGCCGCCGGTCCGCCGTCGGCTAGGCCCGGGCGGCTGATCCGATCCATGAGGGATGGGGCGCAGCGCCGGACCATGAACAGCCATGGGGAGTGCAATGGCACTTTACGAGTGCGTGCTGATCGCGCGCCAGGACATTTCGGCCGCCCAGGCCGAGCAGCTCTCTGAGCAGTTCGCCCAGATCGTTCGCGACAACGGCGGCACGATCGCCAAGAGCGAATACTGGGGTCTGAAGACCCTCACCTACAAGATCAAGAAGAACCGCAAGGGTCACTACACCCTCTTCAACATCGACGCGCCGGCCGCCGCCGTCGCCGAGATGGAGCGGAACATGAGCATCAGCGAAGACGTGCTGCGCTTCATGACCGTGCGTGTCGACGAGCTCGACGCCAACCCGTCGGCGATGATGCAGAGCCGCAACGAGCGTGGTGAGCGCGGCGAGCGTGGCGATCGTGGTCCGCGTCGCTTCGACGACCGTGGCCCGCGTCCGCCGCGTCGCCAGGAAAACGTTGCCGCCGCCGAAGGGGAGACCGCGTAAATGTCCGACAAGCAGACCACGGGCGCTCCGGCCCGCACCGGCGGCGCTCGCCGCCCGTTCTTCCGTCGCCGCAAGACCTGCCCGTTCTCGGGCGCGAACGCTCCGGCGATCGACTACAAGGACGTCAAGCTGCTGTCCCGCTTCATCTCCGAGCGCGGGAAGATCGTCCCGAGCCGCATCACCGCGGTCTCGACGAAGAAGCAGCGCGAACTGGCCCGCGCCATCAAGCGCGCCCGTTTCCTGGCCCTTCTCCCCTACGTGGTGAAGTAAGCCCGGCAACGGCCGAACTGTTTCGGTGAAGGTTCTTCAAGGGGTTTCCATGGCCTTGGGTCCGGCCGTTCCGCTGGTGGTCGCCGTCGGCGGCGGTCTGGCGAGCGCGTTCTTCTACCTGTCGGTTACGTTCGGTGGGATGGGCGCGCTGATCCTGGGCTATCTGGCCCCCCTGCCCCTGTTCCTGACGGGACTGTGGCTGGGGGCTCCAGTGGTGGCACTGGCCGGTCTGGCCGGCGCCGCCGCGGTGCTGCTGGGCACCTCCGGCAGCATGCTGGTGGCGCTGTCCTACCTGGTGACCGGGGCTGCCCCGGCGATCCTGGTGGTTCGGCAGTCGCTGCTGGCCCGCTCGCGGGAGGATGGTTCCCTTGAATGGTATCCGCCCGGCCGGGTCCTGATGGGCCTGACCGGGATGGGCGTGGCGGCGCTGCTCGCCGCGGTGATCCTGACGCTCGACCAGCCCGGTGGGTTGGAAGGGCTGATGCGGCAAACCCTGGCCCGAGTTGTCGAGCCGGCGTTCCGCTCGCAGGGCCAGCCGGCCCCGGATCCCGAGGCATTCTGGGTGGCGGCCGTCCTGCCGGGACTGGTTGCGGTCTCATGGCTTGTCATGACGATCGTCAACGCGGTGCTGGCGCAGGGGGCGCTGATGCGGTTCGGCCGCAACCGGCGCCCTGCCATGCGTCTGGCCGAGCTGGAGCTGCCGAGCTGGTTGGCGCCGCTGTTCGCGGTGTCGGTCGCGGCGGCATCGGCCGTACCGGGAACCGTCGGGTTCCTGGCGGTCAATCTGGCCCTGATCCTGGCAATCCCGTTCGCCTTCGCCGGGCTTTCGGTGGTTCATGTGTTTGCCAGCAGCAAATCGGCGCGAACGCTGATCCTGGTTGGCTTCTACATGATGCTGTTTCTCTTCGGGTGGCCGATCCTGCTTTTGGTCGGCCTGGGCATGATCGAGCAATGGATCGGGCTGCGCCGCCGGTTTTCCCCCGCGGCCCCCGGTCAGGAGGACGAGTGATGGAAGTTATTCTGCTGGAGCGGGTCGAGAAGCTCGGCCAGATGGGCCAGGTCGTCAATGTGCGTCCCGGCTTCGCCCGCAACTATCTGCTGCCGCAGCGGAAGGCCATGCGCGCCACCAAGGCGAATCTGGCTGTCTTCGAGAAGCAGAAGGCCCACCTTGAGGCCGTGAACCTCGAGCGCCGCAAGGACGCCGAGCATGTCGCGACCAAGATGGACAATGTGACGGTCGTCGTGATCCGTCAGGCCGCCGAGACCGGCGTCCTGTACGGCTCCGTGACCACCCGCGACGTCTCCGACGCGCTGACCGCCGCCGGCTACAAGACCGACCGCAAGCAGGTCCAGATCGACACCCCGATCAAGACCCTGGGTCTGTTCAAGCTGCGCGTCGTCCTGCACCCGGAAGTGTCGATCACGGTCACGGTCAACGTCGCCCGTTCGGCTGAAGAGGCCGAACTGCAGGCCCAGCGCGGTGGCATGATCACCGCCGCCGACCTGCGCGACGACGAAGACGAGGAAGAGACCTTCGTCGAAGAGACCGCGACCGAGGAAGAGGAGGGCTGATAGCCCTTCTGAGGCGGCAGCCCTGAAGACGCCTTCGGGGTTCTCGCCGCACCGTCGCACCGCTCGTCCGGCAACCGCCCGCCCCACCCGGGGCCGGGCGGTTTTCCGCATTCAGGGCCCTGCCGGGCGTCGCCGCACATAACTCTGCGCATAGGGCAGCAATGCCCAATTGGGTAGCAGTTCTGACCGATTGACGAATTGTCGCACCCCGCCTTGCGCGCGATGCTTGGACGGCACCGCGGAAGGAGTTCGGCATGCTGCTGGTTCGCCTGCTTGCCGCCGCCAAGGGCGACGGAACCCTCAATCTCGTTACGGCCTATGGAAAGCATCACCGGATCGGCTCCGGCCCTCCACATCTGACCCTTCGCCTCCATGACCGCAAGGTCGAGCGCGATCTGCTGATCAATCCCCGCCTGCGTTTTGGCGAAGCCTATATGGACGGCCGCTTTTCGATTGAGGGCGGCACCATCTACGACCTGCTGGCGATGCTGATGAGCGGCGCCGAGGTTCAGGGTGCGCTGGGCCGGGCGTTGGAATCGCTGTCGCCATTGCTGCGCCACGTACAGCAATACAACCCGATGCAGCGGTCACGGCAGAATGTGGAACACCACTACAACCTGTCACGCCAGTTCTATCAACTTTTCCTCGACCGGGACATGCAGTATTCCTGCGCCTATTTCCCCGAGCCGGGGATATCGCTGGACGAGGCACAGGAGGCCAAGAAGCGGCACATCGCAGCCAAGCTGCTGATCGTGCCGGGCATGCGGGTGCTCGACATCGGCTGTGGCTGGGGCGGCATGGCGCTCTATCTGGCGCGGCACACCGGGGCACGGGTGACCGGCATCACCCTCTCGTCCGAACAGCTGGCGGTCGCCCGCCAGCGGGCGGAGGAGGCGGGGCTGGCCGACCGGGTCACCTTCGAGCTGCGCGACTATCGCGAATTCGCCGCCGCCCACCGGGGGGCCTTCGACCGCATCGTCTCGGTCGGCATGTTCGAGCATGTCGGCGTGCCGCATTACCGCGATTACTTCGCGGCGGTACGCGAGATGCTGAACGACGAGGGCGTGGCCCTGATCCACTCCATCGGCCGGCTCGACGGGCCGGCGAGCACCAACCCCTGGATCCGCAAATACATCTTCCCCGGCGGCTATTCCCCTGCCCTGTCGGAGGTGCTGCCGGTCATCGAACGGTCCGGCCTGTTCGCCACCGACTTGGAGGTGTTGCGCCTGCATTACGCCGAAACGCTGCGTCACTGGCGTGCCCGCTTCCTCGACCGCTGGGAGGAGGCCAAGGCCCTGTACGACGAGCGGTTTTGCCGCATGTGGGAATTCTATCTGGCCGGTGCCGAACTGGCCTTCCGGCTGCAGGGGCACATGGTGTTCCAGGTCCAGGTTGCACGCTCGCTGGGAGCGGTGCCCTTGACCCGCGACTACATGCTGAATGCGGAACGCGACCTTGCCGGCATGGCGGCCGGCGATCCGGTGGAACGGCGGCCCTCACGCACGCCGGAGTCGGCGGCCTGACCGTTCCAGGCGCCGGATTTGGGGTCCCAATGCGGCATTCCACCGTCAAAGGGCCACAATACGGCCAACCGGTAATACCAATTGACCATCATGGCCGGGCGCAGGGCCGTGTTGCAAGCGGAATCGTGCGACATCGACGCCTGAGCCACCGCCGCGCCTTCCTTTCCGTCACGGGGCGATGCTATATAACCGCGATTGATTTCCGCCCGGGGTACCGGGGAGCCACCCATGCGGCATGCTCCCCGGCAACAAGCGCCCGCTGGACGACGCGCCCGGCTCCCAAGGAATGACAACGCCCTTACCCGTTCGGGGAGATCTCGCACCCATGACCAAGATCAAGGTAGCCAATCCGGTCGTCGAACTCGACGGCGACGAGATGACGCGCATCATCTGGCAGTTCATCAAAGACAAGCTGATCCTGCCCTACCTCGACATCGACCTGAAGTATTACGACCTCGGCATCGAGAACCGCGACAAGACCGACGACAAGGTCACCGTCGAGTCCGCGAACGCCATCAAGCAATATGGCGTCGGCGTCAAGTGCGCGACCATCACCCCGGACGAAGCGCGGGTGACGGAGTTCAACCTCAAGAAGATGTGGAAGTCGCCGAACGGCACCATCCGCAACATCCTGGGCGGCACCGTCTTCCGCGAGCCGATCGTCTGCTCGAACGTTCCGCGCTACGTCCCGGGCTGGACCAAGCCGATCATCATCGGCCGTCACGCCTTCGGCGACCAGTACAAGGCCACCGACTTCGTCGTCCCCGGCCCGGGCAAGATGACGATCAAGTGGGAAGCGGCCGACGGCAGCCAGCAGATCGAGCATGAGGTGTTCGACTACCCCAGCGCCGGCGTGGCGATGGGCATGTACAACCTCGACGATTCGATCGAAGGCTTCGCCCACTCCAGCTTCATGTACGGCCTGGAGCGCGGCTACTCGGTCTACCTGTCGACGAAGAACACCATCCTGAAGGCCTATGATGGCCGCTTCAAGGACATCTTCCAGAAGGTCTTCGACGAGACCTATGCCGACCAGTTCAAGGCCAAGGGCCTGGTCTACGAGCACCGCCTGATCGACGACATGGTCGCTTCGGCCCTGAAGTGGGAAGGCGGTTTCGTGTGGGCCTGTAAGAACTACGACGGCGACGTGGAGTCGGACGTCGTGGCGCAGGGCTTCGGCTCGCTGGGCCTGATGACCTCGGTCCTGGTCACGCCGGACGGCAAGACCGTCGAGGCCGAGGCTGCCCACGGCACGGTGACCCGCCACTACCGCGAGCACCAGAAGGGCAAGGAAACCTCGACCAACCCGATCGCCTCGATCTATGCCTGGACCCAGGGCCTGGCCTATCGCGGCAAGTTCGACGACACCCCGGACGTGATCAAGTTCGCCCAGACGCTGGAGCGCGTCTGCGTCGAGACCGTCGAGTCCGGCTTCATGACCAAGGATCTCGCCATCCTGATCGGCCCGCAGCAGCCGTGGCTGACCACGAAGCAGTTCCTGGACAAGCTGTCGGACAACCTGGAAAAGAAGATGGCCGCCTGGTCGTAAGGCCGGCGTCGTCTTCAGCCGGCGCTTTCTTCACAGGGTGCGACGCCGCGTCCGGGTCAAACCGGACCGCGGCTCGGCTAGGGTTCGAGCGGGGAGTTTTGGCTCCCCGCTTTTTTTTGTCCGAATTTGAAAAGGAACGAACCCGATGTCCAACGATCTGTTCCGCGTCGCCGTCATCGGTGCCGGCGAGACCGGAACGCCGCTGCTGCGCAAGCTGCTGGCCGCTCCCTTCGTCGAACTGCTGGGCGTGGCGGATCTCGATCCGGAGGCGCCGGGCATGCGCCTTGCCGAACAGCGGGGCGTGAACACCACCACCAACTTCCACGATCTGGCGGAACTGGGCGATGGTCTGGATGTGCTGATCGATGTAACCGGCGTGCCCGCGGTGCGGGAATCGCTGCGCAAGGCGATGCAGGAGACCGGCAACCACCACACCGTGATCGTCCATGAAATGGTGGTGCAGCTGATGCTGTCGCTGTTGAACGGCGAGTTGGTCCGGCTGAAGCACGACACTCAGGATTATTGAGGCACGCTGTTGCGACGGGGGCGGCATTTGCACCCTCTCCGAATTGGCTCATGATAGGGGTGAAGGCGTCTGCGACGGCGCCCGTCCATGTCAGGAGCGGCGATTGATGGAACTCGGCATTCTGGTCATTGCGGCGTTCGTGCTGGTCGTCATTCTGGCGATCACGAGCGTCCGCACGGTCCCTCAGGGCTTCAACTTCATCGTCGAGCGGCTGGGTCGCTATCAGGAGACTCTGCACCCCGGTTTCAATGTGATCTTCCCGGTCATCAGCTCGATCCGGGCCAAGGTGGACATGCGGGAGACCGTGGTGGACGTGCCGTCGCAGAGCGTCATCACCAAGGACAATGCCGCGGTGACGGCAGACGGGGTGCTGTACTTCCAGGTGCTGGACCCGATGAAGGCGACCTACGAGGTCAACGACCTGCAGCGGGCGATCCAGACGCTGGCGATGACCACCACCCGGACGGTGATGGGCTCAATGGACCTCGACGAGCTGCTGAGCCAGCGCGAGGCGATCAATGCCAACCTGCTGCGTGCGGTGGATGAGGCGACCGCCTCCTGGGGTGTGCGGGTGACCCGCATCGAGTTGCGCGACATCACCCCGCCCGACGACATCGTTCAGGCGATGGGCCGGCAGTTGAAGGCCGAACGCCTTCGCCGCGCCCAGATTCTGGAGGCGGACGCCGAGAAGGAAAGCCAGATCCGGATCGCCCAGGGCAAGCTGGAAGCCGCCAAGCTGGAGGCGGAGGCACGCGAACGGCTGGCGGAGGCCGAAGCCAAGGCGACGCGGCTGGTGTCGGAAGCGGTGGCGCAGGGTTCGAACCAGGCGCTGGGCTACTTCCTCGGTCAGAAATACATGGAGGCGCTGAAGGCCTTTGCCGCCTCTCCCAACCAGAAGACGATGATCCTGCCGGTGGAACTGGCCGGTGTGGCGGGTGCCCTCTCGGGTCTGGGCGAGCTGCTGCGCGACGCGACCCCACCGAGACCGCCGGAGCCTTCCGCCGCCGCCAAGCGCAATCCCTGGTCGGTGCCGCCGACCGCACCCGCTGCGGATGGGGAGTGACGGATGTCGCCTCTGCTTTGGGGAGCGTTGGGTGCCGTGCTGATCGCGGCCGAGCTGGTGATCCCCGGCCTGTTCCTGATCTGGTTCGGCGGCGCGGCGATGCTGACCGGGTTGGTCACCGCGCTCTGGCATGACTGGGGGCTGGTCAACGAGGCCGGATTCTTCACAATCGCCGCCGGGGCTGCCGTTGCCGTCGCGATGATCCATGCGCGCCGCCGCAATGCGTCGTCGGAAAGCGATGCCGCCCGGATCAACGACCGCGCCGGTCAGCTGGTCGGCCGTGCGGTGACACTGAGCGAGCCGATCGTCAACGGACAGGGCCGAGTGTTCGTCGGCGACACGCTGTGGTCGGTCGAGGGACCGGATCGGCCGGCCGGGGCGGCGATGCTGGTCGCCGGCCATAAGGGGATGGTTCTGATGCTGCGCGATGCGGTGGAGGGCCGATAGGGCTTCTCCCCGCGCAACCAGTCGGCCCTACAAATCACCCAACAAAAAAGCCCGTCTCTCCCCCGAGAGCGGGCTTTTTTGTTGGGTATCTTGCCGAGCTGTCAGGCGGCGCCGACGTTGCGGTCTTCCTCACGCTTCTTGCTGCCCGACGCCGGCTGATAGGCCAAGGCGGCGTGCTCCGCGCAATAGGGCATGCCCGCCAGGGCGGTCTTGCCACAGAAATGGAAATCCTGGTGCTTGGGGTCGCCGACCGGCCATTTGCACATCCGCTCCGTCAGAGCGAGGATGGTGGCGCCGCGGGTCGGCTTCTTCTTGATTGGCGACGGCCGGCCCGACAATCCCAGGCGATGAGCCTTGCCGATGACCGCGTTGCGGGTGATGTCTCCCAGAATGTCGGCGATCTCGCTCGCGCTCAAACCCTGGGACCAGAGATCCTTGAGCTGTTGTATCCGCTCGTCCGTCCAACTCATCCCCGAGTACTCCCGATCCGGTGTCCGGTTATGCTGTGGCAAACAGGTCACGGTCTAGTGCCGTTTTCCATAAGCCGCAACATTTTGTGCCAGCCGGTGAGGAAGCTACCAGATGACGGCAGCGGACGATAGGGGGGCGCGGCAACATTCCTGTTGATAAGTCCGTGGGTAGACTCACGAATTCAACGCGCCATAGACCTCCTCGGCGACGCCGGACAGGGTATCCCGATCGGCCTCTCCGGCGACGGCCAGCGCCAACCCATTGTCCTGCCAATACAAAGCGCGGACGCCACCATCCTGGGCGAACCGGAACGCTGAACCGGAGGTGTTGGGAGAGGGGCGAATATACAACGTGATGCGACGCCCAGCCGCATCCTCGTACATGTACATTGCAACAGGTCCAGCAGAATCGGCCAAAAGCCGGCCGCCGATCAGTTGGTAACCTCCTCGTGTGACTTTTGGGCAACGCATATTCTTGCCCAACCGCTTGGACAGCCAGTTGACCAGATGCGCTTCCTCATCGACGCCGATCTCGACCGGATGGCGGACCTCGACGGAGAAGACGCGGTGGGCGGCGACCGCATCGGCGATGAAGGCGGCAGTCGGTGGTTCGGCCCGCATGCCAATGCGGTCGCGCATCAGCCAGCCGCTGGCCCCGCCGGCGACGAACACCAGAAGGGAGGCGGCAATCGCCGTTCCCCACCAGACAGCACGGCCACGGGAAGGGAGCGGCTTTTCGGAATGGTCGCGGGCGGTAAAGGGCGGGGTCAGGCGGTCGGGCAAAGGCTGGTCGATCAGCGGACCGAAGCTCTGCCCCAATAGGGAGCGCTGGGCACGGTAGCGTTCGAAGCGCTGGGCGACCTCCGGATTGTCGGCGAGGTGGCGTTCGACAGCGGCCAGCCGTTCCTCCGGCAATTCGCCGTCCAGCCAGGCATGCAGCTCGGCTTCGGTCACGGGATTGCTGATGCCGCTCATCACTTGATCCTCCTGACGACCTGCTGGGTTCCACCGTCCAGCAGGACCCTCAATTTTTCGCGCGCCCGGGCCAGCCGCGACATCACCGTCCCGATCGGCAACTCCAAGACCTCCGCCACCTCGCGGTAGGACAGCCCCTCCATTCCCGTCAGCAGCAGGATGGTGCGGTGTTCGTCGGTCAGCTGGGCGAAGGCGCGGACGAAGTCGCGCACCGCCCCGCGGTCGGCCGGCGGGGCGCTCAGCGCCAGATCGTCGGCCAGATCCTCCACCGGCACCTCCGCCCCGCGCCGTCGCCGGCCGCGCTGGCTGGAGATGTGCAGGTTGTGCAGGATGGTCATCAGCCAGCCGCCGAGCTTCGACGGGTCCCGCAGCGCATGGCGGTTGGCCAGCGCCTTCTCCACGCAGTCCTGCACCAGATCGTCGGCGTCCGGCCGGTTGCCCACCAAAGCGGTGGCATAGCGCCGGAGCCGCGGCACATGCGCGGCGATGGCGCGGTCGTCGATGTCGGGCGGGCTCATGTCGGGTCCGGGGATGGCGTCGTCGTCAGTCATGACGCCCAGCCCCGCCGGTTTATTCCCACTCCGCCCATCGGATCACTGGCCCGGCGAGGAGAAGCCGGCCTTGCCGTCGAAATTGCTGAGATTCTCGGTCTGGGTGAAGTCGATCCCGGCCGCGGCCAGCCGGCCCAGCAGTTCGACGATGGCGCCATGCTGCACCGGGCCGTGCTGCGCCAGGAAGCGGCAGCGCCAATGGTCGGTGCAGAACACGTCGGCATTGCCGTCCGGCCAGACCCGCTGCGAGCGGTTGGAGATGCTGGTCAGCTTCAGCGCATCGGTCGACAGAGGCAGCACCAGTTCCGCCAGGTCGTCGGGCAACCCGCCGGACCATTGCAGGAAGATGTCGACCCCGACCAGTTCCTTCAGCGCGCGGACGCGCGGGGAAAGCCGGTTGATGCCGTCATAGGCCGGCCTTGCGGTGGAGTAGCCCACCGGCGGCATGGTGACCGGGGTCTGGCCCAGCCGCTCCACCACCGCTTCGGCGAAAGCGGCGGTACCGGCACGGACACGGCCCAGCCCGCGGGCGTAGATGTCGGCGGTGTGGATGCCGTCCTCGATGGTCTTCAGCCACGCATTGTGGATGCGCGCGGCGATGTCGCCCTGGCCGATATGGACCAGCATCATCACGGCGGCCATCAGCAGGCCGGAGGGGTTGGCGATGCCCTGCCCGGCGATCATCGGGGCCGAGCCGTGGATCGCCTCGAACATGGCGCAGGTCTCGCCGATGTTGGCGGAACCGGCCAGCCCGACCGAGCCGGTCAACTGGGCGGCGATGTCGGAAACGATATCGCCGTAGAGGTTCAGGGTGACGATGACGTCGAAGCGCTCCGGCTGGTCGGCCAGACGGGCGGCGCCGATGTCGACGATCATGTGGTCGGCCTTGATCTCCGGATAATCGGCGGCGATTTCGTAGAAAATCTTCAGGAACAGCCCGTCCGTCATCTTCATGACGTTGTCCTTGACGAAGGCCGTCACCTTTTGTCGGTGGTTGGAGCGGGCGAAGTCGAAGGCGTAGCGGACGATGCGCTCCGACCCCGGACGCGAGATCAGCTTGACCGACTGGATCACGTCGTCGGTCTGGCGATGCTCGATGCCGGCGTAGAGGTCTTCCTCGTTCTCGCGGATGATGACCACGTCCATGCGCGGATGCCGGGTCCGCACATAGGGGTGGTAGGAGACGCAGGGGCGGACATTGGCGAACAGGCCCAGCGTGGTGCGGGCGACGACGTTCAACGACTTGTTGCCGTATCCCTGGGGCATGGTGATCGGCCCCTTCAGGAAGACCCGCGTGCGGCGGATCGATCCCCAGCCGGCGGCATCCAGCCCGCCGGGATGACCCCGCTTGTAGACGGCCTCGCCTGCCGGGACCTCTTCCACCTTCAGCCGCGCGCCGGCCGCATTCATCACATAAAGCACGGCATCCATGATCTCCGAGCCGATGCCGTCGCCGCGTGCGACCGTGACGGGGGTGATATCGCGCATGCACTCACTCCAAGGGGACGCGCGACCGTAGACGCAAACAGGGGCCTTTTTCAATGGTTGGAGGCAGCGACGGATCGCAGCATTCGGTGCGGCGCACTCCCCGCTCCCGGCTTTGCGGAAGCGGGGAGTGCGCGCGTCCGGTCAGTGATGCGCCCCGGCGACGCCGCCGCGGCCATCGGGCACGCCAATGCTGACATTCTGCATCATGCCCTGGTCCTCATGGTCGAGGATGTGGCAGTGCAGCACATACTCGCCGATGAAGCGCTCGTAGCGGGTGCGGACGGTCACCTTGTAGACGCCCTTCGGCGGCTCGGCGGAGGTCAGCGCGTTGTTGTTGTCGCTCTTCACCCAGATGGTGTCCTTCCACACGCCCTTCATGCCGGCATAGTCCGGGTCGCCGGAACCGGGCTCGCTGACATCGCGGCCGTCCGGACCGATGACCGAGACGATCTGGAACGGGTTGACGTGGATGTGGAAGGGATGGCTGACGAAGTAGGAGGCCAGCTCCCACTGCTGGGCGGTACCCAGGACCACCGGCCGGTTGTCCACGTTCGGCCGGTAGGCGGCGGCCCCCTTCGGGCCATAGGTGCCGTCGGGATTCTCCACCACCTCGAAGCTGTCGGCGACCTGGAACAGCGCGTTAGTGCGCTTGCCCCCTTCCGGCGGCAGGTTGATGAAGAAGGTCAGCTCCTGCTTGGGCTGGTGCATCACCTCATGCTCGGTGATCGGCCGGTGGGCGGTGAATTTGCTGAAACGCGGGCAATAGGGGGTGTCGGCCATTGTCTTGCCGAAGCAGCGGGCAGTCAGCCCGTCGATGACCTCCTTGGCGACCGACGGCGCGTATTTCGTCGCGTTGACCGTCAGCCGGCGTATGGTCTCCTTCACCGGATCCTTGACCACGCGGTCGCCCTTGACCCGGACGAAGCCGAGCACACCGGTGGAGGTGGCGGTCTGGTCCGGGCTGGCGTTGGCGGCGGACGGCTTGTTGATGACGCAGTAGATGCCTGGTTCGGGGAAGTTGACCAGCAGGTCGTCGCGGTAGCCCGGCTGCATCGGCACGCTGGTGCGCACCTGCCCTTCCTCCATGGTCAGGCCGTCGGAGGCCGCCAGGATATAGGGCACAGGCTGCCCGACGCAGCGTTCCTTGGCGAAGCGGTCCTGGCCGGCGGCCGACAGGGTCTTTTCGCTCTGGAAGAAGCCTGTCGGATCCAGCTTGCGGAACTCCACCGTGATGGGCGAGCGGACGCCACCATGGATCAGGCGCCAGCGCTCCGGCTCGCCGGTCCTGGCGTTGGCGAACATCGGACGGACGCGGCCGTTGACGGTGGTGAAGCGCCCGGACTGCTCCCAGGTGCCCGGACCGAACTGATCGTAGGACACGACCTCGCCGACCTCGCCCGGCGCGCAGCTCCAGTCGATGGAGCCGTCGGCATTGGTCTTCAGCTTGCCGTCCTTGGTGCAGGCGTAGGGGATCTGCTCGAACAGCAGGACCCGGTCGGTCATCGCCACGCCCTTGGGGCTGGTCAGCAGGGTGTCGAGATCGCCGTTGGCCTCGCGCGTCGGCGGGCGGTCGCCGCGGATGATCAGCGCGCCGGCCATGCCGCTGCCGACCTGGAGGGCGGTCGAGCCGTGGCGGTGCGGGTGATACCAGAAGGTGCCGGCCGGATGGTCGGCCGGGATGTTGTACTCATATTCGAAATCGACGCCCGGATTGAGCGAGATCAGGACGTTGTCGCTGTTGCCGGTCGGGCTGACCCAGACGCCGTGGCTGTGCAGGTTGGTGCCGTTGAAGCAGTGCGGGGTGTTGATGTCCGCCGGCGCCTGACTGGTGCAGTTCGGATCGGCCGGCAGCTCGTTGTGCAGCTTGATGCGCACCGTGTCGCCCGGCGTCGCTTCGATGGTCGGCGCGACATAGGGATGGTTGGGATCGACGTCGGTGCCGCGGTAGCTGCGCAGCCGCACCGCGTCGGGACGGCCCTGGGCGGGGTTGCGGATATAGCCGTCGGTGAAGGACACGAACAGGTCGTAATTGCGCGCCTGCCCAGTGTGCGGGCGGGCGGTCGCCTGCGGCTGGCGCATCAGGAGAGAGCCGACGCGCGGCGATTCGGAATTGGTCAGCAACGGCGGATTGCCGATGGCTTCGCCGGCCGGCTCCCCGACATCCTTCGTTGCGTCCTTGGCGGCGGTGGCAGCCAGCGCGCCCGTTGCGGCGCCCAGCGCCAGAGGCATCAGCAAGCCCAGCAAATATGCATGCTTCATGAAATGCTCCCTCGATAACGTCCTATATCGAGAGATATGATTCCTGATAATTGATCTTTGCAACGCAATCACACGCATCAACATATGTTGCCGTGCCCGCTCCTGGCCGGGCCGGAGCACCATCGATCCGCAGGGGACGAACCGGCTGGCGCAATGCATGGTGGCGCAGCACAATTCATCACCGCTTATTGCTTGCCTGGGCAGCAGGATTCCGGTCACTGCTGCACGGGTGACGGCGGTCCGCCGCCGTGACGCAGGCCTTTGCACAAGAACCGCCCGATCAGCCGGACCGAACGCGACATCATGAGCGACGCCCCCATTCGGAAGCCTTCCACCGGCCACTCTGCGCATCCCGGCCGGAGCCCGATCGCATCGGCGATGATCGGGCTGATCGCGGGCATCGACAATCTGGGCAACGGGCTGGCGATTGCCGCGCTGCTGTTCACCGGGCCGCTGGCGGCCGGGCTGGGCGCCGGGGTCGGCGTGGTGCTGCTGAGCGCCGCCATCCTGGCGCTGCTGGTCGCCCTGCGCAGCACGCAGCCGAACTCCGTGGCGCTGGTGCAGGAGACCGGCGTCGCCATCCTGGCCTCCACCGTCGCGACCATGGCGGCCGGGCTGGAGGGCGCGCCGGAGGGGGTGAGGATCGCCACCGCCTTCGCCATCCTGGGCGGCAGCACGCTGGTGACCGGGCTGCTGTTCTGGATGGTGGGGCGGCTTCGGCTGGGGCGGCTGGTGCGGTTCTTTCCCTATCCGGTGGTGGCCGGCTTCCTCGCCGGGTCGGGCTGGCTGCTGGTGGAAGGTGCGCTGGCGATGGTCAGCGGGCGGCATGGGCTGGGCGCCGGAATCGCCGGGCTGGCGGCGCCGATGGTGGCGGTCACCGCGGCGGCAGCGGTCGGGCTGGCCGGGCTGCTGGTGCTGGTGATGCGGCGCAGCGCCAGCCCCTTCGCCATGCCGCTGGTCCTGCTGACGGCGGCGCTGGCCTTCCATGCCGGGCTGCCCCTGCTGGGGGTGACGGCGGAGCAGGCGCGCGGCTGGGGCTGGCTGCCGGGTGTGGCAGGAGGAGACGGTTTCAGCCTGCCGGTGCCGACGGAGGTGCTGGCGCTGGCCGATTGGGGCCGGGTGGCGGCGGCGCTGCCGGCGATGGTCTCGGTCGCTGTGCTGGGCATGCTGGGCCTTCTGCTGAATGTCAGCGGGATCGAGTTGGCGCAGGGCCGCGACATCGACGCCGACGCCGAGCTGCGCAGCACCGGGGCGGCCAACCTGTTGGCGGGCGCGCTGGGCGGGCCGTCCGGCTATGTCGGGCTTGGCATGACCCTGCTGGCCGGGCGGATGGGCGCCAGGGGGCGCGGCGCCGGGCTGGCGACCGCGGCGGTGATCCTGGGCGGGCTGTTCGTTGCCGGGTGGCTGGTGTCGGTGACCCCGGTGTTCCTGACCGCCGGGCTGATCCTGTTCCTCGGCGTCGAGCTGTTGCAGGAGTGGCTGATCGAGGCACGCCGCCGGCTGCCGCGGACGGAGTGGCTGATCGTGCTGGCCGTGGTTCTGGCGATTGCCGGGATCGGCTTCATGGAGGGTCTGGCGCTGGGTCTGGCGGTGTCGCTGGCGATGTTCGTCTACAGCTATTCCCGGCTGCCGGTGATCCGCGGCCGGCACAGCGGGGCGGAGCTGCGCAGCCGGGTCGACCGCAGCCCGGCGGCCAGCCTGCATTTGACCGCAGCCGGCGCGGCCATCGAGGCGATGCAGGTGCAGGGCTATCTGTTCTTCGGCACCGCCGAGCAGATCGTCGGCCCGGTGCGCGACCGGCTGGAGCGGGCGGGCGTACAGGCGGGCGGAGATGCGGGAGCGCAGCCGCTGCGGTTCCTGATCATCGACTTCCGCCACATCAAGGGCATGGATTCGGCCGCCGCCGGGGTGTTCCGCCGCATCCGCAACTTGATCGAGGCGGCCGGCGCCACGCTGGTGCTGAGCGCCCTGCCCGACGCGGTGGAGGATGCCTTCCGCAACTGCGGCCTGGACCCCGACCGCGACCCGGTGCTGCGCCGCGCGCCCGACCTCGACCATGCGCTGGAATCCTGCGAGGAGGCGCTGCTGGCCGAGGACGGCGGCTCGGGCGGCGGGGCGGACGCGCCGCTGCTGCGCCATCTGGAGGCGATGACCGGCCCGCACCCGCGGCTGGCCGACGCGGTGGCGGCGCTGGACACCCTGCATCTGGAGCCGGACGAGGTGCTGATCCGCGCCGGCGAGACGGCCAGCGACGTCTTCATCATCGGGCGCGGCCGGGTGAAGGTGCAGATCGCCCTGCCCGACGGCCGGAGCCTGCGCCTGCGCACCATGACCGCCGGGGCGGTGGTCGGCGAGATCGCCCTGCTGCTGGGCCAGACCCGCGGCGCCGACGTGGTGGTGGAAACAACCGCCACCATCCACCGGCTGACCGCGGCGACGCTCGCCCGGCTGGAGCGCGAGGATCCGGAACTGGCGCTGGTCCTGCACCGCATCCTGGCGACGACGCTGGCGCAGAAGGTGACGCTGGCGAACCGGCTGATCGAACAGGCGGCGGTGTGAGGCGGCGGTTTGGGGCGGGGTAGCGGCGCTATGGTCTGGAGCGGATGGAACGTGTGAAACGCCGTGAACCGCTTTCCAGGCGGCGTTCCACTGTCGCATCCGCTCAGCGGCGGCGGGGGAACGCCCCCTCCCCGCCCTGGCGCTCCAGGGCCGAGCCGAGGTTGGGATAGGGATCGTCGGGGTTGACGGTCCAGGGATAGACGCCCTTCGGCCCCTCCGCCTCCGGCCGGGCGATGATGGCGGCGATCACCTTGGGGTCGGGCGGGGTGTGCTCGCGGATCGCGCCGGGGATGCTGTCGTCGTCGAGGCCGGGCAGCGGGGCGGCGGGTTCGGCGGCGGCGGGACTGGCGGCGAGATCGTCGAAGTCCTTGAACAGGCCGAGCCGCTCGGCCAGCCAGCGCACGGTGGAGGGATCGCCGGATGAGACCAGCCGCTCGATCTGCTCGGTCACCAGGGCGCGCAGCGAGCCGAGCCGAAGCTCCGACTCGCGGTTCAGCGCCTGCCGCTCCCACCAGACGCGATGGCGGAACGCCTGCGACCCGTAATAGGCCCGCCACAACGTGGTGCGGCTGCACCCCATGGCGCGGGCGACCTGCTGGAAGGACGCGCCGCGCGCCAGCATGCCGGCGGCCATCACCCACTGTTCCTCGTGGAAGCGCGAACCGGGAACGAGCGAGCCTTCGGGCGGAACCGGCGGCTCCTCGGCCCAGCGGGGGAAGTGGTCGGCGGGGTGGTTGGCGGGGGACAGGCAGTCGGGCATGGGGCGTCTCCTTGGAGATATGGGTTATTAATCCTAAAACAAGCGTAGTCCCGCGGCAATGATAGGTTTAAAAGCCATCATCCTGTTGGCTTCTCGGTCCGAAGGTCTGCGCGGACTCATTCCCTGAAAATGTATGTATACCCATCATTCGCCGCGCCCGATTTCGGCAGCGGGTGTATCCTCTGCCGGACCGCGGTCCGATACCCGTCCCCGCCTGGGCGGCACAGTCTCACGCCGCCCCGCCCGTCTGCCGGATCGAGCCGCCCTCGCGACACCACCGACTGCCCGTCCACGCCCCCACCGGGCCGGTCAAGGAAGAGGGAGGAGTTCCGCCATGGCGAACCGCTGGTACATGCCCGAGCATAAGGCGCCGCTGACAGACATGCTGGTGGTGCCCAAGGATGTCCGTATCCGTTCCATCGACACCCTCAGCCTGGGCGAGGCGCTGGCATTGGGATGGCGCGACTTCCTCGCGGCACCGACGCAGTTGCTGTTCCTGGGCATCATCTATCCGCTCGTCGGGCTGGTCGCGGCGCGCATCGCCTATGGCGGCGAGTTGCTGCCGCTGTTCTACCCGCTGGTCGCCGGTCTCGCTTTCGTCGGTCCACTCGCCGCCGTCGGCATCTACGAACTGAGCCGGCGGCGGGAACGCGGACAGCCGGTTTCCTGGGTCAACGCGCTGGATGTCTTCCGGTCGCGGGCGATCTGGTCGATCGCGGCGCTGGGGCTGCTGATGCTGACGCTCTATGTGCTGTGGCTGGGAGCGGCGCAGATCGTCTACGACCACACGCTGGGCCGGCTGGAGCCTGGAAGCGTCGGCGCCTTCGTCCATCTGCTGTTCACCACGCCGGAAGGCTGGCAGATGATCGTGCTGGGCAACGCCGTCGGCCTGTTCTTCGCACTGGCGACCCTGGCGCTGAGCGTGGTGTCCTTCCCGATGATGCTGGATCGCGAGGTGGACTGGATCATCGCGATGCAGACCTCGGTGCGCGCGGTGATGGCGAACCCCGGCCCGATGATGCTTTGGGGCGTGATCGTGGTGGCGATGCTGGCGATCGGGTGCCTGCCGGCCTTCGTCGGGCTGGCGATCGTCATGCCGGTGCTGGGGCACGCGACGTGGCACCTGTATCGGCGGGTGGTGGGGTGAGTCCGGCGCGGCGTCCGGGTTTCTGCCAGTAGCAGGCTGAATGCAGCGAGTTGCCGCACAGGATTATCGCGACGATGATGGCTGGCGGTACGTAGCTCAACATTGCCGCAGGCTGATCGGTCTTGCCAAGTTTCCGAAGTGTGCTTGATAGCATTCCATGCAGCCGAACCGGGCGACAGCCGAATGCTGCGGCTTCCCTATCGCCGGCCTACGCGACTGGGAGCAACGCCACAGCAAGCCGGACGCGGCGATCACGGCCTATCTGGCCGTGATCGCGCATGAATTAAAGCGGTGATACGGGCGCTGGATAAGTTACGAACGACGTGAATTTGGCTCAATATCTGGTTCGATACTGCATTTTGGCAACTCTACGCACTTCCAAACATTTTACTTGCTTGTTCAGTTATTCTGAGTGGCAATGCCTTCTCGCTGAAACCACCAAGAATTCCGATAATGACTGCAGCTTCAATATTATCTTTGAAAGAACTTGCTTTAATGCTGCCAAGCTGAACGTCTAATATCTGCAAAGAAAGCAGAATCCCAAAGGAGACCGCAAGCAGTCCAACGAAAATTAACCTATTAAAGGGGTTCCACCCACTCTGCTCAAGAAAACTCAGATCATCGAAAGATATTTTTATTCTCTTCGCACTAAACGAAAGCCACACCCCAATAATGCTACCACACCAAATTACCCCATAACCTCTGGCGTCTAAAAAATACAATCTAATAACGTAAATTTCTACCATGGCGATTACTGAGAACAGAACCACCCCTATAATACCAAGGCTTTTCAAATATCGATTGCGAATGAATTCCGACTCCCTCACTACGATATCATTCCGCAATCCAATAAGAGCGCGCGCAGATATTTTTGTTTGCGGCGCGTCGCCAACCAAACCTGCTTGAGCGAGAGATAAAAGTGAGCGAAAATATTCCTCAAATTTTTCGTCGTTATCGGAAAATATAATCTTCATTACTGTCAAAGTGCTTTCAATTGAATTTCTTAACTCATCTTGATCATCTGGGATATCACCATCAAATTGCGCACTTCTTTGAAAGCAAATATCGCGCTTATCATCAGGGTTTCTACAAACATAGAAAGCCCCTCTGACCTTTTTAGATGACACTCGCTGCTCAGAATCTGACGAATCAGTGACCGGCACAGGATTCGTCTTCTCACTTCCGGTCACTAATTCGTCAGAAGCCATGATTATCACCACCTAAAATTGATTGGCTTTATCTTCTTCCACAGGTCGGGCACGCGCCTTCCGTGGGATTAAAACTTGACGTCCTTCTCACCATTCCGCTTTCCCCCAAAATCGTCCCTCCACGATTCATTGGCATTTTTGTCAAAATTTCTCGCAACTCTCGAAGTAAAGTATCTTCGTCGGGCGTTCTTGATTTTCTTTCCAAGACCGCAATTACTTTTCTCACGCTATCAATCATAATGCCTCTCAGTGTACCGACACACGACGCCTAACATAATGCCGAGCAGAAGTTAAAATTTCCAACATTTATGATTCATTAACTTCAATTTGGCGACGCACATACTACCGTATGTAAAGCGAAGTTTACGCCAATCGTTAGAGAGCTAAATAATACCGAACAATATTTCCCTACCTCCCCAACTCCCGCATAGCCCCGTCCAGCCCCTCCAGCGTCAGTGGGAACATTCGGCCTCCCATCAGGCGCTGGAGCAGGCGGGTGCTTTCCGAATAATCCCAATATTGCGGCGAGGTCGGGTTCAGCCACACCGCCTTGGCGTAGACCGACAGCAGGCGCTGCATCCACACCTGCCCGGCCTCCTCGTTCCAATGCTCGACGCTGCCGCCGGGATAGACGATCTCGTAGGGGCTCATGGCGGCGTCGCCGACGAAGACCAGCTTGTAGTCGGCGGGATAGGTGTGCAGCACGTCCCAGGTGGACAGACGCTCGGTGTGGCGGCGCGCGTTGTCGCGCCAGACGCCCTCATAGACGCAGTTGTGGAAGTAGAAGTGCTCCAGATGCTTGAACTCGCTGCGGGCGGCGGAGAACAACTCCTCGACAAGGCGGATGTGGTCGTCCATCGAGCCGCCGATGTCGAGGAACAGCAGCACCTTGATCGTGTTGTGCCGCTCCGGCACCATCTTCAGGTCGAGCCAGCCGGCGTTGTTGGCGGTGGCGCGGATGGTACCGGGCAGGTCCAGTTCGCTGGCCGCACCGCTGCGGGCGAACCTGCGCAGGCGGCGCAGCGCCACCTTGATGTTGCGGGTGCCGATCTCCACCCGGTCGTCCAGGTTCTTGAACTCGCGGCGGTCCCAGACCTTGACGGCGCGGCGGTGGCGACTCTCGTGCTGGCCGATGCGCACGCCCTCCGGGTTGTAGCCGTAGGCGCCGAACGGTGAGGTGCCGGCGGTGCCGATCCATTTCGAACCGCCCTGGTGCCGGCCCTTCTGCTCGGCCAGACGCTGGGCCAGAGTCTCCATCAGCTTGTCCCAGCCGCCGAGAGCCTGGACCTGCGCCTTCTCCTCGTCGGTCAGGAAGCGTTCGGCCAGCTTGCGCAGCCACTCCTCCGGCAGGTCGGTGACGGGGACCTCGTCGGCGGCCGGGGTGTCGTCGGTCAGGCCCTTGAAGGTGGCGCCGAAGACGCGGTCGAAGCGGTCGAGGTTGCGTTCGTCCTTAACCAAGCATGCACGACTGAGATAATAGAAATCCTCGACGCGGAAGGACGCGGTGCCCTGCTTCATGGCCTCCATGAGCGTCAGGTACTCCGTCAGCGAGACGGGCACGCCGGCCTTGCGCAGATCGAAGAAGAATGACGTGAACATGGGCGCAGTCCTTCGGCATCGGGGTCCCCGGGGCGGAGAATAATGCAATGCCCCAGCCGAGAGAACAGCATGAGCCTGCCAAACGCCTCCCTGCCAAATTCCTCCTTGCCGGGCGCCCCCCTCCTCGATTTCGCCCGCGCGCTGGATTTCGCCGCGCACAAGCACATCGACCAGCGTCGCAAGGGCGTGCGCGCCGAGCCTTACGTCAACCACCTGTCGGAGGTGGCCCTGCTGGTGGCGGAGGCGACGGCCGGCAAGGACCCGGTGGTGGTGATCGCCGCGCTGCTGCACGACACGCTGGAGGACACCGACGCCAGCTATGAGGAGATCGAGCAGCTGTTCGGCACCGAGGTGGTGCAGGTCGTCGCCGAGACCACCGACGACAAGCGCATGTCGAAGGCCGAGCGCAAGCAGCACCAGATCGATGCCGCGCCCCATGCCTCGACCCGCGCGAAGCTGGTGAAGCTGGCCGACAAGGTGTCGAACCTGCGCTCGATGGCGCACAGCCCGCCCGCCGACTGGCCGCTGTCGCGCAAGGTCGAGTATTTCGAATGGGCCCATGCTGTGGTCGCCGGCCTGCGCGGCACCGACGCCCGGCTGGAGGCGCTGTTCGACCGCGCCTATCACGACGGGCTGGCGGAACTGCGCGGGCAGACGGTGTAAGGAAGGGATGGATTAAGCGGGCCGGATTGACATTGCGCAATGCGGCTCCATGACGGAAGTCTTATGGAGAAGGGACGACGCTGACGCCACCCGCGCCGCTGACGGCCGAGGAAAGAAGCCATGTCCCTTCGCCAAGAAGACACCACCCTCACCCGCCGCCCCGACCCCGCCGGCAGGCACGCTGCGAAAGCCCACGCCGAGCCGCATGAGGAGCCGGGACGCCACTGGTTCATCGACCGGCCCAAGGTCTATGCCGCCGATGTGAAGGGGCGCTTCCGGCAGCTGAAATGGGCGGTGCTGATCGTCCTGCTGGCGGTCTACTACATCACGCCGTGGCTTCGCTGGGAACGCGGGCCGGGCATCCCGGACCAGGCGGTGCTGATCGACATGGTCGGACGCCGCGCCTATTTCCTGTGGATCGAGATCTGGCCGCAGGAGGTCTATTACCTGACCGGCCTGCTGATCCTCGGCGCCTTCGGCATCTTCTTCGCCACCACGCTGGCCGGGCGCATCTGGTGCGGCTATGCCTGCCCGCAGACGGTGTGGACCGACCTGTTCATGTGGGTGGAGCGCAGGATCGAAGGCCCGCGCACCACCCGCATCCGGCTGGACAAGGCACCGATGACCGGGGCCAAGCTGGCGCGCAAGACCGCCAAGCATGCGGCGTGGGTCGCCATCTCGCTGCTGACCGGCGGGGCCTGGGTGTTCTATTTCAACGACGCGCCGACGCTGATGGGCGAGCTGCTGCATGGGCAGATCACCAGCGGGGTAGCGACCTTCATCGCGCTGTTCAGCTTCACGACGTATTTCTTCGCCGGCTGGGCGCGCGAGCAGATCTGCATCTATGTCTGCCCGTGGCGCAGCTTCCAGTCGGCGATGGTGGACGAGGACACCTTCCTGGTCACCTACGAGGACTGGCGCGGCGAAGGCCGGGCACCGCTGCGCAAGTCGCAGAGCTGGGACGACCGGCAGGCGGCGGGCCTTGGCGACTGCATCGACTGCAAGCAGTGCGTCCATGTCTGCCCGACCGGCACCGACATCCGCGAGGGCCAGCAGATCTCCTGCATCGGCTGCGGCCTGTGCGTCGATGCCTGCAACGACGTGATGCGGCAGATCGGCCGACCGATCGACCTCGTGCGCTTCGACACCCAGTCGAACCAGATCGCCAAGATCGACGGCAAGCCGGAACGGGTGAAGCTGGTGCGGCCGCGCACGGTGATCTACTCGCTGATCATGCTGATCGTGCTGTGCGCCATGGGCATCGCGCTGATGCTGCGGCCGACGCTGGACGTCAGCGTGCTGCGCGACCGGGCGCCGCTGTTCGTGACGCTGTCCGACGGGTCGGTGCAGAACGCCTACACCATCAAGGTGCTGAACAAGACGCACATCGCCCGCAGCTATGCGGTGACCTTCGAGGGGCTGCGCGACGCGCACCTGTCGGTGGCCGGCGATGAGGATGCGGGCAGCGGCGGCAGCCTGACGCTGACCGCGGAGGCGGACTCGGTGGCAACCTTCCGGGTGTTCGTGAAGGTGCCGGCGGCGGCGGTGAAGTCGGGGTCGACCGACGTGGCGGTGATCGCCAAGGATCTGGGCAGCGGCGAGGCCGGCAAGCACGCCAGCGTTTTCATGGCGCCCTGAGGGGGCGAAGCAAGCGATCCCCTCTCCCGCCCCGGGAGAGGGAGGGACCCGCCGGAGGCGGGAGGGTGAGGGGCAATGCGGACATGGATTTTTCGATCCTTGACGCACCCCTCACCCCTCCCAAGCTTTGCTTGGACCCCTCCCCTCTCCCGGGGCGGGAGAGGGTGCATTCTACGCCCCCGTCACCTTCGTCCGCGTCCGCTTCACCGTCGTCGGCGGGGGGGCGTCGCCGGTGGGGTCGTCCAGCGCGCTCAGCAGGCGTTCCTTGATCTTCGCCAGCTTGCCGTCGTGGGTCACCTTCAGGCCGAAGACGTCCTTCACATAGAAGACGTCGATGGCCTTCTCGCCGAAGGTCGAGACCTTGGCGGAGCTGATCTGCAGGGTCAGGTTCGACAAAGCACGGGTCAGGTCGTAGAGCAGGCCGGGACGGTCGCGGCCGTTCACCTCGATCACTGTGTGGGTGGTGGAAGCGTTGTTGTCGATCAGCACGCGCGGCGGCACATGGAAGACGCGGGTGCGGCTGGCATGGGGCGTGCGGCGGGTCGACAGCTCGTTCAGCGGCTTCAGCTGGCCCGACAGCACCTTCTCGATCATCACCGACAGCTTGGCGAGCTTGTCGCCGCTCTCGAAGGCCCCGCCGCCGGCGGCGTCCTGCACCGAGAAGACGTCGAGCGCCATGCCGTTGGTCATGGTGAAGATGCGGGCATCGACGATGTCGGCGCCGCAGGCGGCCAACGCCCCGGCGAGGCGGGAGAACAGGCCGCTGTGGTCGGTGGCGTAGATCGTCACCTCCGTCACCGCCCGGCCGCGGTCGACGCGCGTCTCCACCGTCAGCGGGCGCTGCGCCCGCTCCGCCTCGCGGACGATGCGGGCCTGATGGGCCAGCGTGTCGGTGTCGAAGGCCAGCCAGTAGCCGGGGTAGCCGAGGCCCTTGTGATGGTCGAAGGCCGCGTCGTCGAAGTCGGTCAGCTCGGCGCGGAGTGCGGCCTGGGCGGCCTGGATGCGCCGGCCGCGGCCCTCCACCGTCATGCCGCCGGACATCAGCTCTTCGGAACGATTGTAGAGTTCGCGGAGAAGCGTGGCCTTCCAGTTGTTCCAGCGCTGCGGGCCGACGGCGCGGATGTCGGCCACCGTCAGCACCAGCAGCAGGCGCAGGCGTTCCGGCGACTGGACCAGCGCCACGAAGTCGCGGACGGTCTTGTCGTCCTCCAGGTCGCGCTTGAAGGCGGTGTGCGACATGGCGAGGTGCCAGCGCACCAGCCACGCCACCGTCTCCGTCTCCTCCGCCGTCAGGCCGAGCCGCGGGCAGAGCTTCTCGGCGACGCGGGCGCCCAGAACGGAATGGTCGCCGCCGCGGCCCTTGGCGATGTCGTGCAGCAGGACGGCGACATAGAGCGCCCGCTTCGAGACGACCTTGTGAATCACCTCGGTCGACAGCGGCAGCTCGTCGGCATGCTCGCCCGACGCGATCTTGTGCAGGATACCGAGCGCGAACAGCGTGTGCTCGTCCACCGTGTAGACATGGTACATGTCATACTGCATCTGCGCGACGACCCGGCCGAAGTCGGGGATGAAGCGGGCCATCACGCCCGCCTCGTTCATGCGGCGCAGCGTGATCTCCGGGTCCTTCGGTCCGGTCAGGATATCGAGGAAGAGCCGGTTGGCATCCGGATCGTTGCGCAGCTTCGGCCCGATGGCCGACAGCGACCGGGTGATTGACCGCAGCGCCGCCGGGTGGATGTCGATGTCGTTCATCTGCGCGGTGTGGAACAGCCGGATCATGTCGATCGGCTGTTCCTTGAACTGCTTGTCGCTGCGGGCGTTCAGCCGCTCGCCATCGACGATGAAGCCGTCCACGTCCTTGCGCCGCGCCACCGAGGCCAGACGCAGCAGGTTGAACTTGGGCGGACGCTTCGATTCCGCTTCGAGTGCGGCGCAGAAGATGCGCGTCAGGTCGCCGACATCCTTGGCGACCAGGAAGTAATGCTTCATGAAGCGCTCGACGCCCTTGGTGCCGGCATGGTCGGTGTAGCCCATGGCGGCGCCGATGCTGGTCTGGACATCGAAGGTCAGGCGGTCTTCCAGCCGGCCGGTCAGGTAATGCAGGTGGCAGCGCGCGGTCCACAGGAAGTTCTGCGCCTTGGCGAAGCGCTGCGCCTCCTCCGGCGTCAGCACATGCTTGCCGACCAGCTCGTCCACGCCTTCGACCCGGTAGAGATACTTGGCGATCCAGAACAGGGTCTGGAGATCGCGCAGGCCGCCCTTGCCGTCCTTCAGGTTGGGTTCCAGCACATAGCGGCTGTCGCCCATCTTCAGGTGGCGGTTGTCGCGCTCGGCCAGCTTGGCCTCGACGAATTCGGGGCCGGTGCCGGCAACGACCTCCTTGTCGTAGCGCTTGCGCAGCTCGGCGAACAGCTTGCCCGGACCCCAGAGATAGCGGGATTCTAGGATCGCCGTGCGGATGGTGACGTCGGCCTTGGACTGGCGGATGCAGTCGTCGACGCTGCGCACGGCATGGCCGACCTTCAACCCCAGATCCCACAGGATGTAGAGCATGTATTCGACCACCTGCTCCACCCGCGGCGTGCGCTTGTAGGGCAGCAGGAACAGCAGGTCGATGTCGGAGAAGGGCGCCAGCTCTCCGCGGCCGTAGCCGCCGGTGGCCGCCACGTCGAACACCTCGCCGGAGGTCGGGTTGGCGGTGGGGAAGATGAAGCGGACGGTGAAGTCGGCCAGCGTGCCGACCACCCGGTCGGCGAGGTAGCAGTTCTCCCGCACGCACTGCTCGCCCGATCCGCCGGCGTCGAAGCGCCGCCGCACCTCCGCCCTGCCCTCGGCCAGCGCCTTGCGCAGGCAGGCGATCAGCGCCGGGCGCAGCTTGTCCCCGGTGCCGTGCTCGGCGACCAGATCCTCAAGCTCCCCCGACAGCTTGCGGCGGGAGATGATGGCGCGCTTGTTCGGGATGGCGGGCGCGGGCGACTCTGGCGGGGGCAACGCCTTGGAGCGGGACAGCATCGGTCGGGAAAAACCTCGGCTTCTAAAGCGGCGTGCAGGCGATCCGGATGGCCGCAACGGTCGCACTATAGCGGTAAAGCCTTCAGGTAGCACGCCCGCACTGGAAAACCAGGGTCCCGGCCCCTGCATGTGACCCCGGTTGTGACGGCCGTCACAGCGCCTCCCCGGTTGCGGGGCCAGACTGGTCGCCATGGACGGTATCGCAGGAGACGGGCCATGACCGGCCGGACGAGCACGGGACGCGCGGCGGAGACATCGGCGAAGGAGACATCGCTGAAGGGACGGCGGGAGCTGGCGGCGCTGAACGACGCGTTGGCGCTGGCCGAACGCGGGCTGGGTCGGCAGACGGTGGCGGCGCTGATGGCGCGGCTGCTGCGGGTGGCGGCGATGTTCCCGCGCTCGGTGGACGACACGCTGATGTGGCAGGTGACCGACCTCGTCACCGGCGACGACCTGTCGGATGGGGTGAAGCTGACGCTGATCCGCATGGGTTGGGCGTCCATCGTCCAGGCGCAGTACCGGGCGCACGGCCTGCGGATGGTCGCCGCCCCGAAACGCCGGCAGGCCGCTGCGGCGTGACAGGAAGGGTCGGGTCCGGCAGGAATGGGCCGGCAGAACTTGCCCGCCGGCAGCCTCCGCCGCCCCGGCAGATCCCTCAAGTCCCTGAAATGGAAAGGCTTCCCGCTCGGCGTTGAAATTGCATCGCGTTCCGCACTGCCGGCAGTTGCTGTCCGGCGGCGGCGCAACCGACAGCGGGACCACCGCGATGCAAGTCAATGGCTACAGCGGCTACTCGAACTCCCTCTACACCCAGTCGCAGACGGCGGCCGCCCGCAAGGGCTGGGGCAGCAGTGCCGGGCCCACCACCGACACCGACGCGGTCAACGCCTTCCTGAAGGAATCGAAGAAGACGCCGGCCGAGCGGATCCGCGACGACTGGCTCGCCCGTCACAAGATGACGGAGGAAGACCTCAAATCGATGCCGTCGGAAAAGCGGGAGGCGGTCGAGAAGGAAATCGCCGAGGAGCTGAAGCGGAAGCTGACGGGGCAGGACGCCAAGCGCGGCGCCGTGATGAACCTCACCGCCTGACTCCGCTCGCCCGACGCAGCCTGCCCGCCTCCCTGCCCGCCCGTTCCGGTTCCGTCACGCGTCGCGCACGCTCACATGCACGTTGCCGCCGCCTTCACGATCCAACAGGGCGGAGGCCTGCGCCTCGCGCTCCGCCGTCTCCACCCGCACCCACAGGATGATGCCGCCGGCCTCCAGCGCGCGGGAGAACTCGTCGGGCTTGGGATGGCTGGTCAGCTCGTCCAGATAGTCCTTGATCGCCACGCCGCCGACACCGGCCGCGACCAGCGCCGCCAGCGCCGCCTCGATAGGGCCGCCGACGATGGCGATCAGGCCGGCGGTGGTCAGGGGGAAGGCGTATTTCAGCTCCCCCACCAGACCGGTCAGCGCCTCGTCGCGCGGCCGGTATTTCGGGTCGGCGGCCTCCAGCGAGGTGTGGCTGGCCAGGACCGACAGGTCGGCGCGGTCGAAGCCGGCCGCCAGCAGAGCCTCCACCGCGCGGTCGAACGCGGCGCGGGTGGCGAAGAGGGCAACGACCTCCCGCACCTCGGCAGGTGTGGCGGCAGGTGTGGCGGCAGGCACGGTCTGCCCGGTCGATTGCGTCATGATGGCCGTCTCCCTATTTTTCAGCTTTCCCTATTGTAGCGACCGGCGGCGCGCGCCCGTCAACCGCAACAGGAACGTGGACCCGAGTCGTCCGTGCGCGCCCTATTGTCCCACGTGCCATTGTCCCACGCCCGGCCATCCCGCCTATCCCGCGGCTGCATATCCCGTGATAGGGTGCGCATCCGATACAACACCCACCCAAGGCTCCGTGGTTCCCGTGTCCGACATCGCAGAAATCGTCATCCCGCCCGACGCCACGCCGATGATGGCGCAGTATCTGGAGATCAAGCAGGCGCATCCCGATTGCCTGCTGTTCTACCGGATGGGCGACTTCTACGAGATGTTCTTCGAGGATGCGGTCAATGCCGCGGCGGCGCTCGACATCGCGCTGACCAAGCGCGGCCAGCATCTGGGCGAAGACATCCCGATGTGCGGCGTGCCAGTGCACAGCCACGAGAATTACCTGCAGCGCCTGATCCGCCAGGGCTTCCGCGTCGCCATCTGCGAACAGATGGAAGACCCGGCCGAGGCGAAGAAGCGCGGCGGCAAATCGGTGGTGAAGCGCGGCGTCATCCGCATCGTCACCCCCGGCACCCTGACCGAGGACAGCCTGCTCGACGCCCGCTCCTCCAACTGGCTGGCGGCGGTGGCGGAGACGGCCGGCGGGCTGGGGCTGGCCTGGCTGGAAATGTCGACCGGCGAGCTGGTGGTGCAGCCGGTGGAGCGGACAGGACTTGGCGCGGCACTGGGGCGGCTCGACCCGCAGGAGGTGCTGATCTCCGAGAAGCTGAGCCAGACGCCGGAGCTGTTCGAGCTGTGGGGCGAATGGAAGTCGCGGCTGACCATCCAGCCCACCCCGCGCTTCGACAGCGAGAACGGCAAGCAGCGCCTGCTGACCCAGTATGGCGTCGGCACGCTGGATGCCTTCGGCACTTTCAGCCGGGCGGAGGTCGCGGCGGCCGGCGCCCTGGTCGGCTATGTCGAGCTGACGCAGAAGGGGCGCGTGCCCCGGCTGTCGCCGCCGCGCCGGCTGGGGCCGGGGGCGGTGATGGAGATCGACGCCTCCACCGCACGCAATCTGGAACTGACGCGGACGCTGAACGGGGAGCGGCGCGGCAGCCTGCTCGCCACCATCGACCGCACGGTGACGGGGGCAGGCGCCCGGCTGCTCTGCGCCCACCTCACCTCACCGCTGACCGATCCGGTCGCCATCGGCCGCCGGCTCGATATGGTGGAATTCGCGCTGACGGGTGAGCGGCTGCGCGGCGAGCTGCGGCAGGCGTTGCGGAGCTGCCCCGATCTGGAGCGGGCGCTGTCGCGGCTGACGCTGGGGCGCGGGGGACCGCGCGATCTTGCGGCAATCCGCGACGGGCTGCGGCAGGCCGGGCTGATCAGGGAACTGCTGGCCGGCGCCATGCCGCTGCCGGACGGGCTGGCGGCGCTGGACAAGCGGCTGGGCGCGCATTCGGAACTGGTCGACCAGCTGACCCAGGCGCTGGCGCCGGAGCTGCCGCTGCTGGCCCGCGACGGCGGTTTCATCGCCCGCGACTACAGCTATGCGCTGGACGAGCTGGTGACGCTGCGCGACGAGAGCCGGCGGCTGATCGCCGGCCTCCAGACGAAATATGCCGAGATCGCCGGGGTGCCGTCGCTGAAGGTCAAGCACAACAATGTGCTGGGCTATCACATCGAGGTCACCGCCGCCCATGCCGACAAGCTGATGTCGGACCGGGGCCGCGAGGTGTTCATGCACCGCCAGACCATGGCGAACGCCGTGCGCTTCGGCACGGTGGAGCTGTCGGATCTGGAGCGGCGGATTTCGGAGGCCGCCGACAGGGCGCTGGCGGTGGAGCTGGAGCTGTTCGCCGGGCTGGTCGAGGTGGTCGCCGGCAAGGCCGACGCCATCGCCCAGGCGGCGCATGCGCTGGCGGCGCTGGATGTCGCCACCTCGCTGGCCGAACTGGCGGAGGAGCGGCGCTACAGCCGGCCGCTGGTGGACGACAGCCTCGCCTTCTCGATCAAAGGCGGGCGGCATCCGGTGGTGGAGGCGGTGCTGGACGCCGCCCATGGCGGGCCGTTCGTGGCGAACGACTGCGATCTGGCGCCGGACAACCGGCTGTGGCTGCTGACCGGTCCGAACATGGCCGGCAAGTCGACCTTCCTGCGGCAGAACGCGCTGATCGCGATCCTGGCGCAGATGGGCGGCTTCGTCCCGGCGGAGCAGGCCCATATCGGGGTGGTGGATCGGCTCTACAGCCGCGTGGGTGCGGCCGACGATCTGGCGCGCGGGCGCTCCACCTTCATGGTCGAGATGGTGGAAACGGCGGCGATCCTGAACCAGTCCGGGGCGCGTGCGCTGGTGATCCTCGACGAGATCGGGCGCGGCACGGCGACCTTCGACGGGCTGTCCATCGCCTGGGCCTGTGTGGAGCATCTGCACGACGTGAACCGCTGCCGGGCGCTGTTCGCCACGCACTATCACGAGCTGACCATGCTGGCCTCGAAGCTGCCGGCGCTGTCCTGCCACACCATGCGCATCAAGGAATGGCAGGGCGACGTGGTGTTCCTTCACGAGGTGACGGCGGGGGCGGCGGACCGCAGCTATGGCATCCACGTCGCCAAGCTGGCCGGGCTGCCGCCGGCGGTGGTCGGGCGGGCCGACGAGGTGCTGAAGCTGCTGGAATCGGGCGACCAGAACGCGACGATCCACCGGCTGGCCGAGGATCTGCCGCTGTTCAGCGCGGCGCTGAAGCGGCCGGCGCCGAAGGCCGAAGCGGCGGTGGCAGCGACGCCTGCGGGGCCGTCGCCGGTGGAAGAGGCTCTGGCGGGGATCGACCCGGACAGCCTGACGCCACGGCAGGCGCTGGAGGAGCTGTATAGGCTGCGGGGGATGGTGGGCTGATCGCTCAATCGCTCCCTCTCCCGCCCCGAGAGGGAAGGGGCCCATGCGCAGCATGGGAAGGGTGAGGGGTGATCCAAGGAACCATGCGGTCCAGGATTTTTGCTCTACCCCTCACCCTCCCCGCCTTCGGCGGGTCCAAGGCCGCTCGCAAGTCTCGCGACCGCGCTCCGCCTACGATCACCTTCGGTGCTCGTCCGGCCTATGGCCGTCGGCTCTGCGCCCTCTCCCGGGGCGGGAGAGGGCAATTTACTTTACTGCCCCAGAACCAGCTCCCCGTGGCGCTCGCAGCCGGCCTCGGCCAGTTCGACAAAGCGTTCGGTCACGTCGTCGGGCTGGGCGACCTTCGTCGGGTCCTCGCCGGGGAAGGCCTGGGTGCGCAGCTTGCTTGCCACCACGCCGGGGTCGAGCAGGTTGACGCGCAGGGTCGAGCCGGCGACCTCCATCGCGTAGGTCTTCACGATCATCTCCAGCGCCGCCTTGCTGGCGCCGTAGGGCATCCAGTAATGGTGCGGCGCCTTGGCGGCGGCGGACGTCACGAAGATGGCGCGGCCGGTGCCCGACGCGCGCAGCAGCGGGTCCATCGAGCGGATCAGTCGGTAGTTCGCCGTCACGTTCAGATCCATCACCCGCGACCACAGCTTCGGATCGTACTGGGCGACCGGGCCGAGAGCCTCCAGCGCGCCGGCATTGCCGACGACGACGTCCAGCTTGCCGAAGCGCTGGTAGAGCGCATGGCCGAGCTGGTCGATCTTGTCGTAGTCGCGCATGTCCATCAGCACCAGGGTCGCCGACTGGCCGGAGATCTTCTGGATGGCGTCGTCGGTCTCCTCCAGCCCGCCGACCGTGCGGGCGACCAGAACCAGATGGGCGCCTTCGGCGGCGAAGCGCTTGGCGACGGCGGCGCCGATGCCGCGCGAGGCGCCGGTGACGAGGGCGATGCGGCCGGAGAGACGGGACATGGGGGCGACTCGTTTCCTGGGATTATTGTTCGTTCACATATGAAAAACCCTCCCCCGTTGCGGGGGGAGGGTTTTCTTGGGATCAGGCGCGGACCGGGACGTTCGCCTCGGCCGGCGGATGCTCCAGCGCGTCGGTCAGCGGGATCGGGTAATCGCCGGTGAAGCAGGCGTCGCAGTAGCCGAGCTTGGCGGGGTCGCGCTTCTCCTCGCCCATCGCGCGGTAGAGGCCGTCGAGCGAGATGAAGGCGAGGCTGTCGGCCTGGATGAACTCGCGCATCTGTTCCACCGTCATGCGATGGGCCAGCAGCTTGCCCTGCTCCGGCGTGTCGATGCCGTAGAAGCAGGGGTGCGAGGTCGGCGGGCTGGAGATGCGCATGTGCACCTCCTTGGCCCCGGCGGCGCGCACCATCTCGACGATCTTCTTGGACGTGGTGCCGCGGACGATGCTGTCGTCCACCAGCACGACGCGCTTGCCCTCGATCATCGCGCGGTTGGCGTTGTGCTTCAGCTTCACGCCCAGGTGACGGATCTGGTCGGTCGGCTCGATGAAGGTGCGGCCGACATAATGGTTGCGGATGATGCCGAGGTCGAAGGGCACGCCGGCTTCCTGGGCATAACCCAGCGCCGCGGGCACGCCGCTGTCGGGCACCGGCACGATCACGTCGGCGGGAACGCCGGCCTCGCGGGCCAGCTCACGGCCGATGCGCTGGCGCGCCTGATAGACGGAGGTGCCCTCCATCACGCTGTCGGGACGGGCGAAGTAGATGTATTCGAAGATGCACAGGCGGCGCTGCTGCGGCTGGAACGGGCGCAGGCTGTGGAGGCCGCTGTCGTCGATGACGATCATCTCGCCCGGCTCGACGTCACGGACATAGTCGGCGCCGACGATGTCGAAGGCGCAGGTCTCGCTCGCCAGGATGTAGGTGTCGCCGAGCTTGCCCAGCACCAGCGGACGGACGCCGAGCGCGTCGCGCACGCCGATGACCTCCTTGGAGGTCAGCGCCACCAGGGAGAAGGCGCCCTCGACCTGCCGCACCGCCTCGATCAGCCGGTCGACCGGCGAGCCGCCGCGGGCGGTCGCCATCAGGTGGACGATGACCTCGGTGTCGGTGGAGGACTGGAACAGGCAGCCGCGGCGGACCAGCTGACGGCGCAGCACCTGGGCGTTGGTCAGGTTGCCGTTGTGGGCCAGCGCGAAGCCGCCGAACTCGAAGTCGGCATAGAGCGGCTGGACGTTGCGGATCGAGGTGTCGCCGGTGGTGGCGTAGCGCACATGGCCGATGGCGCTGCCGCCCTTCAGCTTGGCGATGATCGCCTCGGAGCTGAAATGGTCGCCGACCAGGCCCAGCGTGTGCTGGAGGTGGAAACGGCCGCCGTCGAAGCTGACGATGCCCGCCGCCTCCTGCCCGCGGTGCTGCAGGGCATGCAGGCCCAGCGCCGTGATGGCGCCCGCCTGCGGGTTGCCGTAGATGCCGAACACGCCGCACTCTTCGCGCAGCTTGTCGTCGTCGAACGGATGCGTCGTCAGCATCACCAGAAGTCCTTCGTCCAAGAGGCGCCGTCGGCGCGCGTCAGCACATGCAACGGAAAAAACCACGGTCCCACAAACGTCGATCGCGCCAAAACCGAGCGGTCAAGCTCAGCGGGCGTTGTTCTGCATCAGCCTTTCAAGATCGGCGCGATCGCGGTCCTTATAACCGGTATCGGGCGCCTGCGCACCCCCGGTCTTCGCGGGGCTGGGCACCGGCGTCGACAGGCGGTCGAGCGCCTGCTTGGCCTCCATCGCCTGACGCGCACGGTCGCGCGCCATGTCCATCTGGCCGAGACCTTCCTTGCGCAGATTTTCCGGCACGAAGGCGTAGAGCGTTTCCGCCCCCATCGCCAGGAAGGGCCGGGTCTTCGCCTGCTGGAGCCAGACCGGCTGTTCGGCCTGGTTCGGCACCAGCCACAGGAAGAACAGGTAGGCGATGGAAACGAGAATCCCACCCTTCACCAGACCGAAGGCGAAGCCCAGCGTGCGGTCCAGCGCCGACAGGGCCGAGGCCTGCACCCCGCGCGACAGGCTGCGGCCCAGGAGCGACAGCACGATCAGCGCGACGATGAAGACGCCGACCGCCGAGGCGGCATAGGCCAGCATCTCGAAGCGGATGTAGATCTGCGCATAGGGCAGGACATGAGGCAGCGCGTAGAGCGTGATAATCGCCGCACCGGCCCAGGCGGCGACCGACACCAGTTCGGCGACGAGGCCGCGGCTGAAGGCGAGCAGTGCGGCCAGAAGCAGCACGGCGATGACGACGATGTCCACCGGATTGACGGGAAGAGTGTCCATGACCCTGTGCCGATTGCCTGTACCGATTGATGACGTATGGTTGGTCAGATGTATTCGTCGTCGCGCCAGCGGCGCGTGTCGTTGTCATCGTGGGCGCGCCTGGACGGCGGCCGGCCGGAAGAGCCCTGCGGCTGGAACAGCGGCATCAGCTCGCCCAGCTGCTGGAGTTCGACCGTCTTGAGACCATTGTCGCCGCGGCTGCCCTTCTTGCCGGCGCGGCGCGCCGGGAAGATGGCGGAGGAGAAGCCGAGCTTCGCCGCCTCCTTCAGCCTCGTATCGGTCTGGCTGACGGCGCGGACCTCGCCCGACAGGCCGAGTTCGCCGAACACCACCGTGTCGGCCGGCACCGGCTCCCCGGTCAGCGACGAAACCAGCGCCGCGGCGACCGCCAGATCGGCCGCCGGTTCGGTGATGCGCAGGCCGCCGGCCACGCTCAGATAGACGTCGTTGGCGCCGATCTGCACGCCGCAGCGCGCCTCCAGCACCGCCAGCACCATGGCGAGGCGGGCCGAATCCCAACCGACCACGGCGCGGCGCGGCGTGCCGAGCGGCGACGGGGCGACCAGCGCCTGCACCTCGACCAGCACGGGGCGGGTGCCCTCCATGCCGGCGAAGACGGCGGCCCCCGACACGTCGCCGCGCCGTTCGGCCAGGAACAGGGCGGACGGGTTGGCGACTTCGCCGAGGCCGGCGTCGCCCATCTCGAACACGCCGATCTCGTCGGTCGGGCCGAAGCGGTTCTTCACCGCGCGCAGGATGCGGAACTGGTGGCCGCGCTCGCCTTCGAAATAAAGGACGGTGTCCACCATGTGCTCCAGCACGCGGGGACCGGCGATCATGCCTTCCTTGGTGACATGGCCGACCAGCAGCAGGACGACGCCGCGCCGCTTGGCGACGCGGATCAGTTCCTGCGCGCTGGCGCGGACCTGGGCGACGGTGCCGGGGGCGCTGTCCAGATTGTCCATATACATGGTCTGGATCGAATCGATGACGATCACCTCCGGACCCTTGGCGTCGTCCAGCGAGGCGACGATGTCACGCACGCTGGTGGCCGACGCCAGATCGACGGGGGCGGTGGCGCAGCCCAACCGCTGGGCGCGCAGGCGGACCTGATCGACCGCCTCCTCGCCCGAGACGTAGGCGCAGCGGTGGTCCTGCGACAGCCGGGCCATCGCCTGGAGCAGAAGGGTCGATTTGCCGATGCCGGGATCGCCACCGATCAGGATCGCCGAGCCGGGAACCAGCCCGCCGCCGCAGACGCGGTCGAACTCGGCGATGCCGGTCATGCGCCGCGGCGGCGCCTCGCTGGAGCCGTGCAGCCCGACGAAGTCGATGCGGCGGCCGCGGGCGGCGCCCAGCCCCTTGGGCGCGCTGTCGGGTGCGGCCTCCTCGACGAGGCTGTTCCATTCGCCGCAGGCGTCGCACTTGCCCGCCCATTTGGGGAAGGAGGCGCCGCAAGCCTGGCAGACATATCGGGTGGTGGGCTTCGCCAAAGGTCTGGTAGTCCGATGGGGATAGGGCCCGCCACATATAGCAAGCCGTTCCGCCGAATCCTACGTTTGCAGGGGTGGAATGCGGGGGCTTTTTTCAGACGGGTGCCGTGATAGCTTGTTGCGCTGTCTGCGGATGGTCGCGGCAGCCGAAGGATGGTCAGAGGATTTACGTGACGGATGACGGTTTGATGGACAGGGATGGACGACGGATCGTTCTGCACGGTCCGGAAGAGTTCGCGGCGCTGCGCAAGGCCTGCCGGCTGGCGGCCGAGACGCTGGACTACATCGCGCCCTTCGTGGTGCCGGGCGTCAGCACAGGGCGACTCGACAAGCTGATCGAGGAATTCCAGCGCGACCGCGGCGGCATCCCGGCGACGCTGGGCTATCAGGGCTATCCGGCCTGCAGCTGCATCTCGCCCAACCATGTCGTCAACCACGGCATCCCCAGCGACGACAAGACGCTGGTCGAGGGCGACATCGTCAACATCGACGTCACCGTGATCCTGGACGGCTGGTACGGCGACAGCAGCCGCATGTATTTCGTCGGCGAGAAGATCGGCGTGAAGGCGCGCAAGCTGGTCGACCTGACCTATCGCTGCATGATGGCCGGCATCGCCCAGGCCAGGCCCGGCAACCATCTGGGCGACATCGGCCATGCCATCCAGACGATGGCGGAGGCGGCGCGCTGCTCGGTCGTGCGCGATTTCGGCGGGCACGGCATCGGGCAGGTCTTCCACGGCGCCCCGCACGTCGATCACTTCGGCAAGCCCGGCACCGGCGTCGAGCTGCGCCCCGGCATGGTCTTCACGGTCGAGCCGATGATCAACGCCGGCCGGCCGGAGGTGAAGATCCTGTCCGACGGCTGGACCACGGTCACCCGCGACCGCTCGCTGTCGGCACAGTTCGAGCACCAGATCGGCATCACCGAGGACGGCTGCGAGATCTTCACCCTCTCCCCCGCCGGCTACACCCAGCCGCCTTACGGGAGCGCCGCATGAGCGACGACCGGAAGCAGGACGAACAGAAGCCTTGGGACGTTCTGGGCAGCCGCGAACTGCTGGATGCCAGCCCGTACCTGAAGGTGCGGGCGGAGACGGTCCAGCTGCCCGACGGGCGGACGGTGGAGAATTTCTACCAGATCGACCAGCCCGACTTCGCCCTGATGTATGTGGAGACCGAGGACGGCAAGGTCGTGATGCTGCGCACCTACAAGCATGGGCCGCGCCGCGTCAGCCTGACCTTCCCCGCCGGCGCCATCGAGCCCGGCGAGGATCCGCTGGCCGCCGCCAGGCGCGAGCTGCTGGAGGAAACCGGCTATGCCGCCGACGACTGGACGGCGCTGGGCGGCTTCGTGGTCGGGGCGAACTCGAAGGGCAGCACCTGCCACATGTTCCACGCCAAGGGCGCCCGCAAGGTGGCGGAGCCGGATCAGGGGGATCTGGAGGACATGCGGATCGAGCTGCACAGCGCCCGCGAACTGATCGACGCGGCGGCGCAGGGCGACTATGCGGTGCTGCCGGTGATCGCCATGCTGGGGGCGATGCTGCTGCCGGAGCTGCGCGAGGGGCTGGGCATGGCGGCGCGGACGCGGTCGGTGTAAAAAGACGGGGCGACCTTTCACCGACCGGGAGGGCGGCCATGGCCCTGCGCAAAGAGCGCCGGATGACGCTTGACGAGTTTCTCGCCTGGGAGGAGCGGCAGGACAGCCGCCACGAGTTCCTCCAGGGCGAAATCGTCGCCATGATCGGCGGAACGGTCGCCCACAACCAGATCGTCGGCAACGTCTATGCCGCCCTGCGCGGCGATCTGCGCGGGTCGCCCTGCCGGGTGTTTCAGGAAACGATGCGCATCCGGGCCGACGAGTCGGTGTTCTATCCGGATGTCTTCGTCACCTGCACCGCCCTGGACGACCGCGACCGGCTGGCCCGCGAACCGATCCTGATCGTAGAGGTGCTGTCCGACAGCACCTCCAGCTACGACCACACCACCAAAAGCGCCGCCTACCGCACCCTCCCCTCGCTGAGCCACTATGTGCTGATCCATAAGCGCGTGGCGGTGGTCGAGAGCTTCCGCCGGGCCGGCGATGGCTGGACGCATGAGCTGCTGTCCGGGCGCGACGGCATGCTGACGATCCCGGCGCTGGAGGTGACGCTGCCGCTGGCGGCGATCTACGAGGACACGCGGGTGTCCTTCGACCTGACCATCCCTGTGAGCGATACCGACAATGTCTGAACACGCCTTGTCCGCCGAGCGGCTGATCGGACTGCTGGGGTTGCAGCCGCATCCGGAGGGGGGCTTCTACGCCGAGACCTACCGTGCGCCGGGCAACGGTGGGCGCGGGGCGGTGACGGCCATCTACTTCCTGCTGAAGGCCGGGCAGCGGTCGCATTGGCATACGGTGGATGCCGTGGAGATCTGGCTCTGGCACGGCGGGGCGCCGCTGGAGCTGTTGATTTATGAGGATGGCGGAACGGTCGAGCGCCGCCGGCTGGGGATGGACATCGCGGGCGGCGAGAGGCCGCAGGCGGTGGTGCCGGTGGGTGCCTGGCAGGCGGCGCGAAGCCTGGCCGAGGGGCCGGACGGCTGGTCGCTGGTGAGCTGCACCGTGGCGCCGGCCTTCGAGTTCGCCGGGTTCCGGATGGCGCCGGAGGGATGGGAGCCGGCGGAAAAGCTGTGAGGGGCGGATGACCGTTCCCTCGCCCGCATCGCTCGGCCCTTGATCCCGGCGCCGGGCCGGGAGGTCAGGCGATGGCCGGCGCGGCCTGCGTGCGCACCATGTCGGCCAGCGCCTCGGGCGCCATCGGACGGCCGAACAGGTAGCCCTGCATCAGGTCGCAGCCGACCGACACCAGGAAATCGCGCTGTTCCACCGTCTCCACCCCTTCCGCCACGGTGGTCAGGCCAAGGCCGTGCGCCATGCCGACGGCGGCGCGGACCAGCGCGTTGCTCTTCGGATTTTCCGGCACGTCGATGACGAAGGCGCGGTCGATCTTCAGCTTCGCCACCGGCAGCTGCTGCACGTAGCTGAGCGAGGAATAGCCGGAGCCGAAATCGTCGATGGCCGCCTGGATGCCGAGATCGGCCAGCTCGCCCAGCGTCCGCACCGCCACCTTCAGATCGCGCACCGCCGCCTGTTCGGTGATCTCCAGCCCCAGATGGCTGCGCAGCGACGGATGCTCGCCCAGCAGTTCCTCCAGGCGCAGCGTGAGGTTGCCGCGCAGGAACTGCTGGCCGGAGATGTTGAGGAAGACGCGGTCGGGCAGCACGCCCTCCGCCTCCCAGGCCGTCATCTGGGCGATGGCGGTGGACAGCACCCAATCGGTGATCGGCACGATAAGGCCGCTTTCCTCGGCGACGGGGATGAACTCCCCGGGCGACACCGGCCCCAGCGCGTGATGGTCCCAGCGCAGCAGCGCCTCCGCCGAGCGGACCCGGCCGGCCCTGTCGACGATGGGCTGGTAGACGAGGCGCAGCTCGTTCCGTTCGATCGCGTGGGTCAGATGCATAGTCAGCATCATCCGCCGCGTCGCCGCCGCCGCCATTTCCGGCGTGTAGAAGCAGATGGCGTTGCCGCCATTGTGCTGCACCGCCTGCAAGGCCAGCTTGGCCTTGGCGTTCAGATCCTCCAGCGTGCTGACCGTCTCGTCCTGCACCGCGGCGCCGACCGACAGCCGCAGCCGCACCCAATGGCGGTCGGCGTAGATCGACGCGGTCAGCCGGTCGTGCAGCACCCCGGCCAGCGTGCGCGCCTGATCGGCATCGGCCACCCGTGACAGCGCTGCGAATTCGTCGGCGGCGATGCGGCAGATGATGGTGTTGGGCGGCAGCACCTCGGTCACCCGGCTGACCATCGCCTTCAGCGCGGCATCGCCGACATGGAAGCCGAAGGCTTCGTTCACGTCGCTGAACTGGTCGACGTCCAGCGCAAACAGCGCGAACAGCCCGCCGCCTGCCCCGCCGCTGCCGCTGCCCTCCGGCCCGTCGGCGCGATGGCCGGCGAACAGCGCCTCGCACTCCTCCAGAAAGGCGGTTCGGGTCAGAACGCCGGTCAGCGGGTCGTGCCGCGCAAGGTAGGAGGCGCGCTGCTCCGCCGCCAGACGGTCGGAAATGTCGCGGATGATGCCGACGAAGGTGACGTCGTCGCCCATCCGCGCCTCGCCGACGCTGAGATGGATGGGAAACACCGTGCCGTCCTTGCGCTGGCCCAGCGTGTCGCGGCCGATGCCGATGATCTTGGCCCGCTCGGTCCGCATGTAGGTGTCGACATAGCGGGTGTGGTCGCGGGAGAAGGGCGGCGGCATCAGGATGGTCATGCTGCGCCCGACCAGTTCGCTGTCCTCATAGCCGAACAGGCGGCAGCAGGCGCGGTTGATCGAGCGGATGATGCCGCTGCGGTCGGACACGATGATGCCGTCCACCGCCGCGTCCAGCAGGGTGGCGACGAAGCTGTCGCGGCAGGTCACGAACTCGGCGATGCGGTCGGGATCGCCGGTCTGGTGAAAGGTGCCGAGAAAGCCGAGAATCGTCCCGGCGCCGTCGCGATGGGCGGTCACGCTGCCGCTGAGAATCGAGCGGCGGCCGTCGCAGCCGACCGTCGGGCAATCGACCGGGGCGGAGCCGTGCGCCTGAGACTGGCCCAGGGAGATGATGGCGGCGATGGCGGCCCCCAGCGCCGCGGTCACGGGATGGTCGATGGCGGCGAGCGGCCGGCCGATCAGTTCCGCCGGGGAGCGGTCGAGCGCCGCCGCGAAATGGCGGTTGGCATGCCGGCACACGCGGTCGCAGTCCAGATAGACCAGCGCCATCCCGCCCGCCATTCCGCCATCGTCGAGCAGGCTGGCGGCCAGCGAGGCCAGAAAGGCCGGATCGCGCGGCATCCCGGCGGCTCCCGCCGCGCCGGACCCGCTGCACTCGGAACCGTTCATCTGATCCGCCGGTTGTAGGTCCACGAAGCGATCCGTTTCTTCTGTCCGGCCCGAAAGACGGACCTCGTGATGCATCACCGGGAGCCCGGCTGACCGAATTCGGATGCCCGACGGTGGTATTATGACCCCGTCCGGCAACTTTTCCAACGCCAAGCGGACGCGTAAATGCAGGACATTTCCGCAACCCTGTCGCCGTGATGCTTTCGCACTCTAACGGTTAGAGGTCGAAGTACGATTGACATGGTTCAATGCGGACCGCGGTTTCGGAGATAGACGCGCACCGTCCGCCGCACCACTACAGCTTTCGCGCGTGTGGTCTGCGACAATTCGGGGGCATTGGGTCCGGCATGCTGGACCTTCGGCGGTATACGCCCCAAGATATTCGCCAACGCTATTCGCCAACACAGGCGATCCGGGAACCGTCCCGGCATTTTTTCAGCCAGTCCCGTCTCTTTGTGCCTGATGGAGGAATAAACCGCAGGTCCCAGGCGTTTTTCCTGACAATGGCCGCAACAACCGACCCCCCAGGTCGGCTGGCACCGGCAGGTCGGGTCCGCCAACGGTCCGCGGTTCGAGAAAAAACGATTGGGAGCATTCCGTCATGACCAACGCATTCAGCCAGATCCGACACTCCGACGGCCGTGCATACTACCAGGGCACCCCGCTGTCCCTGGCCGATGCGCAGATCATGCTCAACGACGACATCCTGCGTCGCCGGGTGCGCGTCGGGGCCTATCTGCGGGTGGATGACGGCCGGCTGGTGCTGGTCAACGGCCCCGCCCTGCACCCTTGGGTCAGCCGACCGGCGTCGGCGCTCAGCCCCCGCGCGGCCCGGCCAGAATAAGCGCCGCTCCGCCCAGACAGATCAGCGCGCCGGCCGCATCCCAGCGGTCCGGCCGCGCGCCCTCGACCAGCCACAGCCACAGCAGCGACGCCGCGATGTAGACGCCGCCATAGGCGGCATAGGCCCGCCCGGCGAATTCGGCGTCGGCCCGCGTCAGCAGCCAGGCGAACAGGCACAGGCTCGCCACGCCCGGCACAGCCAGCCACGCACTGCGGCCCAGCCTTATCCAGGCCCAGAAGGCGAAGCAGCCGGCGATCTCGGCCAGCGCTGCCGCGCCATACAGCGCCAGCGTCGCGCCCTGTGTCCGCTCCATCCGTTCTTCCAACTCAGCTTCGCTTCCGATGGCAGGATGCTGACGACCGAGTCCTTTGGCGTCAACAGGTTGCGCGTCATTGCAACGCGCCACAGCTCGTTTCAATTTGCCGTCCTAATATTACAGTGCATTCATGGACTTGGCTGGGGGTGCGGCATAGATTCGCTGGGCAGGAGGCATACTATGATGCTCATAGACGCTACCGACCCGATGCGCGACGCCATCGAAACGATCCGGGCCACCGACGTGATTTCGGAATCGAAGAAGCGCATCCTGTTCCAGGGGCTGGAGGCGTTGCGCAGCCGGCATTGTCCGGACCCGCGCCCGATGACGGGTTGTTGCGAAGAGTGCCTGTCCCGCAGCCGCTGCCTGCCGGCGGTGCTGGATCTGCTCGGTTCCTGACCACGGCCGGGGAGAACACGGATTGAGCCTGACGCTCGATGACGAAGCCACGCTGTGTTCCGTCGAGATCCTGGCGGAGGCGGTCGAAATGGCCTTCGTTCCCGGTATCCTCGAACTGCGCACCCTGCGCGATTCCCTGAACGATGCCCTGCACACCCGGTCCCCGGCGGCGGTGAAGCTCGCCTACAGCGCCTTCAGCCGGGTCGACCGCGATTTCCGCAACCAGATCACCCATCACGCCCTGCAACTGGCGGCTCTGCGCCGTCACAGCGCCGGGCCGATGCGCCGTGACCTGCCCGTCGATGGCGGCGTGCCGGCGCGGTCGTCCGGCCGCGGAGTCGACGGGCCGCGCCGGGCGTAAGCGCGGCATGAGCACCGGGGCGGGCCGCTTGTCTTTCGTGTAATATTTTTAATGGACCCTTTTGTCTTCCGTCCTGTTGTCCAGGCATAACCAACACACATGAGGTTGCCACCATGGACAAGGATCGCATCGAGGGCGCTGCCCGTTCCATCAAGGGTGCCATCAAGGAAGCCGCCGGCAAGCTGACCGGCGACACCAAGACCGAGGCCGAGGGCCGCGGCGAAAAGGCGGCCGGCAAGGTGCAGAACACCGTCGGCGGCGCCAAGGATGCCGTGCGCGACGCGCTGAAGTAACCGCCGACGCGATCCCGGCGCCCGCAAGGGTTTGCCGACACGGCGTGACCATCGGACGCCCCGGCCCCGCTTTTCCCAGGCAGGGCCGGGGCGTTCGCATGGATGGACCCCGCCGCCGAGCGCGGGTGGCGGCGCCCAAGCCGGAAATGGGCTGTTGCCGCCCCTCCCTCCCCTATCTATGATGCGCCGCCCCGGCCGGATGGCCGAACGACGCGCTTAGATTCGGGTCCCATGCTCCAGTTCATCCGCAATTTCGCCGGCTCCTGGGTCGTCAAGATCCTGTTCGTGCTGTTGATCCTCAGCTTCGGCATCTGGGGGATCGGCGACGTGTTCCGTTCCACCACGCCCACCACCGTCGCCGAAGTCGGCAAGGTGGAGATCGGGCAGCAGGCGCTGGACCAGGAATTCCGCCGGCAGATGGAACGGCTGCGCCCGATGCTGGGCGGCAACCTGACCGCCGAGCAGGCCAAGCGCTTCGGCCTTCTGGAACAGTCGCTGCAATCGCTGGTCCAGCGCACGCTGTTCGACCTCGCCGCCGCCGACATGGGCATCGCCGTCGGGCCGGAGGTGGTCCGCCTGCGCATCGCCGACGAGCCGGCCTTCCGCAACCAGCAGGGCCAGTTCGACCCCAACATCTTCCGGTCGGTGCTGCGCAACAACCAGCTGACCGAAGACGGCTATGTCGCGATGATCCAGCGCGAGACCGCGCGCCAGCTGGTCGCGGGTGCGGTGTCGGCCGGCCTGACCCCGCCGCAGCCGCTGGTGCAGGACCTCTACCGCTATCGCGGCGAAAAGCGCGTGGCGGAGGTGGTGACCCTGCCCAACGCCTCCATCGGCGATGTCGGCGTGCCCGACGACGCGACGGTCAAGCAGGCCTACGACGACCATCAGGTCCGCTTCACCGCCCCGGAATACCGCGCCCTCACGGTCGCCCGCCTGTCGCCCGACGCGCTGGCGAAGGACATCAAGATCGACGACGCCCAGCTGCGCAAGGCGTATGAGGAGCGCGCGAACGAATTCGGCGCCCCGGAAAAGCGCTCGGTCCAGATGGTGGTGACCGACGACGAGGCGAAGGCCAGGCAGATCGCCGAGGCCGCCAAGGCCAAGGGTCTGGCCGAAGCCGCCAAGGACGCCGGCGTCGAGCCGGTGACACTGGACAACATCGCCAAGGCCGACCTGCCGGAGATCGGCGACGCCGCCTTCGCGCTGGAGCCGGGCAAGCCCTCCGATCCGATCAGGAGCGCGCTCGGCTGGCATGTCATGGCCATCACCGGCGTCACCCCGGCCTCGACCAAGAGCTTCGAGGATGTGCGCGACCAGCTGGCGGCCGAGCTGAAGAAGGAGCAGGCGCTCGATTCCGTCTTCTCCATCGCCAACCGGGTCGAAGACCAGCTGGCCAGCGGCGCGTCGCTCGACGAGGTCGCCCAGGCCCAGGGTCTGGTGCTGAGCAAGGTCGCCGCCGTCGACAGCACCGGCAAGGCCCCGGACGGCAAGGACGCCGCGCCGGACCTGCCTGGCCTGAAAGCGCTGCTGCCGAACGTCTTCCAATTGAAGACCGGCGCCTCCACCAACCTGACCGAGGGCGAGGGAAGCAACTTCACCGCCGTCCGCGTCGACAGCGTGATCCCCGCCGCCGTCCGTCCGCTGGCCGATGTGCGCGAGCAGGTCATCGCCGACTGGCAGCAGGAACAGCGCGCCGAGCGCGCCGCCAAGAAGGCGGAGGAGATCGCCACCCGCCTGAAGCAGGGTGCGGAGGCCGCGGCCCAGGACATCGCCACCCAGGCCGGCGCCACCTTCGCCATGACCAGCCCCTTCACCCGCGACGCCCAGGCGGTCCAGGGCCTGCCGGCCGAGATGGTCGCCAAGCTGTTCGCCGCCAAGCCGAACGAGGTCGTCACCGGCAACACCGCCGATGCCCAGGTCGTCACCCGCCTGAAGGAGATCATCCCGGCCGATCCGAAGGCCGCCGACGCCGATCTGGCGCCGGTCCGCGCCGCGGTCGAGCAGGGGATGGAGAGCGATCTGGTGGCGGAGTTCACCAACGCGCTGCGCGACAAGTATCCGGTCCGCATCCATCGCCAGCGCATCGACCAGTTCTTCGCCAGCAACTGAGGCTTCGGCGCAGCCGACAGCAATCCAAGAGGTCTCGTGCCGTGAAGGTCCAGCCCGATATCGCCAGCTTCGATGCCGCTTACGCCGCCGGTCGGCCGCAGGTGGTGTGGACCACGCTGGTCAGCGATCTGGAGACCCCGGTCTCCGCCTATATGAAGCTGGCGGACGGCCGTCCCTTCGGCTTCCTGCTGGAGTCGGCGGAGCGCGGGGCGGGATCGCGGCGCGACCGCTATTCGGTGATCGGTTTCAAGCCGGACGTGGTGTGGCGGTCGCGCGGCAACCGGGCGGAGATCAACCGCGACGCGCTGCATGACCGCGACGCCTTCAAGCCGCTCGACAATGCACCGCTGGACGAGTTGCGCGCGCTGATCAACGAGAGCCGGATCGACCTGCCGGAAGCGCTGCCGCCGATGGCCGCCGGGCTGTTCGGCTACATGACCTACGACATGGTCCGCCTGATGGAGCGGCTGCCGGACAACAATCCGGACGAGCTGAACATACCGGACGCCATCCTGACCCGGCCCAGCATCGTCGCCATCTTCGACAGCCACACCGATTCGATCACGCTGGTGACGCCGGTCTGGCCGAAGGGCGGCAAGGATGCCGCCACCGCCTATGCCGACGCGCGGGAGCGGCTGACCGACGCGCTGGCCGATCTGGAACGCCCCCTGCCCTACCGGCGGGAGCCGCGGGCGGAGGCCGGCCTGCCGTTGGCCTGGACCTCCAACACGACGCGCGAGGAGTATCACGCGATCGTGGAGAAGGCGAAGGAGTACATCCGGGCCGGCGACATCTTCCAGGTCGTGCCGTCCCAGCGCATCCGCTTCCCCTTCAAGCCGTCGCCGCTGGCGCTGTACCGCACGCTGCGCCGGCTGAACCCGTCGCCCTTCCTGTTCCACTGCGACTTCGGCGACCTGACGGTAGTCGGCTCCAGCCCGGAAATCCTGGTGCGCGTGCGCGACGGCAAGGTCACCGTCCGTCCCATCGCCGGCACCCGCAAGCGCGGCGCCACCACGGCGGAGGACGAGGCGCTGGCCGCCGACCTGCTGAGCGATCCGAAGGAACTGGCCGAGCATCTGATGCTGCTCGACCTCGGCCGCAACGACGTCGGCCGGGTGGCGAAGGTCGGCACGGTCAAGGTGACGTCCAAGATGATCGTGGAGCTTTACAGCCACGTCATGCACATCGTCTCCAACGTCGAGGGCGAGCTGGATCCGAAGTTCGACGCGCTCGACGCCCTGGTCGCCGGCTTCCCCGCCGGCACGGTGTCCGGCGCGCCGAAGGTCCGCGCCATGGAGATCATCGACGAGCTGGAGAAGGCCCGCCGCGGCGTCTATGCCGGCTGCGTCGGCTATTTCGGCGCGTCGGGTGCCATGGACACCTGCATCGCGCTGCGCACCGCCGTGCTGAAGGACGGCATGATGTATGTCCAGGCCGGCGGCGGCGTCGTCGCCGACAGCGACCCGGAAGCCGAGTATCAGGAGACCGTCAACAAGTCGATGGCGCTGATCCGCGCCGCCGAGGAGACCCTGCGCAGCACCGCGCGCGGGTGATCCCGGTCGCCACGCTCACCGAAAACAGGCCGCCTTGTGGGCGGCCTTTTTCATGAGCGGATAATTGTGATCCTGTTGAGCGGGTTCTATCGGATCCGATTATCCACAGAAAGATGCACGCCACCGGACGGTAGCGCCGCACATATCTGCAACCATGCGTCTATAGTGGGAGCGTGTGAACGGGGTGGCGGACAGGCCGCCACCGCCGCACACGAACAAGGGAGAAAAGAGGATGGACAAAATCCTCACACTCCTGATCCTGCTGTTACAGGTTATCAAGGCGTGCCTTGATCTTCTGAACCGCTGATCGGATGGGTGCATCGGGGCTGGCCCGCCTCGATGCACCTGTCCCTAAAGATAAGCCATTTCCCGCGCTTGCCAAGAGGCTTCCGCACGCCTCCCGCGAGTTGACGGTCAGAGATAGCGCCGCTCCAGATGCCGCTTGAACACCGACGCGTCGAGCGGCCGGCCGGTCGCCGCGGTCAGCAGATCGTCGCCGGAGGCGTAGAAGCAGCCGGTTTCATGGACATTCACCCGCAGCCAGTTCACCAGCGGCGCGAACTCGCCGCGCGACAGGGCCGGGACGATCTCCGGATCGGCGGTGCGGGCAGCGTCGAACAGTTGGGCCGCGGTCATCGCGCCCAGCGTGTAGCTGGGGAAATAGCCCCAGCCGCCGCCGGGCCAGTGGATGTCCTGCAAACAGCCGAGCCGGTCGTTCGGCGGAACCACGCCCACGAGTTCGGCCATGCCGTCGTTCCAGGCGCCCGGCAGGTCCGGCAGTGTCAGGTCGCCGGCGACCAGTGCCTTTTCCAGGCGGTAGCGCAGGATGATGTGGGCGGGATAGGTCACCTCGTCGGCATTGACGCGGATGAAGCCGCGCTCCACCCGGCTGTAGAGGCGGCGCAGATTGTCGGCTTCCCAGGCCGGCCCCTCCCCGCCGAAGGTCTCGCGCACCACGGGCGCCAGCCAGGTGATGAACTCGGCCGAGCGGCAGGCCTGCATCTCCATCAGCAGCGACTGGCTCTCATGCACCGCCATGCCGCGGGACTGGCCGACCGGCTGGGTCAGCCACGCGGCCGGACGGTTCTGCTCGTACAGCGCATGGCCGGTCTCGTGCAGGATGCCCATCAGCGCATCGGTGAAGTTCGCCTCGTCATAGCGGGTGGTGATGCGCACGTCGCCGGTGGCCCCGCCGCAGAAGGGATGCAGCGACACGTCCAGCCGGCCGCGGCGGAAATCGAAGCCCAGCCGCTCCATCATGCGGACGCCAAGCTCGCGCTGTTTCTCGACCGGAAACGGCCCCTGCGGCTCGGTCACCGCCGGCGCCGCCGCCTGCTTGTCGAGGACGCGGCCGATCAGGTCGGGCAGGAAGCCGGACAGATCGGCGAACAGCGCGTCGATCCGCTCCGCCCGCGCGCCCGGATCGTGGCTGTCGAGAAGCGCGTCATAGGCGCTGATCCCCATCACGGAGCCGAGCGCCTCGGCTCCCTCGCGGACGCGGGCCAGAACCTCGGTCAGCGAGGGCAGCAGCTTGGCATAGTCGCTCTTTGCCCGCGCGGCGCGCCAGGTCATCTCGCAGACCGACACCGCCTTGCTGGTCGCCTCGACCAGATCGGCAGGGACGGCGGTGGCCTGGATGTGGTGGCGGCGCATCTCGCGCAGGTTGGCGCGCTGCCAGGCGTCGAGGCTGCCGTCGCCCTCCGCCTCCGCCAGCAGATCGCCCATGCGCGGGTCGGTCGCCAGTTCGTGGGCGATCACCGACAGGGTCGCGGTCTGCTCCGCCCGGCCGTCGTTGGCCCCCTCCGGCATGATCGTCTGGGTGTCCCAGCCGAGAATGCCCAGCGCGTCGCCGATGGCGGCGATGCGGGCGTGGCGGCGTTCAAGCTCCTGATATGCGGTCATCGGGTCGTCCGTCGGTTCCGGTGTCGGCGCGCTTGCGCTGTGACAGCACGTAGATCCCGGCGAGCGTCACCGCAAGCCCGTACCAGGTCAAGGCATACTGCAGGTGGTTGTTCGGCAGTTCCACCCGCGGCTCGATCCCCGCCAGCGTCCCGGCCGGCGCGCCGGGCAGCCTGGTCCCGTTATCGGCACCCTGTCCCGGCAGCATCTCCACCACGACAGGCGCCACATCGCCCAGCGACAGGGCGGCGGCCATCGCCGGCGGGTCGGCGCGCATCCAGGCGGAACCGGGTGCCGGGGTGCCGTTGCCGGGCTGGAAGACTCCTGGCGGCTGCGGCACGCGGACGATGCCCCTGACGGTCGTCCCGCCTTCCACCCGAGCAGCGGCGCGGGTCGCCGGATCGCGGCGGTCCATCGGCACGAAACCGCGGTTGACCAGCAGGATGCCGGCCCCGTCGGCCCGTTCGAACGGGGTCAGCACCTCATAGCCGACCTGCCCCTGGTGCGGGCGGGCGATCACCAGCAGGTCCTTGTCGTTCAGGAAATGCCCGGCGAGCGTCACCGGCCGGAACTCCCAGGCGGCGGGGTCGTCGATCCGGGCGGGCAGCGGAGCGGGCGGTTCGGCCATCTGCCGGTCGATCCGGGCGATCAGCTCCTGCTTCCAGTGCAGCCGCTCCAGCTGCCATGTGCCGAGCCCGATGGTGACCGCGAGCCCGGCCAGCGTGACCAGCGTCGCTCCCAGCGTGGGGCGGAAATGCCGCCGCCCCGCCGTCTCGACCACGGTTGCGCTCAAGAGCCCTTCTCCAATTCGCTGCGGCGATAGCGGTACTGGAGGGCGATCACATAAGCCTTGGCCGGCCGCAGCATGCCCAGCGTCAGGGCCAGCACGACGATGCTCCAGACGATGGCATGCAGCCACAGCGGCCAGTCCACCGTCATCGATACCCAGAGTGCCACCGGCACCACGAGGAAACCCAGAATGAAGATCAGGAAGACCGCCGGCCCGTCGCCGCTGTCGACCTGCGAAAAATCCAGGTCGCAGACATTGCAGCGTTCCGCGACGGTCAGGTAGCCGTCATACAGCCGTCCCTTGCCGCACCGCGGACAGACGCTGCGCAGGCCCGCCGACAGGGGGGAAACCCTGGGGTACAGATCGATCACGCCATCACCTCCCGTCCGGACCGTTCCGGCAGCGATACAGGCCGCCGCCGGAACGGCTCGGCACCGGTCGCGTCAGTGGACGGCGACCACGCCGCCATGACCACCCCACCAGTAGACCGACACGAACAGGAACAGCCAGACGACGTCGACGAAGTGCCAGTACCAGGCCGCCGCCTCGAAGCCGAAATGGCTTTCCGGGGTGAAGTGCCCCTTGACCGTGCGGAACCAGCAGACCGCCAGGAAGATGGTGCCGACAAGCACATGGAAGCCGTGGAAGCCGGTCGCCATGTAGAAGGTCGAGGGGAAGATGCCGTCGGTGAACTTGAAGGAGGCGTGGACGTACTCATAAGCCTGGAAGAAGGTGAACAGGACGCCGAGCAGCACGGTCAGGCCCAGCGCCTTGGCCGCCGTGCGGTTGTGCCCCTCCAGGATGGCATGGTGGGCCCAGGTCACGGTGACGCCCGACAGCAGCAGGGTCAGCGTCATCATCAGCGGCATGTCGAAGGCGTCGATGACATGCACGTTCGGCGGCGGCCAGATGGCGTCGGGATTGATCGGCGACACCTTCGGTTCCAGCGCCGCGTGGAAGAAGGCCCAGAAGAAGGCGGCGAAGAACATCACCTCCGACGCGATGAACAGCGCCATGCCATAACGAAGGCCGATCTTCACAACCGGGGTGTGGGCGTGCTCCACCACCGACTCGCGGATGACCGACCGCCACCAGCCGAACATCGTCACCAGGATGGCCAGCACACCCAGGATCATCAGCAGCTTGCCGCCGCCATGCATGTAGATGACCAGACCGGTCGCCAGAAGCCCGCCGGAAAAGGCGCCGATCAGCGGCCAGGGGCTCGGCTTCAGCAGATGGTAGGGATGCGGGATGCCGGCGCCCGGTTCATGGGCTGATGGTTCAGCGTGCGGCATTTGCCCGTGGGTGATGTCGGCCATCGTCTCACTACCCCATATGGTTCAGTTTGTGGCGGTCGCCCCCGGCTCCGCCTTTTGTTTTCCTGACTCCGGCGCCGGGGACGTGGATGCGGCGGCCGTGTGCTGTGCCAGCCTGGCCTCGCTGTCCTTGGCGCGGAAGAAGGTGTAGGACAGCGTGATGGTGCTCACGTCGTCCATGTTCGGATCGTCGGCCATCGACGGGTCGACGAAGAAGGTCACCGGCATGTCCACGACCTGACCGGGTTCGAGGACCTGTTCGGTGAAGCAGAAGCACTGCATCTTGTTGAAATAGGCGCCCGCCTTTTCCGGCGTGACGTTGTAGACGGCGGTGCCGACGGTCGGCGCCTTCCCGCGATTTTCCGCCCGGTAGGCGGCGAAGCCGGTTTCGCCCAGCTTCAGCACCAGATCCTTCTGCTCCGGCCGGAAGGCCCAGGGAAGGGCGGAGTTGGTGTCGGCGTTGAAGCGGACGGTCACCGTGCGCTCGACGACACGCGCCGCCGCCTGTTCGGCACGCTGGGTGGTGCCGCCGAAGCCGGTGACCGAGCAGAACAGGTTGTAGAGCGGGACCGACGCATAGGTCAGCCCGATCATCCCCGCCACCAGCCCGAACAGCGTGCCGAGGACGAGGCGGTTGCGACGGCGCAGCCTGTCGTCGCGCCCGTTCATCAGTGCCCCCCGCCCATCCGGACGACGGTGATCGCATAAAAGAGGACCACCAGAGCCAGCAGCGCCGCCAGAACGGCCAGATTGCGTCCGCGCAGCTTTCTGGCCCGCAGGGCGGCTTCCTGCCGGCGCTGCTCTTCGACGGAGTTGCGGGTATCGGTCAGGTCATCGCGTTCCATCACCGTCATGCCCACCCTCCAAGGATAAGCCGCTCGCCCATCATCACGGCGAACAGCAGGAACAGGTACAGGATCGAGAAGCCGAACATCTTCTTGGCCGGCTTGTCGTCGCCTGTCCGCAGGACGCGGACGGCGCAGCCGACGAACATCAGGCCGAGGATGGCCGAAACCGCCAGATAGACCGGACCGGCGATGCCGACGAAGGATGGCGCCGCGGCCACCGGCAGCAGGATCAGCGTGTAGACCAGCATCTGCCGCTTGGTCGCCGCCTCGCCCGCCACCACCGGCATCATCGGCACACCGGCGCGGGTGTAGTCGCCGTTGCGGAACAGGGCCAGCGCCCAGAAATGCGGCGGCGTCCACAGGAAGATCAGCAGGAACAGCAGGATGGACGGCAGATCGACGCTGCCGGTCACCGCGACCCAGCCGATCATCGGCGGGAAGGCGCCGGCGGCTCCGCCGATCACGATGTTCTGCGGGGTCCGGCGCTTCAGCCACATGGTGTACACGAAGACATAGAAGCCGATGGTCAGGGCCAGCAGGGCCGAGGCGGTCCAGTTCACCGCCAGCCCCATCACCACCACCGACAGCACCGACAGGGTGACGCCGAAGCCGAGAGCCTCGGCCGGCTCGACCCGGCCCGACGGGATCGGGCGCTTCACCGTGCGGGTCATCACCGCGTCGATGTCGCGGTCGTACCACATGTTGATGGCACCCGACGCCCCGGCGCCGACGGCGATGCACAGGACGGCGACCAGAGCGAGGAAGGGGTGGATGTGGCCGGGAGCCAGGACGATGCCGGCCAGCCCGGTGAAGACCACAAGCGACATGACCCGCGGCTTGAGCAACTCGATGAAGTCACCGGCCGACGCGCCCCCTGTGTGGTTGAGCGCCAGTTCGTTCGTCACGTCCGTCATATCATGTCCTTGTCTTCTAACCCCGGGCCTTCCAACAAAAAGTCGTCACCCCGGCACCCTCCACACCGGCGCCCATTTTCGGGCTGCTCGGCCTGGTCCTCTGTCTCGGACGGGCGCCTCCTTCACGGCGACGCCCGCCCGTTAGCACGCTTACTTCACCTGCGGCAACGTCTCGAATGCGTGGAACGGGGGCGGCGAGCTGACCGTCCATTCCAGCGTGCCGGCCTGCGGGCCCCAATAGGCGCCCGGCACCCGTTCGCCGCTGCGCAGAGTCTTCCAGGCGATCCACACGAACAGCAGCGTGGAGGCGAAGGAGAGGTAGGCGCCCAGCGACGAGATCATGTTCCAGCCCCAGAAGGCATCCGGATAGTCCGGAATGCGGCGGGGCATGCCCGACAGGCCGAGGAAGTGCTGCGGGAAGAACACCAGGTTGACGCCGACGAAGGTGGTGTAGAAATGGACCTTGCCCCAGAACTCCGGATACTGGCGCCCCGACATCTTGCCGATCCAGTAGTACCAGCCGGCGAAGATCGAGAACACCGCACCCAGCGACAGCACATAGTGGAAGTGCGCCACGACGTAGTAGGTGTCGTGCATATAGTTGTCGAGACCGCCGTTCGCCAGCACCACGCCGGTGACGCCGCCGACCGTGAACAGGAAGATGAAGCCCAGCGCCCACAGCATCGGCACCCGGAATTCGATCGAGCCGCCCCACATGGTGGCGATCCAGGAGAAGATCTTCACGCCGGTCGGCACCGCGATGATCATGGTGGCGGCGGTGAAGTAGGCCTTGGTGTTGACGTCGAGGCCAACCGTGTACATGTGGTGCGCCCACACGACGAAGCCGACCACGCCGATGGCGACCATGGCGTAGGCCATGCCGAGATAGCCGAACACCGGCTTCTTGGAGAAGGTCGACACGATGTGGCTGATGATGCCGAAGGCCGGCAGGATCATGATGTAGACTTCGGGGTGGCCGAAGAACCAGAACAGATGCTGGAACAGGATCGGGTCGCCGCCGCCTTCGGGGTTGAAGAAGGTGGTGCCGAAGTTGCGGTCGGTCAGCAGCATGGTGATGGCGCCGCCCAGAACCGGGACCGCCAGCAGCAGCAGGAAGGCCGTCACCAGCATCGCCCAGACGAACAGCGGCATCTTGTGCAGCGTCATGCCCGGCGCGCGCATGTTGAAGATGGTGGTGATGAAGTTCACGGCACCCAGGATCGAGCTGGCGCCGGCCAGATGCAGGGCGAAGATCGCCATGTCGACCGACGGCCCGCTGTGCCCCAGCGGCGAGGACAGCGGCGGGTAGATCGTCCAGCCGGTGCCGGCACCGGTGCCGACGAAGGCGGAGCCCAGCAGCAGCAGGAAGGCCGGCACGATCAGCCAGAAGCTGATGTTGTTCATGCGCGGGAAGGCCATGTCGGGCGCGCCGATCATGAGCGGCACGAACCAGTTGCCGAAGCCGCCGATCAGCGCCGGCATCACCACGAAGAACACCATGATCAGGCCGTGCGCCGTGATCAGCACGTTCCACATCTGGCCGTCGGAAACGATCTGAAGCCCCGGCGATTGCAGTTCCGCCCGCATGATGACGGAGAACAGGCCGCCGATCAGCCCGGCGATGACCGAGAAGATCAGATAGAGCGTGCCGATGTCCTTGTGGTTGGTCGAATAGAACCAGCGCTGCACGAAGCCGGGGACGTGATGATCGTCATGCCCGTGCCCATGGTCACCCACATGCTCACCATGTCCCGGTGTGGCGTTTGCCATGTCTCTACCCTTTGTCGCTGTCCCTGGCCGCCGTCCGGTCCGGTCTGTCGCGGAGCGCCGGCGGCTGGGTTGGGTTCTTCTTATCGCGTCGTCCCTGTGGCGGGCTGTGCGAAGTCCGCTTATTCGACCAGCGTTCCGGTCGGGCGCTGGGCCACGTCGCGGTCACCGTCCTTAGGCGCGTAGGCCGTCTTGGCCTTGGCGACCCAGGCGTCGAAGGCCTCCTTCGACACGGCCTCAACCGCGATCGGCATGAAGCCGTGGTTGGTGCCGCAGATCTCGGAGCACTGGCCGTAATAGACGCCTTCGCGCTCGGCCTTGAACCAGGTCTCGTTGATGCGGCCGGGCACGCCGTCCTTCTTCAGGCCGAAGGCGGGCACCGCCCAGGAATGGATCACATCGCCGGCCGTCACCAGCACGCGGATGGTGGTGTTCACCGGAACGACCACGCGGTTGTCGACCTCCAGCAGGCGCTTCTGGCCCGGCTTCAGGTCGGCGTCGGCGATCATGTAGCTGGAGAAGGTGATGTTGCCGTGGTCGGGATACTCGTAATCCCAGTACCACTGGTGGCCGGTGACCTTGATAGTCATGTCGGCCTGCGGAATGCGTTCCGCCGCGTAGAGCAGCTTGAAGGACGGAACGGCGATCACGATCAGGATGATGACCGGAACCACGGTCCAGGCGACCTCGAGCAGCGTGTGGTGCGAGGTCCTGGACGGGACCGGGTTCCTCTTCGCGTTGAACCGGACGACGCAATAGGCCATCAGCCCCGCGACGAAAATCACGATCAGCGTGATGACGACGGTCAGCAGGTCGTTGAACGAGGTCATCAGGTGTTTGACCGGCGAGGCGGAGGGCTGCATGCCCATTTCCCACGGTCGCGGCTCGTTCGCCAGGGCGGCCGTGCTCCAGCCGCCCACCATCGACAGGACCGCCGCCAGGCCGGCGGCGTACAGGCTTTGCCTTCTCATCCCCAACCCCTTCTTAGCCGCGACGCTCGTCATGGCCCGCGGTCGTCTCTCCCGCCGACGCTCCCTCCGCCCTGTTGATCCGGACCGGTTTCAGTTCGCGCGGTCCATAGTTGGGCTTATCAGCGAACGTCAGTTTATGCAGGGATCACGCCATCTTAGCGCGACATATACCCGCAGCCGGAGCTTATCCCCGTGCCCCGCTGGGTTACAAGCCTTTCCTCTCTCCCACCGATTGCCCCATCGATTGCATAGACTTTTCCTCACATTCAGATGAGCCGTGGGAACAAAGGTTGAGCGGAAACAGGGGTCATGCCATGCGGCATTCCGCCGCAGTCCGTTGGACCAGCTGATTTTCTCGGGATTGGCTTCGGGAAACGAATGCCAGCGCTCAAGCCACGGCGCGCAGGATTGTTGCGGCGGTGGAGCGCGACTCAGGACTGAAGGATGGGCGAGGTCCGGGCGTACCGCCAGATGCGCGAAGGTGATAGGCGCCACGCCCCCTCCCCGGCCCGGCCAGAGAGGGTCTGCGGCACCGTCAACGGATCGGACAGGCGGCAACCGCGCCGGTCAATGCCCGCCGACCAGCACCTTGCGAATCCGCCGCACGCCCGACCAGACGAAGGCGATGACGATGGGGATCATCAGCCCCACCAGCATGTCGGGGTCGATCTTGAGGCCGAAGCCTTTCAAGCCCTTCGCCGCATAACCGACGATGCCGACGAGGTAATAGCTGATCGCCACCACCGACAGCCCCTCGACCGTCTCCTGAAGGCGAAGCTGCAACTGCGCGCGGCGGTCCATCGACTGGAGCAGCTCGGCATTCTGCCCCTCCACCGCGATCTCCACGCGGGTGCGCAGCAGCGTGCTGGCCCGCGCGACGCGCTGCGACAGCGAATCGAGCCGCTCCTCCACCGCCTCGCAGGTGCGGATCGCCGGGGTCAGGCGGCGGTCCATGAACTCCTGGACGGTCTGCAACCCTTCGATCCGGATCTCGCGCAGTTCCTCGATTCGCCGCTCCACCAGCTCGTGATAGGCACGGGCGGCGCCGAATCGGTAGGCGGTCTCGGCGGCGATCTGCTCGGTCTGCGCCGCCAGCAGGGTCAGACGGTCCAGCAGGTCGCGCTCGTCCTGCAGGCCGCGCAGGCTGGCGATGCGGGCGGTGACCTCGGCCAGCCCGGCCTCGATCGGGCCGATCCGCGGCAGCACGCCGCGCGCCATCGGCAGGGCCAGCAGGGCCAGCACCCGGTAGGTCTCGATTTCCAGCAGGCGCTGGACGACGCGGCCGGTCTGGCGCGGCGTCATCGAATGGTCGGCGACCAGCATGCGGGAGAAGCCGTCGCCATGGATGCGGAAGTCGGTCCAGGCGGTGGCCGACCGCCCGGCGATTCGCGATCCGACATAGCTTTCCGAGCCGAACATTGCCGCCATCATGTTGGCCGAGGGTTCGGGCGTGTCGGGATCGAGCACCGCGACATGGATGCCGACCAGCAGTTCGCCCGGCAGTCCGGCCAGCCAGTCGCGCGGCAGGGCGTGCAGCGCCGGATCCACGAAGGGATCGACGACGGAGCCGGCCGGCATGGCGCTGGGGCGGAAGACGGTCCAGGTCGAGAATTCGGTGTGCCGCTCCCACTTCAGGTGGAAGCTGCCGAAGGAGGCGCTGTGGTGGGTGGCGCCCTGCGGCGGACGGACGACGCCGGCCCAGTCGCACAGCGCCTCCAGATGCCGGCGGTCGGCCTCCGCCGCCCCTTCGCCCGACAGCATCGCCAGCATGGTGGCGCGCACCGGTGCGGCCAGCGCCTCCGGCGGACGGGCATGCACCTCGTTGGTGAGCGTCTGGCGCAGCGGATGGTCGCGCAGCGGGCGCAGCCCGGCAATGGGGGAGCCGCCTCCGGCACCGGCTCCGGTCAGGCCGGCTCGGTTCAGGGTATCGGCTGTCGTCCGCGCCGCACCGTCGGTCATGATCCCCTCCGCCATCCTGCCCCCGCTTGGCCGTCCCCTGGCCGTCCCGTGCCCGCCCGCCGTCAGCTTACACAATCGGGCATCGGCGAACTTGCCGGATCGCGCCAGCGTCGCCACACTATAGTCTGTCCGTTAGAACACATCGTACGGTGCGGCGCGAGATCGCCCGCTATGACACTGTGTCCTACCATGGAACAAGGCCGCTACTCCCCTCGGGCCGGGCAGGCCGGGTTCCGCCCCATCACAGGTTCGGAGTTTTCATGAGCGCGCTTGCCGTCACCGACGATCTCTTCTTCAACCGCGCCGGCATGGACCGCGCCCGCGTGGAAGGCGTCGTGCAGGACGCCCTGCACAGTGCCGACGATGGGGAGCTCTACCTCGAATACGCCCAGAGCGAATCGCTGGGCTGGGACGATGGGAAGCTGAAATCCGCCAGCTTCGACACCACCCAGGGCTTCGGCCTGCGCGCCATCGCCGGCGAGGCGACCGGCTACGCCCATGCCAGCAACCTGTCGGAAGAGGCGATCCGCCGCGCAGCCGCCACCGTGCGCGCCGTGCAGGCCGGCCACACCGGCACGCTGGCCGAGCCGCCGGCCGGCACCAACCGCGCGCTCTACATCCCCGACAACCCCCTGCATCTCGTCCCCTTCGAAGAGAAGGTGAAGCTGCTGGCCGACATCGACGCCTATGCCCGCGCCAAGGACGAGCGGGTGCGGCAGGTCAGCTGCTCGATCAGCGGCGAATGGCAGGCGGTGCAGATCATGCGCGCCGACGGCGTGCGCGTCGCCGACCTGCGCCCGCTGGTGCGCCTGAACGTCTCCGTCGTGGTGGCCGAGGGCGACCGGATGGAGACCGGCGGCTATGGCGGCGGCGGCCGCGTCACCTACGAACATTACATCCAGCCGGAGACCTGGCGCGGCTTCGTCGACGAGGCGCTGCGGCAGGCGCTGGTCAACCTGTCCTCCGTCCCCGCCCCGGCCGGCGAGATGACGGTGGTGCTGGGCAGCGGCTGGCCCGGCATCCTGCTGCACGAGGCCATCGGCCACGGGCTGGAGGGCGACTTCAACCGCAAGAAGACCTCCGCCTTCTCCGGCCTGCTGGGCCAGCGCATCGCCGCCCCCGGCGTCACCATCGTCGATGACGGCACCATCGAGAACTCGCGCGGCTCGATCAGCGTCGATGACGAGGGCACGCCCGGCCAGTGCACCACGCTGATCGAGGACGGCATCCTGGTCGGCTTCATGCAGGACCGCATGAACGCCCGCCTGATGGGCATGCGCCCGACCGGCAACGGCCGGCGCCAGAGCTTCGCCTACAACCCGATGCCGCGCATGACCAACACGGTGATGCGCAACGGCAACCACAGCCCGGACGAGATCATCGCCTCGGTCAAGAAAGGCATCTACGCCAAGAATTTCGGCGGCGGCCAGGTGGACATCACCAACGGCAAGTTCGTCTTCTCGGCCAGCGAGGCCTACCTGATCGAGGACGGCAAGCTGGGCCCGGCCGTGAAGGGCGCCACCCTGATCGGCAACGGCCCGGACAGCCTGACCCGCGTGTCGATGATCGGCAACGACAGCCGCCTCGACCCCGGCGTCGGCACCTGCGGCAAGGACGGCCAGGGTGTGCCGGTCGGCGTCGGCCAGCCGACGCTGAAGCTGGAAGGCCTGACGGTCGGCGGCACCGCCGCCTGACGCTGCGGCTTCTGACATCTTCCGAGCCTCGATGAAGGGCCGGATCGCTTTGGCGGTCCGGCCCTTCTCGTATTTCGGGCTTGGAGCCGCCGATTGCATCGGTATCGTCATTCCGGAGTTTTTCAACTTTCCGGATCGGACGATCACAAATGCATTCGTTTTCGCGCATTTTCAAAGCAGCGACGCTCGCTTTCGGACTGGTGCTGACCGCGGCCCTTCCGGGCCATGCCCAGACCGCTCCGAGCGTCGAACAGGTGACCGCCGCCAAGGCTCCCGGAGCCAGCGCAGATCAGCTGAACGCCCGCGTCGTGGTGGCGAGCTATTTCTATGCCTCCACCGACCTCACCTCCGCCCGTTATGCCGACGATTCCAAGGGAATCGATTTCTCCAAGCCGCTGGAGGTGATCGACGTTGCCGCCGGCACCGGCTGGTACCAGTATGTCCGCAGCGGCTATGACAGCGTCCGCTTCGGCAACTTCTTCTCGCCCGTGGTGACGGCGACGCCCGACTGCCTCGGCATCTCCGGCGCCGGCCGGGCCGAATACAAGGCGGTCCTGCCCGCCGGCCAGGGGCTGAAGTCGGTTGCCGCCCCCATCGTCGACAGCTGGACCACCCCCGGCACCAGCGTGCAGACGGCGGGCGGCTGCGCCCAGGTCGTGGTGCCGAACAGCGTGAAGGCCGGCGTCACCAGCGGCGGTCCGGTACAGTAACCCGCCACCCCTGTCGAAACCGGAGTCCCGCCATGTCCGACATCGCTTCCACCGATGAACTGCGCCGCTGCATCGCCCAGGCCCAGGCCGGGGTTGCGGCACTGGCACGGCGGGAACCGGACAGCAACTGGCTGAGCAGCATCCAGCGCCAGCTCGACTATGTGGACGCGGCAGCGCGGGATGGGGCCGAGCGGCTCGACCGCGCCGACGAGCTGAATTTCGGCCTGCTCGCCTCGCATTATGTCGACGATGCCGATCCGGCGCTGGCGGCGGAGCTTCACGCCATCAGCGCCGCGGCCCGCCGCCTGTTCGGCTTCTGAATGCCATTTTGTGCTGGCGTTCCCGGCACCCCGCTTCGATGATCGCCCTTCCGGACGGCACGGCCGAACCCGTGCCCCTCGAGAACAAGATCAAAACGGGAGATGTGCGATGGCGACGGAATCGACCGCTGGGCTGGCCCTGGTTTCCACCTTCTGCCCCGACCGGGTCGGACTGGTGTCCGGCATCACCAGCCACCTGTTCGAGCAGGGCATCAACCTGCGCGACGCCACCTTCGCCTCGCTGGGCAGCGGGGCCGAGTTCTCCGCCGTCTGTGAACTGCCCGCCGGCCTGACGGTGGCTGAGGTCCAGGCCAGCCTGTCGTCCCTGCCCGTCCTGGCCGGCGCCGAGGTGAAGGTCACCCCCTTCGCCTTCGATCCCCAGCCGGGACCGCAGGCCATGGTCACCCACCGCGTCGAGGTGTCGGGCGGCGACCAGCCCGGCCTCGTCGCCCGCCTGTCGGAGATCTTCACCCAGTTCGACGCCAACATCGTGCGCCTGGACGCACAAACGCTGCCAGACCGCGCAGGCGAGCGCTATGTCCTGCGCTTCTCGGTTTCGATCCCGCCGGAGCGGGCGGAGGTCTGCCTGTCGGCGGTGGCCAACACCGCGGAAACGCTGGGGCTGACCTGCCGGGCGGAGGCGCTGTGAGGGGGAAGCCCCCTCACCCATGCAGGACTTTCAGCCCGACGATCCCGCCGACGATTGCCGCGATGCACAGCAGACGCAGCGCGCCGGCGGGTTCGCCGAACAGCATCATGCCGAGCAGCGCGGTACCGACCGTGCCGATTCCCGTCCACACCGCATAGGCGGTGCCGAGCGGCAGGGTCTTCAGCGCCGCCCCCAGCAGCAGGATGCTTGCCAGCATGGCCGCAGCGGTCAGCACGCTGGGGACCAGACGGGTGAAGCCTTCGGTGTATTTCAGGCCGACGGCCCAACCGATTTCGAAAAGACCGGCGAAGAACAGCGTGACCCACGCCATGACGGTACCTCCGTCCTGGAATGGCGGGGTCGTCCCCACCCGGTTTGCCTCTGCAATCGGCGGGGTCGTCCCCGCGGGCCAGACCGCAGATAGGACAGCCCGCCCGCCCAGTCAAGACGCGCGGGTCAGGGAGGGTGGCGAATGTTGCATCGCCACGCCGGCCCGTGCAGGATGGGGTTCCTGAATGGTTCCCCCTTCGCCGCTGGTGGCGCTGGGGGCTTTCGACGTTGGACAGCAATGACCGAAAACGGCCCCCACACGGCTTCCGAGGCACCGGCTCCCGAAAAGGCCGAATCGCTTGAAAACCGGCGCAAGCGGCTGCGCTTCCGCTCCTGGCACCGCGGCACGCGCGAGATGGACCTGCTGATGGGAAGCTTTGCCGACGCCCATGTCGGCGATTTCGACCACGCCATGCTCGACCGCTTCGAGGCGCTGCTGGAGCTTGGCGATCCCGACCTCTACGACTGGATGTCGGGCCGCGAGCCGGTCCCGGCGGAGCATGACAGCGATGTGATGCGCCTGTTGACGGCGTTCCGTTACACACCACGTCAAGGCTCCTGACGGAGCCCGGTCAAGGTTTCCGACTGTCGCAGACTGTCCCCCGTATTCCCGAGGCATCCTCCTTTGGTCAGTTACGATCTCCAGCCCGGCCGCGCCGGCCGTCTCCTGATCGGCGGCGCGCCCGAGGGTCATGACGCCCGCATCCTGGCCGAGCTTGCGCAGAAGGCCGGCGGCTACGGCCTGCTGCATGTGGCGCTGGACGACACGCGCTGCGCTCTGCTGGCGGAGGCGCTGGCCTTCTTCGCGCCGAAGCTGGAGGTGCTGACCTTCCCGGCCTGGGACTGCCTGCCCTATGACCGGGTGTCGCCCAACGGCGGCATCGTCGCCCGGCGCATCGACACGCTGACCCGGCTGATCGCCCGGCGCGACGCGGCGGCGAACCGCGACGGTCTGGCGCCGCTGATCGTGCTGACCACGGTCAACGCCGTGGTGCAGAAGGTGCCGCCGCGCAGCGCTTTCAAGAATGCGGTGTTCTCGGCCAAACTGCGCGACCGGATCGACCTGGAAAAGCTGCAGCGCTATCTCGCCGGCAACGGCTACACCCGCGCCCAGACGGTGCGGGAGCCCGGCGAATTCGCCGTGCGCGGCGGCATTGTCGACCTGTTCCCGCCCGGCACCGAGGAGCCGCTGCGCCTCGACCTGTTCGGCGACGAGCTGGAGGGCGTGCGCGCCTTCGATCCGATGACCCAGCGCACCACCGACAAGCGGGATAGCGTCGAACTGAAGCCGATGTCGGAGGTCTTCCTCGACGAAGCCGGGATCGCCCGTTTCCGCTCCGGCTACCGCGAGCTGTTCGGTGCGGTGACCGACGACGACCCGCTCTACGAGGCGATCTCCGCCGGGCGCAGCTATGGCGGGATGGAGCATTGGCTGCCGCTGTTCCACGAGAGCATGGACACGGTGCTGGACTATCTGCCGCGCGGCATCGTCAGCCTGGACCATCAGGCCAACGAGGCGCGCGACGCCCGCATCGCGCAGGTGGTGGATTTCCACGCCTCGCGCGAAAGCATGATGACCATCGAGAAGCGGGCGGGCTCGCCGGTCTACAAGCCGGTGCCGGTCGGCTCGATGTTCCTCGACACCACCGGCTGGGACGCGCTGCTGAGCGAACGTGCGGTGGCGCAGCTCCAGATCTTCTCGACGCCCCCCGGCATCAAGGGCACGGTGGACGCCGGCGGCAAGCGCGGCCACGACTTCGCCGAGGAGCGCAACCGTCCCGACGTGAATGTCTTCGACGCGGTGAAGGACCATATCCGGGCGCTGCGCGCCGACGGGCGCCGCGTCCTGATCGCCGGCTATTCCGCCGGGTCGCGCGACCGCCTGTCCAACGTGCTGGCCGACCACGGCATCCCCGGCCTGGAGCCGGCGGAGAGCATGGAGGATGTCCGCCGCTTCGACCGCGGCATCATCGGCACCATCGTGCTGGGGATGGAGCATGGCTTCACCTCCGCCGACCTCGCCGTCATCACCGAGCAGGACATCCTCGGCGACCGTCTGGTCCGCCCGCAGAAGAAGAAGCGCAAGGCCGCCAACTTCATCGCCGAGCATTCGGCCCTGCATGAGGGCGACATCGTCGTCCACATGGACCACGGCATCGGCCGCTACGATGGGCTGGAGACGCTGGATGTCACCGGCGCGCCGCACGACTGCCTGCGCCTGATCTATGAGGGCGGCGACAAGCTCTATGTCCCGGTCGAGAACATCGAGGTGCTGTCGCGCTACGGCTCGGAGGACGCGCATGTCCAGCTCGACAAGCTGGGCGGCGCCGGCTGGCAGGGCCGCAAGGCGCGGGTCAAGAAGCGCCTGAAGGACATGGCGGAAGCCCTGCTGAAGATCGCGGCGGAGCGCATGCTGAAGAAGGCCGATCCGGTGCTGACCCCGGAAGGCGTCTATCAGGAGTTCGCCGCCCGCTTCCCCTACCCCGAGACCGACGACCAGCTGAAGGCCATCGAGGACATCTTCACCGACCTCGGCAGCGGCCGGCCGATGGACCGGCTGGTCTGCGGCGACGTCGGCTTCGGCAAGACCGAGGTGGCGTTGCGCGCCGCCTTCATGGTGGCGATGAGCGGCAAGCAGGTCGCCGTCGTGGTGCCCACCACCTTGTTGGCCCGCCAGCATTTCAAGACCTTCTCGACCCGCTTTAACGGGCTGCCGGTGCGCGTGGTGCAGCTGTCGCGCATGGTCACCGCCCGCGAGCAGACGCTGGTCAAGAAGGAGCTGGCGGAGGGCACGGCCGACATCGTCGTCGGCACCCATGCCCTGCTCGCCAAGGGCCTCGACTTCAAGCGGCTCGGCATGGTCATCGTCGACGAGGAGCAGCATTTCGGCGTGAAGCAGAAGGAGCGGCTGAAGGAGCTGCGCGCCGACATCCATGTGCTGACGCTGACCGCCACGCCGATCCCGCGCACGCTGCAGATGGCGCTGTCCGGCGTGCGCGAGCTGTCGCTGATCGCCACCCCGCCGGTCGACCGTCTGGCGGTGCGGACCTTCGTCCTGCCCTACGACCCGGTGGTGATCCGCGAGGCGATCCTGCGTGAGCATTACCGCGGCGGCCAGAGCTTCTATGTCTGCCCGCGCGTGGAGGATCTGGCGAAGGTGGCCGAGCGGGTGCGCGAACTGGTGCCGGAGGTCAAGGTCGTCACCGCCCATGGCCAGATGGCGGCCAGCGAGCTGGAAGACGTGATGACCGCCTTCGACGAGGGCAAGTTCGAGGTGCTGCTCGCCACCAACATCATCGAAAGCGGGCTGGACATTCCCAACGCCAACACGCTGATCGTCCATCGCGCCGACCTGTTCGGGCTGGCCCAGCTCTACCAGATCCGCGGGCGCGTCGGCCGGTCGAAGAAGCGCGGCTACGCCTATCTGACCTATGCGCCGAATAAGCCGCTGAACGCCACCGCCCAGCAGCGCCTGCACGTCATCGAGACGCTGGACAGCCTGGGTGCCGGCTTCCAGCTCGCCAGCCACGACATGGACATCCGCGGCGCCGGCAACCTGCTGGGCGAGGAACAGTCGGGGCAGGTGCGCGAGGTCGGCGTCGAGCTTTACCAGCAGATGCTGGAGGAGGCGGTCGCCAACGCGCGGGCCTCCATGCAGGAGGGGGCCGTCGCCGCCGCCGCGGCGCAGGAGTGGGTGCCGCAGATCAACCTGGGCACGCCGGTGCTGATCCCGGAAAGCTACGTCCCCGACCTGACGGTGCGGCTGTCGCTCTACCGCCGCATCGCCGATCTGGTCGACCGGGCGGAGGTGGACGGCTTCGCCGCCGAGCTGATCGACCGCTTCGGCAAGCTGCCGGAGGAGGTGGAGAACCTGCTCGACGTCGTCACCATCAAGCGCTGGTGCAAACAGGCCAACATCGACCGGGTCGATGCCGGGCCGAAGGGGCTGGTGCTGGCCTTCCACGACAATTTCTATGCCGAGCCGGCCAAGCTGCTGACCTACATCGCCCAGCACCTGACGCTGATGAAGCTGCGGCCCGACCACAAGCTGGTCTATGTCCGCGAATGGCCCGATCCGCAGGCCCGCGTGCGCAGCGTGCAGAAGCTGGTCAAGGATCTGGCGGAGATGGCGTCTGGCGGCGGCGTGCCGCGCGGCGAGACCCCGCCGCCGCCAGAC
>NZ_WHOS01000039.1 GCF_013340935.1 Azospirillum melinis | reverse complement strand
AGATGTGTATAAGGGACCGCCCTCCGGCATCACGCATCGTCCGGGGGAAATTTTGGTCCGCCCCTATCTGCCGCTGAACGCCCTGCGTGCCTTCGAGGCGTCGGCACGACATCTCAGCTTCACCCGCGCGGCCATCGAGCTGTGCGTGACCCAGGCTGCCGTCAGCCATCAGGTCAAGCTGCTGGAGGAGCGGCTGGGCGCCAGCCTGTTCCATCGCCTGCCGCGCGGCCTCGCCCTGACCGACGAGGGGAGGGCTCTGCTGCCGACGCTGGAGGAGGCGTTCGATCGCATCGGCGGGCTGCTCGACCAGTTCGAGGGCGGGCGGTTCCGCGAGGTCCTGACGGTCGGCGCCGTCGGCACCTTTGCCGTCGGCTGGCTGCTGCCGCGGTTGACGCGCTTCCGCGAGGCGCATCCCTTCGTCGACCTGCGCCTGTCCACAAACAACAACCGCGTCGATATCGCGGCGGAGGGGCTGGACTACGCCATCCGCTTCGGTGACGGCGCGTGGCACGGCACCGATGCCGTTCATCTGTTCGATGCGCCGCTGTCGGTGCTGTGCGCGCCGGAGATCGCCCGGCGACTGCGCGAACCCGGCGATGTCGGGCGCGAGACCCTGCTGCGCTCCTACCGGTCCGACGAATGGCCGGGCTGGTTTGCCGCTGCCGGGATGGAGCCGTCGGCGATGCCGCCGGTCAAGGGGCCGGTCTTCGACTCCTCGTCCCTGATGGTGGAGGCGGCGATCCAGGGGGCGGGGGTGGCATTGGCTCCGGTGGCGATGTTCCGCCGGCCGCTGGCCGTGGGGCTGATCGAGCAGCCCTTCGCCGTTACCGTCTGCAAAGGCGCCTATTGGCTGACCTCGCTGAAATCCCGGCCGGAAACGCCGACCATGCGCGCCTTCCGCGACTGGCTGTTCGCCATGGTCGCGGAAGAGGCGGCAGGCTGAGCCGTCAGGACAGGGTGACGCGGCGCGGGGCCTGTTGACGTTCCCGCTGCTGCCAGAAGCGCAGCCGCAGCCGCGGCGCCATGAACCAGGCGATGGGAGCGGCAAGGATGACGCTGAGGATCACCACGGTCGGCATCAGCGTCATCGCCTGTTCGGAAAAGCTGGGGATGCCCAGGACCAGGACGGTGCCGATGCCGAAGACCACACCCTGGATCATGCCGTAGATCAGGATGGCGAGGCGTAAACGGGTGGACATGTGGCTGCTCCGCTGAAGTTGGATGGTGCATAGACCGTTTCCCTCTTCAACCGGAATGAGGTCGCAATGTTCCGAACGCTATCGGAGGGAGTCTGCTCCGCCCGATAGCGGTCGTATACATACAATTATTGGGCGTGACGCGAACTTGCCCTCACTGGTGCGCTCGCCACCACGCCATCAGCCCGGTGGTGGAGCTGTCATGTGCCCCCTCGGCAGGCCCAACCTCCATCTCCGGCAGGATGGTGTTGGCCAGTTGCTTGCCCAACTCCACGCCCCACTGGTCGAAGCTGTTGATGTCCCAGACGATGCCCTGGACGAAGACCTTGTGCTCGTACAGCGCGATCAGGGCGCCCAGCGTCGCCGGGGTCAGGCTTTGCATCAGGATGGTGTTGGACGGGCGGTTGCCGGGGAAGACGCGGTGGGGGACCAGCGCCTCCACCTCCGCCGCCGGCTTGCCGGCCTTGGTCATCTCCGCCCGCACCTCGTCGGCGGTCTTGCCGCGCATCAGCGCCTCGGCCTGGGCGAAGACGTTGGACAGCAGGATGCGGTGATGGGCGCCGGCCTCCGCCCCGATCGGGTTGTGGGTGGTCGCCGCCGCCACGAAGTCGCAGGGGATCAGCGAAGTGCCCTGGTGGATCAGCTGGTAGAAGGCGTGCTGGCCGTTGGTGCCGGGCTCCCCGAACAGCACCGGACCGGTCTGGCAATCCACCGGCTCGCCGCCGCGGGTCACCGACTTGCCGTTGCTCTCCATGTCCAGCTGCTGGAGATAAGCGGGGAAGCGGTGCAGATACTGGTCGTAGGGCAGCACCGCGTAGGACGAGGCGTCCCAGAAATTGCGGTACCAGACGCCCAGCAGGGCCAGCAGCACCGGCATGTTGCGCTCGAGCGGCGCAGTCTGGAAATGCTCGTCCATCGCATGGGCGCCGGCCAGCATCTCGGAGAAGCGTTCCGGGCCGATGGCGATCATGATCGGCAGGCCGATGGCCGACCACAGCGAATAACGGCCGCCGACCCAATCCCAGAAGCCGAACATGTTGGCCGGGTCGATGCCGAACTTGCGCACCTCCGCCTCGTTGGTGGAGACGGCGACGAAATGCTTGGCGACATGCGCCTCGTCCTGCGCGGTCTCCAGGAACCAGCGGCGGGCGGAATGGGCGTTGGTCAGCGTTTCCTGCGTCGTGAAGGTCTTGGACGCGATGACGAACAGCGTGGTCTCCGGATCCAGCCATTTCAGCTGTTCGGCCAGATGGGTGCCGTCGACGTTGGAGACGTAATGCAGCGCCACATGGGCATGGGCGAAGGGCTTCAGCGCCTCCGTCGCCATGACGGGGCCGAGGTCGGAACCGCCGATGCCGATGTTCACCACGTCGGTGATCGGCTGGCTGGTGTAGCCGCGCCACTCGCCGTCGCGCACCGAGTTGGCGAAGGCGTCCATCCGCTCCAGCACCGCACGCACGCCCGGCATCACGTCGCGGCCATCGACGGTGACGGCGCGGTCGGAACGGTTGCGCAGGGCGGTGTGCAGGACCGCGCGCTTTTCCGTGAGGTTGATCGGCTCGCCGCCGAACATGCGGGCACGCGCCCCCTCGACATCCTGTTGACGCGCGAGGTCGAGCAGCAGGCGGACCGTGTCCTGCGTGATGCGGTTCTTCGAATAGTCGAGGAACAGCCCCGCGGCTTCCATCGAGAAGGCTTTGAACCGGCCTGGATCGGCGGCGAACAGGTCACGCATGTGCGTGCCGGCCATGTCCTGGCGGTGGTGGGCAAGGGCGGCCCAGGCGGGGGAACGGGTCAGCGCGGTCATGATGCTTTGGACTCCTTGACGTCATCGGTCCTTTGACGCGGCCCATCTGCGGGGCGTGCGGAGCCTAACACCGACCGCCTGCCGCGGCCACGGGCCAAAACGCGGCGGTCGGCGCTGCTTATCGGCCTATGCGGGGCGGCCAGGGTGCAACCGGGCACCGCGGTCGGGTGTTGTGGTCTTTGCAGAACTGCGACAGGAGGACAGCATGTCGGACAAGCCTGCCACGGACAAGCCTGTTGCTCCGCCGCTGGAAGAGCGGGAGGAGCAACGCGACCGCGACGATGCGATGCTGCCGGATCAGGTCGGGATCATTCCCGGCAAGGTGCCGGGCAGCCCGGTCGATCCGAGCGATCCGCGCTTTCCGGGGAGCCAGCCGGATTTGGCGTGAGGAGAGGCTGGGGGTGTCGTCAGCCGACACCCCCGGTTCACTCAGCTTCCGCCTTCGATGGTCCGCGTCGGCGTCACGCCCTCCGGCTTGCCGACCAGCACGGTCAGCAGCTTGGCCGGGTCGAGCAGGCGCCGGGCTACCCGCTTGATATCCTCCTGGCTCACCGCGTTGATGTAACGGTCGCGCTGGTTCAGGTAGTCGATGCCGAGATTGTCGCGCTTCACCTGCAACAGGATGCGGGCGATGGCCTGGGTCGAGCCGAGTTGCAGCGGGAAGGAGCCGGTCAGGTAGGTCTTGGCGTCGGCCATCTCCTGGTCGGTCAGGCCGTCCTTGGCCATGCGCGCCCATTCCTGGCGCATGATGTCCAGCGCCTGGCCGGCCTTGGCGTTGACGGTGGAGCCGCCCGCCATCACCAGCGCGGTATGGTCCATCGGGATCAGGTAGCTGTAGACGCCATAGCTGAGGCCGCGCTTCTCGCGCACCTCTTCCATCAGGCGCGAACCGAAGCCGCCGCCGCCCAGCACATAGTTCATCACCGTGGCGGCGTACCAGTCGGGATCGTCGCGCTTCACTCCCGGCTGGCCCATCAGCATCACCGTCTGCGCGGTCGGGCGCGGCAGCAGGATGGTCTGGCCCAGCCCGGACATCGTCACGTCGGGGATCGGCTTCGCCTCGGTCTTGGCCGGCAGCCCGCCGAACACCTTGTCCAGCGCCTTGCCCAGGTCTTCCGGCGAGATGTCGCCGGTTGCCGCCACCACCAGCCGGTCGCGGCCGAACTGCCCCTTCACGAAGGCGCGCAGGTCGTCGGGGGTGATGGCCGGCAGGCTTTCCAAGCTGCCGCGACCCTCGCCGCCATAGGGGTGGTCGGGGAAGGCGGTGGCGTAGAACTGGCGCCGCGCGACATAGTTGGGGTCGGCGAGATCGCGCCTAAGGCTGGCCATGACGGAGGCGCGCATGCGGTCGAGCGCCTCGGGCGCGAAATGCGGCTCGGTCAGGGCGAGCCGGGTCAGCTCCAGCGCCTCGTCACGGTTGTCGGCCAGGGTGCGCATCGAGCCACTGAAGCCGTCGCGCCCGGACTCGAAGCCGAGCGCGATGGCCTTGTCCTGCAGGCGCGCCTGGAAGGTCTGGGAGTCGTACGGTCCGGCACCCTCGTCCAGCATGGTGGAGGCGATGTTCGCCAGCCCTTCCTTGCCCTTGGGGTCGGTGCCGCCGGCCCCGTCGAAGACCCATTCCAGCGCCAGGACCGGCACCTTGTGGTCCTCGACCAGCCACGCCTCGATCCCGCCAGGGCTGACCACCCGCTTGATGTCCATGGCCTGGGCGGGCGAAAGAAGGGCGGCTGCCGTCAGGAAGAACGCCACGACCGCCAAGCGGATGGGGGGAAGTCCGCGGGCGGATGAAACATCGTGAAACACGCTCATCCTCAACTGTCCTTTCCGGTCGGGGGCAGCAGCAGGCCGGTGACGTGGTTGGTCTGGCTCAGCACGGCGCGGGCGGCAGCATTGACCTGATCGGCGGTGACGGCGTCGATGCGCACCGGCCAGTTCTCCACGTCGTCGATGCTCTGGCCGGTGGCAAGCGCCGCACCCAGCGTCTGGGCCGGTCCGGTCAGGCTGTCGCGGGCATAGGCCGCCGAGGCCAGCATGCGCTTGCGCGCGGTGGCGACCTCCTCCTCCGTCACGCCGGATTTCAGCAGCTTGTCGACCTCGGCCCACAGCGCCGATTCGAGCTTGTCCATCGGCACGCCGGCGGCCGGGCTGGCGCCGACGCTGAGCGTCGCCATGTCCCAGGCGGTCGGCCCGTAGCCGAGCCAGGCCGAGGTGGCGAGCTTCTGGTCCACCACCAAGCTGCGGTAGAGGCGCGACGTGGTGCCGCCGCTCATGATCTCGGCCAGCACCTGCAAGGCATAGGCCTGGCCGGTCTGGTCGAGGCGGTAGGACGGGGCGGTCCAGATGCGGCGGACCGAGGGCTGCCGCACCTCCTCGTCACGCAGGACCACCTGACGGGAGGAGGTCAGCGGCGGTTCGGTTACCCGCTTGCGTTCCGGTACCGGGCGGGCGGCGATGGCGCCGTAATAGCGCTCGGCCAGCGGCTTCAGCTCCGCCGCGGTGACGTCGCCGGACACCACCAGGATGGCGTTGTTGGGGGTGTACCACGTCTTGTAGAAACGCTCCGCCATCTCCCGCGTCAGCGCCGACATCTCCTGCGGCCAGCCGATCACCGGGGTGCCGTAGGGGTGGTGGACGAAGAGGGTGGCGTTGATCTGCTCGCCGATGCGGTCGGCCGGCTCGTTTTCGATGCGCTGGCGCCGCTCCTCGATGATGACGTCGCGTTCGGGATAGACCACGGTATCGGTCAGCTTGAGGTTGGCCATGCGGTCGGACTCCATCCGCATCACCATCTCCAGCCGGTCGCGGGCGACGTTCTGATAATAGGCGGTATAGTCGTAGCTGGTGAAGGCGTTGTCGCGCCCGCCGTTCTTGGCGATGATCCGGCTGAACTCGCCGGGCTGGATCGCATCGGTCCCCTTGAACATCAAATGTTCGAGGAAATGGGCGATGCCGGACTGGCCGCGCTCCTCGTCGGCGGCGCCCACCTTGTACCAGACCATGTGGGTCACGACCGGCACGCGGTGGTTCGGGATGACCACCACCTGCATGCCGTTGGACAGGGTGAAGCTCTCGGGGAAGAACACTCCCTTTTCCGCCGCATGGGCGGGCAGGGGGGCGAGCGGAATCGGTGCCAGGGGCGCCGCGACGGTCATCGTCAAGGCGAGAAGTCCTGCCGCGGCGAGGCGGCGGGCTGGAATGCAGGCGGGCATGAGGGCTCCCGGATCAGGAGGACCGAATCGAAAGGGCGCCCTTCGCTGGGAAGGGCGCCCCCGGAAACTGGTGTGATGTCGTGTCTTGGACAAGACCGAACGAACGGCCCGGGCTTAGAACAGGCCTTCCAGAGGCGCCTTGCGCTTGCGCTCGATCGTCGGGGTGGCAGCCCCGTCCAGCGCCTTGCCCTGGGCCTGGGCCTCGCGCAGGCGCTGCTGCTCCTTGGCCGGATCGACGACGGAGACGGGCGGCTGCTGGGTCTGCCAGAACAGGAGCGAATCGATCCAGCTCTTGTCGGCGACGATCAGCTGGGTGGTTTCCTGATCGACCTTGGCGCGGATGTTCGGGTCGATGCCGTCGCGGGCCGAAGCCTGGGCGACCAGCGACTTCTCGCCCGCCGTTGCGCCTGCCGCAGCAGCCTTGGCGCCACGCGAGGAGCCGCCGAACACGGCGCCGGCGGCCATCTGGGTCGGGGTGCTGTCCTGCGGACGGGCGGCACCCGGACGCGGCTTCGGCAGGTCCTGCATGCTGGGCGGCAGGGTCAGCGGAGCGCGGGAAACGACGGAGAACTCGTCGGGGCTCTGGCGGTCGAGACCGATGGACCGGCGCACATCCGAGCAGCCGGCGAGCGTCAACGCCGCAAGCGCCAGCCCGATGAGCGGGAGCCGAGTCCGGGGAAAGGAGAGGGCGGAGGAGATGCTGGTCACGTTCGGAGGATCCCGTCGTCTGTCACGTCGTAGCGACCCGGCCCGAAGGTCGAGGCCGCATGGTCAGTGCTCGCCAGCGGTTATAACGCCACCGGCGACGGAACTCTTACGACTTTTCGCGGCCCGCGAACAGTCCGTCGATCAGCAGCAGCACGACGCCGACGCTGATTCCGCTGTCGGCCACGTTGAAGGCCCAGAAATGCCAGCCGCCGACATGGAAATCGAGGAAATCGACCACCGCCCCGTGCAGCATCCGGTCGGCCACGTTGCCGACCGCCCCGCCGATGATGAAGCCCAGCGCCAGGGCGATCAGACGGCGTTCCGCCTGCCGCAGCCAGAAGACCAGGCAGACGGCGATCACCGCCGCGATGGCGCTCAGGATGTAGGGCATCAGCGCCCCGCCACTGGCGAAGGTGCCGAAGCTGACGCCGTAGTTCCACACCAGCACGAGGTTGAAGAAGGGGGTCACCTCGATAACATGCGGCACCGGCTGCATGACCTGCTCGAGGATCCACCACTTGCTGCCCTGGTCGAGGACCACCACCAGTACGGCGACGATCAGCCCGAACAGCCAGTAGGACCGGGATTGGTTGGCGACGAAGGCGTTCATGTGCCCACACATCCTCCCTCTCCCCCCCGGGGAGAGGGTCGGGGTGAGGAGGATGCGCGGCGAGGAGCATCCGGCAGGCGGATCCCCCTCACCCTAACCCTCTCCCCGGGGGGGAGAGGGGATAGAGCCGCGATTGTGACGACTTGCCTCATGCCACCGCGTCGGAGCAGCGGATGCAGAGCGTCGGATGGTCGTGGACCGTGCCGACCTCCTCCAGAACCTTCCAGCAGCGCTCGCATTTCTCGCCTTCGGCCAAAGCCGGGGCGACGGCGATGCCGGGGACGTCGGCCAGGGTGAAGGCCCCCTCCGGCGCCGCGGCGTCCGTCACCTCGATGGCCGAGGTGATGCAGACGTCCTGGAAATCGACATCGGCCAGCAGGGCCTTGGTCGCGGAGTCGACGAAGACCGTCGGATCGGCCTGGAGGGACGAGCCGATGGTCTTGTTGGCGCGCTCCAGCTCCAGGGCGCCGGTGACCACGCGGCGGACGGTGCGCACCGCCTCCCACTTGGATGCCAGCGCGTCGTTGCGCCACTCCGCCGGCACCTCCGGGAAGCCGCGCAGATGCACGCTCTCGTCGGTCCAGCCCGCACCGTCCGTCAGGCCTTCCGGCCGGGCGAGCCACGCCTCCTCCGCGGTGAAGCAGAGGATCGGAGCCAGCCAGGCGGTCAGGTTGGAGAACAGATGCTCCATCACCGTCCGCACCGACCGGCGGCGCACCGAATCGACCGGATCGCAATAGAGGCTGTCCTTGCGGACGTCGAAGTAGAAGGCCGACAGCTCCACCGCACAGAAGTTGTGCAGGGCCACGAACAGGGCGTGGAAGTCGTAAGCCTCGACCTTCTCGCGGACCAGCGTGTCCAGCTCCGACAGGCGGTGCAGGACCCAGCGCTCCAGCTCCGGCATCTCGGCGGCGTCGATCCGCTCGGCCGGGGTGTAGTCGGCGAGCGCGCCCAGCAGGTAGCGCAGCGTGTTGCGCAGGCGGCGGTAGAGGTCGGCCTGGGTCTTGATGATCTCCTTGCCGATGCGGAGATCCTCCGAATAGTCGGAGTTGATGATCCACAGGCGCAGGATGTCGGCGCCATACTGGTCGCAGACCTCCTGCGGGGCCACCACATTGCCCAGCGACTTGGACATCTTGCGGCCCTGCTCGTCCAGCACGAAGCCGTGGGTCAGCACCGCGTTGTAGGGCGCCCGGCCGCGGGTGCCGCAGCTTTCCAGCAGCGAGGAATGGAACCAGCCGCGATGCTGGTCGGAGCCTTCCAGATAGAGGTCGGCCGGCCAGGCCAGCTCCTCCAGCCGCTGCTCCAGCACGAAGGCGTGCGAGGAGCCCGACTCGAACCAGACGTCGACGATGTCCTTGACCTGCTCGAAATCCTCGGCGGAGTAGCTGTTGCCGAGGAAATCCTGCGGGTCGCGGGCGAACCAGGCGTCGGCACCCTCCTGCTGGAAGATGTCGGCGATGCGGGCGAACACCGCCTCGTCGCGCAGGATCTCGCCGGTCGACTTGCGGACGAACAGCGCGATCGGCACGCCCCAGGCGCGCTGGCGGCTGATGCACCAGTCCGGACGGCTCTCGATCATCGAACGGATGCGGTTCTCGCCCTGCGACGGGACCCAGCGGGTGTCGGAGATCGCCTGCAAGGCCACCTTGCGCAGGTCGTTCGTCTCCATCGAGATGAACCACTGCGGCGTGGTGCGGAAGATCAGCGGCGCCTTGGAGCGCCAGCTGTGCGGATAGCTGTGCTTGATGCGGTTGCTGGCCAGCAGCGATCCGCACTCCTCGAACGCCTCCAGCACCGCTTTGTTGGCGGGGCCGGTCTTGCCCTGGTCGGTGTAGACGGCCAGCCCGGCGAACAGCGGGACGTGGGCGTAATAGCGCCCGTCCTCGCCCACCGTCTGCGGCACCTCGATGCCGTTGGCCTGGCCCAGGCGGAAGTCGTCCTCGCCATGGCCGGGGGCGATGTGGACGAAGCCCGAACCGGCATCGGTCGTCACGAAGTCGCCGGCCAGCAGCGGCACCTTGAAGTCGTAGCCCTTGCCGTTCAGCGGATGGCGGCAATAGGTGCCGGCGAGCCGCGAGCCGGGGAAACGGTGCAGTTGCTTCCACTCGGTGATGCCGGTCTCCTTCAGCACACTCTCGGCCAGCGCGGTGGCGAGCACGAGGCGCTCGCCGACCACCGCCTTGCTGCCCTCGGCGACCGCCGTGACCTTGAAGGTCGCGTATTCGATCTCGTCGCCATAGGCGATGGCGCGGTTGCCCGGCAGGGTCCAGGGGGTGGTCGTCCAGATGACGATGCTGGCCTCGTCCACCTCCGGCGCCGACGACCCCCAGACGGGGAAGCGGGCGAAGACTGTGGTGGAGGTGTGGTCGTGGTATTCCACCTCGGCGTCGGCCAGCGCGGTCTTCTCGACCACCGACCACATCACCGGCTTGAAGCCCTTGTAGAGGCCGCCGTTGACCGCGAACTTGTGGATCTCGCGGACGATCTGCGCCTCGGCCGGGAAGGTCATGGTGGCGTAGGGCTGCTTCCAGTCGCCCTCCACGCCCAGACGGCGGAACTCGGCGGCCTGGATGCCGACCCACTCCTCGGCGAACTGGCGGCATTCGGCGCGGAACTGGATGAGCGGCACGTCATCCTTGTTCTTGCCGGCCTTGCGGTACTTCTCCTCGATCTTCCACTCGATGGGCAGGCCGTGGCAGTCCCAGCCGGGGACATAGTCGGCGTCGAAGCCCTGCATCTGGCGGAAGCGGACGATGACGTCCTTCAGGATCTTGTTGACGGCATGGCCGATGTGGATGTTGCCGTTGGCGTAGGGCGGGCCGTCATGCAGCACGAACTTCTTGCGGCCCTTGGCGCCGGCGCGCAGCTTGCCGAACAGGTCCATCTCGGCCCAGCGCTTCAGCAGCTCGGGCTCCTTGGTCGGCAGGCCGCCGCGCATGGGGAAGTCGGTGCGGGGCAGGAAGACGGTCGATTTGTAATCGCGGGTCATATCGGATCCCTGGGGAAGGCGTCACGATCGGGCGGCGATTTCCGCCTCCCGACACACATAAGGTCTCGATCCCGGCCCTCCTCAGAGAGCCGGGCCGGTAATTCGCGCGTCTCGCGCAAGGATCCACGGAAAGCCGGTCATCGCGCGCGATATTAGCGGCGTGCGCGGTGCGGTCAAGGATGCGGCGCGGCATTGCTGCCGCGCCGCGATTTCGATCCTCACGGGCATGGCGATCGTCAGGCCCGAAGGACGGAGGTCATTCTTTTGGCGACCTGTCGGTGCTGAACTGGTGTGGCCCGATTTTTAGACCGCTGCGCTCCAGGCGCTGTGAACGAGCGGAAGCCAGTTGGAGTATTGGGAACCGTTGAAATAGGCGTTCTCAATCGTACCGACATATTCGGTTCCGTCGTTCCTCAAGGCGTTCTTGATGACGATGCCATTGTCGATCCCACTGCCGTTCCATTGCCCGTCCTGGTAGAGGTACAGGGTCGAATGATCGGCGCCGAAGCTTATCTTGAGATTGCTCGGCAGGTTAACCGCCCAAAGAACGTCTCCGTTGTTCACTTCATTTCCGCTGGCATCGTCAATGACTGTGACGCCGGCGGTGGCGAAGTCATGGTAATAGACATCATTGCCGGCACCGCCTTGCAGAAGATCGGCGTTGAACATGCCGGCGGCAGCGCCGCCACCCAGGAGCGTGTCGGTTCCGTTGCCGCCGAAAAGCTGGTCCGTTCCGGGGCCGCCATCCAGATAGTCGTTCCCGTCATCTCCCCAGAGCCAGTCGTTGTCTTCCTGACCATAGAGGACATCGTTGCCTTGAAGGCCATTCAATCGATCATTGCCATAGCCGCCGTAGAACGTGTCGTTTCCGGTGTATCCGATCACCGTATCATTGCCGCCGAGCGCGAACACTCTCCAGTCGCCAACATAAGCCCCGGATGTCGGCACTTGGACGGAGTCATTGTTTTCGGTCAATTGAGTTTGAAACGCCATGTCATTCTCCAGTATGTATTGGCCGGCGCATTGACGCTGACAGGTAAAATTTCTGTATCTGGCAAAGAGAGTCAACATACATAAATCACTGATGTTTCTAATGATTAGAATTCTAAGGGATGGATTGTGGCGCATTAATGATGATTTTTGACTTTATCGCGGTGATGAGGTGCTGTTTGTTGAAATTGACTCGCATTATATTTTATGAATAAATGATCCGAGGAATTTTCAGGGGGGCGGATAAATGGATGTCTTGAAAGCAGGAAAAGGGGGATACGATGTCAATAGTGCGCTGATCTCCCGATCGGCGAACGGTGCTGCCCCGACCTCTCCCGCAACCAAGCCTTCAACCGGAATCAACACCGATGGGAGCGATGGCGGTCGTGCCGCCGGCCCCGTCGATACGGTGTTCCTCTCCGAGCAGGCGAGCCGTGCCTTGCGCGTCGATCTCAGCGCGGAAGCTTTCGCAGCAGGGCCCGCCGCCAATTCCGGTGTCGCTGCCGCCGTCAAGGACATGGACAAGATCGTTCCGGCGATGCAGCGCCACGCCGAAGAAAGCAGCCGTTACATGGAAAAGCTCAGCGCGCTGGCGCGGAGCACGTTCGGGCTGGGTGAGAATGTCAGCATCACGACCAGCGGAGCCGGGAATACCATGCTGGATAATCTCGCCAAGGAGAACGGCCTCCAGAAGCCGGCGATCCCTGACATTCTGAAACAGAGCGGCCTGTTGAAGGACGATACGGAGGTGGACGCCCAATCGCGAACCGGGCTCTTCGGCATGAGCGTCACTGCGGTCGGCGATCCCGACTTCGGGAAACGCATGGACCTTGCGTTCGATCGCGGAGCGAAGGTTCCCGATGGAAAACTTTCCCTTGTAGCCCTGAAGGACGGGAACCCGGCTACGGCCGGAACGATGAAAGCCATCAGGAATGGAGCGCTCTCCAACCTGACCAATCTGGGCGCGCAGGATGGGGGGAGCCTGTTCGCGATCACCGACGGTTCCGAAGATGGCAATGCCACGGTTGCGGCGTCGGTCCGTTCCTTCGGTATGGACGACCGGGTCAAGACTTCGGCGATCGGCATTCTGAAGACGATTGGGCGCTACCTGCCTGGCTGACGGCGGCAGTCAGCCAGGCAATGCCTGACCATATCCACAAGCGAGGTGCGGAATATTGGCGGCGTGTGCGGTGCGGTCCAGGACGGCCCATTAGGACGGCCCATGTCCCGCCGGTGCACGGCAGGGTCCGAAAATACCGCTGGTCACGGGGTGGTGGTAAATCTTAGGGTGTTCGCGCCGCGGACGAAGGGGCAGGGAAGTACCTGAACGGCGGTTCCGGGCATGCGGCACGCGCAAGGGCATCGGCGGGCATGATCGACCAGCGGACCAGCGTCTTCCTGTCGGAGTTCCTCGACACCCCCAACAGGGATCCAGCGGTTCTGGACCGCTTCCTTCTGCAGGGACCGGACGGTGGCCGGCGCGGGGCGAAGCCGCACCTGAAGGTTGCCTTCTTCGATTTCTGGCCGGAGTTCGATCCGTCCGCGAACCTCTTCGTGGACATCCTGTCCGCCCGCTTCGAGGTGTCGGTGGTCGAGAACGACAGCGACCTTGCCATCATCTCCGTGTTCGGCACCCGTCACCGGGAAGCGCGGACGGCCCGGTCCATGTTCTTCACCGGTGAGAATGTGCGGCCGCCGCTCGACAGTGTCGATATGTCGGTGTCTTTCGACCGCATCGACGACCCCCGGCATTTCCGCCTTCCGCTCTACGTCATGCATGCCTACGACCATCTGCGCGAAGGGGCGGCGCCGTATTTCTGCCATTCCGTCCTGCCGCCCGTGCCGCCGTCGCGGGAGGAGGCCGCAGAGCGGAAATTCTGCGCCTTCCTCTACAAGAACCCCAACTGCGCCCGCCGCAACGACTTCTTCCACATGCTCAGCGCCCGGCGCCATGTTGAGTCGGTGGGCTGGCTGCTGAACAACACCGGCAGCGTGGTGAAGATGGGCTGGCTGCCGAAAATCCGGGTGTTCTCCCGCTACCGCTTTGCCTTCGCCTTCGAAAACGCAAGCCATCCCGGCTATCTGACTGAGAAGATCCTGGACGTTTTCCAGGCCGGTGCGGTGCCGCTCTATTGGGGCGATCCCGGCGTCCTGCGCGATGTCGCGGCCGGCAGCTTCATCGACGTGTCGCGATACTCCTCCGACGAGGAGGCCATCGACGCCATCCTGGCCGTCGACGACGATTACGGCGCCTACCGCCGCTATCGCAGCACGCCGCCCTTCCTCGGCACGGAGGATTTCCACTTCGATGCCTACCGTCTGGCGGAATGGATCGAAAGCCGTCTTTGACTGTGGCTTTGACTGTGGGGGAGGTGGAGCGATGAGGCGGGTGTTGTTGAATTATGCCGACGGTGCCTTCACGACGGCGCAGAAATACAATGGCAAGACCGGCATGGAGACCGGCGGCTTCGACGGTGTCGCAATGATGGGGCGCCAGCGCATCGATGCCGCTTTCGCATCGCGGAACCGGCATGTGCTGGACCAGCCGCGCGGGGCCGGCTATTGGCTGTGGAAGCCTTACTTCATCGACCGGCTGCTGCGCGAGACTCTGAAGGACGGCGACATCCTGTTCTACAGCGACAGCGGCGCCCATTTCGTCCACAGCGTCGATCCGCTGATCGAGATTTGCCGGCAGCGGCGCGATCTGCCGATCCTGCTGTTCACGCTGGAAGAGTCTCACCGCAACGGCGTCTGGACCAAGCGCGACTGTTTCCATTACATGGGGCTGGACCGGCCCGATGTCGTCGAGGCGCCGCAGATCATGGGCAGCTTCATCCTGTGCGAACGCGGGCCTGAAACCATGGACTTCGTCGCGCAATGGCTGCGGCTTTCCCAGGATGCCCGGCTGATCACCGACGCGCCCAACGAATGCGGCCTGCCGAACTATCCGGAGTTCCGCGACCATCGCCACGACCAGAGCATCCTCAGCCTGCTCGGCCGCCGCCATCGCGTGACAACCATTCCCGACATCTCGCAATGGGGGGACGGGAGCCGTCCGGCCGGGATTCCCCGCATCATGGAACACACGCGCTGGCGCGACTAGGGCCGGTTGTGGCAGAGAGAAGCCCGGTACATTCCCTTCAACCGCCAGCGGCGATCGGCAGCAGCGCATGACCAGTTTTGCCCGTGCCGTGGCGGCGGAAAACGCCGGCAGGCTGGAGGAGGCCAGGGCCCGCTACCTCGACGCCCTGCGGGCCGAGCCGCAGAATCCGGCGGCCCTGCACCGGCTGGGGGTGGTGGAGTTGCGGCTGGGCAACCCGGGCGACGCGGTGGTCCTGTTCCAGAAGTCGCTGGCCATCGCCAAGGACCTGGAGGTCTATCTCGATTTCGGAGCGGCGATGGCCGGCATGGCCCGCTGGGATGCGGCGGCGACGGTCTATGGCGCCGCTCTGCGGGTTGCCCCCGCATCGGCCGACGCCCATTACGGTCTGGCGATGGCCCTGCACCGGCAGGGGCGCCCGCAGGATGCCGAGCCCCATTACCGCAAGGTGCTGGCGACCTTTTCCCATCTGGGAGAGGTCCACAACAACCTCGGCGTCGCCCTTCAGGACCTCGGCCGGTTCGCGGAGGCCGCCGCCGCTCATCGCGAGGCGGCGCGGATCGATCCCGCCGACGCGCCGTCCTGGTCCAAGCTGGGCGTGGCCCTCCATGCCATCGGACAGGGGGCCGAGGCGGAAGCCGCCTTCCGCAAGGCGCTCGGCCTTGCGCCGCAGGATGCCGACTGCTGGCACAATCTGAGCGGTCTGTTCGATGCCGGCGGTCGCCCGGCGGAGGCGCTCGCCGCCGGCCGTCTTGCGGTCGCGCTCGATCCGGGGAGTGCCCGCAACTGGCTGGCCCTGGGCAATGCCGCCGGTGCTGCGCGGCGCCTGGAGGAGGCATGGCGCGCCACGTCGGCCGCGGCTCGGCTGGAGCCTTTGAACCCGGCGGCGCGCAACAATCTCGCCAGCGCCTTGCAGGAACTCGGACGCTGGCGCGAAGCGGTGGCCGAATACCGTGCGGCGCTGGAACTGCAACCGGACTTTCCGGTGGCCGAGATCAATCTGGCCCAGGCTCTGTCGGGGCTGCGCGAAGCGGACGGGGCGCTGGCGGTCCTGCGGGCCCTGCTTGCCAGGCACCCGGCGAACGGCGAGGCCTGGCGGCGGCTGGGCAGTGTGCTGGCCGAGGGCGTCCGCCCCGATGCCGCGGTGGCCGTTCTGCGCAAGGCGGTGGCGCTGGCCCCCGGCGAGCCGGGTGCCCAGGCCGATCTGGCGATGGCCGCCGCGATGGCCGGCTGGAGCACGCAGTCGGTGGACGCCTGCCGGCGGGTCCTCCGGCTGGTTCCCGGCCATGCCGCAGCCCTCGGCCAACTCGTGCATCAGCAGAGGCTTCTGTGCGACTGGCGCGATCTGGACGGGCTGGAGGCGGAGCTTCTCCGGCAGGTGCGCGCCGGGGCGGAGGGGGTGTCGCCCTTCGATGTCCTGTCCTGCGCCTCGACCCTCGCCGACCAGCAATTCGCCGCAGCCCGCTGGGCAGCGGCGAAGGCCCGCGGCGCCGGGACCGTCACCCGGCCGGTGGCGGCCGCAGACGATGGGCGGTTGCGGGTCGGCTATCTGTCGTCGGATTTCCGTGAGCATGCCATGGGCCACCTGATGGTCGATGCGCTGGAAACCCATGATCGGTCCCGCTTCGCCGTTACCGCCTATTCGACCGGCTTCGACGACGGCAGCGCGCTGCGCCAGCGGTTCCAACGCGGGATCGAGCGCTTCGTCGACCTGCGCCGCCACACCGACGCCGATGCGGCGCGGACAATCGCGGCGGACGGCATCGACATCCTGGTCGATCTGACCGGCTTCACCTCCTTCTCGCGCACCTCGATCCTGGCGGCCCGTCCCGCCCCGGTGCAGGTCAATTGGCTGGGCTATCCCGGAACGCTGGGGGCGGGCTATGTCGACTACATCGTCGCCGATCCCACGGTGATCGCGCCGGGCGAGGACGGATTCTTCAGCGAGCGGGTGGTGCGGCTGCCGGATTGCTATCAGCCCAACGACCGCCGGCGCGCCATCGCCGAGGCCACGCCGACACGCAGGGACTGCAGGTTGCCCGAGGACGGTTTCGTCTTCTGTTGCTTCAACAGCGCCTACAAGCTGACGCCCGCCTTGTTCGACGGCTGGGCGCGCATCCTGGCGGCGGTGCCGGGCAGCGTGCTGTGGCTCTATGCTGGCGATCCCCAGGTGGCGGTCAACCTGCGCCGCGAGGGCGAGGCCCGCGGTCTCGATCCCCGCCGGCTCGTCTTCGCCCAACCCCTGCCGCACGCGGAGCATCTGGCGCGGCACCGGCTGGCCGACTTGTTCCTCGACACGCTTCCCTACAACGCCCACACGACGGCCAGCGACGCGCTGTGGGCGGGCCTGCCGGTGCTGACCCGGCGCGGGACGACCTTCGCCGGGCGCGTGGCGGCCAGCCTGCTGCGGGCGGGCGGATTGCCCGAACTGATCGTCGACGGGCAGGAGGCCTACGAGGCGAAGGCGGTGGCGCTCGCCCGGTCGCCCGGACGGCTCCGCGACCTGCGGCAGCGGCTGGCACTCAACCGGCCGGTCTGCCCGCTGTTCGACACGCCGCGCTTCACCCGGCATCTGGAGGCGGCCTACCGGGCGATGTGGGACATTCACCGGGCCGGCGGGGCGCCGCGCCCGATCGCCGTCACGGCCGAGGACGCCGGCGGTCCGGCATCCGCCATGGAGGGAAGAGGGGAGAACGCATGACCACCGGCGAGAGCACAGCAGCGCGGCTGCACATCGTCGTCCCCTACCGGGATCGCGAAGACCATCTCCGGCAGTTCGTTCCCTGGGTGAGCGCGTATTTCGACCGTCTGGCGCAGCCGATCGATTATCGCGTCACCTTCCTGGAACAGGAGGCCGGGCTTCCCTTCAACCGTGGGGCGCTGAAGAATGCCGGCTTCCTGCTGGGCGAAGGGCGGAGCGACTATGTCTGCCTGCACGACATCGATTATCTGCCGGTCGATGCCGATTACTCCTGGGCCGACTGTCCCACCCCGATCCTATGGTACGGGGCGGAGCAGCGCCCGGTGGCGCCGGGACGCTCGGACCGCACGGTGACGACCAACCTCGAAAGCACGATGGGCGGCGCGTTGTTGATGCCGAACGCGGCGATGCGGCAGATCGACGGCTATTCCAACCTCTTTTGGGGCTGGGGATACGAGGATTTCGACTTTTCACTGCGCATTCGGGCGCGCCGCATCCCCACCGGCCGGCGCAAGGGGCGTTTCCAGCCGCTCGACCATGTCAACGACGGCTTCACGCCGGACGCGGCGCCATCCCCCATTTCCCTGGTGAACCGCCGCGTGCTTCAGGGGCTTTGGTCTTCCGGCAAGATCCCGGCCGGCGACGGCTTGTCCTCGCTGTCCTTCGAGGTGCTGGACCGCAGGCCGTGCGATGGGTGCGTCGAGGGTGCGCAGGACCGTTGGGAGGTCGTCCGGGTCCGCTTCGCCCATGTCCCAACGCCGGAACAGGCGGCGGCGGACGGCACCCACGCCTGACATCCGCCTGACATCCGCGGGGGGGGCGGCGGCTCCACCGCCCCCCCCCCGATATCGTCACATGCTCGACTTGCCGCCGTGGGCCGACGACCAGCCGACCGGGTCGTTCAGGAACTTCTCGACTTCCGACAGGGTGTTCTCGTCGAAATAGCGGTTGTCGCGGGCGACCTTCAGCACGTCCCACCAGGTGCACAGCGCGTGCAGGCGCACACCGATGGCGTCCATATTGACCTTCGACTGCGGGAAGATGCCGTAGTGGAAGATCACGAAGGTGTCGGTCACCTGGGCGCCGCCGTTGCGCAGCGCGGTGACGAAGTTCTCCTTGCTCTTGCCGTCGGTCGCCAGATCCTCGACTAGCAGGACGCGCTGGCCCTCGGTCAGCAGACCCTCGATCTGGGCGTTGCGGCCGAAGCCCTTCGGCTTCTTGCGCACATACTGCATCGGCAGTTCCAGCCGGTCGGCGATCCAGGCGGCGAAGGGGATGCCGGCGGTCTCGCCGCCCGCCACCGCGTCGATGGCCTCATAGCCGATCTCGCGCTCGATGGTGGCGACGGCGAAATCCATCAGCGCCTTGCGGGCGCGCGGGAAGGAGACGATGCGGCGGCAGTCGGTGTAGACCGGGCTGGCCCAACCCGAGGTGAAGATGAAGGGCGTCTCGGCGTTGAAGTGCAGCGCCTTGATCTCCAGCAGGATCTTGGCCGCGGTGGCGGCGATGGTGGCCTGATCGGGCAGGGTCGACATGGAAGAAGGGCTCCGGAAAACGGGATGGCATCGCGCGGATGCCCATTGTGTAGCGGGGGAGGGCGCGATTCGCAATTCCCGACCACCCATCCTCGCTCATTCCGGTAGCAGGCGGGCGTCCGCCGTCAGGCTGTCCGCACGGTGCGGGTGTAGCTGTCGACATCCGCCCGCAGCTGCTGCATCTCCCGGCGCAGCTTGGCCGCGGCCCCGGCCAGTTCGCCGGCGGTGCGGTCGGTCCGCACAATGACGTCGTGGACGCCGCCCAGCATGCCGGACATCGCCGTCACCGCGCCTGACCCGTCCTTCATCGCCCGCAGGATCCCCTCCGCCGCGTCCGATTGCCGCGACACCGCATCCGCGATGGCCGCCCCGCTGTCCCGGGCCGCATCCACCGTCCGGGAAACCCCATCCATGGCATGGACCGCTTCGTCCACGATGGTCTGGATGCCGGCGATCTGGCTTTGGATGTCATCGGTAGCACGCGCGGTCTGGCCCGCCAGGCTCTTGACCTCGCTGGCGACCACGGCGAAGCCCTTGCCGGCCTCTCCGGCACGCGCCGCCTCGATGGTGGCGTTCAGCGCCAGCAGGTTGGTCTGGCTGGCAATCGAATTGATCAGGCCGACAACCTCCCCGATGCGTCGCGACGCCTCGGCCAGTTCGCGGATGCGGCTCGCGGCTTCGTCGGTCCGCTGGACGGCGTCGGCGGTCATCCGCGCGGCCTTCCCGCTGTGGCGGCCCACCTCGTCGATGAGGGCTCCCAACCCATCGGCGCCGGCGGCGGCGTCGCCCACGATGCGGCTCGCGGTGTCCGCATGTCCGCGCACATGACCGACCTCGTCCGCCGCCCGGCCTGCGTCCTCGGACATCGTGCCGGCGGTGGATTGAAGCTGTTCGCTGGTGGTGCCCAGCCCGCTCAGGATGATCTCGGTCTGATGGGTGAAGCGTTCCGTGGCGTCGTTCAGGGCGGCAAGTTTGCGCTGCTCCTCGTCCCGCCGCGTCTCCTCCTCGGCCCGGCGGCGGTCGAGATCGCTCGCCTGGCTCTGCATCAGCATAACGGCCGCGGTCACCCGGCCGATGGCATCATCCACCGGATACTTCAATGCAATATTGCGTCGTCCGCGCCCGATCTCGGCGATTCCGTCCGCGGCGCGGTCGAGCGGCCGGATGATCGAGCGGCCGATCACCAGCGCCATCAGGGCCGATCCGCCGATGGCCAGTGCGGTCACCACGCCGATCAGCACATAGGCGTAGGTCGTGATGGTGGCCGAATTGCCGTCGCTCGCCTGGTTTTCCGCCCGGATCAGGGTGGACAGGGCTTCGTTGCGCTCCTCCAGCCTATGGAAACGCTCCAGAAAGCCGGCAAGTCCGTCCTTCGCCTTTGCCCTGTCGCGCAGGGCCACCTCGATCAGCCCCTCCGCCGCCCGGATGTATTCCTCCATCTCGGGCAGCAGTTCATCCAGCCCCCTGACGATTGCGGGACTCAGGACGAGGTGCCGGTTGGCGTTCAACGCCTCGCGAAACGTGTCGGCATGTTCCTTGAGATCCTTTCGGACCTCGTCCCGCTCCGCTTCCGCTCCGTCCGGGCCGGTCAGAAGAGCGGCAAGCACGTCGGCACGCAGGGCGTCGTGCATCATGTCGCCCGCCTGATGATTCGACAGGGCTTCCCCCGTGATCAGAACCTGACGGTTTGCACCATCGACGGAGGAGAGCGCCGAGACCGCGACGCTCCCCACGACCAGCAAGGCCAGAGCGAAGGACAAAGGCAGCAGGGACATTTTCCGGGACAGGGTCAGGACGGACATCTGCACAACCCTTCATTGGTGCGCGAAATGGGATTGACGCATCATCCGTGCAGGATAGGCAATTTTATATGCTGATTCCTATAGGAATTTTCGGGATGTTGCGCGAACGCCCGGCCGTTCGCGCATTTCGTCAGACCTTGCCGCGCACGCTGCCCAGGAAACGGTCCACCTGGGTGTGCAGCAGCTCCGCCTGCTTCGACAGTTCCCCGGACGAGGAGAGCAGGCGCGATGCGCCGCTGCCGGTTTCGGAGGCCGCCTGGAGCACGCCGCCGATCGAGGACGAGACCTCGTTGGTGCCGGCTGCCGCCTGCTGGACGTTGCGGGCGATCTCCATGGTGGCGGCGTTCTGTCCGTCGACCGCCTGGGCGATGGTGCCGACGATGACGTTCACCTCGCCGATGGTGGCGGCGATGCTCTGGATCGCCCCCACCGCGTCGGCGGTGGCCGTCTGGATCTCGGCGATCTGCTGCGAAATGTCGCCGGTCGCCTTGGCGGTCTGGTTGGCGAGGCTCTTCACCTCGCTGGCGACGACGGCGAAGCCCTTGCCCGCCTCTCCCGCCCGTGCCGCCTCGATGGTGGCGTTCAGCGCCAGCAGGTTGGTCTGCCCGGCGATGGAGTTGATGAGGTTCACCACGTCGCCGATCTGGTTGGCCTTGGACGACAGGCCGTCGACGATGCGGTTGGTACCATCGGCCTGATCGGCGGCCTGCTTGGCCTTGCGGCTGCTTTCGCCGATCTGGCGGCCGATCTCCGAGATGGAGGCGGCCAGTTCCTCCGCGGCGGCTGCCACGGTCTGGACGTTGACCGATGCCTGCTCCGACGCGGCGGCGACGGTGGTCGCCTGGGTCTCGGTATGGTCGGCGGTGGTCGCCAGCGACTTCGCCAGTGCCCGCACCTCGGTGGAGGAGGAGGCGACGCTGTCGACCACGCCCTTCACCTCGTTCTCGAACCGGTCGGCCAGCGCGGCCATCTCGGCCCGCTTGCGTTCCTCGGCGGCATGCTCGGCCTCGGCCTGACGGCGGCGGAAGGCGTCGGCCTCCACCGCGTTGGCCTTGAACACCTCGACCGCACCGGTGATCTGCCCGATCTCGTCCTTGGAGTCCGAGGCCGGGACGGTGACGGTCAGATCGCCGCGCGCCAGCGTCAGCATGGCGTTGGTCAGGCGGCGCAGCGGGCGCAGGGCGGCCACCGTCCACAGGCCGAAGGCGCCGGCCATCAGCAGGGCGGCGCCGCACAGCGACAGCATCAGCGTCTGGAAGCCCTTGGCGACGTCGCGCGCACGCGCGGCGATGGTCTGGTTCTTGTGCTCCTGCAGGTCGATGAAGGCGTTGATGCGCTTCAGCCATTCGGTGAAGGCCGGACGAGCGTCCTGCATCAGCCCCTTTTGCGCGGCGGCCATGTCGTTCGCCTTGCGGGCGGCGATGACCGTCTTGATCGCCGGCAGGCTCTTCGCCTCGATCTCCTTAATGCCGGCCAGCAGCTGCCGTTCCTCAGGCTCGATGTCGGCCATGCCGGCGAACATGGCGTCGAGCGGCTTGGCGGACTCCTCGTAATAGGCGGCCAGCCGGTCGATGTCGGCCAGCACCAGCGACAGGGTCGCCGGGTCGGTGGTCAACACCACGTCGCGCAGGGCGATGGCCCGGTCGTGGACGCTGCCGCGGAAGTTGATCGCATAGCGCTGCTTGACGCTGTTGACCTCGTTGATCCGGGTGAGGTCGGCGTCGATCTTCCGCACCTCGCGGACTCCGATGACGGTCAGGCTGATCAGAAGGACAAGAACCACGCCGAAGCCGAGAAACAAACGTGTGCGGATCGTGGCATGCCGTGGAGGAAACATGTCGGCGCATCCCGTCGAAGTTAGCCCGCATGGGCAATAAGCGGACTTTATCCCAAAGGTGTTACTTTTTGGGTTACTGAAGATGCGCTTTTCCGTCGGTCCGGCAAGGCAGCCCGCGCAACCCTGCGGGACGATGTGCGGGTTGCGGATCGAAGGCACCGCCGCAATATGCGAGGGCCGGAGACCGATCCGGAAAACCGCCTTGGATTTGCCGATGCAGCCCCTGTCCACGTCCCGCCGCAGCCGCAGCCTGTCACGTCTGCTGGCGACAGCCTTGCTCCCGGTCCTGCTGCTTGCGCCGCTGGCGCCAGCGTCCGCCGCCGATGCGGATGGGGGCGCCCGGCAGGACCGGTCTGAGCGCGCCGGATCGGCGGCTGCCAAGTCAGAAGGGACCAAGTCAGAAGGGACCAAGTCAGAAGGGGCCAAATCCGAAACCGCAAAGGCCGACGATTCCAAAGCGGATGACCTCCGGGGGGTCGATTCGCAGCGCAGCGTGACCAGCCACAGCCTGCCGCTGCCGGACGGCGCGTTGGCCTATACCGCGACGGCGGAGTTCCTGCCGCTGCGCGACGGCGCCAAGGAGGAACTGGCGGCGCGCATCTTCACGGTGACCTACACCGCCGATTCCAAGACGCCGGCCGCCGGTCCGCGCCCGGTCACCTTCGTCTTCAACGGCGGGCCGGGGGCGGCGTCGGCCTATATGCATCTGGGCGCCGCCGGTCCGAAGGTCGTCGCCTTCGGTCCCGACGGGGCTCTGCCGCCGCCGCCGGCCCCACTGGTCGACAATCCCGACAGCTGGCTGGCCTTCACCGATCTGGTCTTCATCGATCCGGTCGGCACCGGATACAGCCGCGCGGTGAAGCCCGACGAGACGGAAAAGCGCTTCTGGTCGGTGGACGGCGATGCGCGGTCGATGGCCGAGATCGTCCGGCTCTGGCTGACCCGGAATGGCCGCTGGTCGTCGCCGACCTTCCTGGCGGGGGAGAGCTACGGCGGCTTCCGCATCGCGAAGATGGCGGACGAGCTGATCGATCAGGTCGGGCTTGCGGTGAACGGGCTGATCCTGGTTTCCCCCGTCGTCGATTTCGCCGCCATCGACGAGGACGGCATCCTCGGCCCGGCCTGGAAGCTACCGTCGATGGCGGCCTCCGCCGCCGCGCTCGGCCGCACCTCCGGCACCCCCGAACAGGCGGCGGAGGCGGCGGAGCGCTTTGCGCTCGGCCCCTATCTCACCGGGCTGGCCGGTCTCGACTACGGACGGCTCGATGACGCTCGGGACGTCTTCGCCGAGGTGGCGCGCATCACCGGCCTGCCGGTGGAGACGGTGCGGCGCCAGCGCGGGCGCGTGCCGATGGGTGTCTTCACCCGTGAGCTGCTGCGCGATCGCGGCCGCATTCTCAGCATCTATGACGGCACCTTCACCGCTCCGGATCCCGATCCGGGTGCGCCGCGGGTGCCATTCGATCCCTTCCTGAAGGGCACGGTGCCGACCTATAGCACCGCCTTCGCCGCCTATGCCCACGATGCGCTGGCGGTGCGGACGGAGCAGCCCTACCGGCTGCTCAGCGACCGGGTGAACCGGAACTGGGAGTGGCCGCGCATGTCGGTGCCGAGCGCGGTGGATGCGCTGCAAACGGCACTGACCCTTCAGCCGGCGCTGCGGGTGCTGATCGTCCATGGCCGCACCGACCTGATCACGCCCTACATGGCCTCGCGCTGGGTGGCGTCGAGGCTGGAACTGCCGGAGGGCGAACGCGGCCGGGTGGCGGTGACGGTGCATCCCGGCGGCCACATGATGTACACGCGGGGCCAGGGCCGCGCTGCGCTGGCGGCCGACGCCCGTGCGCTGATCGCGGAAAGCCTGCGCCCGCGGTGACCGGCGCCTGCCGGAGTTGGAAAGCCCGGAATCGGAAAGGGGCGCCCTGGTGGGGGCGCCCCTTTCCGTGTTTCGGATCGCTGTCGCGGATCAGAACAGACGCAGGATCGACTGCTGCGACTGGTTGGCGAGCGAGAGGGCGATGGTGCCCAGCTGCTGGCGGGTCTGCAGCATCAGCAGGCTGGCGCCTTCCTCGTTCTGGTCGGCCAGCGTCAGCTTGCTGGCGCCTTCCGTCAGCACGTCGCTGAACTCCTTGGTGAAGCTCTCGCGGGTCGTGATGATGTTCAGGTTGGTCGACAGGTTCTGCGAAGCGGAGCGGATCGTCGCCTTGGCGTGATCCAGGCCGGCGACCGCCTTGTCGATGTCGGAACGGTCCATCCAGCTGTTCTGCGCGCCGTCCAGCTGCAGGCCCTGGCCGCTGGTCGACAGGTTGACCGCGGTCACCGTGATCGCGTTCGTGTTGCGCTCGTTCAGCTGGACCGTGATGTCGTTCGACGTGTTGGCGTCGGAAATCTGCTTGGTGACGATGTTGGCCGAGCAGTTGGCCGAAGCCGCCTTCTTGATCGTCTTGGCGTCGATTTCCATGCGGACGGTGCCGCTGTCGAAGTTGAAGGACTGCTCGCCGCCCGTCAGCTTGCCGTCGCCCTTGTCGTTCATGGCATCGCGGGTGACCTGGGCGCCGTTGGAGTTGGTGACCTGGATTTGCAGGTCGACCTTCTTCTCGATGACCGAGACGCCGTTGCCCTGGTTGTTGGCCGCTTCCAGCAGGCGGCGGTCGACCGTGAAGGACACGATGGTGCCCGACGCGAAGCTTTCCGAGATCTTCTTGGTCAGCGCGTTGGTGGCGCTGGTCGTCACCGTCATTTCGCGCACCGCGCCGGCCGTGGCGTTGCCGGTGAGGGTGATCGTGCCGGTTGCGGTGACGGTTGCGGTGGCGACGTCCTTGCCGACCAGGCGGCCGGTACCGGTGAGGGCCGTGCTGATCGAGGCCTTCAACTGGGCGGCCACCTGGGCCGAAGCGTTCTGGCCGATGGCGACGTCGCCCTTCGTGGCGGTGTAGCTGAAGGACTGGCCTTCCACCGTGATGGTGAAGATGTCGCCTTCTTCGATCGTCCCGCCGACATTCACCGTCGACACCTGGGCCGAACCGGTCTTGGCGGCCGTCGTCAGCTTCGCTTCGATGGTCTGGGTGTTGTCGAAGTAGGAGATCGTACGGCTCTCGTCGCCGTCCGACACGATGAAGTCGCGGGAACGGCCGTTGGCGCCGCGCACCTCGATCTGGACGTCGGAGAAGCTGCCCAGCGAGCCGGACATCGTGCCCGACAGCTTCAGGCCGATGAAGCCGTGCGCGTTCTCGGTCTTGGAAATGTCGGCGGTCTTGCCCTCGATCGAGCCGTCGCCCTTGACGCGGATCGAGTAGGTGTCGGCCGAGATGACGTTGGTGACGCGGGCGTTGTCGACGCCGGTCATGCTGTTGACGGCGGCACGGGACGCGCTGGTGCTGTCCATGCTCATGCCGTTGCCGTTGATCAGGTTCTTACCCTGATAACCGCTGTCGGCAGCCAGCTTGTCGATCTGGTCCTTCAGCGTGTTGAACTGGGTGGCGAGCGACTTGCGGGTGGCGACGGAGGCGGCATCGTTGCCCAGCGCCGCGTAGGCGGCGGTGGTCAGGCCCTTGGCCTGGTCGACCAGCGAGTCGATCGAGGTCAGGCCCTTGTCGGCGGCCTGGATGGTGCTGATCGACTGGCCCATCGCGTCCTTCAGCGAGGACAGGTCGCCGGCGCGCTGGTTCAGGCCCTTGGCCGAGAAGAAAGCGGTAGGACCATCCAGAGCCGAATTGATCTTGTTGCCCGTCGACAGGATGTTCTGCTTCTTGTCGATACCGGCCTGCGTGCTCTGCAGCTGCAGCAGGTTGGTGCGCATCGAAGCGGTCAGGGTCACATTTCCGGCCATGGTCCTAGTCTCCTTCTGAGGCTGTCCCCGCCCCTGGTCATTTGACCGGCGAGGCAACGTGCGTTTTCCTGACACCACTCTTTCAAGCGCTGTGCCAACTGCCCCGATGTGCCATAAGTGACTGAATTTGCTATGGAATAAAAATAGGTCGGCAAAAAGGGCAGGGTTGGGCCAAAAGGTTCGGGACGGGCGTCCGAAAAACTTTCCCGGAATCTTTTGCCGCTCAAGGACGGTTCTGCCGGGATGCCGGGCGGCAAGAATCTTCCCACCGCCCCGCCGGCAAGGGCTATGGTCGGGCTCCAAACCACGTCCCAATCATCGAACGCACGGCCCTTTCATGGGCCAAAGCAGGGAAGGGAGAAGCATCATGACCGGTCGGATCGACGCGCGCCTGGCGGAACTGGGCATCGAGTTGCCGCAGGCCGCCGCCCCGGTGGCCGCCTATGTGCCCTACACCCGTTCGGGCAACACCCTTTACATCTCGGGCCAGGTGACGGTCTGGAACGGCGAGCGCAAGTTCGTCGGCAAGGTCGGCCAGGACTTCACGGTGGAGCAGGGCAAGGACGCCGCGCGCCTGTGCGCGCTGAACATCCTGGCCCAGGCCAAGGCCGCGTTGGGCGGCGACCTCGACCGCGTCACCCGCGTGCTGCGGCTGGGCGGCTTCGTCAACTCCGGCCCCGACTTCCACGACCATCCGCTGGTCATCAACGGCGCGTCCGAGTTGATGCGCGACGTCTTCGGCGAGGCCGGCCAGCATGCCCGCGCCGCGGTCGGCGCCCCGTCGCTCCCCGGCAACGTCGCGGTCGAGGTCGATGCGATCATCGAGGTGGCCTGACGGCAGCGGCCCGATGGGCGTCAGGACGGCGGCGGTGCCTTGCTGTCTTGCGGCATGAAGCCTACCTCCTTGGCATCGTTCAAGGAGACGCATGCATGCCCGACGGCAACGATGCCATCACCGTCAAGGTTCTGACCGGGATCGACGAGGCGGACCAGCAGGGCTGGGATGCCTGCGCCGGTCCCGGCAACCCGTTCCTTTCCCACGCCTTCCTCCTGGCGCTGGAGGACTCGGGTTCGGCGTGCGGCAAGTCCGGTTGGCAGCCCAGCCATCTCGCCGCCTATGACGGTGCCGGCCGGATGGTCGGCGCGGTGCCGGCCTATCTGAAAAGCCATTCCTACGGCGAGTATGTGTTCGACCATGCCTGGGCCAATGCCTTCGAGCGGGCGGGCGGCAGCTATTACCCGAAGCTGCAGGTGGCGGTGCCCTTCACCCCGGTGCCGGGTCCGCGGCTGCTGGTGGCGCCCGGGCCGCAGTCCGAGGCGGTCGCCGATGCGCTGGTCGCGGCGCTGGAGCAGGTGACGGAGCGCTATGGCGTCTCCTCCGCCCACGTCACCTTCCCGGAGCGGGCCGATTGGGACCGGCTGGGCACGGCCGGGTGGCTGCAACGGCTTGGCGTGCAGTACCACTGGCACAACCGCGGCTACGGCAGTTTCGACGAGTTCCTGGAGGCGCTGAACTCCCGCAAGCGCAAGGCGATCCGCAAGGAGCGGCGCGAGGTCGCCGAAAGCAGCGTGCGGCTGCACACCCTGACCGGCGACGACCTGAAGCCGGAGCATTGGGATGCCTTCCACCGCTTCTATCTGGACACCGCCGACCGCAAATGGGGCGGCGGCTATCTCAACCGCCGTTTCTTCGACCTGCTGGGCCGGTCCATGGCCGACCGGGTCGTTCTGGTGATGTGCGAGGATGGCGGGGAGTGGGTGGCCGGCGCGCTCAACCTGCTGGGCGACGATGCGCTGTACGGCCGCAACTGGGGCTCCGACGGGAGCTACCGCTTCCTGCATTTCGAGGCGTGCTATTACCGTGCGCTGGATTTCGCCATCGAACGCGGATTGGCGCGGGTCGAGGCCGGAGCGCAGGGCGAGCACAAGATCCAGCGCGGCTACCTGCCGGTGCCGACCTACAGCGCGCACTGGATCGTGGACCCCGGCTTCCGCCGCGCGGTGGACCGCTATCTCAAGCAGGAACGTCCGGCGGTGGAGGCGGAGATCGACGCGCTGGACGAGGAATTGTCGCCCTACCGGAGGGAGGGCTGAGGCCTATTCCCAGCCGGCCAGCACCGATGCGGCGTCGCTCTCCTGCACCGGCGCGCGGGCAGGTGGCGGAGCGCCGTCGACCCGCAGGCCCATCAGCGTCTCCACCAGCGGCTCCGGGCCGTCCGAGACGCGGACCTGCCCGCGGGCGGCGATGTGCGGATGGTCGTGGACCTCCGCCAGTTCCGGCACGGCCTCGAAACAGCAATCGACCGGATCGAGCAGGGCCTTCCAGTCCGCCAGCGTCCGGCTGGCGAACAGGGACTCCAGCTCCGCCGTAAGGGCGGTCTGGGGCAGGGCATCCTCCTGCCGGGCGATCCAGTCGGGACGGCCGACTGCCTCGCAGAAACCCTGCCAGAACTTGCCTTCCAACGCTGACAAAGTGATGAAGCGGCCATCGGCGGTGCGGTAGATGCGGTAGCAGGCGGCCCCGCCCGACAGCAGAGCCTCGCCGCGCTTCGGCAGGGTGCCGCGCGCCGCCGCGGTCAGGTTCATGCCCTGCCAGCCCAGCACCGATTCCATGATCGACAGGTCGAGGAAACAGCCCTCTCCCGTCCGCTCCCGCCCCAGCAGCGCGCCCGCCACCGCCAGAGCCGTCTGCTGGGCCGAGGCGAAATCGGCGACCGGCAGGTAGCTGATCACCGGCCGGTCCGGCAGTCCGGAGGCATCCAGCCCGCCGCCGACCGCCATATAGTTCAGGTCGTGCCCGGCCCGCGTCGCATAGGGGCCGTCATAGCCCCAGCCCGACAGGCTGGCATGGACCAGCCGCGGATTGATCTCGCGCAGCCGCCCGCGGCCCAGCCCCAGCTTGTCCATCACGCCCGGCCGGTAGCTCTCGATCAGCGCGTCGGCCTTCGCCAGTAGCCCTTCCAGCGCCGCGCGTCCCTCGGCCGATTTCAGGTCGATGCGGATGACGGTCTTGCCGGCGTTCAGCAGCTTGTAGGCGGCGGTGCTGCCGTCGCTGTCGGCAGGGCCGAGCCGGCGCAGCGGATCGCCCGCCGGCGGCTCCACCTTCACCACGGTGGCGCCCAGGTCGCCGAGAAGCTGTGCCGCATAGGGGCCGGGAAGATATTGCCCGAGGTCGATGACGCGCAGTCCGGTCAGGAAGGGCAGGGGCATGGCGGTGCTCGCTCTTGGTTGCTGATCGGACCTGTGGGATTTCAGTCCCTCACCCCCCGGTGACGCTCATGTGCCGCCCGACGGCCGGCCCCTGGTGACGGCGGTCGATGATGAAGTCGTGGCCCTTGGGCTTGCGGGTGATCGCTTCGCGCACCGCGTCGATCAGCGGGCCGTCCTCGTCGCTGACGCGCAGCGGCGTGCGCAGGTCGGCGGCGTCCTCCTGGCCCAGGCACATGTAGAGCGTGCCGGTGCAGGTCAGCCGAACGCGGTTGCAGCTTTCGCAGAAGTTATGGGTCAGCGGCGTGATGAAGCCGACGCGCTGGCCGGTTTCCTCCACCCGGACATAGCGGGCGGGGCCGCCGGTGCGGTGATCGCTCTCGGTCAGGGTCCAGCGCGTCTGCAACTCGGCCTTCAGCATGGTCAGCGGCCAATACTGGTCGAGCCGGGCGCCCTCGCCGATGTCACCCATCGGCATCACCTCGATGAAGGTCAGGTCGAAGCCCTGCTCGCCGCACCAGGCCACCATGCGGTGGATCTCGTCGTCGTTGACGCCCTTCAGCGCCACCGTGTTGATCTTGATCTTCAGCCCGGCTTCCTTCGCCGCCTGGATACCGCCCAGGATCTTGTCCAGCTTGCCCCAGCGGGTGATGGCCTGGAACTTGTGCGGATCGAGCGTGTCCAGCGAGACGTTGATCCGCCGCACCCCGGCCTCATAAAGCCCGGCGGCATGCTTGAACAGCATGGTGCCGTTGGTTGTCAGCGTCAGCTCGTCCAGGTCGCCCGACTTGATGTGGCGGCCTAGCGAATGGATCAGCCGCATCACGTCGCGCCGCACCAGCGGCTCGCCGCCGGTCAGCCGCAGCTTGCGCGTGCCCAGCTTGACGAAGGCGCTGCACAGCCGGTCCAGCTCCTCCAGCGTCAGCACCTCCGCCTTCGGCAGGAAGCTCATGTCCTCGGCCATGCAGTAGACGCAGCGAAGGTCGCAGCGGTCGGTCACCGACACGCGCAGATACTCCACCTTGCGGCCGAACGGGTCGACCAGCGGAGCGACGGCGGCTGACTGCAAGGCTTCGGACACAGGGTTGGTCATCGCTGGACTCCAGGGGTGGCCGCTGACGGGCCACCACAGTATATGTTCGTCACACGCACCATGTGCAACGGTGACGGGAGTGTATTCCACATCACGGTATGCCGACTTTGACGGCGATCAAGGGGTCTCGGCGTCACATCAGCTTTTGCCGCACCGCCGCCGGTTGTGCGTTCCGTTCGGCTTCCTCGCGTTCGCGCAAATCGTCGTCGGTGGTGCGCGGCACCGGCCGCTGGCCCAGGGCGAACGGCTCGTTGCCGCGTTCGAACTGATCGCGGACGCGGCAGTCCTCGCACATGCGGATGCGGTTGGCGGCCTCCGGCGTGGCGAACATCCAGTGCTTGCCCGCCAGCGTCGTCACGATCTTCTCGATGGAGGATTTGGTGGCGAAGGGCTTGCCGCAGGACACGCAGCAGAAGGGCTCCTCCTCCTTCACCACCGCGGCGCCGCGGGCCTGGTCGCGGAAGTCGATCTCCGGCACCAGGGAGATGACCTTCTCCGGGCAGGTGGTCTTGCACAGGCCGCACTGGACGCAGGCGTCCTGGGCGAAGGACAGCATCGGCTTGTCGGCATTGTCCAGCAGCGCCCCGGTCGGGCAGGCGCCGACGCAGGACAGGCACAGGGTGCAGCCCTCCACAGCCACCGATACCCGGCCGAAGGGCGCACCCGGCGGCAAGGGCAGAACCTCCACCGGGGCCGGGGCGGCCTTGTGCAGATGGCGCAGCGCCAGCATGGTGACCGTGCGCTTCGGCCCCATCGGCAGGAACATCCCCGGCTCGACCGCGTCGGCGGGCAGGGCCCACAGCTCGTCCGCCACCGCGTCGGGATCGGCGGCGTCGATCACCGCCACCCGGCCGGAGCCGTAGCCGAGCCCGCTGAAGGCGGCCTCCGCCAGCCCGATCTGCGAGGCGAGGCCGGCGGTCTCGCCGTCGTTCTCCGGTCCGGTCAGCAGGCGGACATGGGTGCAGCCATAGGCCAGCGCCAGGGCGAACAGGTCGAAGCCGACCTGCGTCACCTCGTTCAATGCGAAGGGCAGCACGCGGGCCGGCAGGCCGCGGCCATGCCGCGCCATCATGCCGACCAGCGCGTCGCCATGGCGCGGATCGTGGATCAGCAGTGCCGGTGCGGCGCCGCCGGCCTTGCGATAGGTGGACAGCAGTGTGCGCAGCCGCTCGTAGACGGTGGCGGCCGGCGGCAGGGCGTAGGTCGCAGCACCGGTCGGGCAGACCGCGGCACAGGATCCGCAGCCGGCGCAGACATGCGGGTCGATGGCGACATGGTCGCCGTTCGGCGTGATCGCCCCGGTCGGACAGACGTCCAGGCAGCGGGTGCAGCCGGTCTTGCGGCTGCGCGAATGGGCGCAGAGATCGGCCTTGAAGTCGACGAAGCGCGGCTTTTCGAACTCGCCGACCAGATCGGCGATGTCCAGCAGCGCCTTGGCGACCTGCGCCGGGCTGTTGGGATCGGGCCGCAGATAGCCGTCGCGGCGCTTGTGGTCGGGGAACAGCGGCGTGCCGCCGGTCAGGTCGAGGATCAGGTCGCAGCGGGCCGACGCTCCCTGCCGCACCGGCTCGAAGCCCAGAGCGCCGCGGGAGGAGGGCAGGGCCGGGGCATAGTCGTCCACCACGATCTCGAAGGCGCCGACCCAGCCGCGGGCGCTGCGGATTCGGCCGCGGAAGATCGCCGCATCCATCACCGGCGGCGGCGGGATGTCCCTGGCACTGGTCAGCAGAACGGTGACGTCCAGCCGCTTGGTCAGTTCGCGGCCTGCCTCGATGGCGCGCTCGTCGTTGCCATAGACCAGACAGGTCCCCTGGGAGGTCAGGGTCAGCGCACCGGTGGGCGGGATCGGCAGGGCGGCCTCGGCCAGCAACGCCGCGATCTTCGGCAGCGCCTGGGCGCCCTCGTCGGACCAGCCGGCGCGCTCGCGGATGTTGGTGAAGGTCAGGGAGGTGTCGGGTGCCACTTCCGCCGCGATCTCGGCAAACAGCGGCGCTTCCTGCGTGCAGGCGACCAGCAGCGGCTGGCCGGTGGCGACCGCCGCCTCGAAACGGTCGAGCTGCGCCCGGCAGAGCTGGGTGTGCACGGTGGGGGTGCCGCCCTCGCCGCAAGCCTTGCCCAGCGCCGTCCCGTCCAGCGCGATGCTGTGCGCACAATCGCAGACGAGCACCGTCCGTTCGCCGATCTTCATCGTCCCCAAAACTCCTGTCGCTTGGGGCTGACGCCCCTGGCCTGAGGACACTCATATGGGGGAATGCAGGGTGATGGGAATGGGAATCTTGTCAGGGGCGGTCCGGACAAACACCGGCTGGACGGTTCCCGCGACCCTTCCGGACGGCAGGATCGCAGGAACCCGCGGCTCCTTACGCCCCCGGCTCGTTGGCGTTCGGGAAGAACAGCTGCTCGCCGTTGATCTGGTAGTCGGCGATGGCCTTCTGCCCCTCGGCGGAGACCAGCCAGTCGACGAAGGCCTGGCCGTCGGCCGCCTTGACGTGGGCGAACTTGGCCGGGTTGACCAGCATCACGCCATACTGGTTGAACAGGCGCTTGTCGCCCTCGACCAGCACCGTCAGCGGGCCGCGGTTCTTGAAGTTCAGCCAGGTGCCGCGGTCGGTCAGGGCATAGCCGTTCATCGCGGCGGCGGTGTTCAGCGTCGGCCCCATGCCCTGGCCGATGGAGCGGTACCAGCCGCCATCCGCCTTGGTCGGGTCGAGGTTGGCGGTCTTCCACAAGGACAGTTCGGCCTTGTGCGTGCCGCTGTCGTCGCCGCGCGACACGAAGGGCGCCTTGGCCCCGGCGATCTTCGACAGGGACTGGGCGACGTCCTTGCTGCCCTTGACGCCGGCCGGGTCGCTGGACGGGCCGACGATGACGAAGTCGTTGTACATCACCGGCTTGCGCACGGTGGCAAAGCCTTCGGCGACGAACTTGTCCTCCGACGGCTTGTGGTGGACGAACAGCACGTCGGCGTCGCCGCGCTTGGCGAGGTCGATGGCCTGGCCGGTGCCCTTGGCGACGACCCGCACCTCGATGCCGGTCTTGGCGGTGAATTTCGGCAGGAGCGAGCCGAACAGGCCCGAATCCTCGGTCGAGGTGGTGGAGGCCACCGTGATGAAGCGGTCGGCGGCCGATGCTGCCGACGGGGCGGCAACCTGGACCAGACCGGTCACGGCCACGGCGGCGGCAAAGCCCAGCACGAATGAACGGCGCAGCATCCTTCAATTCCTCCCACATCGTTGTTGCCCGGCTGGCATAGCGCAGTCGGGCCGTGGGTGCAAAGGCCTGCCCGATCTTTTCCACTCCACAGCCGGACCACAACGGGGTCGCAGCCGGGCAGGGGCTCAGGCCGGTCTGGCCGCCGTCTCCTTCAGCAGCGATGCCGTGAGGTTCACCGCCAGCGACAGGGTCATCAGCACCAGCCCCAGCCCCAGCGCCATCGGCAGGTCGCCCTTGCTGGTCTCCAGCGCGATGGCGGTGGTCATGACGCGGGTGACCTGCTCGATGTTGCCGCCGACGATCATCACCGCCCCGACCTCCGCCGAGGCGCGGCCGAAACCGGCCAGCACCGTGGTGACGAGGCTCCAGCGCGCCTCCGCCAGCAGGGTGGTCATACGCCTCAGGGGACTCGCTCCGGTGACGCGCAGCAGGTCGTCATACTCGACCAGCAGATCCTCCACCGTCTGGCGGGCGAGCGACGCGACGATGGGCACGATCATCACCGTCTGGGCGACGATCATCGCCGTCGGCGTGAACAGCAGCCCCAGCACTCCGAACGGACCGGAGCGCGACAGCAGCAGATAGACCACCAGCCCGACCACCACCGGTGGCAGTCCCATCATGGTGTTCAGCGCGACGGCGACAGCCCGGCGGCCGGGAAATCTGAGCGCCGCGACGGCGGCACCCAGCGGCAGGCCGATCAGGGTGGCAACGGCGACGGCGGACAGGCTGACCCGCAACGACAGGCCGATGATCCGCATCAGCGCGCCGTCCATCGACAGGATCATGGAAAAAGCCACGGCCAGGGCTTGGGAAAAATCCTGCATGAAGTCCAAATCACTGTTCGAATAACTTCGGCGAGGGCTTGTCCGACGGACGCCGCTCGCCCACACTCGCGCGCATGAGCCCGACCATGAGCCTGAAGACCTTCACCATAGCGCCGGACCCGGCGAATCCCAAGCTGACCGAGCGCGTCCGCGGCCTGGACCAGGACGGCCGCGAGATCGAGACCGCCGTGACGGTGGAACGGCCGCTGACCCTGTACCTGAACGGGCAGGAGATCGTCACCATGATGACGATCGGCGACTATCCCGACTGTCTGGCCGTCGGCTATCTGCTGAACCAGAACATGCTGCGGCGCGACGACCGCATCACCGGCATCGACGTGGACGAGGAGACCGATACCGTCGTCGTCCGCACCGAGCGCGCGACCGATTTCGAGGCCAAGCTGAAAAAGAAGACGCTGACCTCCGGCTGTGCCCAGGGGACCGCCTTCGGCGATGTGATGGAAACCTTCGAATCCGTCAGCCTGCCGGCCGATGTGCGGCTGCGCACCTCGTGGATCTACGCGCTGTCGAAGCAGATCAACCTGCAGCCCAGCCTCTATCTGGAGGCCGGCGCCATCCATGGCAGCGTGCTGTGCCAGGAGGATAGGCCGCTGGTCTACATGGAGGATGTCGGCCGCCACAATGCGGTGGACAAGGTCGCCGGCTACATGCACCTGAACGGCATTTCCGCGTCGGACAAGATTTTCTACACCACCGGCCGCCTGACCTCTGAGATGGTCATCAAGACGGTGCAGATGGGCATTCCGATCCTGGTTTCGCGCTCCGGCTTCACAGCCTGGGGCGTGCAGCTGGCGCGGCAGGCCAACCTGACGCTGGTCGGCCGGGCCAAGGGCAGGCGCTTCATCGCGCTGGCCGGCACCGACCGTCTGGTCTTCGACACCGATGCCGCGGGGGCCGACGACGAGGATCGCCGGCATGGACGCAAGGGAAGCCGCGATGACGACTAACTCCATTCACCCGGATATCGGGGGCGTCCTGCTGGCCGGCGGCCTGTCGCGCCGGATGGGCGGCGGCGACAAGTGCCTGCGCCCGCTGGGCGACCGCAGTATCCTGGAACGCATCGTCGCCACCGTCCGGCCGCAGGTCGGGCCGCTGGTGTTGAACGCCAACGGCGATCCGGGCCGTTTCGCCCATCTCCATTTGCCGGTCGCCGCCGATGTGGTGGAGGGCTATGCCGGCCCGCTCGCCGGCGTGCTGACCGGCATGGAGTGGATGCGCGGCACCGCCCCCGGCATCGCCTGGGTCGCCAGCTTCGCCACCGACGCGCCCTTCATCCCGCGCGACCTCGTCACCCGCATGGTGGCGGCGCTGGAGCATGAGGGCGCCGACCTCGCCTGTGCCCGGTCGGGCGGGCAGGAGCATCCGGTCTTCGGGCTGTGGCCGATCCGTCTGGCCGGCGACCTGCGCCGTGCCATGGTGGAGGAGGGCATGCGCAAGGTCGATGCCTGGACCGCCCGCTACCGGCTGGCCGTCGCCGACTTCGCCCTCGATCCGGCCAATCCTGTCGATCCCTTCTTCAACACCAACCGGCCGGAGGATCTGGCCGAGGCGGAACGCCTGCTGGCGTCGGGACATGCGTCATGACGGACAAGCCCGTTACCCAAGCTCTCGAGCGCATCGAGACCATACCGTTGGGCATCGTGGTGGAGCGCCGCCGCGGCGTCACCGCCTGGGCCGACTGGAGCTGGCGCCCGGTCTCGGTCATCCCCGGCGCCGGCCCGGTCGAGCCGCCCGGCCGCCTGCTGATGGAGGGCGACGGCTGGAGCCACAGCCACGCCGCCACCCTGACGCTGGAGCTGTTCCGCACCGACACCGAGGGCTACCGCCTGAACCTGTCGCAGGACCCGCCGCGGCTGTGGGTGGTGATGCGTCCCGGTGCGGGCTCCGGTGATGGGGAGGAACTGGTGCCCTTCACGGTCACCGCGTCGGCCCATGAAGGGGAGGGCTATCAGATCGGGGCCGATGTGGTGGAGACGGTGCCGATGCCGGCGGAGGTGATCGCGCTGGTTCGCGACTTCGTCGAGCAGCACCATGTCGACGTTCCCTTCCACAAGCGCGAGCGCAAGCGCCACTTCGAGAAGGAGGAGGGGCGGCGGTGAGCGGCGAAGCCTTCCTGTCGCGCTGGTCGCGTCTGAAGCGTACGGCGGTCAAGCTGGAGCCAGTCCCGGTGGAGGTGGCGCCGGCCGTCGTTCCGCCAGTCGAGGAGGCTGCGGAGCTTCCCGCAGTCGCCGTCGAGGAATGCCCGGCCGATGCTGCCTCACCGGAAGCCGAGGCCGATGATCCGCTGAAGGACCTGCCACCGGTCGAGGAGTTGACCGGCGAGTCCGACTTCACCCCCTTCCTGCGCGCCGAGGTGCCGGAGGACTTGCACCGTCAGGCCCTGCGCAAGCTGTGGACTTCGGACCCGATCTACGCCAACGACGACGGGCTGAAGGACTACGCCGACGATTATGCCAGCCTGTTCACCGGCGGGGTGCCGGTGAAGACCCTCTACCGCGTCGGCAAGGGCTTCCTCGACACGCTGGACGAGGTGGCGGAGGGTAGAGAGCCCTCTCCCGTCCTGGGAGAGGGAGGGGACCCACGAAGTGGGGAGGGTGAGGGGGAGTCCAAGAGGCCCGAACCTACCTGATCCTTGGTACTCCCCTCACCCTTCCCGCCGCGTTGCGGTGGGCCCCTTCCCTCTCCCGGGACGGGAGAGGGGACTTTCGGCCCTCGCAAATCCACTCCCAGAATGCGACGGATCGTCGCGCCGTTTTGGACACCCTCAAAACGAAGGGGCGCTCTGTTACCGCGAGCATAGCGCCGCGATAAAGTTTCATTTGTCCCCACTTCCGGGTGCGTCCTTGGTTGACAAAAGGATAGGTTCAGTCCTTCTATTGTCAGTCTGCGGATTGCTAAGCCACTGTAAGGCAACAGCTTTTCGCAGGTGCATCAAAAGGGGTGCAAGGGTCGGTTCCAAAAACGGCGCGCGGCGTGACCGCGGACGCCGACGCCCCTGTCTTGCGTTTCCGGGAGGAGTTTGCGGCACGTGTCCAGCGCCGTCGATCACATCGTCCCCCCCGCGGTGGCGGAGGAAGAACTGTTCCGTGCGCAGGTCTATGCCCTGCTGGCGCGCCTGTTCGCGCGGGCGCCCGATGCGGCGTTCCTGGCCGCTCTGGGCGATCTCGCGGGGGAGGGCGGCGAGTTCGGTGCAGCCCTCGACCGGCTGGCCGAAGCGGCACGCGACAGTGACCCGGCGGCGGTGGAGGAAGAGTTCACCACCCTCTTCATCGGCGTCGGCGGCAGCGAGCGCACCCCCTACGGATCCTTCTACCTGACCGGTTTCCTGAACGAGAAGCCGTTGGCGGAGCTGCGCGTCGCCATGGCGCGGCTGGGCATCGCCCGCGCTGACGGCGTGACGGAGCCGGAGGACCACATCGCCGCCCTGTGCGAGATGATGGCCGGCCTGATCGGCGGCGAGTTTGCGCCGGAGGATGGCGACATCGTCGGTCTCGACGGGCAGCGGGCCTTTTTCGACCGCCACGTCGGTTCCTGGGCCGGGCGGTTCTTTGCGGATTTGGAGACCTCGCCGTCGGCCCGCTTCTATCGGGCGGTCGGTGCGGTCGGACGGAGTTTTCTGGCGGTCGAGGCGCGCGCCTTCGACCTTGCGGCCTGAAGTGAGGAGCGAAGCCATGACGCGGAACGCGGTCAAAGCCACTGATGAAGCTGTCAAACAGGGCAAGGATACGCAGGGCACGGACAAGGGGCTCGCCCGTCGCGACCTGTTCCGCGCCGCCGGCCTCGGCGTCGGCGCGCTGGGTGCCGTTGCGGCCGGCGTGACCGCCACCAGCGGAACGGCCGAGGCCGCGCCGGCAGAGACGACCTCCACGGGCTACCGCGAGACCGACCATGTCCGGAAGGTCTACGAAGTCAGCCGCTTCTAAGAGGAACGCCCCGATGCTCATCAAGAAAAGCTCGGCCACCTCCGGCGGCCGCCACCTCGCCCGTACCCTGACCCAGACGCTGGCGACCGCCACCGGCGTCACGGTCGACCGCCGCGCCTTCCTGCGCACCTCCGGCATCGCCGCCGGCGGCGCCGCGCTGGCCTCCGCCATGCCCTTCGGCATGGTGAAGAAGGCCGATGCCGCCACCGCGGCCGCCGTCGCCGGGGCTCCGGTCAAGCAGGTCAAGTCGGTCTGCACCCATTGCTCGGTCGGCTGCACCGTGGTGGCCGAAGTGCAGAACGGCGTCTGGATCGGGCAGGAGCCCGGCTTCGACAGCCCGATCAACCTCGGTTCGCACTGCGCCAAGGGCGCCTCGGTGCGCGAGCACGCCCATGGCGAGCGCCGCCTGCGCTATCCGATGAAGATGGTCGACGGCAAGTGGACCCGGATCGGCTGGGACCAGGCCATCGAGGAGGTCGGCTCCAAACTGCTGTCGATCCGCGAGCAGTCTGGCCCGGATTCGGTGTTCTGGCTCGGTTCTGCCAAGCACAGCAACGAGCAGGCCTATCTGTTCCGCAAGTTCGCGGCGCTGTGGGGCACCAACAACGTCGACCATCAGGCGCGCATCTGCCACTCCACCACCGTGGCCGGCGTGGCGAACGTCTGGGGCTACGGCGCCATGACGAACAGCTACAACGACATCCAGAAGTCGAAGGCGCTGTTCTTCATCGGCTCCAACGCCGCCGAGGCGCACCCCGTCGCCATGATGCATGTGCTGAAGGCGAAGGAGCAGAACGCCGCTCCGCTGATCGTCGCCGATCCGCGCTTCACCCGCACCGCCGCCCACGCCAACGAATATATCCGCTTCCGTCCCGGCACCGACGTGGCGCTGGTCTGGGGCATCCTCTGGCACGTCCTGCAGAACGGCTGGGAGGACAAGGACTACATCGCCAAGCGCGTCTACGGCTTCGACGACATCCGCGCCGAGGTTGCCAAATGGACGCCGGAAGAGGTGGAGCGCGTCACCGGCGTTCCCGGCTCGCAGCTGCACCGCGTCGCCCGCACCCTGGCCTCCAACCGTCCGGGCACGCTGGTCTGGTGCATGGGCGGCACCCAGCACCACATCGGCAACAACAACACCCGCGCCTATTGCGTGCTGCAGCTGGCGCTCGGCAATGTCGGCGTGTCGGGCGGCGGCACCAACATCTTCCGCGGCCACGACAACGTCCAGGGCGCGACCGATTTCGGCGTCACGTCGGACAGCCTGCCCGGCTATTACGGCCTGGCCGAGGGCGCGTGGCGCCATTGGGCGCGCGTCTGGGATCTCCCCTATGACGGCATCCTGAAGCGCTTCGGCTCCAAGGCGCTGATGGAGAGCACCGGCATCCCGGTGTCGCGCTGGTTCGACGGCGTGCTGGAAGCCAAGGAGAACCTGGACCAGCCGAACCCGGTCAAGGGCATGGTCTTCTGGGGCCATGCGCCGAACAGTCAGGTCCGTCTGCCCGACATGAAGAAGGCGATGGAGAAGCTGGAGCTGCTGGTCGTCGTCGATCCCTATCCGACGATGACAGCGGTGCTGCCCGACCGCAAGGACAACTTCTACCTGCTGCCGGCCGCGACCCAGTTCGAGACCTCCGGCTCCGCCACCGCGTCCAACCGCTCGGTCCAGTGGCGCGACAAGATCATGGAGCCGCTGTTCGAATCGAAGACCGACCACGAGATCATGTATCTCTTCGCCAAGAAGTTCGGCTTCGCGGAGGATCTGGTCAAGAACGTGAAGGTCACCGGCAACGAGCCGTCGATCGAGGACATCACCCGCGAGTGGAACCGCGGCATGTGGTCGGTCGGCTATACCGGCCAGTCGCCGGAGCGCCTCAAGCTGCACATGCAGCATCAGGCCACCTTCGACAAGACGACGCTGCGCGCCGTCGGCGGCCCATGCGACGGCGATTACTTCGGCCTGCCCTGGCCGTGCTGGGGCACGCCGGAGATGAAGCATCCGGGCTCCGCCAACCTCTACGACACCTCGCTGCCGGTCGCCCAGGGCGGCGGTGCCTTCCGCGCCCGCTTCGGCGTCGAGCGCAACGGCGTGACGCTGCTGGCCGAAGGCTCCTATCCGGAAGGGTCGGAGATCAAGGACGGCTATCCGGAAGTCACCATGGCGATGCTCCAGAAGCTGGGCTTCGACGCGGACCTGACGCCGGAGGAACTGGCGGTCATCCAGAAGATCGGCGGCGACAAGATCGGCGCGGTGTCCTGGACCACCGACCTGTCCGGCGGCATCCAGCGCGTGGCGATCAAGCACGGGCTGAACCCGCCGGGCAACGCCAAGGCCCGCTGCGTCGCCTGGAACTTCCCGGACCCGGTTCCGATCCACCGCGAGCCGCTCTACACCCCGCGCCGCGATCTGGTCGCCAGCTATCCGACCTACAAGGACACCAAGTCCTGGCGCGTGCCGACTCTGTACAAGTCCATCCAGGACCGCGACGTGTCGAAGGAGTATCCGATCATCCTCACCTCCGGCCGTCTGGTCGAGTATGAGGGCGGCGGCGACGAGACACGCTCCAACCCCTGGCTGGCCGAGCTGCAGCAGGACATGTTCGTCGAGATCAACCCGTTCGACGCCAACAATGCCGGCGTCAAGGACGGCCAGCTGGTCTGGGTCGAAGGCCCCGAGAAGGGCAGGGTGAAGGTCAAGGCGATGGTGACCGAGCGTGTCGGCCGCGGCGTCGCCTTCATGCCCTTCCATTTCGGCGGCGTGTATCAGGGCCAGGATCTGCGCTCCAAATACCCGGCCGGGGCCGACCCGATCGTGCTGGGCGAGGCCGCCAACACGGCGACCACCTACGGCTACGATTCGGTGACCCAGATGCAGGAAACCAAGACCACCCTTTGCCGCATCCAGGCGGCCTGACGCGCAGGAGTTTGAACCATGGCCCGGATGAAATTCCTGTGCGACGCCGAGCGCTGCATCGAGTGCAACGCCTGCGTCACCGCCTGCAAGAACGAGCATGAGATCCCCTGGGGCATCAACCGCCGCCGTGTCGTGACCATCAACGACGGCAAGCCGGGGGAGCGGACGATCTCGGTCGCCTGCATGCATTGCTCCGATGCGCCCTGCAAGGCGGTCTGCCCGGTCGACTGCTTCTACCAGACCGACGAAGGCGTGGTCCTGCACAACAAGGACCTGTGCATCGGCTGCGGCTATTGCTTCTACGCCTGCCCGTTCGGCGCACCGCAATATCCGCAGGCCGGCAACTTCGGCACCCGCGGCAAGATGGACAAGTGCACCTTCTGCTCCGGCGGTCCCGAGCCCGACAATTCGGAAGCCGAGTTCAAGAAGTACGGCCGCAACCGTCTGGCCGAGGGCAAGCTGCCGCTCTGCGCCGAGATGTGCTCGACAAAGGCCCTGCTGGCCGGAGACGCCGACAAGGTGTCGGACATCTACCGCGAGCGCGTCGCCGCCCGCGGCTTCGGCTCCGGCGCCTGGGGGTGGAGCGCCGCCTACCAGACCAAGTCGGGCCAGGAGCGCGGCCAGCCCGGCGGTTCGCTGTTCCAGGGCACCGGCAGTCCGACTGGCGGTCTGCCCGTGCAGAAGCAGGGGCTGTGACGGTGGCCGTCATCCGGGCCGCTGTGCTGGCGTTCGGCGCCGTCGTCCTGCTGGCCGGCTGCCAGGAGGACGGGACGCCGCGCCCGGTCCATCTGGACAAGGGCGTCTACCAGGGCGCGGCCGACACGCCGTTGAGCGCCGAACAGGTGCGGGCGCTGCAACAGCGCACCGCCTATCAGGGTGTGCGATAGGGAGCGTCCGATGGAAGGTCATCGCATGAAGTCGGCTGCCGCCGCTCTGCTGCTCGGGATCGGACTTGCCGGCGGTCTCGCGCTGCCGGCCGCCGCCCAGTCCAGCGTCCGGATCGGCGGACCGGCGGCGGAGCAGCCGGTCGACCGCGACGGGCCGATGGTGCCGACCCAGATCCCGGGCCAGAGCCGCGGCGACAGCTGGCACGCCATCCGGCTGGGCGAGCAGGGAACCGTTTCCATCCCGAACAAACAGGCCGGCGTGCTGATCCAGTCGGAGGGCGAGGCGTGGCGCGCGGTGCGCAACGGCCCGCTCAGCCAGTACGGCTCCTGGGTGCTTGGCGGCATCCTGGCCCTGCTGGCTCTGTTCTTCCTGGTCCGCGGTCGCATCCGCATCGATGGCGAGAAGACCGGCCGCACCATCCAGCGCTTCAACGCCTTCGAGCGCGGCGTGCATTGGATGACCGCCGGCAGCTTCGTCGTGCTCGCCATTTCGGGCCTGAATGTGCTGTACGGCCGGCACACGCTGCTGCCGCTGATCGGCCCGGAACCCTTCGCCGCGCTGACCCATTACGGCAAGCTGGCGCACAACTTTTTAGGATTCGCCTTCATCCTGGGCGTGGCGCTGATCTTCGTCATGTGGGTGCACCACAACATCCCGTCGCGTCATGACCTGACCTGGTTCCTGAAGGCGGGCGGCCTGTTCGCCAAGGGCGTCCATCCGCCGGCGCACAAGTTCAACGGCGGCCAGAAGGTGATCTTCTGGTCCACCGTCGTCGGCGGTGCGGCGCTGGGCTTCACCGGCGTGCAGCTGATCTTCCCCTTCAGCTTCGCCACGCTGGAGGAGATGCAACTCTACCAGTTGGCCCATGCGGCGATTGCCGTGATCATGATCGCCATCATCCTGGCGCACATCTACATCGGCTCCGTCGGCATGGAAGGTGCTTTCGACGCCATGGGCGACGGGCAGGTCGAACTGCAATGGGCGCGCGAGCACCATTCCCTGTGGGTCGAGGAAGTCACCGGCGAGAAGGTGCGCCACGGCAATCACCACGGCACGCCGGCGGAGTAGGGAAGGGCGGGGGAAGCGTCCCCCGTCTTCACGCTTCCCCTTGACCCTGTCCGCATGCCATGGCCCCTTTGGCGCTCCCGCCATTCCGGACGCGCCCGCCATGACCACCAACCTTTCCGAACGCCAGGCCGTCATCGACGGCTGCCTCGCCATGAACCGGCTGGGCATCAACCAGGGCATGTCGGGCAACCTGTCCCACCGGATCGACGGCGGCTTCCTGGTCACTCCGACCAGCATGCCCTATGAGGCGATGACCCCTGCCGACATTGTCGAGATGGGCTTCGACGGCACCTATCTCGGCGACCGCCGGCCCTCGTCGGAATGGCGCATCCATCGCGACATCCTGCGGGCGCGGCCGGACGTGACGGTCGTTCTCCACGCCCATCCGGCCTTCGCCACCGCGCTTGCGGTGCATGGCCGCGGCATCCCGTCCTTCCATTACATGGTGGCGCTGGCCGGCGGCGATTCGATCCGCTGCGCCCCTTACGCGACCTTCGGCACGCAGGACCTGTCGGATCACGCCCTGACGGCGCTGGACGGGCGGCTTGTCTGCCTGCTGGCCAATCACGGCATGATCGTGCTGGGGAACAGTGTGGCGGGGGCCCTGGCGCTCGCGGTCGAGGTCGAGACGCTGGCCCGCCAGTATCTCTACGCCCAGCAGTTCGGCGAGCCGGTGATCCTGCCGCCCGACGAGATCACGCGGGTGGCGGAGAAGATGCGGCGGATGAAGTACGGCCAGCCCATCGACGACAACGACGCGCCCGAGGACACGGCGCGTCCGCGCTTCTGATCGGCGGCTCCGATCCTTCGGCCTTTAAGGGCCGATCTGTGTCATCGAGGTGGTGGTGGCCAGATGCCCGGCCGGCTTGAGGGCGGCGACCCGCAGCAGCGGCTTGGCATTGCCGACCGCCTCGACCTGAAGCGGGCGTTCTTCGGCCGGCGGTTCATAGACGGCGGGCAGGGCGATGGCGATGCGCGTGCCCTGGCCGGGCTCGCTCGCCACCTCGATGTCGCCGCCCAGCATGGCGGTGTAATGGCCGACCAGCGTCAGTCCCAGCCCGGCCCCGCGCGGCTTGCCCTGGCCGCGGGTCGCCACGGTCCCGTTGCCGGCACCCTGGACGAAGGGCTGGAACAGCCGGCCGGTCTGTGCGGTCGCAAAGCCGCGGCCGGTGTCGGCGACGGTGAAGCGGTACCAGCGGGCGCCGTCGCGCTCCATCCGCTCGGCCGACAGGGTGACGGTGCCGTCCTGGGTGAATTTGCAGGCGTTGTCCAGCAGGTTCAGCAGCGTCTGCCGCACCTTGGTGAAATCCGAATGCATCTGGCCGAGCGCGGACGGCGCCGACAGCTCGAGCGCGTTACCGTAGAGGTCGGCTGCCGGCATCGACCGCTCACGCGCCTCGGTCAGCAGCCGGTTGACGTCGAAATCCTGCAGGCAGACATCCATCGCCCCGGCCTCGACCTTGGCATAGTCCAGGATGGCGTCGACCAGGCCGGTCAACTGCTCGCCGGTCCACTGGATGTGCTCGACGTCGGTCGCCAGCTCATCGACGCCCAGCCGGTGCAGGTCGGTCATCAGCGTCTGGCTGGCATTGACGATCTCGGTCAGCGGACCGTGCAGTTCATGGCCCATGTTGACGAGGAAATCGCTCTTGGCCCGGCTGGCGGCGTCGGCCATCGCCTTCTCGCGCAGCAGGCGGGTGTGCTCGACCTCCGCCTCGCGGCGCTCGCGTTCGGTGTCCTCGGCGGTGCCGCGCAGGGCTTCCACAGCGCGGGCCATGGTGGCGATCTCGTCCTGTCCGGTCAGCGCCGGCAGTGTCAGGTCGGTGCGGCCGGCGGCCAGGGCCGTCACAGCGGTCGCCATCGTCTTCACCGGGACGGCGATGCTGCGCTGGACAAGCCACAGCGCCACGAGCCCAATCAGCAGGACCAGCCCGCCGATCCACAGCGCGACGCTGGTGTAGCCCGACAGGCCGCTGGTCAGCGTGCCGCGCAGCGCCTGGGTTCCGGCCTCCGCCCGGCGGCGGATCTCGCCCAGATTGGCGGCGATGCCGGCGGCGTTGGCGGCCATCGCCTCGGCGCGCAGATTGTCCTCCTCGACCACCGAGCCTTCGATGGCGGACAGAACGCCGCCCGCCTTCGCCAGCAGGGCGGTGACCTCGTCGATCGACTGCTTGGTGCCGGGAACCCACAGATAACGGTTCATCTCCGCCAGCCGGTCGCGGGCGGCGGCAAGCTGGGTGCGCATCGCCTCCGCATCCTGCGGATCGCGGCGGTCGACGTAGCGGGTCAGATGCTCCTGCATCAGCAGGGTGGCGATGGCGGCATCGCTGGCGAGTGCGGTCGAATCGACGCCGCCGGCATTCTTGAGCTGGTCGAGCTTGCGGCGCGTTTCAGCGACCAGCGGTTCCAGAACGCCGGTCATCTGGCCGTTGCGGTCGCTGCGCAGCGCGATCAGCTTCTGCACCGCCGCCCAGTAATCCTCCAGCGCGGTGCGGGCCTTGTCGACGCCCTGGCGATCCGCGGTTTCGACCACGGTCTTGGACAGCGCGTCGAGCCGGTCGCGCAGCGTGTCGTGCCGCCAGGAGGCGTCGAGGAGGCTCTGGTCGTCGCCGTAGGTCAGATGGTCGCGCACGGCGACTTCCATGTCGCGCAGACTGACGTCGGCGTCGGCCGCCACCTGCGACAGGTCGGCGCGGCCGGAGAAGGCGCCGATGTCGCGCGACACCGCGTAGAACCAGCCGAGCCCGATCAAGGCCAGCAGGACGACCAGCCCAAGGGCGATGCCGAAGCCCGCGCCCACCCGCGCCGACACGGTCATGTCGCGGAATCGGGTCCGGCGGCCGCTCCGGGACAGAATGCCGTTCCGCTTCACACCGACTCCCGCTCGCGCTGTGCCTGACGATTCCCGCATCCGACCGGCCACAACCATTGAGCGGCCGGTCGCCGCGCGCGCGGATTGTAGCTTGGCTATCCCCCCAGGCAAACAGACAAGTGTGCGACGGAGTACCGCCAAAGGTCAGGCGGCATCGGCCTCTGCGTCGGCTTAGGCGTCAGCTTGGGCGTCGGTTTGCGCGCTGGTGAAGGCGTAGGCGTGCATGCCCAGGCTGCCATGTTCGAAGCCGGCATGCAGGCGTTCGGTCTTCGGCCGCGGACCGGCGGCCCCCAGCGCCACCGGCAGCGGCAGGAAATGCTCGTCGGTCGGGTGGGCGCGGCGGGCGTCCGGGCTGGCGTCCAGCCAATTGCCAACGGCATCGGCGTCGCCGGCCTCCAGCGTCCTGTCCAGCCAGCCGGCGAAGCCGGTGGCCCAGGGGGCGGCGCTGTTGCCGCCGAAGCGGAACTCCCGCAGGTTATGGACGGCGCCGCCGCTGGCGAGGATCAGGACGCCGTCGCGCCGCAGCGGCTCCAGCAGGCGACCGAGCGCGATGTGGTCGGCGGCGCTGCGGTAGGGCATCACCGACAGCTGCGCCACCGGGATGTCGGCCTCTGGATACATCAGCATCAGCGGCACCCAGGCACCATGGTCGAGCCCCTGCGACGGATCGACAACGGCACCGGTCATCTCCGCCACCCGGCCGGCCAGCGCCGGAGCGCCGGGAGCGGCGTAGCGCATGCGGTAGAGTTCGTCCGGGAATCCGTAGAAATCGTGAACCGTTTCGGGCGCCGTCGCCCCGCTGACCGCCGGCACCCGGGTGGTCCAGTGGGCGGACACCGCCAGAATGGCGCTCGGCCGGCCGAGCTTGCGACCCAACCCGGCGAGGAAATCGCGGCCGGCGCTGGTTTCCAGGATCAGCGTGGGGGCGCCATGGGAAACGAAGACGGAAGGGAAGGGGGCGGTGTCGGACATCGGTGAACGGAACTCCGGCCGGGCGATGGGGGAGGGCGGTGGAGAAGGACGGGACCGTTCCATTCGACCAAAGAAAAACCCCGGCGCCAAGGCCGGGGTTTTCTAAAGTCCGTTGTCCAAACCGCAACAATCGTCGCGAGGGACCTGGGCCAAGCGTACCGATCAGTGCAGGTGCTTCGGCAGCTCGCCGATCGACTGCTCGATCAGCTTGTCGGCCTGGGCCGGGGGCAGGCCGCCGGCCAGGACGCGCCGGCTGGCGCCGATGGCGACGTCGACTGTCAGGTTGCGGACCTCGGCCAGCGCCGCGGCTTCCGCCTGGGCGATGCGGTCCATGGCCTGGGCCTCGCGACGCTTCAGCGACGCTTCCAGGTCGGAACCGGCCTGGGCCTGCAGACGGGCGGCTTCCTCACGAGCGTGGGCCAGAACGGCCTCCGCTTCCTTCTTGGCATCGGCCAGACGGCTCTGGTAGCCGTTCAGCAGGGCCTGGGCGTCCTTGTGAAGACGCTCGGCCTCGTCCAGTTCGGAGCGGATGCGCTCGGCGCGGCCGTCCAAAGCGGTACCGATGGCGGCAGACGCCTTCTTCCAGACCAGGGCCATGAAGATGACGAAGGCGACGAAGACCCAAAATTCAGGTGCGTTCATCCCCGGCGCTCCTCAAGCACGGCCGCGACGGCGGCGTCCGCCTGGGCCTGATCGACGTCGACGCCGGCCAGACGGCCGGTGATGTCGCGGACGATGCCGGCCGACTCGGCGCGGATGTTGGCCAGGGCCTGTTCCTTCGCCGTGGCGATGGAGGACTCGGCGGTGCGCAGGCGTTCGGCAATGTCGGCGTTCAACTGGGCCTGACGGGCCTGGTTGTTCGCCTCGATCCCGGCGGCGGCCTGGGCGATGACGCCCTGGGCCTCGGCGCGGGCGCCGGCGAGGGACTTCTCGACCTGGGCCATGATGGCCTCGGCCTCTTCCTTCAGCTGGGCGGCCTTCGCCAGATCGCGCGAGATGCGCTCCTGACGCGCTTCCAGAACCTCGGCCACGCGCGGGAGCGCCTTCTTGGACATGAGGTAGTAGAGAACGCCGAAGGTCAGAGCCAGCCAGAAGATCTGGGTCGGGAAATTGGCGGGATTGAGCTGCGGCAGGCCGCCGGAAGCGTGCTCGCCGCCGTGCGCCGCGTTCGGAGCGTGCTCCGCCGCGGCCGCCAGGACGGTGCCGGCCATCGTGGTGAGGGTAGCGAGCGAAGCGCCCGCCACGCCCGACCAGCGGGCCAGCCGGCCTTTGGCCAACAGGTTCGGCATGATCGGTCCCCCTAGGCAAAGGAGCGGCGCCGAAACTTCGATGAAGAAGCCCGGCGCCGCGTCAGAGCTGTTTTTTTTGAAAGCCGCTCTGGCCTTAGGCGAACAGGATCAGGAAGGCGATCAGCAGGGCGAACAGCGCGACGGCTTCCGTCAGCGCGAAGCCCAGAATGCCGATCGGGAAGACCTTCGGCTGGACGGCCGGGTTGCGGGCGATCGAGCCGATCAGCGTCGAGAAGATGTTGCCGATACCCAGGCCGACACCGGCGAGGGCGATAACGGCAAGACCGGCACCGATGAACTTGGCGGCTTGAGGATCCATAGTACTCTCTTCCTCTAGGTAAGGGTGAACTTGTTGGAACTGTTGGTGGACTTAGGTCCGACGACTGTCAGGCGCTGCTCAGTGCAGTTCCAGGGCGTCGCGGATGTACAGGCAGGTCAGGATCGAAAAGACGTAGGCTTGCAGGAAAGCCACCAGGAACTCGAAACCGGTCAGGGCGACGTTGATCGCCAGCGGGATGAGGCCGGTGACGAAGCCCAGCGCGCCGAGACCGCTGATCATCATGACCGTGAAGCCGGCAAAGACCTTCAGCATCGTGTGACCGGCCATCATGTTGGCGAACAGTCGGATCGAGAGGCTGACGGGGCGCATCACGTAGGAGATCACCTCGATCGGGATGAGGATCGGGGCGAGCGCGATCGGAGCGCCATGCGGCATGAAGAACGAGAAGAAGTGCAGGCCGTGCTTCAGCAGGGCCAGGATGGTCACGAACACGAACACCGTTGCCGCCAGCGCGAACGTCACGATGATGTGGCTGGTGAAGGTGAAGGTGTACGGGATCATGCCGATCATGTTGCCGATCAGCACGAACATGAAGATCGAGAACACGAACGGGAAATAGGGCTTGGCGTCGTGGCCGGCGTTGTCGCGCACCAGGTTCGCGACGAACTCGTAGAACATCTCGGCCAGCGACTGCAGGCGGCCCGGAACCATCGACTTGTTCGCCACGCCCATGACCAGCAGGGCGTAGATCGCCGCCACGGCCACGACCATGAAGAAGGCCGAGTTCGTGAAGGACACGTCGTAGCCGCCGAGCACGATCTGGAACAACGGGTTGATTTGGAACTGGTGCAGCGGATCCAAGGTCGTCCTCGCTCAGTGTGCGTCGCCGTCTTGGCGCTCGTTGTCGTCCCCAGGGGGCCGGCGGTAGCCGGCGGCGATGCCGAAGCCGGTGACGGCCCGGTAGACGTTCAGCACTCCCGCCGCAGCCCCCAGGAAGAACATGACGATCAGTCCCCAGGGCGCGGTGCCGAGCCAGCGATCGAGCAGAAGCCCGCCGCCGACGCCGACGATCATGGCGGCAACCAACTCCGTCCCGATGCGCCAGGCGGTGCCGAGAGCGCCCTGCGGCGGACGGTGGTATTTACTACCGGGTCCGCCCGACCAGCCGCGTTGTCCCTCACGCGCCTTCCGCAACCGGGCTTCGAGGTCATCCAAGGGATCGGGGGGCGATTTGTTGTTCATTCCGCCTCTCAATCACGCTTGGCTCGCAGCCATGCGAAAGCGGCGAGACCATACGGGCGGGGCGTTACCCTGTCAAGTCGCAAAACCTGTGGTGTAAGTCATTGAAAAGAATAGAAAAGAGCGGAAAAGTCATCGTTTTTGCCGCGCTGCGGCGCGTTGTCCCGCTCCAGCATGCGAAAAAACCCGGTGGTATGACCGCTTTTCAGGGTTTTTTCGCTGCTTTTCACCCGGTCCGCGGCCGGTCCGCCCCCTATCAGCCCGCGATGCGCCCGGACAGATCCTGCACGATCTTGTCGGCACCGGTGCCGCCCGGATACACCCCGACGAATTTCCCGTCTGGGCCCATCAGGTAAATAAAGCTGGAGTGATCCATCAGGTACTCGTCCGGTTTTCCGTCCTTTTGCGGCGCCTTGGCATAATAGACGCGGTAGGCGCGCGCGGCGTCCCGGACCTGCTCCGGCGTGCCGGTCAGCCCGACCATCCGCGGGTGGAACAGCGCCACATAGTCCTTCATGTGCGCCACAGTGTCGCGGTCCGGGTCGATTGTGATGAAAACCGGCCGGACCTGCTCCGCTTTCGGCCCCAGCTGGTCCAGAGCCTGGGTCATCACCCCCAGTTCGGTCGGGCAGACGTCGGGGCAGTAGGTATAGCCGAAATAGATCAGCATATACTTGCCGCGGAAGTCCGCGTCCGTGACCGTCTTGCCCTGATGGTCGGTCAGGGTGAAGGGACCGCCGATGGGAACGGCGGACTTCGTGCCGCTTTCCACCGTGGTGGTGGCGCTGCGCACCTGCCACCAGGCGATTCCGGCGGACACGGCGATGGCGAGGACGGAGGCGGCGGCGATGCGCAGGAGACGTGTCTTCATGGTCCGTCAGGAATGGGGCTGCCCGCCGCCCAGGTCAAGAGGTGAGGTCAAAGGGTGAGGCATCGTCGCGCAGCGTTCCGTGCCGGTCAGGCCGCACGTGCCGCGACAGTCCCGCTCCGTGCCCCGCTCTGCGCTGCCAGATGTTCGCCGATGCGTTTGTCGGCGCGCTGGATGTGCTCGAACAGCCATTCGCGTACCAGAGCCAGCAGCTCGTCCGCCACGGAGTCGCCGGCGTCCAGGCGGCGGCGCAACTCATCGGCACGGGCGCGCAGCGCCTCATGCTGCGCCTTGTGGGCCCTGGCATCGGGATAGCCGCACCGGTCCATCAGCCGCTCCTCCTGCTCGAAATGCAGGGCGGTGTAGGTGAGCAGCCGACCAACGGCATCGCCCAGCGCCTGGGCCGACGCCCGGCGGTCGCCGCCGCTCCGGCCGGTCTGTCCGGCCAGCGATGCCGCCTCGTTCATCAAGGCGATCAGGATCATGTGATCGGTGTCGATGCCCTCCTCGCCCACCGCCAGGGCATCGGTCCAGGGCATGAAAATCGTGGACCCTTCCGAATCTCTGCCGGCCGGCGCGTTGTGCAGATCGGCGAGCGGGGCGGCGTTGATCGCCCCGACATTGACCAGGAAGGAATCGACCATGCCGCGCAGCCCCTGCGCCTGCCGCGACAGCCCACCCGCGGCGTCGAGCAGGGCGTCGGCCGACCGTTCGGTCTCGCGGGCGGCGTCGGACACGGCGTCGATGCTGGTGGAGACCTGACGGGTCCCCTCCGCCGCCTCGCCGGCGCTGCGGGCGATCTCGCCGGTGGCCGCACCCTGCTGCTGGACGGCAGCGGCGATGGAGGTGCCGATCTCGTCGCTGCGGGCGACGATGGCGCCGATCTCGCGGATCGCCGTCACCGCGGCGCGCGTCGCCTCCTGCACGTCGGCGATGTGGCGGGCGATCTCTTCGGTCGCCTTGGCGGTCTGGTTGGCCAGGGTCTTCACCTCGCCCGCCACCACGGCGAATCCCTTGCCCATCTCGCCGGCGCGGGCGGCCTCGATGGTGGCGTTGAGGGCCAGCAGGTTGGTCTGCCCGGCGATGCCGGCGATCAGGTCGGCCACCTCACCGATCTTCTGGGCGGCTTGACCGAGCCCGTCGATCCGCTCGCCTGCCTTGTGCGACGCCTCCACCGCCTGGGTGGAGATGGTCGAGGAGGTCACCACCTGCTCGCCGATCACCGCGATCGAGCCGGTCAGCTGCTCCGCCGCCGAGGCGACGGTCTGCACGCTGCTGGACGCCTGCTGCGATGCGCTGGCGACGGAGGTCGCCTCGCGCCGGTTGCGGTCGGCGGTGGCGGACAGGGCGCGGGCGGTGGTTTCCAGCGTGGCGACGGCGGCGCCGACGGTGCGGATCGTCTCGGCGATGGTGGCGTCGAAGCGGTCGGTCAGCCGTTTCAGGGCACCGGCGCGCTGCTCGGTAACCCGGTGCTCGATCTTCTGCCTTTCCCAATGACGGGCGAGGTCGATCTGCTGGACGCGGAAGATCTCGACGGTGCGGGCCATGGCGCCGATCTCGTCGCCGCGGCCCAGCCCGGGAACCGCGACCGCGCTGTCGCCGCCGGCCAGATCCTGCATGACGCGGCCCAGCCCGTCCAGCGGCCGGACGATGGCCCGGCTGACCAGCAGGGCCAGCAGCACGGCGGCCAGCCCGATCAGCAGCCCGGTTCCGGCCAGCCGCAACGCGGCCTCGCGGAACGCAACGTCGACATCGTCGATGTAGATGCCGGAGCCGATCAGCCAGCCCCAGGGGGAGAAGCCCTTGACGTAGGACAGCTTCGCCACCGGCTGCGCCGACCCCGGCTTCGGCCAGAGATAATCGACGAATCCGGCGCCGTCGGCCTTCACCACCCGCACGAACTCCTGGAACAGCAGCTTGCCGTTGGGATCGGCGTTGCGCGACACGTCGGTGCCGTCCAGCTCCGGCTTGATCGGGTGCATGATCATGCGCGGGGCGAGGTCGGTGACGAAGAAATACTCCTCGCCGTCGTGCCGCAGGGACTTCAGCGCCGCCTTGGCCTGCGCCTGGGCCTGGACGCGGGGCAGGGCGCCGGCGCGCTCCTGCGCCTCGAAATGGGCGATCAGGCTGTGGGCGACCTCGACGACGTTGCGGGTCTTGTCCTGGCGGTCGGCCATCATCTCGGCCCGCAGGCTCATCAGGCTGACCGCGGCGACCAGGGCCAGTCCAAGGCCGGCTGCGGCCAGGATCAGGGCGATCTTGCCCTTGATGCTGATGCGTTCGAACAAGGCAACGGTCACGGCTGCGGTCCCTTCCGGCAACGAAACGGCGATATCCCCAAATTTTTCGGGACTTTTGCCGTGGTGCGGCCGAAGGTCAAGGCTTATTGTTCGTATATCCTATGTTCGGTTCAACGAAATGTCATAATTGCAACCATAGCAGGGTGTGTCTGGCGAACGGAACCGTCACGGCCCGCGGGAAGCGCAGCAACTGCCCCTCCCGCGCAACCTGCCGGTGAACGCTTCTGCTCAGAGCACGGTCAGCATGCTGGCGACCAGCGGATGGCGGACGATGTCCTTTTCGGTCAGTCGGGCGACCGCGATGCCTTCCACCGCCTCCAGCCGGCGGGCGATGTCGGCCAGCCCGGACAGATTGTCCAGCAGGTCGGTCTGGTCGGGGTCGCCGGTCAGAACCATGGTGGAATGCCAGCCCAGCCGGGTCAGCAGCATCTTGATCTGGGCATAGGTGCAGTTCTGCGCCTCGTCGATCACCACGAAGGCGTTGTTCAGGGTGCGGCCGCGCATGAAGCCGACCGGGGCGATCTCGATGGTGCCGTCAGCCATCATGGTGCGCAGCCGCTTGGAGCCCAGCCGGTCGGTCAGCGCGTCATAGAGCGGGCGCAGGAAGGGTGCCATCTTCTCATGCATGTCGCCGGGCAGGTAGCCGATGCTCTCCCCCGCCTCGATGGCCGGGCGGGACAGGACGATGCGGTCGACGCTGCCCGACTCCAGGGCCTCCACCGCCGACGAGATGGCGATGTAGGTCTTGCCGGTCCCCGCCGGGCCCAGCGCCACCACCAGATTGTGCGTCTTGATGGCGTCCATCAGGAGCTTCTGGTTCGGGTTCTGCGGCTTCACCTTGCGGAGATAGCTCTGGTCGCGGCGATCCTCGCTCCCACCGAGCGGGTCCCAGCCGAAGGCGGCGGGGGCGTTCATACCGGGGAAGAGCGGGTGAACGGTGGAGTCGCCCGCCGCAGCGATGCCTTTGCTCGAACGCTTGGCCATGTCGCATCTCCTCGAATGGTGGGGGTGGAGCCGATTACGCAAGCAAGACGTCTGGACACAAAAAAGCCTCCCGCAGGGGGGAGGCTCGACCGGTCGCATGGATGCGTGCTGATGAGTGCTTCGCCGGGGGCTGCTGCCGGGCGCCGTGCCGGATCCCAACATGCCGGATGCGGACATGCCCGATCCGGACATACGGCTGCGGGCCGACTGGGAGGGTGCTCGGTGGGCGAAGCAAGGTGCAAGAGAACCTCGTCGTCGTTGGAAGCCACGCAATCTGACTGTACCGGTCATAACGCGGCGCGTCAGGCAAAATTGCGGCCGACGCAAAATATTCATACCAGATGTGGTGTGGGTGCCGCAGGAAAGCCGCCAGAGCGGGTTTGGTAACCCTTTCCGCCGAGCCGGTCCGGCCGGTGGCTTAGCCTTCCGACTGAGGCGGCCGAAAGGCTTTGCCGCTGCCGCGGGCTTTCATTACTATGGTCGGCCACGGGGGAAATCGAAAGACATGTTGCAACCCTGGCCTGTCTCTTTCCGGAGCGGGCTGCGATCTCAGGTCGTCGTGCCTGGCGTCTCCGGACGTCGTGGCCGCCGATGGCCGGAGACGGCGGGTGTTTGCCGAAGGGCAGGCGGCGGCACGGCTTCGGATTGTCACCCATGCCGGCGGGGAAACTCTTGAATCCGACCGGTGTGGACGGCTAGAAGGCGCTGATTGGCTGGCTCGATGCCGGGACTGCGCAACGGCGGTTCCGGAGCGGAACCGGGCACTCGGGTGACCCGGATGCGGTGAACCCGATGCACGGCACGGGGCGGCAGGAACGAACGGGAAGGCTACGGTGAGCAGCGCCAGTCAGGTCGCCGAACGGGATGTGCCGTTCCAGTTGCGTGGCAACTCCTTCACCATGATGGTGCTGAAGGTTTTCGCCCCAACATCGCCGAATTTCTTCACCCAGCTGAACGTCAAGGTGCGCCAGGCGCCCAACTTCTTCCACAACGCGCCGGTCGTGCTGGATTTCGACGATCTGCCGGAGAGCATCGTCTTCGATCTGGGCGCCTTCGTGGCGCAGGTGCAGGCGCTGCATCTGCTGCCGGTCGGCTTCCAGGGCGGGCCGCAACCGGTGCGCGAGGCGGCGATGGCCGTCGGGCTGACGCCGATGCCGTCGGGCCGCGCCGCCAAGCTGGAAGAGGTGGTGAAGGCCCCCGATCCGCGGCAGCCGGATCAGCAGACGCCGATCCCGGCGCCGCAGGTGCTGATCGAGGTCGTCCACCGTCCGACCGTGGTGGTGACGGAGCCGGTGCGCTCCGGCATGCGGGTCTATGCCGAGAAGACCGACCTGATCGTCACCAGCTCCGTCTCTCCGGGGGCGGAGCTGCTGGCCGACGGCAACATCCATGTCTATGGCGCGCTGCGCGGCCGGGCGCTGGCCGGTTTCTCCGGCGATGCCAACGCCCGCATCTTCTGCCACAGCCTGGAGGCCGAGGTGCTTTCGGTCGCAGGCAATTATCGCGTCAGCGAAGACATCGGCAGTGACTTTTATAAGAAAGCCGTGCAGGTTTTCCTGCGCGACGGCGTCCTCAGCATGGACCTGCTGAAGACCGCCTGAGGAGTGTAGCGGCGGAATCTTGTCCGAAGGCGGCAATCTTCGGACGGTGTTCGGTATCGGTGACGGCAACTTTGGGATTATGGGAGAGGCTCCGTTGAGCAAGATCATCGTCATGACCTCCGGCAAGGGCGGTGTCGGCAAGACGACCTCGTCCGCGGCCTTTGCAACCGGGCTGGCGCTTCGCGGCTTCAAGACGGTCGTCATCGATTTCGACGTTGGCCTGCGCAACCTGGACCTGGTGATGGGTTGCGAACGCCGGGTGGTCTTCGACTTCATCAACGTCATCAACGGCGAAGCGAAGCTGAACCAGGCGCTGATCAAGGACAAGCGGATCGAGAACCTCTACATCCTCCCGACCTCGCAGACGCGCGACAAGGACGCGCTGACCCGCGAGGGCGTGGAGAAGGTGCTGAACGAGCTGTCGAAGGACTTCGACTACATCCTCTGCGACAGCCCGGCCGGCATCGAGCGCGGCGCCCTGATGTCGCTCTATTTCGCCGACCACGCGATCATTGTCACCAACCCGGAAGTCTCGTCGGTGCGCGACAGCGACCGCATCCTGGGCGTGCTGAACTCACGTTCGCGCCGGGCGGAGCAGGGGTTGGAGCCGGTGACGCAGCAGCTGCTGCTGACCCGCTACGACCCGGAGCGCGTCGAGAAGGGCGAGATGCTGAAGGTCGACGACGTGCTTGAGATCCTTGCGATCCCGCTGCTCGGCGTCATTCCGGAAAGCCAGGCTGTGCTGCGCGCCTCCAACGTCGGCATGCCGGTGATCCTGGACGAGGTTTCCAACGCCGGTCTGGCCTATTCGGATGCGGTCGGCCGCTTCCTGGGTGAAGACATCGAGCACCGCTTCGTCACCCCCCAGAAGAAGGGCCTGTTCAGCCGGCTCCTGCGGAGGAGCGCATGAGCATCTTCAACTTCTTCCGCGCGACCCCCCGCGCGTCTGCCGTCCAGGCCAAGGAGCGTCTGCAGATCGTCATGGCGCACGAGCGCGCCGGGCGCAGCGGCCCCGACTATCTGCCGATGCTCCAGCAGGAACTGCTGGCGGTCATCGCCAAATACGTCAACATCGACGAGAACAAGGTCGAGGTGAAGCTGGACCGCGGCGGCGACTGCTCGACGCTGGAGGTCAACATCGAGCTGCCGGCGCGCGAGCAGGCCAAGGCCGCCGCGGCGGCCAAGGCGACGGAGAAGCCGGCCGGCAATGACGTCGGCGCGGCCAAGCGCCCGGCCGGCGGCGCCGTCGGCAATGGCGGCGCGAAGAAGCGCATCTGAGCCAACCCGTCGTTCGAACGGTTCAAACCCCTCCGGCGTCCCTGCGCCGGAGGGGTTTTTCGTTCCGGGCCAGCCGCCGTCCGCCGCGGATTCGGCGTGCGGCATCGGACATAGGCCGTCCCTGATCCTCCGTCCGGGTTTACGGCCGGGCGGGGACGGGGTATCAACAGGGATACACCGCACGAAAGCCCAATGGCTCCAAAGGTCTGTCCTGAGCGGCCTGCCTTGAACGGACTGTTGGGCGACGGGGTGGACCGACCACGGGACAAGAGGGTGCCGATGTTCCTCGATTGCTCGTCGCTGATCGCCGAGAACCCGCCGCGGCCGTCGAACGGGATTGCGGTCACGGACATCGACGGCGACGGCGCCTTTGAGTTGGTCGTGGCCGGCTACCGTTCCGCCAACCTCGTCCTGAAATGGGTCGACGGTCGCCTGGTCGACATCGCCAACCCGCTGCTCGCCGATCCCGCCGGCCCGGCGCTGGGGCTGGCCGCCGCCGACATCGACGGGGACGGGCGGGAGGAGCTGTACATCGTCAATTCCGACCGCGCCACCGGAACCAAGGACATGGCCGACCGGCTGTTCGCCTGCTTCGGCAAGCATTGGCTCGACCTGTTCGCGCAGGCCGAGAATGCCGGGGCGGCCAACCACACCGCCGCGGGCGCGGTGGCGGCGATCGACCGCTGGGGCCATGGCCGCTACGGCTTCCTGGTGGCGACCGACGGCGGTCCCTTGCGCCTCTACGAGCTGACCCGGCGCGGCCGGCTGGAGGATGGCGCGGAGGAGGCGGGGCTGGACTCCATCGGTGCCGCGCGCGGCGTCACGGTTCTGCCCATCGTGTCCGACCATATGGACGTGGTGACGGTCAACGACGGCGGCCCCAACCAGCTGTTCCGCAACCTGGGCGACGGCAATTTCGAGGAGATCGCCGAGGAGCGCGGCATTGCCGATTCGCGCCCGTCCGGCCGTGCGGTCACGGCGCTCGATGTCGACGGCGACGGGCTGTTCGATCTGGTCGTCGGCACCTGGGATGGGGCGCAGCGCCATTTCCACCAGCGCATGGGCGGCGCCTTCGTCGAATCGGCCGGGGCCGACCTGTCGATGCCCGGCCGCATCTTCACCGTCGTCGCCGCCGATTTCGACAATGACGGTTATGAGGAGCTGTTCTTCCACGCCCATGGCGAGCCCAACCGCCTGTTCGGCTGGCGCAACGACCAATGGCAGGAGCTGGAGCTTGGCGACGCGGCCGAGCCGAAGGGGCTGGGCACCGGTGCGGTGGCGGCCGACATCGACGGCGACGGGCGCCTGGAGCTGGTGCTGGCGCATTGCAACAGCCATGGTGTCCACGACGGAGCCGGGCAGCCGCTGTCTATCTACCGCCCGGCGGCCTCCAACAACGGCTGGCTGCGCGTCCAGCCGCTGACCCCCTTCGGTGCTCCGGCCCGCGGTGCGGTCGTCATCCTGACCGCCGGCGGCCGGCGCCAGCGCCGGGCGGTCTGCGCCGGGTCCGGCTATCTGTGCCAGGGCGAACCGGTCGCCCATTTCGGGCTGGGGCCGCTGCATGAGGTGGAGCAGGTCGAGGTGCGCTGGCCCGACGGCACCGTGGTGACGGTGGACAACCCGCCGGCCGACCGTTTGCTGACTGTGCCCTACCCACCGGAATGAGAGGAATTTCATCCACTCGGATGATGGTCACCCAAATATTTCGGCCTCGCAATGGGTAGGGTCTTTCCTGTCGCCTTCCGTCACATTAGAGTGCATTTCGTTGCGGCTCCCGTATTGCGGGATATCGTGCGGCATGCCGATCCGGACATATTCCGTTCCTGCCGCCGAAACCTGCTGCAAACAGGCGCTTGAGACCGTGCGGGTTTGGGAAGCGGGAGACCGGAAGGCACATGGCACGACGCGACGTTCCCCTGACGGGGGTGGAACGCTTCTTCGACCCGGATGAAGTCATCGTTTCCAAAACCGACCTGAAGGGCCGGATCACCTACGCGAACTTGGTGTTCCAACGGGTCGCCGGCTATGACGAGGCCGACCTGATGGGCGCGCCCCATTCCATCGTCCGCCATCCCGACATGCCGCGCTGCGTCTTCAAGCTGCTGTGGGACACGCTGGCGGCGGGGAAGGAAATCTTCGCCTATGTCGTCAACCGTGCCCGCAACGGCGACCATTACTGGGTCTTCGCCCATGTGACGCCCAGTTTCGACGCCGAAGGGCGGGTGACCGGCTACCATTCCTCCCGCCGGGTGCCGGAACGGGCGGCTCTGGACAAGGTCATCCCGCTCTACCGCCAGCTTCTGGACATCGAGAACAGCCACGCCGACCGCAAGCAGGGGATGGAGGCGGGATTCGCCGCCGTCCTCGCCCTGCTGGCGGAGAAGGGGATCGGGTATGACGAATTCGTCTTCTCCCTTTAAGCCGTCCTCCAAGCCGTCCTCTTCCTGGTCATCGTCGCTGACGCGGGCCGGCGGACTGGCCGTGTTGGCTGGCGTGGCTCTGGTGGCGCTGCTGGCTGCCGATCTGCTGGGGATGGGCGGGCTGGCTCTGCGTGCCGGTCTGGCGGTGGCCGGTCTGGCGGCGCTGGGCGGGGCGCTGCTGTTCCTGCGCCATACCTGCGCGGTGGTCGATCAGCTGACGCGGGTGAACCGTGCCGTCGCCGCCGGTGATTTCGAGGCGCGGGTGATCGGCATCCGCGAGGGCGGGGCGCTGGGCGAGCTGATGCACGCCACCAACGACGCCATCGACCGCACCGACGCCTTCGTGCGCGAGGCGACCGCCTCGATGTATGCGGTGTCGGAACACAAATATTTCCGCCGCATCGTGCTGCGCGGCATGCAGGGCGGCTTCCTGCACGCCAGCCGTACCATCAATGCGGCGACGGAGAGCATCTCGCAGAAGGTTGCCGGCTTCGCCGGCGTGACCCAGCGTTTCGAAGGCCAGATCCAGAGCGTGTGCAGCGAGGTTGCCGATACCGCCCACCGGCTGGAGGTCTCCGCCCGCACCATGGAGATGGATGCGACCCAGGCGACCGGCAAGGCGTCGTCGGTCGCGGCCTCCGCCGCACAGACCGGCAGCAATGTCGGCAGCGTCGCCGCCGCGACGGAGGAGTTGTCCGCCTCCATCGCTGACATCTCCCGCCAGATCGGCGATGTCGCCCGTGTCGCCGAGTCCGCGGTCGGCGAGGCCGAACGCTCCAACGCGCTGGTCGGCACCCTGTCCGGTGCGGCGCGCACGGTCGGCGACGTCGTCACCCTGATCAACGACATCGCCAGCCAGACCAACCTGCTGGCCCTGAACGCCACCATCGAGGCGGCACGTGCCGGCGAGGCGGGCAAGGGCTTCGCCGTGGTCGCACAGGAGGTGAAGCGGCTGGCCGATCAGACCGCCAAGGCCACCGGCGACATCGCCGCGCAGATCTCCGCCATCCAGTCCTCCACCGACGAGGCGGTGACCTCCATCGTCGGCATCGGTCACACCATCCAGTCGATCAACCGGATCGCCGCCGGCATCAGTGCCGGGATCGAGCAGCAGGGCTCCGCCGTGCGCGAGATCGTCGTGAACATGGAGCAGGCCGCAGCCGGCACCCGCGCGGTGTCCGACGACATCCGCGACGTCACCGATGCCGCCGGCCGCACCAGCGGCACTGCGCACGAGGTGTTTGCGGCATCGGGGCGCATGGCTGCGGAGGCGGACCGCCTGACCCGGGAAGTCCAGCATTTCCTGGACGAGATGCACCGCGTCGCCTGATGCGGATGGTGCGGTGCAAGGGCGCGTGCCGCATCAACTGCCCGGCGAATGTGCACAGAATGTAGATGGTTTTTTGCAATGCGGAATTGATCTGGCGTCTGGCGGGGCGGATAAGAATTTTTATTGCGAATTTGTAGCGAATTCGTGTTACGTCTCCGCAATATGAGTGCCGCGCCTATGGCAAGTTCGCAACCTGTTGAGCAACCCGACGCCAGTATGCCTGCTGTTTCAGCAGCTTAACCGTAAGCTAACCCTGATAGACCGGATGACTGACCATCGGCTGCGGCCAAGTGCCGCGGAATCCGGGAGGGTGGCCCGCTTACGGAGCGCCGGTGACTGTTGGCACGGCTTTTGATTCGGAGACTGCAGGGACGGTCATGACGGGGGACAAGACGATGAGCATGGCGGGCACCGATCTGTTCGAGCTGTCGCGTGGCGTGCTGGATGTTGCGTCGAAGAAGGTGTCCTTGATCGAGGACATCACCCGGCGCACCAAGATGCTGGCCATGAACGCCCTGATCGAGGCGGCACGGGCCGGCGACGCCGGGCGCGGTTTCGCCGTCGTCGCCAACGAGGTGTCGGAGATCTCGACCCAGGTCAACAGCATCACCAAGGAACTGCGGTCGGAGATCGTCGCCCGCGTCGACCATCTGACCACCACCGGCAGCGCCATGGTGCAGGAGATGCACGGCAAGCGGCTGGCCGACCTGTCGCTCAACATGATCGAGATCATCGACCGCAACCTGTATGAGCGGTCCTGCGATGTGCGCTGGTGGGCGACCGACAGCGCGGTGGTCGATTGCGCCGCCGATCCGACGGAGGAGGCGCGCCGCCATGCCTCGCGCCGGCTGGGTGTGATCCTGGAATCCTACACCGTCTATCTCGACCTCTGGATCGCCGACCGCAACGGCACCGTCATCGCCAACGGCCGGCCCGACCGCTATCCCGGAGCGCGCGGCGCCAACGTGTCGGACGAGCCGTGGTTCCGCCAGGCGCTGGCCACCCGCAACGGCGGCGAGTTCACCGTCGGCGACGTCGCCCGCAACCGCAGCCTGGACGACCGCGTCGTCGCCACCTACGCCACCGCCATCCGGCGCGACGGCGAGGCGGACGGCGACGCCATCGGCGTGCTCGGCATCTTCTTCGACTGGGAGCCGCAGGCCGCCGCGGTGGTCGAGGGCGTGCGGCTGGAGGCCGGCGAGCGCGAGAAGTCGCGGTGCCTGCTGCTCGACGCCCGCCACCGCGTCATCGCGTCCTCCGACGGCCGCGGCATGCTGACCGAGACGGTGCCGCTCCGCCGCGCCGCCAGCACCATGGGCCATTACATCGACGACAAGAACCGTCTGGTCGGCTACGCCCTGACGCCGGGTTACGAGACCTACAAGGGGCTGGGCTGGTACGGCGTCATCGTTCAGGAACGCTGACGTCTCCAAACCTTTCGCTGCAAGCCTGTCGCCTTGAGGACCGGGGCCGGGATACACTCCCGGCCCTGTTCCGTTTCGGGGTTGCAGAGCATGTCCGCCCAACAGCTGACCGTCCGTCGCGAGAGTTTTCCCATCCGCGGCGCCTTCCGCATCTCGCGCGGGGCCAAGACCGAAGCCGCGGTGGTGGTGGCGGAGGTGACCGACGGTCCCCACCGCGGCCGCGGTGAATGCGTGCCCTACGCCCGCTATGGCGAAAGCGTCGACGGGGTCGCCGCCGCGCTGGAGGGGATGGCCGATGCCGTCGCCGGCGGGCTCGACCGCGTGGCGCTGTGCCGGCTGATGCCGCCGGGTGCCGCCCGCAACGCGCTGGACTGCGCGCTGTGGGACCTGGAGGCCAAGCGCAGCGGCGTGCCGGCCTGGACGCTCGCCGGGTTGGCTGGGGCGCCGGGGCCGCTCGTCACCTGCTACACGCTGAGCGTCGACGAGCCCGCCGCGATGGCCGCCGCAGCGCGGGAACGGGCGCCGCGTCATCCCCTGCTGAAGATGAAGCTGACGGGAGACGGCGACCTCGACCGTGTCGCCGCCGTCCGCGCCGCCGCTCCCGCCGCCCGGCTGGTGGTCGATGCCAACGAGGGTTGGACACTGGACCAGCTGCACCGCTTCGCCCCGGTGCTCGCCGGGCTGGGCGTCGAGATGATCGAGCAGCCGCTGCCCGCCGGCCAGGACGAGGCGTTGCGCGGGGTCGATTGCCCGGTGCCGCTCGGCGCCGACGAATCCTGCCACGGGCTGGACTCGCTGGAGCGGCTGCGCGGGCTGTATCGGGTGGTGAACGTCAAGTTGGACAAGACCGGCGGCCTGACCGAGGCGCTGGCGATGAGCGCTGCCGCCCACGCCATGGGCTTCGAGGTGATGGTCGGCTGCATGGTGGCGACGTCGCTGGCGATGGCGCCGGCCATGCTGGTGGGGCAGGGCGCGCGCTATGTCGACCTCGACGGCCCGCTGCTGCTCGCCCGCGACCGCGAGCCGGGTCTGGTCTATGACGGCGCGGTGGTGCAGCCGCCGTCGGCGGAGCTGTGGGGGTAGGGCAAGGCCTTGCCCCCACCTGTGCTTCTCACGCGCCCTGCACATAGGGCGGCGGCGGGGTTCCCACCGATGCCGGCACATAGGGCGCGTCGGCCAGCCCGTTGACCTTCGCCGCCATGACGAAGTCGTTCTCGTGCAAGCCCTTGATCTTGTGGGTCCAGAAGGCGACGGAGCAGTGGCCCCAGCCGTAATGGATCTCCGCATGGTGGCCTTCCGCCTCGCACAGGTTGCCCACCTGATTGGCGAAGGCCTGGGCCTGGACGAAATCGGGGAACCTGAAGTCGCGCTCGATGCGGTCGGGACCCTCCTTCAGGACCCAGCCCGGCACCTGCACCAGATAGGACTCGGCCATCGCGCGGTCCATCGGTGGAATCCCGCCGCGGCAGGGTTCGCAGGTCTTGGCCGCCAGTTCCTGCGTCGTCGGCGCCTGTGGTGTCATCCCGGTCTCTCCCCTGTTGGTGGCCATGGCTGGTGGTCTGCGCTAGAAGCGTACCGGCTAGAAGCTTGGGTTCCGGGCGGTGCTTCGGCAAGTCCGGTGCCCTGCCTTGAGTTCTCGCGATGCACTTTTGGAACGGATCCGATGACAGACCTGCGCACCGACATGCCCTTCGCCGACTACCAGTATCCGACCAAGCCGGTCGACGGGCCGCGGCTTGCCATCGTCGGCGAGGCGCCGGGGGCGGAGGAGGCGCGGCAGGGCACCCCCTTCGTCGGGCGCAGCGGCAAGCTGCTGGACGAATCGCTGGCCGCCGTCGGCATCGAACGGGCGGAATGTCTGGTCGCCAACGTCTTCCGTTACCAGCCGCCCGGCAACAAGGTGGGGCACTTCTTCTCCTCGCGCGCCCGCGCCCGCAAGGAGGGGCGGGAGATCGACGAGAGCTGGGGCGCCTTCGGCACCTCGGACCGGCTGCTGGCCGACTTCGCCGGCGAGATCGAGCATCTGCGCGCCACCCTGGCCGACTACCGCCCGTCGGTGATCGTGGCGCTCGGCCGGACGCCCACCTGGGCGCTGACCGGGGAGAACGGCATCCTGCAGCTGCGCGGCAAGGTGCTGCCCTGCCGTCTGCTGGACGGGGTGGAGGTGGTGCCGACCTTCCACCCCAGCTACCTGCTGCGCGGCCAGCTGGTTGAGCAGCCGACCTTCCTGGCCGACCTGCGGCTGGCCGTGTCGCGTCTCAATCGTTAGGGTACGGACCCATAAAGAGCCTTTCCGTCAGTGAGCCGTTGTGATTCAACGCCCTGGAAAGGGGCTTTGCGATGAGCGACGGTCAGTTCTGGTTGACGGTGGAGCAGTTTGGGCGGCTTGAAC
>NZ_WHOS01000038.1 GCF_013340935.1 Azospirillum melinis | reverse complement strand
CCCCCGATGGAACACTGAACACCCCGCCGAAAACCGTTCCATCCCGTTCCACCCGCCCCACGCGCTCGCCTCTCCGCAACCGCCCGTACACGCTGCGCGCCACCCGCCGACACACCATCATTGCGCCCATCCCCCGTCCGCCCTATGTTCCCGGCAAACTCTCGCTTGTTTGGGCCCCGATGACTGACCTCTCGCACATCCGCAATTTCTCGATCATCGCCCACATCGACCATGGCAAGTCGACCCTTGCCGACCGGTTGATCCAGCAGTGCGGCGGCCTCGACGCGCGCGAGATGCGCGAGCAGGTGCTCGACAGCATGGACATCGAGCGCGAGCGCGGCATCACCATCAAGGCCCAGACCGTCCGCCTGCTCTACAAGGCGGAGGACGGCAAGCAGTACACGCTGAACCTGATGGACACCCCCGGCCACGTCGACTTCGCCTATGAGGTCAGCCGCAGCCTGGCCGCCTGCGAGGGCTCGATCCTGGTGGTCGACGCCTCCCAGGGTGTCGAGGCGCAGACGCTCGCCAACGTCTATCAGGCGATCGACAACAACCACGAGATCATCCCGGTCCTCAACAAGATCGACCTGCCCGCCGCCGAGCCGGAGCGGATCAAGCAGCAGATCGAGGACGTGATCGGGCTCGACGCGTCGGACGCGGTGGAGATCTCGGCCAAGTCCGGCCTCAACATCGGCGCGGTGCTGGAGGCGGTGGTCAAGCGGCTGCCGCCGCCCAAGGGCGATGCCGACGCGCCGCTGAAGGCGCTGCTGGTCGACAGCTGGTACGACCCCTATCTCGGCGTCGTCATCCTGGTGCGCGTCGTCGACGGCGTGCTGAAGGTGAACCAGAAGGTGCGCTTCATGGCCGCCGGCTCGGCCCATGACGTCGACCGCGTCGGCGTCTTCACCCCGAAGGCGCTGCTGACCGGCGAGCTGCGGCCGGGCGAGATGGGCTTCATCACCGCCGCGATCAAGGACATCACCCAGACCAAGGTCGGCGACACCATCACCGACGAGCGCAAGCCGGCCTCCGAGGCCCTGGCCGGCTTCAAGCCGTCGATTCCCGTGGTGTGGTGCGGCCTGTTCCCGGTCGACGCCGCCGATTTCGAGCGGCTGCGCGACAGCTTGGGCAAGCTCAAGCTGAACGACGCCAGCTTCCATTACGAGGCGGAGACGTCGGCGGCGCTGGGCTTCGGCTTCCGCTGCGGCTTCCTCGGCCTGCTGCATCTGGAGATCATCCAGGAGCGGCTGGAGCGCGAGTTCAACCTCGACCTGATCACCACCGCCCCCTCGGTGGTCTACAAGCTGACGATGACCGACGGGACGGTGCGCGACCTGCACAACCCGGCCGACATGCCCGACGTGATGCGGATCGACCACATCGACGAGCCGTGGATCAAGGCCACCATCATGCTGCCCGACGAGTATCTCGGCGGCGTCCTCCAGCTCTGCACCGAGCGGCGCGGCCAGCAGATCGAGCTGACCTATGCCGGCGCCCGCGCCATGCTGGTCTACCGCCTGCCGCTGAACGAGGTGGTGTTCGACTTCTACGACCGCCTGAAGTCGATCAGCCGCGGCTATGCCAGCTTCGACTACCAGATGGACAGCTACGAGGAAGGCGACCTCGTGAAGCTGTCGATCCTGGTGAATGCCGAGCCGGTGGACGCTCTGTCGATGATCGTCCACCGCAGCCAGTCCGAACGCCGCGGCCGCCAGCTCTGCGAACGGCTGAAGGAGCTGATCCCGCGCCAGCTGTTCAAGATCGCGGTGCAGGCCGCCATCGGCGGCAAGATCATCGCCCGCGAGAGCATCAGCGCCATGCGCAAGGACGTGACCGCCAAGTGCTATGGCGGCGACATCAGCCGCAAGCGCAAGCTGCTGGACAAGCAGAAGGAAGGCAAGAAGCGCATGCGCCAGTTCGGGCAGGTGGAAATCCCGCAGAGCGCCTTCATCGCGGCGCTCAAGATGGGCGACGAGTAAGGCAAACGGACAAGGCGGGCTCAGGCCCGCCTTTTTTGTACAACGCGGCAATTCCGTACAACCTTGCGCAACAAAACGGCCGTTCGGGTGTCATCACACCCAGGACGGTGCCGCTCCTGCGCGGCGCCTCCCCTGTTGTGGTTCAATCCGGGAGGATGACATGCGCAAGTTTCTCGCCGCCGCGGTTCCGGCCCTGATGCTGATGGCCGCCGCCGCGCCCGGCCACGCCCAGACCAGCGGGTCGGCCAGGTCCAACGCCGTCGCCAACGGCACGATGGACACCGGCGCCCGCGACGTCCAGGCCAGCCGGGACATGATCGGCAAGCGGGTGGTCCACCGCCATGGCGGCCCCGTCGCCGGCACCATCCAGAACGTCACCACCGGCGCCGACGGCCAGACCATGGTCGAACTGAAGCTGGCCAAGTCCGGCCAGACCGTCATGCTGCCCCCGGCCTCCTTCGAGCGGCGCGGCAAACAGGTCGTCGTCATGCAGGACCAGATGGAGCTTCAGCAGCTCGCCCAGTACAGCAGCCAGGCCAACACCGGCTATGGCAGCTCGACCGGCGGCGCCATGGGCGGCCAGATGGGGAGCGGTTCGATGGGCGGCTCGATGAACGGCGGCATGGGCTCCGGCTCGATGAACCAGGGCACGATGGGGAACGGCACCATGGGCAATGGCACGATGAACCGCGGCACCATGGCCCCGGCCCAGCCCGGCATGGGCCAGTAAGCCGGGCCTATAAGCCAGTGCCGGAGGCGGACGGCCCCGCCTCCGGCCGGGCGCGTCTCAGTCCCCGATCACCGTCAGTTCGCCGGCCTGCGGCACCGGCATCGTCGCCTTGACCGCCGCAACGTCCAGCCCGGCGGCGAACAGGCAGACCAGCTTGGCGTAGCTGGCTTCCGGCGTCATGTCATAGGCGCCGACCGCACCCACGGCGCCGAGGCCCGTCGCATAGGCGCCGGGCAGCACCGCGCCGCGCTGCACCTGGGTGTTGTCCATCAGCACGACCCCGGCCTTCACCGCCGCCGAAAGCGTGTCGAGGAAGTCCGGATCGGTCGAGCCGTTGCCCTCGCCGTAGGCCAGCACGATCGCCCCCTTCGCCGCCGGGCTGGTGCCGGTCAGCATCGCCGACACCGTGCTGGCGCGGATGCCGGGATAGAGCCACAGCATGACGACGGAGAAGGCCGCCAGCGCCGCCGGCAGGGCGTCCAGTGCCGTCATCCGCTTGGCCCGGTTGTCCGGCCCGGCCAGCGAGACGCCCGTGTCCGGCATCGCCAGCCAGTGCGGCTCGTTGCGGGCGACCACGCTGCCGATGGTGGCGAGCGGCGGGAAGTTGGGGGAATCGAAGCCGGCGAAGCGGTTGGCGTCGACCTTTGACGACCGGTTGCCGCGCAGCAGCCTGGTGTCGAAATAGACGCAGACCTCCGGCACCGGCAGGGTGCCGGCCGCCACGATGGCGCCGACCAGATTGGCCGGCGCATCGCTCAGCGTGAAGGACAGCGGCACCTGCGATCCGCTGAACACCACCGGCTTCGACAGGCCGGGCAGCAGGAAGGACAGGGCCGACGCGCTGTAGGCCATGCTGTCGGTGCCGTGCAGCACGACGAAGCCGTCATACTGGTCATAGACCGACAGCAGCCGCCGGGCGATGGCGACCCAGTCCGTCGGCGTCATGTTGGCACTGTCGAGCGTGCGGTCGAACCAGTCCATGGTCCAGCCCAGGTCCGGATAATCCTTCACCCGGTGGTCCGACAGGCCGGGCACCGACAGGGCCAGCTTTTCGAACTCCATGCCCGGCACCGGCGCCAGCGCCCCGTTGGGATTGGTCACGCACCCGATGGTGCCCCCGGTGTACAGCACATAGACCCGCCCCATCGCCCACTCCTGCCGGCATAGTTATCGGCGGCAGGATAGGCTGCGGCCCGCCTACTTCTCAAGACGCTGGCGTCCCGGAGGTGTCGGCGGCGTCCGGAGCGGCGACCTCACCGACGACGGCGCGTGCTCCGCTGTCAGGCGATAACCCAACGCGGGCACGGCCGACGGCAGCGGATTGTAGGCGAGGCGGAAGCGCCGCGGCTCCGGCACCGCCGGGGCGGGGATGGCGGGCGGCTCCATGCGGGCGGCACCGAGAACCGTGCCGGTCCAGGCGGCGAACAGCGACATGATCGGAAACTCCAAAGGGGTCGGAGGCCGACAATGGGGGGTGTGCCAATCCCTTGGAAACGAATAGGCATTATGGTGTCATCACGATTCGTAATGACCGCGCCGTTGCGGACGGCCCGGCGCTCTGCTTGAATGAGCGGCAACTTCCGGTTCCAGACATGCCCGCCAATCTCGACACCGACCTGCTGCGTGCCTTCGTCGCCGTGGCCGACAGCGCCAGCTTCACCCGCGCCGGCGAAAGGCTGGGCCGCACCCAGGCGGCGGTCAGCCAGCAGGTGCGCCGGCTGGAGGACACGGTGGGCAAGCGCGTGTTCGAACGCGACACCCACGGCGTGCGCATGACCCGCGACGGCGAGGTGCTGCTGGCCTATGCCCGGCGCATGCTGACCCTGAACGACGAGGTGCTGGCGCTGATGCACCGCAGCCCGACGGTGGCGAGCGTGCGCATCGGCACGCCCGACGATTACGCAACCATGCTGCTGCCGGAGATCCTGGCCCGCTTCAATGCCGCCTATCCCGATGTGATGGTCGAGGTCGTCTGCGACAACAGCCCCGATCTGGTGGCGGAGATCGAAAAGGGCCGCTACGACTTGGCCCTGATCACCCGCAAGGCCGGCGAGACCGGCGGCGAGCTGGTGCGGCAGGAGCCGGTGTCCTGGGTCGCCCCGCCACTCGACCCCGCGTCGCCGCTGCCGGGGGGCTATCGTCCGGTGGAAAGCCTGGACCCGTTGCCGCTGGCGCTGTTTCCCAAGGGCTGCGTCGTGCGCGACATCGCCGTCGCCGCCCTGGACGGGATGGGGCGCGACTGGCGCGTCGCCTTCACCAGCAAGAGCGTCGTCGCCGTCCATGGCGCGGTGATGGGCGGGCTGGGGGTGACGGCGATGGAGGCCTGCACCGTCCCGCCCAGCCTGCGCCGCATCGGTGTGGCCGAGGGCTTTCCCGACCTGCCGGACGTCGACATCGCCCTGCACCGCGCCCGCGGCACGGCGCCGAAGCCGGTGCGGCTGCTGGCCGACGCAATCCACGACCTTGTCGGCCGCCAGTTGCTGGGCCGCCGAAAGCCGCCCCCTGCCTCACAGGTCTCCGCCAAGGAAGCCGCCCAATGATCGCCGTGCCGACCCGTTGCCTCCTTCCGGCCCTCGCCCTTGTCCTCGCCTGTGCCGGCACTGTTGCAGCAACCCCGCCGGCATGGGCGCAGAGCCCCGTCGCCATCGGCGCCCCGCTGACCGGCGAGGTGGTGCTGAACCGCGACATCGAGGTGCGGATCGGCCCCAGCGAGGATGCGCGCATCGTCATGACGCTGAAACAGGGCAAGGCGCTCAACGCGCTCGGCACGCCGCGCGGCACCTATTGGACCGAGATCGCCATCGGCGGCCAGCCCATCGGCTATGTCCCCGCCGATTCGCTGGACCCGGCGCTGATGGTCACCGGCCGGCCGGCAATCGGCGGCGAAGGGCCGCGGCCGTCCAGGCCCGCCGCCAACCAGCCGGCGGACGCCCCTCCCCCCCACCGCAGCGCCGCGGTCGTCCCGCGCGCGGCCTGGGACAAGGCGGCGCAGACCCCGGCGGAGGGCTATGTCGTCGCCGCCGGCCCGATTTCCGCGACCGAGATCCTGGCCAACCGCAAGCGGCGCAGCTTCACCCTGCGCAAGGGCGACGTGGTGGCGCTGATCGGTGCCGCCGATGGCGAGGCGACGCTGGCGCTGCCCGCCGGCACCCGCGCCCTGGCCCCGGTCCAGGGGCTGGTCGGGGTGGCCGCGCCCTATCCCTTGCCGGGGATGCCGCCGGTCGAGCCGGGCATGCTCTACGGCATCAAGCTCGGCGAATATGTCAGCTACGCCGAAGGCTTGCGCGCCTGGAAGGAGTTCACCGCCGGACCGGGCAGCGCCTATCGTGACCTGCCTGCGATGGTCTGGCCGGTGTTCCGCAAGGGCCGGCTGCTCTACGAGGTCGGGGTCGCCCCTTTCACGCGCTTGCAGGTCGACACCGCCTGCGGCACGTTGGCACAACGCGCGCTCGATTGTACGGTGATCGAGTTGGATACGTTTTGATGAGCGACCGCCACGCGGGCCGGCCAAGCCCGTCCTCATGACCCTTTCGCGATTGAAGAGCCATGACCGACGCCGATCCGACCGGACCTGAGGACGCCCCCCGCACCGATCCGGCAACCGGGCCGGCCCCCGAGTCGGCGGACGAGGATCTGGTCTTCCTCGACGATGCCGCCCCGGAAGACGCCCCCGGAGACGGCCCGGCCGCCGAAGAGCCGCCCGGCAGCCGCTGGACCATGCTGATCGTTGATGACGAGCCGGAGGTCCATGCGATCACCAAGCTCGTCCTGTCCGACTTCGCCTTCAAGGGCCGCAAGGCCCGCTTCCTGTCCGCCCATTCGGCGGCGGAGGCCCGGCGGATCCTGGCACGGGAGAGCGACATCGCGCTGATCCTGCTCGACGTGGTGATGGAGACGGAGGATGCCGGCCTGCGGCTGGTCCACCACATCCGCGAAGAGCTGCAGAACCGCAACGTGCGCATCATCCTGCGCACCGGCCAGCCGGGACAGGCGCCGGAACGGGCAGTGATCCTCGATTACGACATCAACGACTACAAGGCGAAGACCCAGCTGACCGCCCAGCAGCTGTTCACCACCACGGTCGCGGCGCTCCGCTCCTACGAGGACATCGTGGCGATCGACGCCAACCGCCGCGGCCTGGAGAAGATCATCGAGGCGTCGTCGTCGCTGTTCCGCGCCCGCTCGATGAAACTGTTCGCGGCCGGCGTGCTGACCCAGCTGTCGGGCCTGCTGGGGGTGGGGCCGGACGCCATCCTGTGCGTGCAGCGCGGCGGTGCCGGAACCCCGGGTAGCAGCAACCCGGCGGTCGAGGCAGCAACCGGCAACGGCCTTTATGTGCTGGCCGGATCGGGCCGGTTCGAAGCACTGATCAACGAACCCGCCGCCGGCCATGTCGATCCGGCGGTGCTGGCCGCTGTGACCGCCTGCCTGGAAAAGCGGGCACATGTCTTTGCCGGCGACCATTGCACGCTCTACATCCGCACGCCGAACGACCGGGAAACGGTTGTCTACCTGCGCTCCAACCGGCCGCTGTCGGAGTTGGACCGCAAGCTGATCGAGGTGTTCTGCGGCAAGATTTCCGTCGGTTTCGACAATCTGCACCATTACGAGCAGCTCTACCGCGCCCAGCAGGGCACGCTCGCGGCGCTGGCCGATCTGGCCGAGCGCGGCCGCGGCGCGCTGATCCCCGACGGGCCTGCCAAGGATGGGGCCGCCTGCACTGAAATGGGCGCGGATGCGGCAGAGGACGGGGCGGAGGGAGACCGATTCTGCCGGTTGCTGCGCATCGCTGCAATCACCGAACGGATCGCCCGCCGCCTGCATGCCGACGGTCTCTTCGCCGACACGCTGGACGAATCGACGCTGGAGATCATCGGCCTCGCGGCCATTCTGCACGACATCGGCAATGCCGCGGTGAACCCGGCGATCCTGTCGAAGCCCGGCCCGCTCGATGCGGCGGAGCGCAGCGCCATGCAGGCCCATACGGTGGCCGGCGCCAGCCTGCTGAACCAGGCGAGCCATCTGGCCGACGGCCCGACCCATCTTCATCTGGGGGCGGCGGTGGCACGCTGGCACCATGAGAATTGGGATGGGACCGGCTATCCCGACGGCCGCACCGGGGCGGCGATCCCGCTGTGCGCCCGCATCGTCGCGGTTGCCGACGCCTATGACGCCATGACGCGTGACCGGCCCTATCGTCCGGCGCTGGGCCGCGATCGCGCCGTGGATGAAATCCGCCGGCTGGCCGGTCTGCGGTTCGACCCGGCGGTGGTCGATGCCTTCCTCGCCGTGCTGCCGGAGATCGACCTGCCCCGTTCCGCAGCAGGACCGGTCGCCTGACAGGCCGGTTGCAGCAACCTCACCTTCACTCAGAACAAATCGGCCCTGCAGGCCGCCACACCACCGGCCGCCGCCCTACCGGCTGCACAATGCTTCGACCGCCTCGCGCAGCGGCCCGACCTGAACCGGCTTCAGCAGCAGCTCGCAGCCCATGAGCTGGGCCTCGTCGCGGCGTTCGGGCGTGCTGTCGCCGGTCAGGATGATGGCCGGGACCTGCTGCCCGGTTTCGGTGCGGACACGCTCCACCACCTCGCGTCCGGTGCGGCCGGCCGGCAGGTAATGATCGGCGATGATCAGGTTCGGCACCCGGCCCAACCCACCGAGCTGTGCCTCCAGCGCGGCGGCGCTGAGCGCCTTGACCACCTCGTACCCCCAGCCGTCCAACAGGATCGCCAGCCCCTCGACGATCGAGCGGTCGTCGTCCACCACCAGGATGAGTGGCCTGCCGGACTCCGGTTTGGTTGCCTGACCGTCCGCTGGATCAACCATAGACTTCCCCCGCTTCGTCGCTTGCAATGTGATGGGCATTCGACTTGCCAAGGCAATGCACGCATCGCCTGTGCCGTAATCGTGACATCGAACACATCGTGGGTCCACCGGGGGCAAACAATCCTGACCCCCAATCTTCCCATAGATCAACGTCCTGGCGTCAAACATTGAATTGCAACAAACAGCCCCAGGGTTTTCCCTTAGCGAATGCACTCGAGATTCATCAATCAGCAATTCATCATATGATTGCGCCGTGGGCTATCGTGAAGGAGCCTTTCGTGAATCCTTCAGGTAGGACAAACGAAAAGAGCCCCCGCCGAAGCGGAGGCCCTGTCTCTTACATAACGGTAATTTCAACCCCTGAGGGCTTTTCTTAAGCGCGAAGATTTCCTCCGGTCGCCTTGACCACCGCCGCAACGATTTTCTGGCCGACGGCTTCGATCGCCTCGTCAGTCAGGGTTGCGGTGGTCGGCTGGTAGGTGACCGACACGGCGACCGACTTGCAACCTTCACCCACTCCCGGCCCTTCATAGACGTCGAAGACTGCGACATCTTTGACCAGCGCCTTGTCGGCGCCCTTGACGGCACGGAGGATCTTGTCGGCCTCCACCTTGCGGTCGACGACGAAGGCGAAATCGCGCTCCACCGGCTGGAAGGCGGAGAGCTGGACCATAGGCTTGGCGGTGCCGCCCTTCTTCTTGGGCAGCGGCACGGCGTCCAGCATCACCTCGAAGCCGACGACCGGCCCCTTGACGCCCAGCGCTTCAAGCACCGACGGATGAATCTCGCCGAAGCGGGCCATCACGGTGGGGCCGAGTCGCAGCACGCCGGAGCGGCCGGGATGGTACCAGCCCGGCGCATCGGTGGTGACCTGCAGGTTGCCGGCCGGGGCGCCGACCGCCTCCAGCACCGCCAGCGCATCGGCCTTGGCATCGAACACATCGACACCGCGGGCCTTCTCCGCCCAATGGCGCGGCACCGCCGCACCGGCGCGGATGCCGGCGGCGACCGTATCCTGGCCGTCCGGCGCCGGGGTGCGGAAGGCCGCTCCGACCTCGAACAGGCGCACGTCGGCATAGCCGCGGTCGGCATTGCGACCGGCGGCCTGGATCAGGTTGGGCAGGACCGACGGACGCATGACGTCGAGATCGCTGCTGATCGGATTGACCAGCCGCAGGCCCGGCTGTCCGCCGCCGAACAGCCCGGCGACCGGGCCGGACAGGAAGGACCAGGTCACCGCCTCCGACAGGCCGCGGGCGGCCAGCGTACGCTTTGCCAGCGCAACCCGACGCTGCTTCAGCGTCAGGGCCGGGCGGGTCAGCACCGTCTCGCGCGGCAGCGGCGTCGCCGGGATGGCGTCGAAGCCATGGACGCGCAGAACCTCCTCGACCAGATCGGCCTCGCCATGGACATCGGCGCGCCAGGACGGAACGCCGACGACCAAGCGGCCCTCGGCATCCTCACTCTCGATGGTGAAGCCCAGATCGCTCAGGATCTGAACCTGACGCTCGCGCGGCAGATCGACGCCGCCCAGCGCGGCGACGCGGCCCGGACGCAGGGTCAGGCTGCGCTTCCAGGCCGGCTCGGCCCCGGCGACCACCAGTTCCGACGGCTCGCCGCCGCACAGCTCCAGGATCAGACGGGTGGCGCGTTCCATGCCGGCGAAGACGGCAGCCGGATCGACGCCGCGCTCGAAGCGGTAGCGCGCATCCGAATCGATGCCCAGCCGGCGGCCGGTCTGCGCCGTACGCACCGGATCGAACAGCGCGGCCTCGACGAAGACGTTGACGGTCTGTTCGGTGCAGCCGGTCGGCTCGCCGCCGACGATGCCGGCCAGAGCCTCCGCCCGCTCGTCGTCGGCCACCACGGTCATGCTGCCGTCCAGCGCATATTCCTTGCCGTTCAGCGCCGCCAGGGTCTCGCCCTCGCGGCCCATGCGGACGGTGATGTTGCCCTTCACCGTGTCGGCGTCGAAGACGTGCAGCGGACGGGCGGCGTCGAAGGTCAGGTAGTTGGTGATGTCGACCAGCGCCGAGATCGGGCGCAGGCCGATGGACACCAGCTTGTCCTGCAGCCACTTCGGCGACGGGCCGTTCTTCACGCCGCGGATGTAGCGGCCGACGAACAGCGGGCAGGCATCGGGCACCTCGATGCTGACGCCGATCGGGCTGGCGAAGGCCCCCGCGACCGGCGTGGCGTCCAGATGCCCCTCGGTCAGCGGCTTCAGCGTGCCCATGCCGGCGGCGGCGAGGTCGCGGGCGATGCCGCGGATCCCGGCGCAGTCGGCGCGGTCGGGCGTCAGGTTGATGTCGATGACCGGATCGTTCAGCCCGGCATAGTCGGCGAAGCCGGCGCCGACGGGCGCGTCGTCCGGCAGCTCGATGATGCCCTCATGCTCGTCCGACAGCTTCAGCTCGCGCTTGGAGCACATCATGCCGTTCGACTCGACGCCGCGGATGACGCCCTTCTTCAGCGTGATGTCGGAACCGGGGACATAGGTCCCCTCCGGCGCGAAGACGCCCTTCATGCCGGCGCGCGCATTCGGGGCGCCGCAGACGACCTGCAGGGTGCCGGCGCCGGTATCGACCATCAGCACGCGCAGCTTGTCGGCGTCCGGATGCTTTTCGGCCGAGACGACATGGGCGACGCGGAAGGGCGCCAGCTCCTTCGACCGGTCATGGACGCCTTCCACCTCGAGGCCGAGGGCGGTCAGCTTCTCCGTGATCTGGTCGAGCGAGGCGTCGGTCTCCAGATGGTCCTTCAGCCAGGACAGCGTGAACTTCATGGGTCCGGCTCCTTAGCGCGTCAGGCCGTGGGCGATGTTGGGAATGTCGAGGGCGGCGAAGCCGTAATGCTTCAGCCAGCGCAGGTCGGCTTCGAAAAAGGTGCGCAGGTCGGGGATGCCGTATTTCAGCATCGCAACGCGCTCCACCCCCATGCCGAAGGCGAAGCCCTGATATTTGGTGCTGTCGATACCGCAGGCTTCCAGCACGTTCGGGTGGACCATGCCGCAGCCGAGGATTTCCAGCCAGTCGCCGTAATTGCCCAGCTTCAGCTCGCCGCCCTTGCGGGAGCAGCCGATATCGACCTCCGCCGACGGTTCGGTGAAGGGGAAGAAGCTGGGGCGGAAGCGCAGCGGCAGGTCGTCCACGTCGAAGAAGGCGCGGCAGAACTCCACGAGGCAGCCCTTCAGGTGCCCCATGTTGGTCGCCTCGTCGATGACCAGCCCCTCGATCTGGTGGAACATCGGGGTGTGGGTCATGTCGTAGTCGGAGCGGTAGGTGCGCCCCGGCGCGATGATGCGGATCGGCGGCTTGTTGTTCAGCATGGTGCGGACCTGCACCGGGCTGGTGTGGGTGCGCAGCAGCATCTTCTTATCGTCCGAGTCCGGCAGATAGAAGGTGTCGTGCATGTCGCGCGCCGGGTGGCCGGGCGGGAAGTTCAGGGCGGTGAAGTTGTGGAAATCGTCCTCGATGTCCGGCCCTTCGGCGACCGAGAAGCCCATCTCGGCGAAGATGGCGATCATCTCGTCCATCGTCTGGCTGATCGGGTGGATGCGCCCCTCGGTCTCCGGGCGGACCGGCAGGGTGACGTCGACCCGCTCGGCCTCCAGCCGCGCCTTCAGATGGGCGGCGGCGAGGTCGGCCTTGCGCACGTCGATGGCGGCGGCGATCTCGTCCTTCAGCGCGTTCAGCGCCTGACCGCGCTCCTTGCGCTCGTCGGGGGTGAGGTTCCCCAGCTCCTTCATGAAGCCGGTGATGCGCCCCTTCTTGCCGAGCGCGGAGACCCGCACCTCGTCCAGCGCCGAGAGGTCGGCGGCGGCGTTGACCTGCGACAGAAGTTCGTCTTTCAGCGCGTCGAGCATGGCGGTTCCCGGCAAGCGTGGGGAAGAAAACGGTGCAAAAAGAAAAAGGGAGCCGGCCCAGCGGCCCGGCTCCCTTCTCTTACAACTGACGCCGTGACGGCAAGCGTTCCCTTGAGTTCGGGAAACGCGAGGCGCGTTACGCGGCGGCCTTGGAGGCGAGCGCGGCCTGGGCCTGGTCCACCAAGGTCTTAAAGGCCTCCGGCTCGCGCGCGGCCAGATCGGACAGGACCTTGCGGTCGATCTCGATGCCGGCCAGCTTGATGCCGTTGATGAAGCGCGAGTAGGTCAGGCCGTACTGACGGACGCCGGCGTTGATGCGCTGGATCCACAGGCCGCGAAAATCGCGCTTCTTATTGCGGCGGTCGCGGTAGGCATAACGAAGCGCCTTCTCGACCTTCTCGACCGCAATGCGGAAATTCTTGGAGTTGCGACCCCGGTAGCCCTTGGCGAGCTTCAGGATCTTGCGGTGACGGGCGTGCGTCGTGACGCCGCGCTTAACACGAGCCATGGTTCAGTCCTTCCGAAATTCTAGATGTGCCGAGATCAGGCGTTGCGCAGCCAGTTCTTCAGCACCGTGCGGGCGTTGGAGTCGCACAGGGTCATCATGCCGCGCGCGTTGCGCTTCATGTTCGGGGACTTCTGTTCCAGGCAGTGGCGCTTGTAGGCGGCCTGAGCGCGGACCTTACCCGTGGCGGTCACCTTGAAGCGCTTCTTGGCGCCGCTCTTCGTCTTCAGCTTGGGCATTTTCGTTTCCTGGGTGGAAATGAGGCGGAATTCCAACGGACGGGTGGGCATGCCCTGAGCCTTCCGGCCCAGCCTCGCCGCCCGTGGAAGGCTGCGCTTATACGCGCGGGAAGGGCGCGATGCAAGAGGGATGTGGCGGGGCAAGGATCCGGAAGCGCACGGTTTCCCGACTCCTCTCCCCACCGCAAAGCACCTCGTGTTAGGATTTTACGCCCAGTCATTTGCGATGGAGCGGCAGATGGAACATCAGCGGAAAAGTGTTTCACGCCGTTCCATCCTTCCCCATAGCACCGATATGTTGCCAACCCGCACCCATTGGAACAGACTGGAAAAACTGTTCCAAGCTGTTCCATCTTCCGACCGACGCCCCCTCCGCCCTACGCCATTCGCCGCAGCGCCTTCCGCATTGCACGCCCCCGCTGGCGCATGGCCCCTGCCCGCGCTATCTTCCCGGCCATGAGCGACCGCATCCCCGATCCGCAAAAGCCCGCGTCCGGTGCCGAAGGCAACTGGTTCGGCTTCACCCCCGTCGATCCGTCCGCCAAGTCCGGGCTGGTCCGCGCCGTCTTCGACAGCGTGGCGACCAACTACGACCTGATGAACGACCTGATGTCGGGCGGCATCCATCGGCTGTGGAAGGACACGCTGATGGAGATGGTGGCGCCCAAGCCGGACATGACCCTGCTCGACGTGGCGGGCGGCACCGGCGACATCGCCTTCCGCTTCCTCAAGAAGGGCGGCGGGGCCGCGGTGGTATGCGACATCACCGAGGCGATGGTGCGGGTCGGCCGCGACCGCGCCATCGACCGCAACATTCTGTCCGGCGTGCAATGGACGGTCGGCGACGCGGAAAAGCTGCCCATCGCCCCGCGCTCGGTCGACGCCTACACCATCGCCTTCGGCCTGCGCAACGTCACCCGCATCGACGAGGCGATCAAGGAGGCCCACCGGGTCCTGAAGCCCGGCGGCAAGTTCTACTGCCTGGAATTCAGCCACGTCGTGCTGCCGGTTCTGCGCGAGCTGTACGACGTCTATTCCTTCCAGGTGCTGCCCTTCATGGGCCGCGTGGTGGCGAAGGACGAGGCGAGCTACCGTTATCTCGCCGAGAGCATCCGCCGCTTCCCGCAGCAGGCCGATCTGGCGAAAAGGATCGAAGCCGCCGGCTTCGGTGCGGTGCGGGTGCGCAACCTCTCTGGCGGGATCGCCGCCATCCATTCCGGCTGGCGGATTTAATCTCCCGTGTTCCGCATCCTGCGCAACCTGATCCGGATGGCCGTGATCGGCCGGACGGTCGCCCGTCACGATGCCCTGCCCACCAGCCTGCTCGGCACCGCCCCCGGCCTGCTCTGGCTGTGGCGCCGGGTCGCCCGCAAGGGGGTACCCGGCCGCGAGGGCGAGCGGCTCGCCCGCGCGCTGGCCGAACTCGGCCCCACCTACATCAAGCTGGGCCAGCTGCTGTCCACCCGCTCCGATCTGGTCGGCGAGCGGATGGCAGTCGATCTGGCCGAGCTGCAGGACAAGCTGCCGCCCTTCCCCGGCCATCAGGCCCGCGCCATCGTCGAGGCGGAGTTCGGCCAGCCGGTCCAGGCGCTGTTCCAGAGCTTCGACGACAAGCCGGTCGCCGCCGCCTCCATCGCGCAGGTCCATTTCGCCGTCACCGCCGATGGGCAGGAGGTGGCGGTCAAGGTGCTGCGTCCGGGCATCGAGCAGGCCTTCGAGCGCGACATCGACCTGTTCTACCGGCTGGCGGCGCTCGCCCAATGGGTCCTGCCCAGGCTGAAGCGGCTGCGTCTGACCGAAATCGTCGACACCTTCGCCCGCACCTCGCGGCTGGAGATGGACCTGCGGATGGAGGCGGCCGCCGCGTCGGAGCTGGCGTCGAACTTCAAGGACGACGTCACCTTCAACGTGCCGAAGGTCGATTGGGAGCGCACCGGCGGCCGGGTGCTGACGCTGGAGCGCATCCGCGGCTTCAAGGTGGACGAGCCGGCCCGCATCTCCGCCGCCGGTTTCGACCGCGACGAAATCCTGGCGATGGCCTCGGCCAGCTTCTTCAATCAGGTCTTCCGCGACGGCTTCTTCCACGCCGACCTGCATCCCGGCAACCTGTTCATCAATGAACAGGGCACCATCACCGCCGTCGATTTCGGCATCATGGGCCGGCTGGACCGCGAGACGCGCTATTACCTCGCCGACATGCTGATCGGCTTCCTGACCGGCGACTACCGCCGCGTCGCCGTCGTGCATTTCGAGGCCGGCTACGTGCCGCGCCACCAGTCCATCGAGATCTTCACCCAGGCCTGTCGCGCCATCGGCGAGCCGTTGCAGAACAAGCCGCTGGCCGACATCTCGGTCGGCCGGCTGCTGGCCCAGCTGTTCGCCGTCACCGAACAGTTCGAGATGGAAACCCAGCCGCAGCTGCTCCTTCTGCAAAAGAGCATGCTGACGGCGGAGGGTGTCGGCCGGCTGCTCAACCCCAACATCAACATGTGGGAGCTGGCCCGGCCGCTGATCGAGGAGTGGATGCGCGAGAACCGCGGGCCGGAGGCACAGTTCATCAACGATGCCGGCGCCATCCTGAGCACCGTCCGCCGCATCCCCGCCCTGGTCAGCGAGGCGGAGCGGGTGACCCGCGATATCTCGGAAGGCGGCGTGCGCCTGCACCCGCAGACCGTCCGCCAGATGCTGAACGGCTGGGAAACCCGCCGCCGCTCGGACCGCGCCGCCCTGTGGGTGATCGCGGCCCTGCTAGCGGTGATCGCCGTTCAGATGCTGTAAGGGCCGCGACTGCGGCCCCGCAGGCACATGCCTCTCGGAGGCAAGCGGCCGGACGGCCGCGCCCGCCGATTGAGGGCAGAGAATAACTCTCAGTATCCCCGGCTGCGGTCCACCAGATTGGGTATCGGTCGGCCTTCACGCAGGGCGGTCACCGCGGTGGCCACCTGCCCGGCGCACAGCGACGGGTGGGTGACCCCGGCGACATGGGGGGTGATGCGGACCCGTGGGTGACGCCAGAGCGGATGGTCCGCCGGCAGCGGCTCCGTCGCGAAGACGTCCAGACTGGCACCGCGCAGGTGCCCGCTTTCCAACGCATCCAGCAGGTCCGACTCGACCAGATGGCCGCCGCGCGCGGCGTTGACGATCACCGCCCCCTTGGGCAGCGCGGCGAACAGGTCGGCATTCATGATGCCGCGGGTTTCCTCGGTCAGCGGCAACAAACAGACCAGCACATCGCACTGCGGCAGCATCGCCGCCAGCCCATCGGCGCCGGCGAAGCTCTCCACCCCCTCGATGCTCTTGGGGCTGCGGCTCCAGCCTATCAGCCGGTATTCCAGGGTCCGCAGCGTGCGGGCCGACGCCGCTCCCAGTTCGCCCATCCCCAGGATGCCGACGGTCACCTCGGAGGCCGGACGATGGTCCAGCTGCTCCCACCGCGCTTCGGCCTGGAGAGCAGCGTACCGGTCCATCAGCCGGTGCCAATACAGAACCTGGAAGACGACGTAGCCGGCCATATCGGCCGTCAGCCCGTCCGCCACCATGCGCACCAGCGGCACGTCCGGCAGGGTCGGGTCCTGCAGGATCGGCTCCACCCCGGCACCGAGCGACACGATCAGCTTTAGGTTGGGCAGGCTCGCCAGCATGCCGGCCGGCGGCTTCCACACCACGGCGACCTCGATGTCGGCGACGTCGCCGGTCTCGGGCCAGACGCGCATCTCCAGCCCGGGAAGATGGCGGGCGATTTCCCGGCGCCAATCCTCGGCGCTGTCGCTGGCGGAGCAGAACAGAAGCGTCACGGCCGAACCCCTGCTATCTAGATCAGTGTTGGGGTGCGAACGATAGCGCCTTTCCCGAACTCCGCAAGGAAGCAAGCCAGTGCCGCGCCTGATCCTGCTGAACAAGCCCTATGGCGTGCTGCCGCAATTCACCGACGACCAGGGCCGCCCGACCCTGGCGGAACTGGTTCCGGTGAAGGGTGTCTATGCCGCCGGCCGGCTCGACCGCGACAGCGAGGGTTTGCTGGCGCTGAGCGACGACGGTCCTCTGATCGCCCGCATCGCCTCGCCGGCTAACAAGATGCCGAAGACCTACTGGGTGCAGGTGGAAGGCGTGCCGACCGACGAGGCGCTGGAGGCGCTGCGCCGCGGCGTGACGCTGAAGGACGGTTCCACCCTGCCGGCCGAGGCGCGGCGGATGGACGAGCCGGAGTCGCTGTGGCCGCGCGATCCGCCGGTGCGCTACCGCGCCGCCATCCCCACCAGCTGGATTGCGCTCACCATCCGCGAGGGGCGCAACCGGCAGGTCCGCCGCATGACCGCGGCGGTCGGTTTCCCCACCCTGCGGCTGATCCGCTGGGCCATCGGCGACTGGACGCTGGATGGGCTGGCGCCGGGGCAGTGGCGGGAGGTCCCCCAACCGCCCGCGACACCCGGCAAAGGGCCAAAGGCCCCGGCACCAACCGGCAAGCGCGGCCCTGTCAAGCCGCGCCGAACAGTTGCTCCTCGCTCAGCGCCATCACGCTCGCGGAGCCGTTGACGACGGTCGCCCGCAGCGCCGCCGCCTTCGGCAGGACGTGGGTGGCGTAGAAGCGGGCGGTCAGCGGCTTGGCCGACAGGAAGGCGGTGTCGGCATCGCCCTCCGCCAGCCGCTCCGCCGCCACCTTGGCGGCGCGGGCCAATTGCCAGCCGCCGGCGACCACGCCCATCAGCTCCAGCAGCGTCACCGATGCGGCGGCCGGCAGGCGCGGATCCTGCTTCGCCGCCGCCAGCACCCAGGCAATCGCCTGCCTGGCCTCATGCACCGCGGCGGTCAGCTCCGCCCCGGTGACGCGCAAGGCTTCGTCGGCATGACCGGACAGTTCGCCGCCCAGCGCCGCGATCTCGTCCAGCAACCCATTGGCCGTCGCCCCGCCGTCGCGCAGGAGCTTGCGGTTGATCAGGTCATTGGCCTGGATGGCGGTCGTGCCCTCATAGATCGTGGTGATGCGCGCATCGCGCTGATGCTGGGCGGCGCCGGTTTCCTCGATGAAGCCCATGCCGCCATGGACCTGAACCCCGTCCGACGCCAGCTGCTGGCCGGTCTCGGTGCACCAGCCCTTGGCGATGGGGGTCAGCAGATCGACCAGCAGGGCGGCGCGGCCGCGGGTGGCCTCGTCGGCATGGTGGTGCGCCACGTCCACCGCGGCGGCGGCGGTGTAGAGGATCCCGCGCATCGCCTCGATCCGCGCCTTCATGCCCATCAGCAGACGGCGGACGTCGGGATGGTTGACGATGCCCTTCGACTGCCCCTCGCTCCAGCCCAGCGGCTTGCCCTGCACGCGGTCGCGGGCATAGGCCAGCGCCTGCTGGTAGGCACGCTCGGCAATCGACAGGCCCTGCATGGCGACGTTCAGCCGGGCATGGTTCATCATGGTGAACATGTATTCCAGGCCGCGGTTCGGCTCGCCCACCAGGAAGCCGGTCGCCCCGCCCTCGTCACCGAAGGACAGCACGGCGGTCGGGCTGCCGTGGATGCCCAGCTTGTGCTCCAGCGACACGCACTTGACCTGATTGCGGCCACCCAGGCTGCCGTCCGGATTGACCAGGAACTTCGGCACGACAAACAGGCTGATGCCCTTCACGCCCGGAGGCGCATCGGGCAGGCGGGCCAGCACCAGATGGACGATGTTCTCCGTCAGGTCATGGTCGCCATAGGTGATGAAGATCTTCTGCCCGGTGACGAGGTAATGGTCGCCGTTCGGCACCGCGCGCGACCGCGTGGCGGCAAGGTCGCTTCCCGCCTGCGGTTCGGTGATGTTCATGGTGCCGGTCCACTCGCCCGAGATCATCCGGGGCAAATAGAGGTCCTTCAGCGCATCCGAGCCATAGAGCTGAACCGCGTTCACCGCCCCCTGCGTCAGCATCGGGCAGAGCGCGAAGGCCATGTTGGCGGAATGCCACATCTCCTGCACCGCGGTGTTCAGCAGGTTGGGCAAACCCATGCCGCCACGCGCCGGATCGAAGGGCAGCCCGTTCCAGCCGCCTTCCACCAGCGCCTGCCACGCCGTCCCCCAGCCCTCCGCCGTACGGGCGACGCCGTCGCCGCCGAGCTTGGCCCCCTGGACGTCGCCGATGCGGTTCAGCGGCGCCAGGACATTTTCGGCAATCTTCGCCGCCTCGCCCAGGATGCTGTCCACCATGTCGGGGCTGGCATCCTCGAAGCCGGGCAGAGCCGCCACCTCGGCCATGCCGGCGAGGTGGTCGAGGACGAAGCGGATCTCTTTCAGCGGCGGGGTGTAGGGGATCGCGGCGGCGGTCATGGAGGACCTCTTCGGGTAACGGAGGGAATGAATGAAATCAGATGGCCTGCTGCAACTCCGGCAGGGCCTTGAACAGGTCGGCAACGAGGCCGTAATCGGCGACCTGGAAGATCGGCGCCTCCTCGTCCTTGTTGATGGCGACGATGACCTTGCTGTCCTTCATGCCGGCCAGATGCTGGATGGCGCCGGAGATGCCGACGGCGACATAGAGGTCCGGCGCCACGATCTTGCCGGTCTGCCCGACCTGATAGTCGTTCGGCACGAAGCCGGCATCGACGGCAGCACGGCTAGCTCCGACCGCGGCCCCCAGCTTGTCGGCGATCCCCTCCAGCAGGTGGAAGTTGTCGCCGGACTGCATGCCGCGCCCGCCGGAGATGACGATGCGGGCGGACGTCAACTCCGGACGCTCTGACTTCGACAGTTCGGCCGATATGAAGCCCGACAGGGCGGGATCGGCGACGGCGGCGATGCTCTCGACCGTGGCGCTGCCGGTGGCAGGTGCTGCCTCGAACGCGGTGGTACGGACGGTGATCACCTTCACCGGGTCGGTCGACTGCACGGTGGCGACGGCGTTGCCGGCATAGATCGGACGCTCGAACGTATCGGCGGCGACCACGGCGGTGATGTCGGAGATCATCGCCACGTCGAGCAGGGCGGCCACGCGTGGCAGCACGTTCTTGCCGGCCGAGGTGGCGGCGGCCAGGACATGGCTGTAGCCGGAGGCGAGCGACACCAGCAGGGCCGCGACCGGCTCGGCCAGGGCGTGTTCATAGGCGGCATCGTCGGCGAGCAGCACCTTGGCGACACCGGCCAGCTTGGCGGCCTGCTCCGCGGCCGGGGCGGCGTTGCGGCCGGCGACCAGGATGTGGACATCGCCCCCGAGTTTGGTGGCGGCGGTCACCGCATGGGCGGTGGCGGGCTTCAGGCTGGCGTTGTCGTGGTCGGCAAGGATCAGGATGGGCATGGGGCGGTTCCTCTGTCGGGCGGGATGCGGAGAGTGCTGGCACGGGGCCGGCGCTCAGATCACCCGCGCCTCGGTCTTCAGCTTGTCCACCAGCGTGGCGACGTCCGGCACCTTGATGCCGGCTTGGCGCTTGGCCGGCTCGGCGACCTTCACCGTCTTCAGGCGCGGCGTGACGTCGACGCCCAGGCTGTCCGGCGTGACGGTCTCCAGCGGCTTCTTCTTCGCCTTCATGATGTTGGGCAGCGAGGCATAGCGCGGCTCGTTCAGGCGCAGGTCGGCGGTCACCACCGCCGGCAGCTTCAACGACACGACCTCAAGTCCGCCGTCGATCTCGCGGGTGACCGCGACGGCATCGCCCGCCGGGGCGACCTTCGAAGCGAAGGTGCCCTGGCCCCAGCCGAGCAGGGCGGCGAGCATCTGGCCGGTCTGGTTGCAGTCGTCGTCGATGGCCTGCTTGCCGAGGATGACGAGGCCGGGGGCCTCCTTCCCGACCAGTGCCTTCAGCACCTTGGCGACGGCCAGCGGTTCGGTCGTCACGTCGGTCTGCACCAGGATGGCGCGGTCGGCGCCCATGGCGAGTGCCGTGCGCAGCGTCTCCTGGGCCTGGGTCGGGCCGACGGAAACCACCACGATCTCGGTCGCCGTGCCGGCTTCCTTGAGACGAACCGCTTCCTCGACGGCGATCTCGTCGAAGGGGTTCATCGAGAACTTCACGTTCGACGTCTCGACCCCGGACTGATCGGTCTTCACCCGGATCTTGACGTTGTAGTCGACGACGCGCTTCACGGCGCAGAGGATCTTCATGGCGCGGGTCCCTTTGGAAATGGGCGGCGTGCAGGCATGGGAGGGCGATGCCCCCTCCCTCCCCGCTGGACAGGGGACGGAGTGGGGCGCTTCGGCCGATGTGTGGAGGAGAGGTCAGAAGGAGGGCAAGAGCCCCTTACAGCCCCTCGGTCTGCTTGCGCAGAACGTATTTCTGGATCTTGCCGGTGGAGGTCTTCGGCAGCGGGCCGAACACCACCGTACGCGGGCACTTGAAGTGGGCCATGTGCGACCGGCAGAAGGCGATGATGTCGGCCTCGGTCGCGGTGGCGCCGTCCTTCAGGGTGACGAAGGCGCAGGGCGTCTCGCCCCACTTCTCGTCATGGCGGGCGACGACGGCAGCCTCCAGCACCTCGGGATGCTTGTAGAGAACGTCCTCCACCTCGATGGACGAGATGTTCTCGCCACCGGAGATGATGATGTCCTTCGAGCGGTCCTTGATCTCGACATAGCCGTCCTCATGCCAGACGGCGAGGTCGCCGGTGTGGAACCAGCCACCGGCGAAGGCTTCTTCGGTCGCCTTGGGGTTCTTCAGATAGCCCTTCATGACATTGTTGCCGCGCATCATGATCTCGCCCATCGTGCGGCCGTCCTTGGGCACCGGCTCCAGCGTGAAGGGATCGGCGACGACCACTGCTTCCAGCATCGGGCCGCGCACGCCCTGGCGCGCCTTGATCGCCGCCTTCTCGTCCAGCGACAGGCTGTCCCAGCGGTCATGCCAGACGCAGACCACGGTCGGGCCGTAGCATTCGGTCAGGCCGTAGACATGGGTGACTTCCCAGCCCATGCGCTCCATCCCGGCGATGACGGCGGCGGGCGGGGCAGCGCCGGCGACCATCACCTTGACCTTCTGCTCGATGCCCTGCTTCAGCTCGGCCGGGGCATTGTTCAGCATATTGAGGACAATGGGCGCGCCGCAGAAGTTGGTCACCCGCTCTTCGCGGATCAGCTTGAGAACGGCGTCGGGGCGGACCTGACGCAGGCAGACGGCGGTGCCGGCGGTGACCGCGATGGTCCAGGGGAAGCACCAGCCGTTGCAGTGGAACATCGGCAGCGTCCACAGATACACGGGCGCATCGCCCATGTTCCAGGACAGCGCATTCGACACCGCGTTCAGGTAAGCACCGCGATGGTGATAGACGACGCCCTTCGGGTTGCCCGTGGTACCGGAGGTGTAGTTCAGCGCGATGGCCTGCCATTCGTCGGCCGGCAGGGTCCAGGAATGCTCTGCACCGACATCGCTGATGAAGGACTCGTAATCGCGATCGCCGATCAGTTCGCCGCCGGTGTAGGTCGGATCGTCGATGTCCACCACCGGGATCGGCGCGTCGAGCAGGGCCAGCGCCTTCTTGGCGACGCCGGAGAACTCGCGGTCAACGATCAGGATCTTCGCCTCGCCGTGCTTCAGGATGAAGGCGATGGCTTCGGCGTCCAGGCGGGTGTTGACCGCGTTCAGCACGGCACCAGCCAGCGGTACGCCGAAATGGGCCTCGAACAGTTCCGGCGTGTTGGCGGCCAGCATGGCGACGGTGTCGCCGGTGCCGATGCCCAGATTGGCCAGCGCCGCGGCCAGACGGCGCACGCGGACGAAGGTCTCGGCCCAGGTCCGGCGCACCGTGCCATGGACGACGGCCAGCCGGTCGGGCCACACGGCGGCGGCACGCTCCAGGAAGGTCAGCGGCGTCAGGGCGACGAAGTTGGCGGCATTGCGGCCGAGATCGCGCTCGTACGGATTGACGCGGACATCGGCTGCGGCGGCAGTTTCACTCATCGGACCGTTCTCCCCAGGGGTTCTTTGTTGCGCGCCGACATTGGGCGCGGCGGTGTTGGAAACAGCCTGTACCAGATCAGCTTTGCGCAACTTTCTCAGGATTATGACCAATTGTTATTGAGGTTGTTGCGGCGCGAACGCAGGGGTGGCGCCACTTTCAGCGCAACCAGCTCACGTCGCCGGCGAACAGGTAGCCGGCGCCATAGACCGTCTTGATCAGCCGCGGCGCGCGGGGATCCTCCTCGATCTTCTTGCGGATGCGCGAGATGCGGACATCGATGCTGCGGTCGTAGGGAAAATCGTCGCGATCCTGATCCGGGCCCTGGAGATGCTCGCGCGACAGCACGCGCTTGGGCGCCTTCAGCAGCATCAGCAGGAGCGAAGCCTCCGCCGCCGTCAGGCTTTCCTGCCGGCCGTCGTCGGCGGTCAGCGTCAGGTTGCCGAGATCGAACACCCAGGGACCGAAGCGCGCCCGCGCCGTATCCGCTGCGGCAGTCGCTCCGGCCAGCTGTTCGCGGCGGCGGATGGCGCTGTTGACGCGAGCGACCAGTTCCCGCGGCTCGAACGGCTTCACAATGTAATCGTCGGCGCCAAGCTCCAGCCCCAGCACCCGGTCGGAGGTGCCGCCGCGCCCGGACAGGATGATGACGCCGAAACGCACATCCTCCCACAGCTCGCGCACCAGGGTCAGCCCGTCCATGTCCGGCAGGCCGAGATCGACCAGACAGAGGTCGGGGGCCTGACGCTGGATCGCCGTCCGCGCCTCCCGCCCGTTGGCCCAGCCGGTCACCTCATAGCCGTAGCTCTCCAGCACCTCCGTCACCAGCCGCCGGATGTCGGCCTCGTCCTCGATCACATAGATGCGCTTCTTCTGTCCCACGCGCGTTTCCCCTCGGCACTCGTCGCCCTGCTTTTTCCAGGTGCGTTCTATTGGGTGCGTTCTCTGGACCCGACGATATCAGGCCGGCGCGGGTTCGGTGGCGTGGCCGATGGCTGCCACCAGGTCCCGCTTGTCCCATGGCTTGCGCAGTATGACGGCATCGGCGGGGACGTCGCCATACTCGACAGCGAATCCGCTGACCAGAACCACCCGCATGGCCGGCCGCAGCAGCCGGGCGCGCCGCGCCAGTTCCACTCCCGACAGGCCGGGCATAACGATGTCGGAGACCAGCAGCGACAGCCCGTCGATCTGCTCCACCAGCTCCGCCGCCTCATCGCCGCTCGCCGCCTCCACCACCGAAAAGCCGAGATCGACCAGCTGCTGGCGCATCACCTGCCGGACATCGTCATTGTCCTCCGCCACCAGCGCCAACTGGCCGGACCAGCCGCCGGACTGCGGTTCGGCCGCTGCCGCCGGGTCGGCGTCCTGCAGGCGGGGCACCGGTTCGGCGCGCGGCAGCAGCAGGGTGACGGCAGTCCCCTCCCCCGGCCGGCTGTCGATACGCAGATAGCCGCGTGACTGCTTGACGAAGCCGTAGACCATCGACAGCCCCAGGCCGGAACCGAGGGCCTTGGTCGTGAAGAACGGCTCCACGGCGCGGGCCAGCGCCTCCGGCGTGAAGCCGGTGCCGGTGTCGGTGACGCGGATTTCCAGATAATCGTCGGACCGGACCGGCTCGTCGAAGGACTGGTCGCCTTCCACCTTGCGGATACCGACGGCGATGTCGAGCCGCCCGCCGTTCGGCATGGCGTCGCGTGCGTTGATGGCGAGGTTGACCAGCGCGTTCTCCAGCTGGGTCTGGTCGGCGATGGTCCAGCATTCCCGCCCCTCCCCCGGCACGCCGATGGCGATGGAGCTGGGGAAGGACCGGCGCAGCAGAACCGCCATGTCGCGCAAGAGGCCGCACAGTTCGATCGGCTCCGGCTTCAGCGGCTGCTGACGGGAAAAGGCGAGCAGGCGGGCGGTGACGTCGGCGCCGCGCCGGCCAGCGCGCTGGGCCGGCTCCAGATAGGCGTCGAGCCCCTCCACCGCCGCGTAGCGGTCGCGCGCCGCCGACAGGTTGCCGATGATGATCGACAACAGGTTGTTGAAGTCGTGCGCCAGCCCGCCGGACAGCTGGCCGACCGCCTTCAGCCGCTGCGCCTCCACCAGCTGCCGTTCGGTCTGCTTCTCGTCGGTGATGTCGAGGGTCAGGACGAACAGACCGGTGACCGCACCCTCCTCTGCCCTGCCCTCGCCCCGCCCCTCGCCACGATGGGGGATCAGCGTGGTCTTGGTCACCATGGTGCCGCCATGACGCGGGAAGGCATATTCGAAGGTCACCACCTCCCCCGACAGGCAGCGGTCGAGGTGGGGGGCGAGGGCCGCCATCGCCCGCCGGCCGACGACCGACGCCAAATCGCGACCGATGACCGCCGCCTTGTCTCGCCCGACCAGTTCAGCCCAGCGCAGATTGGCGAAGGTCAGCCGGCCGTCGCGGTCCAGCCCGGCGATGCAGGCGGGGATCGCATCCAGGATCACGCGCTGCCGGGTTTCCGCCTCCGCCAATGCGGCGGTGCGGTCGCGCACCCGGCTGTCCAGCGTGGCGACTGTATCGCGCAGCTGGCGCACCATGCCGTCGAAGGCGGAGGCCAGCAGCCCGATCTCGTCGCCGCGGCGGATGCCGCTCTGGGCGGCGAGGTCGCCGGCCCTCACCTGCACCGCGGTGTCAGCCAGCCGGCGCAGCGGCCGCACCAGCCGCCCTACCGCGATGTAGCCCAGCAGGCTTCCCGCCGCCATCAGCGCCATGCCGATGGCAAGGATGCGGTTGCCCAGCACCACCGACGACCGCCGCAGTTCGTCCACATAGACCGACGAGGCGATGTACCAGTCGAACCCCTCGAAATGCCGGACCCAGCTGATTTTCTCGTAGGCATAGTTGCCGGGATCGTCGGGCTTGTCCCAAAGGTAGGTCAGCGGCTCCCCCTTTGCCGCGGCGACCTTCAGATCCTCGGCGATCGGGCGGCCGGTGGCGGAATTTAGCCGGTCGCCGAAGGCGGTGCCCTCGATGTTCGAATTCGGGTGGATGATCATCCGGTTCGCCGAATCGAAGATGTAGAGATAGCCGGTGCGGGCGATGCGCAGCTTGCGCAGGGCCTGGCGCAGATCCTCGATGGCCTCGGCCTTGCGCCGCTCCACCTCGGCGTCGACGTCGGCCAGATAGGCGCCGGTGCCGACGATGATGCCGCGCCTGGGCAGATCCTTGAAGAAGCTGAGCTTCGGCGCCCGCTCGTCGCCGTTCGGCCGCCACCACGGATAGGTCTGGAACCCTTCTCCCTCGCGCTTGGCGGTGGCGACGATGGTGGGCAGGATGTGGCGGCCCAGATTGTCGCGCAGATCGTCGGCCTTGCGGCCCTGATAGTCGGGCGATGGGTGGGACAGGATCACCGAGTCGTAGCCGATGGCCCACACATAGTCGCCGTTGCCGTAGCGGAAGGCGCGCAGCCCCTCCATCGCCTCGCGCCGTGCCTCTTCCATCGTGATCTCGCCGCGGTCGGCGCGGGCGTAGACATGCTCGATATAGCCGACGGCCAGCTCCAGCACGTCGCGAAGCCGGGTCTTGTAGGAGTCGACGGTCGCCACCCGCTGCTCCTCCAGCCCGCCGCGGATGCGGCTGACCAGTTCGAACACGTTGTCGAGGATGGTGCGGCTGGCGTCGCGTTCGATCTCGTAGGCCTTCTCCTCGATGAATGGGACCGAGAAGACGTAGGCCGCCGCGGAGAACAGCCCGAGCGAGATCAAGATCGCCGAGAACAGCCGGAGGAACAGGGGCGAACGGATCATTTTCCGGGCGGAGGCGGGATGCGGGGGCGGTGGAATCGCCGCCATCATTCCAGCTTCACCGCCGCGGCTCAACGCGAATCGGTGAGATTGTTGCCTGAATTGCACTGAAACAATTCGTCATATTTCCGGGAAAATTGCGAAACAGTGTTTTGTTAGCCGGAAGGACATAAGCCCACCCCATCAATTCGGGTCGGGGCAAACCAAGGACGTTCAGCGTCTGGAGGAAACATGCACTCCCCCGCCAACAATCCCGTCTATGAGAGGGTTCGCCGGAACCCCAAATTCCACGAGCTGGTGCGCCAGCGCAGCCGGCTGGCCCTGGTCCTGTCGGCCGTCGTGCTGGTCGGCTACTACGCTTTCATGATGGTGGTCGCCTTCGCACCCGGCCTGCTGCACAAGCCGATGTCCGACGAGTCGTCGCTCAGCGTCGGCTTCCCGATCGGAGCCGCCATCATCATCCTGTCTTGGCTGCTGACCGGCGTCTATTCCCATTTCGCCAACGGCCGCTTCCAAGACCTGACCGACGAGATCACGCGGGAGACGCTGCAATGACCGCCCGCCGGATTCTCCTCGCGGCCAGCGCCGCCACCCTCGCCGCCGTGCCGGCGCTTGCCGCCGGCGATGTCGGTCAGCTGGAAAAGCAACCGATCAACCTGTCGGCCATCGGCATGTTCCTCGCCTTCGTGGTGATGACGCTGGGCATCACCTACTGGGCGGCCAGCCGCACCCGGTCCACCTCCGACTTCTACACCGCGGGCGGCGGCATCACCGGCTTCCAGAACGGTCTGGCGATTGCCGGCGACTATATGTCGGCGGCGACGCTGCTCGGCCTGTCGAGCCTGGTGTTCGCCAAGGGCTATGACGGGTTCGTCTACACCATCAGCTTCTTCGTCGGCTGGCCGATCATCCTGTTCCTGCTGGCCGAACGGCTGCGCAACCTCGGCCACTTCACCTTCGCCGACATCGCGTCCTACCGGCTGGACCAGGGCAAGATCCGCACCTTCGCCGCCATCGGCTCGCTGACCGTGGTATGCTTCTACCTGATCGTCCAGATGGTCGGCGCCGGCCAGCTGATCAAGCTTCTGTTCGGGCTGGACTACAACGTCGCGGTGATCGTGGTCGGCGTGCTGATGGTGGTTTATGTCACCTTCGGCGGCATGATCGCCACCACCTGGGTGCAGATCATCAAGGCGGTGCTTCTGCTGGGCGGCGGCATCCTGCTGGCCTTCCTGGCCCTGTCGCGCTTCGGCTTCAGCCTGGAGGCCATCGCCAGGAGCGCCATCGCCTCGCACAAGGACGGCGTGAAGATCATGGGGCCGGGCACGCTGCTGGCCGACCCGGTGTCAGCGGTGTCGCTGTCGCTGGGCCTGCTGTTCGGCACCGCCGCCCTGCCGCACATCATGATGCGCTTCTTCACCGTTCCCAACGCGCGCGAGGCCCGCAAGTCGGTCTTCTACGCCTCCGGCTTCATCGGCTTCTTCTTCCTGATCGTCTGCGTGCTGGGCATGGCGGCGATCACCATCGTCGGCACCGACCCGCAGTTCTTCGAAGGCGGCAAGGTCGGCGGCAAGCTGATCGGCGGCGGCAACATGCCGGTGATGCATCTGGCCAAGGCGCTGGGCGGCGACCTGTTCCTGGGCTTCCTGTCGGCGGTCGCCTTCGCCACCATTCTGGCGGTGGTGTCGGGCCTGGCGCTGGCCGGCGCGTCCGCCATCGCCCACGACCTCTACGCCCGCGTCATCCGCAAGGGCGAGGCGACGGAGCGCGAGGAGATGCGCGTGTCCAAGATCGCCTCGCTGGTGCTGGGCGTGCTGGCCGTCGTGCTGGGCATTGCCTTCGAGAAGCAGAATGTCGCCTTCCTGGTCGGGCTGACCTTCGGCGTCGCGGCGTCGGTGAACTTCCCGGTGCTGATCCTGTCGATGTACTGGAAAGGACTGACCACCCGCGGCGCGCTGGCGGGCGGCATCGCCGGCCTGATCTCCGCGGTCACGCTGGTGGTGCTGTCGAACGCGGTGTGGGTCGTGGTGCTGAACAACCCGGCCCCCATCTTCCCCTACGAGCAGCCGGCCCTGTTCTCGATGACGCTGGCCTTCCTCGTCACCATCGTCGTCTCGAAGCTGGACAGCAGCGCGTCGGCCCGCGCCGAGCGCGAGGCCTTCGAGGATCAGTTCGTCCGCTCCCAGACCGGCATCGGCGCCGCCGCCGCGGCCAAGCACTGATCGCCTGACGACCCGACGGTCTGACACTCGAAGGCAAGGCGCTCTTCCCCCGATCCGGGAAGGGCGCCTTGCCTTTGCTTTCTTCCTTATCAGCCGGCCGAGACGCTGTTGTCCTTGCGGCGCGATAGCTGGACCTGCCCGTCCAGGCATTTGACGTAGCCGGTCTTGCCCGGCTTCAGCCCGTCCAGGATGGTGACCAGCGCGCGGGGGATCGCCGCGAATTCCTTGGAGCCGCGCGACTGGCCGTTGTAGGCGGCGATGTGCTCGCGCAGCTTCTCCTTGGACACCGGCTTCCCGTCATTCCCGATCATCTCGTCCGCCTTTCGATGCTCTTGATCGCCGACAGGCTTACGCCGGCAACCCATCCGCCGCAACCGGCCGGCCGGTACGGTCGGCGGGGAAGCGGATGGTGGCGGCGGTGCCGTGGCCCGGTTCGCTGTCGATGGACAGGCTTCCGCCATGCAGGGCCATCAGGTCGCGGCAGATCGACAGGCCCAGCCCGGTGCCGCCGAACCGCCCGGAGATGCTACTGTCGGCCTGCTGGAACGGCTCAAGGATGCGGGCCAACGCGTCGGCGGCGATGCCTATGCCGGTATCGCGCACGGTGATGGCGATCCTGCCATCCCCTTCCCGCACCGCACTCACCGTCACCCGGCCGCCGCGGGGGGTGAATTTGACCGCGTTCGACAGCAGGTTCAGCAGCACCTGGCGCAAGGCACGCTCGTCGGCCAGCAGATTGGGCAGGTCGGGAGGGCATTCGACCGCCAGCGTCACCCCACCGACATCGGCCGGCACCGCGGTCAGCGCCCGGCAGGTCTCGATGGCTTCGGCCGGCTCCATCCAGCTTTCATCCAGCGTGTAGCGCCCGGCCTCCAGCTTCGACATGTCCAGCACGTCGTTGATCAGGTCCAGAAGGTGGCGGCCGCTGTTCTGCACATGGCGGGCATAGTCGCGATAGCGCGGGCTGCCCAGCGGACCGAACAGCTCGTGCAGCATGATGTCGGAAAAGCCGATGATGGCGTTCAGCGGCGTGCGCAACTCGTGGCTCATGGTCGCCAGGAAGGCGCTCTTGGCCCGGTTGGCGGCCTCCGCCTGATCGAGCGCCGTGGCGAGCCTTTCAGCGGCCTCGACCCGCTCGGTTATGTCGCGCGCCTCGACCACCAGCACCGTGACGACGCCCCCGTCGTCATAGACCGGCTTGATCGTCACATCCATCACGCGGGTGAGCCCGTCGGCGACCACATCGGTCTCGTAACGGACGAAGCGCCCCGAGGCCGCCTTTTCGATGGACTGGCGGAAAGCCGCCGCCAGTTCGTCCGTGCGGGCCCAGCCGCGGAACTCCCAGGCGCGGTGTCCGACCAGCGCTTCGGCGGGCAGGCCGGCCAGGGCGCAGGCCGGCCTGTTCAGCGCCAGCACCCGGCCGTCCGGCGACAGCAGCCCCATGATCTGGAAACTGCTGTCGAACAGCGCTTGCGAGCGCCGTTCGCTGGCGCGCAATGCCTGCGTCGTCGTCTCCAGCCGGCCGAGCTGCCGCAGCGCCAGCCAGGCCAGCAGCAGCACCACCACCGACACCGCGGCGGTTTCCACGACGCGCTTCCAGCGGTCGTTGTACCAGCCGGCCAGCACGTCGTCGGTTCGGAGGCGGACATAGACGTAGAAGGGCAGCCCCCCCACGCGGCGGACGGTGCCGATCCGCTCGCGCCCCTCGGTCGGGTCGAAGCCCGACAGTGTCCGCGCGGCTTCGCCAGCGGGCAGGCGGGGCAGGATGTCGGCAAAGACGGCGCGGTTCTGATCGAGAGGCGCGCTGAACCGGGAATGGGCAAGGACCAGCCCATCCTCACCGTAAAACAGTATGATGCTGCGCGGCCCGATGTTCTGCGTCGCATAAAGCCGGGCGAAACGGTCGAGGTCGAGCAACCCCATCGCCACGCCGCTGCCGTCCGCCAGCGGCCGGACGATTGCCGCACGCCAGCCGCCGCCCGGCTCCTGATACGGTCCGATGAAGGACGCCGACCTGCCGGCCGCCGCCTGGGCCAGCGGGGTTCCGGCAACCGATGCCGGAGCGTCCAGGCCGGTAGACTGCCGGACACGCCCGTCCGGCTCCACGATCAGCAGGGTCCGCAGCGCCAGGCCCGGTCCGGAGTCCATGCCGGGTGCATCGGGCGCTTCGCCCAGCAGGTAGGCGGGAATCTGCCCGCTCTCCGTCATGCCGCGCAGGGTATAGCCGGCCACGACCATGACGCGGCGGGCATCCTCCTCCAGCAGGGTCGAGAGGTTGGCTGTCTGGCGCAGACCATCCTGGATCGCCCGGTCGCGCGCCCGCTCAAGGTCGGCGTAAGCGACCAGCCAGAAGCCGGCGATCACCGCCACAAGCAGGCCGATGCGCATCGCGGCGACGGGCGGCAGAGAGGATAAGCGCCACCACGTCCCGCGTGCGCCACCGTCCGGTTCGGAGAGATCCGTCAAAGGAAATGGTCCGCCGCGTCTGAATGCTGGAGAGGCGTCAAGCCGGAACGGCCGGACGCGACGAACTGTAGCATGCCGGCACGGGCATTTTCACGTTCGCTTACCCCTGATCCGGGCAGGATCAGCGATGCTTCGGCCGGCTGTCGTGCATGGGAAGAGTTTGGGGGAAGAGTTTGGGGAAAAGTTTGGCTCGACAAAGCCGGCAGCCCGCGCTTCTCTGCCCGGCGACGATGTGAAGGAGGATCCCGTCGGGCATGCTGCAGGATTTCATCGATAGCCTGTCCCAGGGGCCGCTCCTGGGGCTGATGCTGTTCCAGGTCGCCATCGTCTGGCCGCTGTCGCGCATCCTGCGGCGGGCCGGCTTCTCGCCGCTGTGGGCCCTGTTCTCCCTGGTGCCGCTCGGGCATGTGGTGCCCATCGGCGTGATGGCGCACAGCCGATGGTCGGTGCTGCCGGCACGGCAGACGCGCAAGGTCAAGGCACGGAGGACGGCATGACGGAGACCGTGATCCAGCTCGGCTTCTGGGAACTGCTGATCGGCTCCATCGTCACGATGTACATGCTGATCGCCGGCGGCTGGGTTCTGGCCAAGGCAGGGCGCAGCCCGCTGTGGATCCTGCTGCTGCTGTTCCCCTACCTTAACGTCCTGGCGGTCTGGGCCTTCGCCTTCATCCGCTGGCCCTTCGTCGACCGCGCTCCCGCCCCCACGCAGCCTGACGAGGGCTGAGCACCGGACCATCGGCAAGGGGGCAGGATCAGACGTCGTCCTCGATCAGGCGGACGATCACGTCGACGCGGGCGACGCGGGTGCCGGCGGGGGCGGCCGGCAGGTTCTGCACCGTCAGCCGGTCGGCGGGGATGTCCTCCAGCCGGCCGGTGGATTCGACGAAGAAATGGTGGTGGTCGCTGGTGTTGGTGTCGAAGTAGGACTTGCCCGCCTCCACCACCACCTCGCGCAGAAGCCCGGCGGCGGTGAACTGGTTCAGCGTGTTATAGACGGTCGCCAGCGACACCGGCAGGTCGGCGGCCAGCGCCTCGCAGTGCAGTTGCTCCGCCGTGACATGCCGGTCGCAACCTTCGAACAGCATGCGGGCGAGGCCAAGGCGCTGGCGGGTCGGACGCAGTCCGGCGCTGTTCAGCCGGTCGAGGGCTCGCTTGAAGGGGCGTTCGGCGGTCATCATGGGCGAGGCACCCGTACTGTCGACAGTGGGATCGGACAAGGAGTCCAAAACAGAACCGCGGCACTAGGCCGCATTCTGTTTAAGAGTAAAACCATTCGGAAAGCTCACGCAAGCCATTGTCGCAGCAACGTCAATGGAGACATGGTTTGGGGAGCCGCCCAAACCGGATGAATGCCCGTAATGGCCCAATGCAAAGGCCGCCGACGGTTTCCCGCCGACGGCCTTGCCAGACCGGTAAATGTGGCCGGTGGATGCGACCGGTCAGTAGCCGGTGGCGATCCGTTCGATCAACTGCTTCACCGTGGGGATGAAGCCGTCGTTGTAATAAGGATCGCTGGCGAAGCGGTAGGCGTTGTGTCCCGCGAACATCAGCTGGTTTTCGCAGTCGTCGGTGTGGCTGACCGCCTGGAGCGTCTTCTGGATGCAGAAGGAGCGCGGATCGGCGCGCTTGCCCGTCGTGCCTTCCTCGTTCTGCGCCCAGTTGGAGAAGCCGCAGGCCGACAGGCAGCCCATGCAGTCGACCTGATCGTGCAGGATCTTTTCCGACTGCTGGGGCGTGACGAAGACCAGCGTGCTGTCCGGCGTCTTCAGGGCGGTGGTGAAGCCCTGGGACAGCCAGCCCTCGGCGCGCTGCTTGTCGCTTTCGGTCACGTAGACCGGACGGCCGCGCGGACCGACCGGGAATTCGGCCGAATGTTCACCCACCGGCTTGGACAGATAGGCGACCTGACGCTCGGACCGGGCCATCAGGTCCAGCAGGAAGGGGTTCTTCACCGCCGACGAGTAGAAGCCGGTGGGGGAGAAGCGGTTCAGGAAGACGTCACCCGGTTGCAGCGCCACCAGCTTGCGCTTCCACGCCATGGAGATCGGGCTCTCCTGGGTCAGCAGCGGACGGGTGCCGAACTGGAAGGCGACAGGACCCAGGTCGGGGTTGTCGATCCAATCCTCCCACTCCGACAGCCACCAGACGCCGCCCGCCATCACGATGGGGGTGTCGTTCAGCCCGAAGCTGTTCATCATCTGGCGCAGGGCCAGGACGCGGGGGAACGGATCCTCCGGCTTCTGCGGGTCTTCGGAGTTGGACAGGCCGTTGTGACCGCCGGCCAGCCACGGATCCTCGTACACCACGCCGCCGAGATGTTCCCGGAACTTGTGGTAGGCGCGCAGCCACAGCGCGCGGAAGGCGCGGGCCGACGAGACGATCGGATAGTAATGGACGCCGTAGCTCACGGCGATCTCGGCAACCTTGTAAGGCATGCCGGCGCCGCAGGTGACGCCGTGGATCATGCCCTGGGCGCCTTCCAGCACGCCATGCAGAATGTGCTCGGCACCGCCCATTTCCCACAGGACGTTCATGTGGATGCGGCCGTTGCCGTTCGACGTCTCGTGCGCGATGCGCGCCTGGGCGATGCCGCCCTCGATGCCGAAGGCGATCAGCTCGTTATGGCGCTCGCGCCGGGTCTTGCCCTTGTAGATCTGCGGCAGAAGGTTGCCGTTCTCATCATAACTGTCGGCGTTGACACCCGAGAAGGTGCCAATCCCGCCGGCAGCCGCCCAGGCGCCGGAGCTTTCGCCGTTGGAAACGGCAATACCCTTGCCACCCTCGACGAGCGGCAGAACCTCCCGGCCGGACATCGGCAACGGCTTCAACGCCTTCAACGAACCCTCCAAAGACCGAACGTGGCATCCCGTGGGACGCCGGACCAAAGCGGCGGACTACCGGACGACGAAAAGCTCCGCCGGAATCCGCGTGGGTTCCGGCTGGATCGCCAGTGCGGTTCTATATATGAGGAATTGGCGCGCCCTACGAGCGGATTCATCCCCTCGCGCAAAAAACGTTCATGAATTGCCGCAGTCGCGAACGGAAGCGTCAGCGCATCGACCGGCCCCCCGGCGGATCATTGGGCTCCCCGTCAGGCGTCCGCCGCCAGTTCGGCAGCCAGCCGGCCGGGCGCATCGGTGAAGACCGCCGACACGCCCCAGCCGAACAGCGTCCGGGCCCGCTCCGCGTCGTTGACGGTGTAGGCCAGCACTGGCCGGCCGGTGGCGCGGTACTCCGCCACGCTGTCCGCCGTCTGGCGGTCCTGGTGGACGTTCAGCGTCGCCGCGCCGATCCGGTCGGCAATGGAAGCCCAGTCGGAGGGCGGGTCCCACAGCAGATAGCCGCGCGGGATCTCCGGCCACAGCCGTTGCGCCACCTCCAGGCAGGGAACCTCGAAGCTGGAGAGCAGAAGCGGCCGGTCGGACGGCCACAGCGGGCGCAGGGCGTTCAGCGCCACCTCTGCCGTGATCTCCTCCTGGCCCGGATAGGGCTTGATCTCCAGGTTCAGACCCAGGCCCAGCTCATGGACCAGCGCCACCGCCTCCTCCAGCGTCGGCACGCGCTCGCCGACGAAGGCGGCATCGAACCAGCGCCCGGCGTCGAGCGTCTGCAAATCCGCCAGTTCCAGCAGCGGGACGGCACCGCTGCCGGTGGTGGTGCGGTCCAGCGTGTCGTCATGGATCAGCACAGGGCGCTGGTCGCGGGTCAGCATGACGTCCACCTCGACCCAGCGGGCGCCCTGGCGGGCGGCTTCGCGGATCGAGGCGAGGGTGTTTTCCGGGGCGCTTTCCTTGGCGCCGCGATGGCCGATCAGGCGGGGAAGAGTCGACAGCATGGGTCTCGCAGGAGTAAGAGCGGTCGCTTTCCTACATGACCCATTCCGTCGAAGCGGGAAAGAGCAATGAAGGCCCTGCACAGCGTTTCCGATCTGGTGGCCGCCGGGCTGATGACGCCGGAGGCCGGCGATGCCGTGCGTACGGTCGCTGACCGCTATGCCGTGGCGCTGACCCCGTACCTGCGCGAGACGCTGGCCGGACGCATGGATCCGCAGGATCCCCTCTATGCCCAGTACGTCCCCTCCCCGGCGGAGGCGTACAGCACGCCGGAGGAACTCGCGGATCCCATCGGCGACGTGGCGCGCAGCCCGGTGAAGGGCATCGTTCACCGCTATCCCGACCGGGTGCTGCTGAAGCCGCTGCACGCCTGCGCGGTCTATTGCCGTTTCTGCTTCCGCCGCGAGATGGTCGGCCCGGGCGGCGAGGCGCTGAGCGCCGACGAGCTGGACGCCGCCCTGGCCTATATCCGCGATCACGAGGAGGTGTGGGAGGTCGTCGTCACCGGCGGCGATCCGCTGCTGCTGTCGCCGCGCCGGCTGCACGGGATCGTCCAGGCGCTGTCGGCCATGCCGCATGTTGGTGTCGTCCGTCTGCACAGCCGCATTCCCGCCGCCGATCCCGACCGCGTCACGCCGGACTTGGTGGAGGCGCTGACCGCCCCGGACCTCGCCACCTGGGTCGCCGTCCACATCAACCATGCCGACGAGCTGACCCCGCCGGTGCGGGCGGCCCTCGCCCGGCTGGTCGAGGCCGGCATCCCTCTGGTTGGCCAGACTGTGCTGCTGAAAGGCATCAACGACAGCCATGCCGCGCTGGAGGCTCTGTTCCGCGGCATGGTGCGCAACCGGGTGAAGCCCTATTACCTGCACCATCCCGACCTTGCCGCCGGCACCAGCCATTTCCGCCCGACGCTGGCGGAGGGGCAGGCACTGGTGACCGGCCTGCGCGGAAAACTGTCCGGCCTGTGCCAGCCGACCTACGTGCTCGACATTCCCGGCGGCCATGGCAAGGCCCCCGCCGCCCCGGCCTGGATCGAAGCGGAGGACGGGAACCGCTATCGCGTGACCGACTTCACCGGCCGGGTTCACGACTACCGCGGCTGAGCGCCCGCCCTCAGATCGCTTCCGCCCGCAAAGCCGCGACCCAATGGGCGACCCGCCCCTTGAGGGCGGCGGCGCGGGCGAAGGCAAGCTCTTCGTCCTCCAGCGGCTCGACGATTTCAAACGCCAGCGACTCGGCACCATGGGTGTTCCAGGCCGCTTGCAGGCTGCGGTGCGGACAACCGCCCATCTTCAACTGGAACCAGAGGCGGTTCTGGATCTTGTCGAGGTCCGGCGCGCCGCCCACCCACACCGTATCGGCGGCCCCGCAACGGACGGCGAAGACGCCGGCCACGCTTTTGCGCTCCTTGTAGGCGGCCAGCGCCGCCTTGCGATTCTCTTTCCCAGTCGTGGCCGCCATAGCCTTCGTTCCCCCGCGGGTTATCAGTCCCGACTGGTTATACCCGGGTGATATCCCACGCAAGGTTTTTATCCGGGTATTATCACCAAAGGGCCGGAGTCCCGAAAAGCGGATCGGGGTTGATGAGGGCATTGTGGATGCCGACCACCGAAGCGAAGCCGGTCCACAGGATCAATGGCGTCCAGATCAGCGCGATGCTTCGGTCGTCCCGCGCTATCAACGCGATGCAGATCGACGTGATGACGAAGAAAGAGACCGTCCAGGCCGCGGCGAGGATCGAGCTGCCCAGCGTGAAATAGACGAGGCTGAAGGTGGCGTAGATCGCCCAGGTCACCGCCTGGAGGCCGATCAGAAGCCCGCGGCTGCGGAGCCGCCGCGCCGGGTCGATCAGGCGGATGTCGCCCCAGATCTGGAAAACGTTCAGCGTGAACCACATCACCGGGAAGACCCAGCCCGGCGGCTGCAGGGGCGACGGGTGATGCCCGGCGAAGGGCTGTCCGCCCCGTTCGACAAAGCCCCAGGCGTTGACGATGACCCAGAACAGCAGGGGTTGCCACCAACGGACCCGGAAGGGGGCGGGCGGTGGCGCGGTGTAGGTGGCGTCGCTCATGCTCCGCCAGATAGCGCGCCGCCCCCAACGGTCAAGTCAGCGCCATCCTTCAGCGCCGGGCTCCCAGCGAGGCGAGTTGGAACAGCACGCGGGCGCACAGGGTCTCGTCCGGCATGTTGGTGCGCTTGCAGTCGGCCTCGGCATCGACCAGCCGTTCCAGCGCCTGCCGGACATGGTTGGGCGACCAGTGGCGCGCCTGCCTGACCAGCCGGGTCTTCAGCTTGAAAAAGACCGGCGGGCGCAGCGACTCGACGGCGGCCTCCGGCGACTTGCCGGCAGCGACCTGGGCGGTGAGCAGTTGCAGCCGCTGGAAATGGCGCTGGGCGCCGCGCAGGATCGGCACCGGCGAGGTGCCTTCGGCGAACAGCCGCGCCAGCGAGCGGTCGAGAGTCGCGAAGTCGCCCTCCGCCGCCGCCCACACCGGCTCGTCCATCGACAGGGCGGCGCTGTCGCCGATGCAGGCCTGGGCATCCTCCAGCCGCACGCGCTTTTCGCTGCCCATGTAGAGTGCAAGCTTTTCCGCCTCGCCGCGGGCGACCATGCGGTCGCCGACGAGATTGCCGGCCAGGAAGCTCAGCACGTCGGGATCGGCGGTCAGCCCATGGCCTTGCAGAATGTCGGCGATGACGCGGCCGAGCGACGCCTCCTCCTCGACATAGCAGGGAATGGCGGCGGCGGCATCGTCCCCCTCGAACAGAAGCCGCAGCTTGGAGCGGGCCGAGAGGTCGCCCGACTCGACCACCACCAGACTGTCGCCCGGCGGCGGATTTTCCAGAAAGGCGGTAAAGGCGGCGGTGACGTTGTCCTCGGCATCGCGGACGCGGATCAGGCGCCGGCCGCCGGTGAAGGAGATCGCCGCCGCCTCGTCCGCCAGCCGCGCCGGATCGTCGGCGATGGCGCGCCCCAGGAACTCGGCGACGCGGAAGGGGTCGGACAGGTCCGGCACCACCGTCTTGCCCAGCGTCTGGGCGCGGTCGCGGACGAGCCCCGAGTCGGGGCCATAAAGCAGCACCGCCCGAACCTTGCGGTCCGGGCTGCGCAGAAAACCGTCGATCGCCTTGGGCTGGAGCTTCACCCGTGCATCTCCGGCCGGTCAGGACCCGCGGCCGAGAAACATGGCGACGCGGGTGGTGATGTCGTTGGAGATGTCCTCTAGCGCCCGATCATAGGCGCTCCGCATCGTCTCGATGGCGGCGTAATGCTGCTCCAGCGTGTTGTAGCTGATCATCGAGCGCGAGCTGGACTGGAACACCACCTGACCCGTCTGAGTATCGGTCAGCCGGTAGGGGGCGTTGACCAGCAGCTGGGCGCGCACCGCAGTGGCGTCCTTCTGCAGTGCCAGCTTTTGTTCTGACGCGGACAGCGATATGTCCAGCCGATAGCGCGGATTGCTCGGCCGCTCCGACGGATAGAAGTTGTCGATCAGCAGGTTGCGGAGCTTTTGCCCTTCCCGGTTGGGGATCGACGCGATGTCGACCTCCATCAGACGCTCGGACGCGGCAGCCCCGATGCCCTTGCCACCATAGAGCGGCTGGAACCCGCAGCCCGACAGGGACACGGCGGACAGGCCGAGCGCGAGGGCGAAAAGCCCCCGCGCCATGGCCTGACGGAGTGGGGCCTGACGGAGCGGGCCCTGGCGGATCGATCTGGGATCAGACGACGACATTGATCACCCGGTTCGGGACGACGATGACCTTGCGCGCCGGCTTGCCGTCCATGGCACGCTGGACGTTGACATCGGCAAGCGCCGCCTGTTCCGCCGCATCCTTGTCCATGTCGCGCGGCAGTTCCAGCGTGGCGCGCAGCTTGCCGTTGACCTGGACCGCGACCTTGACGCTGTCCTCCACCACCAGGGCGGGGTCGGCCTCCGGCCAGGGCTGGTCGGCCAGCAGGCTGCCGTGGCCCAGTTGCGCCCAAAGCTCCTCGCCCAGATGCGGCATCATCGGACCGACGAGACGGACCAGCGACTCGAAGCCCTCGCGCAGGACCCAGCCCTCGCCTTCGCCCTTGCCGTCCAGCTCGCCGAGCGCGTTGGAGAGCTCGCGAACACGGGCGACCGCCTTGTTGAAGCGGAACTTGTCGAGATCCTCAGACACGCCGGCGATGGTCTTGTGGACCAGGCGGCGGGCGGTCTCGGCCTTCGGGCCGAGCGACTCGGGCTTCGGCGTGCCGGCGGCCGGCAGATCCGCCTCGGTCATCATCCGCCACAGGCGGTTGATGTAGCGCCAGGCACCGTCGATGCCGGCCTCGGTCCATTCCAGATCGCGTTCCGGCGGGCTGTCGGACAGCATGAACAGGCGGGCGGCGTCGGCGCCGTAGGTGCCGATGATGTGCGCCGGATCCACCACGTTCTTCTTGGACTTCGACATCTTCTCGACGCGGCCGACATTGACCGGCGCGCCGGTGTCGGCCCGGACCCACTCGCCCTTGTCGTTCTTCGTCAGGTCGGTCGGGGCCAGCCAGGCGCCGGTGCCGGAGTCCTTGTAGGTCTCGTGGTTGACCATGCCCTGGGTGAACAGGCCGGTGAACGGCTCGTCCAGGTTCAGGTAGCCGCAGGTCTTCAGCGCGCGCGTCCAGAAGCGGCTGTAGAGCAGGTGCAGGACCGCATGCTCGATGCCGCCGATATACTGGTCGACGCCCAGCCAGTAATCGACCGCCTCGCGGGTGAAGGCCGCATCCTCGGTCTTCGGCGAGCAGAAACGGGCGAAATACCAGGACGACTCGATGAAGGTGTCGAAGGTGTCCGTCTCGCGCAGCGCCGGCTTGCCGCAGTGGGGGCAGCCGGTGTGCTTCCAGGTCGGATGGTGGTCCAGCGGGTTGCCGGGCTTGTCGAAGGTCACATCCTCCGGCAGCACGACCGGCAGCTGGTCGTCCGGAACCGGAACGATGCCACACGACTCGCAATGGATGACCGGGATCGGGCAGCCCCAATAGCGCTGGCGGGACACGCCCCAGTCGCGCAGGCGGTACTGGGTAGTGCGCTCGCCCTGCTCCGCCGCCTCCAGCCGCTTGCCGGCCTCCTCCTTCGCCGACTCGGTGTCGAGTCCGTCGAGGAAGGCGGAATTCCGCAGCACGCCGGGGCCGGTGTAGGCCTCAGTCCCGACCTCGAAGGTGGCCGGGTCGGCATCGGCCGGGATCACCACCGGGCGGACCGGCAGACCATACTTGCGGGCGAAGTCCAGGTCGCGCTGGTCATGCGCCGGGCAAGCGAAGATCGCGCCGGTGCCATATTCCATCAGCACGAAGTTGGCGACGTAGACCGGCAGCTCCCAGGACGGGTCGAAGGGATGTACAACCTTCAGGCCGGTGTCGAAGCCGCGCTTCTCCGCCGTCTCGATCACTTCCTCGCTGGTGCCCAGCCGGTTGCACTCGGCGATGAACTCGGCCAGTTCCGGACTGGACGCGGCCAGCTCGGCCGCCAGCGGATGATTCGGGGAGATCGCAGCGAAGGAGGCGCCGAACAGCGTGTCCGGACGAGTGGTGAAGACCTCCAGATCGTCCTCGCGCCCCTTGATCTTAAAGCGGAAACGGACGCCGGTGGACTTGCCGATCCAGTTCTCCTGCATGATGCGGACGCGCTCGGGCCAGCGGTCCAGCGTCTCCAGGCCCTTCAGCAGGTCTTCGGCATAGGCGGTGATCTTCAGGAACCACTGCGACAGCTTGCGCTTTTCCACCAGCGCGCCGGTGCGCCAGCCACGGCCGTCGATCACCTGCTCGTTGGCGAGAACGGTGTTGTCCACCGGGTCCCAGTTCACCCAGGATTCCTTGCGGTAGGCGAGGCCCGCCTTCAGGAAATCCAGGAACATCTTCTGCTCGTGGCGATAATACTCCACGTCGCAGGTGGCGATCTCGCGGTCCCAGTCGATGGACAGGCCCATCGTCTTCAGCTGCCCGCGCATGGTCGCGATGTTCTCGCGCGTCCAGGCCGCGGGATGGACCTTCTTCTCAAGCGCGGCGTTCTCGGCAGGCAGGCCGAAGGCGTCCCAGCCCATCGGGTGCAGGACGTTGAAGCCCTTGGCGCGCTTGAAGCGCGCGATCACGTCGCCGATGGTGTAGTTGCGGACGTGGCCCATGTGGATGCGCCCCGACGGATAGGGGAACATCTCCAGCACATAGTATTTGGGCCGGGAGGCGTCCTCGCGCGCGGTGAAACAGCCCTTGCTGTCCCACACGCCCTGCCACTTCGCCTCGGTTTCCTTGACATTGTAACGCGACATGAGCGCGACGCCGTTTTCCGTTGTACCAGATGCTCGAAAGGCCGGGATACCGACCCGGACCGGCCGCCGCGTCAGCGGGCGGCGGCGTTCTGCGCCACGCGAAGCTGGCGGGCGCGGGTCAGCACCGCGTCCTCCAGGGTGCCGGCGGTTTCCGGCCCGACATTGATGTCGCGCCAGTCGTTGCCGGTCCGCTGCTGCTTGAACACCGACACCCGGACGCCGTCGGCGCGCAGCTGGCGGTCCATGATGTAGAGGTTGACCTTGAACCGTTCGTTCGGCGAATCGGGCGGGGTATACCAGTCGGTCAGGATCACCCCGCCGAACGGATCGGCCGAGGCAATCGGCATGAAGGACAGGGTGTCGAGCGAGGCGCGCCACAGGAAGCTGTTCACGCCGATGCCCCCGGCCGTGTCCTGGTCGCCGCCGCGCTTGTTCTTGCCGAACAGGTTCAGACCGCCATCGGTGCCGAGCAGGCTGCCGAACTTGTAGTCCTTGTTCTTCATCTGCTCTTCGACGGTTTCGGTCTTGCCGCCCCAGCTTGCGCAGCCGGCGATCGAGACGGAAGCCGCGAGCAGTACAGGGACAAGGCGAAGGGCGGTCGAACGGCGCATGGTCGGGAACCCGGTTTAGAAAAGGGGTTGCCGCGCGCGAGTCACGCGCGGAATGCCGGTGAACAGACCATAAGTGGACGGCACCACGCAACAGCGGAAGCGTCTTTGCCCCGCCCCGTCACAACAGGACGACAACAGGCGAAGCCTGCCGGGTTGCACTGTGACGGGCTCGACAAGGGGGTCCTTCTTAGTGTGCTCCGTGCGACACACTGTCCCCCCAATGCAGCAATCCCGGAGATTTGCCGCTTGCTGGCGAGGGCGGGGGTGCGTACGAAAGTCTCAGCCAGGACGTCAACCAGGCTGAAACATCTGCTGCCAGGATGGAGGCAAAAATCATGACCCGTTATCTGCTGGCCGGCGCTGCCGCCGCCGCTCTCGCCCTCGGCGCTGGCGCTGCCAACGCCCAGGCCAAGTTCGAAGTCAAGATCGGCGGCGACGCCTACTTCGAAGCCGGCTACGTCGATCAGGATCTGGACTCCGGCCTGCGTTCGACCGAATTCCGCAACCGCATGCGCATCAACATCATCCCGTCCGCCAAGGCCGACAACGGCCTGGAGTACGGTGCGCGTATGCGTCTGCGTGCCAACGCTGGCACCAACAACGCCCGCAACACCGACGCCGACCGCGCTTACATCTTCGCGCAGGGCTCCTTCGGTCAGGTCCGCCTCGGCGTGACCAACTCGTTCAACGACGAGACCTACACGACCGCCCCGCTCGACTACCTGCCGCTCGGCATCTACGACGCCCTGCCGGCCTGGATCGGCACCACGGCCAACGGCCTGAACAGCGGCGCCGCCCCGACCGTGACCAACGGCAACACGATCATCACCCAGTCGCTGGTGGCGGAAGCCAACTCGACCAAGATCGTGTACTTCTCGCCGCGCTTCGCCGGCCTGCAGATCGGCGCCAGCTACACCCCGCGTAACGACAGCTCGGCCACCGACGTCAACCGCGTCAAGCCGGTTGGCACGTTCGCCGCTGGCGGCGCTGGCACCTACACCGACATCGTCGAAGTCGGCGCCAACTACAACAACACCTTCGGCGGCGTGACCGTTAAGGCCAGCGCCGGCTACAACTGGGGCCGCGCCGTCGACGACGTCGTCGGTTCGAACTACAAGGATCTGAACGCCTGGCAGGCTGGCGCTCAGGTCGGCTACGCCGGCTTCGCCATCGGCGGCGGCTACATCGACTACGGCAAGTCGGGCCAGAACAAGCGTCCGGGCGTTGCCACCGAGAACACCCGCAACTGGGTTGTCGGCGCTCAGTACACCGCCGGCCCGATCGTTGTCGGTGCCAACTACAAGAACGGCAAGGACGCCGGTTCGTTCTTCACCGCCGGCGACCGCGAACTGCAGGTCTACGAAATCGGTGTCGGCTACACCGTCGCTCCGGGCCTGACCGTCCAGGCTCAGTACGACCACTTCAAGCTGGACAACGACGCCTCGCTCCGCGACGACAAGGGCGACGTCGTCCTGGTCCGCTCGATCCTGGCGTTCTAATCGATCTTTCGATCGAACGTCCGGTAACGGATGGAAAGGGCGGTGGCTTCGGCCACCGCCTTTTTTCTTGTCCACGCGCTTCCCTTGCCAACTTTGTAGGCAAGCCGCCCGATTTTCGTCCCAACCAAAGAGCAGATTTCAGTCACTCTTGGATTTTGCAATCATTCCAACCAGTTATGAGTGTGTTTTTGTTGCAACTGTGTTGCGAATGCGAAAGCGCGCCGCAGTTTGCCTCTTGCCGGAGTAATTGGAGAGCGGTTAAGTCTTGCTTACAAAGACAACCGACCGCTCCCGGCCAGAACGGGGCGTACGCATAAGGATGGATAATCCATGAAGCGCTCTCTCGTCATCGGCTGCGCCGCCGTTGCCCTCGCCGCCGGCTGCGGCACCGCCTCGGCCCAGTCCAAGTCCAAGTTCGACATCCTGCTGGGCGGCGACGCCTTCTTCCAGGGTGCCTATGTCGACCAGGACAACGACAACAACCTGCGCAAGACCGAATTCGCCAACCGTTTCCGCCTGACCGTCACCCCGACGGCCAAGGCTGACAACGGCCTGGAATACGGCGCCCGCCTGCGTCTGCGCGCCTCGGGCGGCACCAACAACAACCGCCAGACCGACGCCGACCGCGCCTACATCTTCGTGAACGGCTCCTTCGGTTCGGTCCAGGCCGGTGTCGTCAACGGCCCGTCGGACGACTCGGGCGTCATCGGCCCGAACGTCGACGGCATCTCGGGCAGCCCGGACGGCTGGGTGTTCAACTACTACGGCGTGACCTCGCTGCCGTACGTCGTCGGTTCGCTGCGCACGCTCGAGTCGGGCGATGCCAGCACGAAGATCGTCTACTCGACCCCGAGCTTCGCCGGCTTCAAGCTGACCGCCGCCTACACCCCGACCTACGGCAGCAGCAACACCAACATCGAGCGCCGCAAGAACGTCACCTACAACGACATGGGTGAAGTTCAGGCCTACTATAAGGGCGCCTTCAGCGGCGTTGGCCTGGAAGCCAGCGTTGCCTACCAGTTCGCCCAGGCCCCGACCGGCTTCGAAGACCTGTCGTCGGTCCATACCGGCGCCACCGTCACCTTCGGTCCGTTCGCCATCGGCGGCAGCTATGCCTTCAGCGGCGACAGCGGCTACCGCAAGGGCCACACCGGCGTCGACGACAACCAGGTCTGGCTGGTCGGTGCCCAGTACACCATCGGCCCGGTCATCCTGGCCGCCACCTACACCGACGCCAAGGGCGCCAACGTCGGCACCGGTGCCTTCTCCGCGGCGGACTACGCCCGCGCCCACGTCTACCAGGGCGGCGTGACCTACGCCGTGGCCCCGGGCCTGACCACGGGTCTGGAATACAGCTACGTCGACAACAAGTCCGGCGGTCGCAACAACGACGCCAACATCGTTCTGTGGGACACCCGCTTCTCCTTCTAAGGGACGGGTTCCTGGCAGCAAACGTGAAGGCGGCGGAGAAATCCGCCGCCTCTTTTTTTGTCCATTTTCCAGGCAACAGACAGGCTGGAGTGTGGCGAACGGGACCACGCCTCGACCAACCCGAAATAGGTAACCCTTTGGCACAAGAGTCCTAACTGCGACACTCAATTAATCGGCAAGTATTTAATATATGGATTTACATGATCCGGAGTCCCGTGCTTTTCCCGCCACTGTTCTCGGAATGAGGTGACTTCCATCCCTGCCGCCACTTGTCGGAGTGCCGGTAGCGGGACTAAATCTGGGGTCACAAGATACCGCTCGCGCCCCAACCTGACGGGACGCATGCACCGAGGATGACATCCATGAAGCGTTCTCTCGTCATTGGCTGCGCCGCCGTTGCTCTCGCCGCCGGCTGCGGCACCGCTTCTGCCCAGTCCAAGTTCGACATCCTGCTGGGCGGCGACGCCTATTTCCAGGGCGCCTATGTCGACCAGGACGACAACACCGGCCTGCGCAAGACCGAGTTCGCCAACCGCTTCCGCCTGACCATCACCCCGACGGCCAAGGCCGACAACGGCCTGGAATACGGCGCGCGCCTGCGTCTGCGCGCCGCCGGCGGCACCAACAACAACCGCAGCACGGACAGCGACCGCGCGTTCATGTTCGTGAATGGCGGCTTCGGCACCATCCAGGCCGGCGTGATCAATGGCCTGTCGGACGAGTACGGCATCATCGGCCCGAACGTCGAAGGCATCGAAGGTTCGCCGGACGCGCAGTTCCTGAACTACTACGCGAACGCCAACGGCGCGCCCTATGCGCTGGGCAGCCTGCGCACGCTGGAGTCGGGCGACGCCAGCAGCAAGATCATCTACCTGACGCCGAGCTTCGCCGGTTTCCAGGTCGGCGCCGCCTACACCCCGGTGTATGGCAGCAGCAACACCGACATCAACCGCCGCAAGAACAGCACCGCCTATCGCGACATGGGCGAGGTGCAGGCCACCTACAAGGGCGAGTTCGGCGGTTTCGGCCTGGAGGCGAGCACCGCCTATCAGTTCGCCAAGGCAGCCAGCCAGCTTGAGGATCTGTCCTCGGTCCATGTCGGCGCCAACGTATCCTACGCCGGCCTCAAGGTCGGCGGCAGCTACGCCTTCAGCGGCGACAGCGGCTATGCCAAGGGCACCCGCGGCGTGGACGACCAGCAGGTCTGGATCGTCGGCGCCAACTACGATTTCGGTTCGGTGATCCTGGCCGCCACCTACACCGACGCGAAGGGCATCGACAGCAACTTCGCCGGCCTGAACTCCCGCGCCCATGTCTGGCAGGCCGGTGTGACCTACACCGTTGCGCCGGGCCTCACCACGGGTCTGGAATACAGCTATCTCGACAACAAGGTCGGCGGCGTGAACAACGACGCCAACATCGTCCTGTGGGATACCCGCTTCGCCTTCTGAACGGCAGGATTCCAACGGCGGATAGGAAAAGGGCGACGGAGCAATCCGTCGCCCTTCGTCGTTTTCCAGGACCGGCTTATTTCTTGGGAGCCGTTTTGCCGTTCTTGTCCGCCGTATCGCACAGCATGAACAGAACCGACGACTCGAGCGGTGTCCAGACCAGCAGGTAGCGCTCCTTGTCGCGGTCGCCAAGGAAGACGATCGTCTCCGAATCGGTGACTGACTTGGGATGAATCTCGCCCAGCAGGTAGCCCATGCGGCCATAGTTCGCCATGGTCCCCTGGAAGATGTAGTCCAGCCGCTCCTGGTCGTCCTTCGCGACTTCCCAGCCGAACTGTTCCTGCCGCACGCAGCGGCGGCCGTATTCGTCCAGGACCTTGTCCATGAAGCTGCGATAGGTGCCGTCGTCTGTCAGCGGGTAGGCCGGCTCGCTGAAGCGGACCTTGGTCATCGGCGACCCCAGCATGACCTTGGCCTTGCTTTGCTTGGCACCGGGCTTCGCCGGGGCGGCCGCCTTGGGGGCCTGCTTCGGATGCTCTTCGGCATGGGCGGGGCTGGCGGCGGGAACGGCGACACACCAGACGGCCACTGCGGCAGCGAACAGGCCGGCAGGGACGGCCGGCGTCAGGGCGGAGAGCAGGGAACGAAACGGACTCCGCATGCGGAGGTCTCCTCGATATGCAAAACGATGACGATACCCGCGCCGGCGATCCGCCGGCGATGTGGATGCGTCGGGCATGGTCGCTTGGGGCGCTTGCGTTTCCGCGGACCGTCCGCTAACACGCCGCGGAAGCGCTGTACACCCGCAGCGACCGGATTGGGGGCGGCCATGACGATGACGCAGGGCACTGGCAAAGATACGCAAACCGGCGCCGAAGCAGGCGATTCCACGGTTGCGGACAGCGTGACGGCACGACTCGACTCGGTGCGGCGTGCCATTGCGGAGACGGAATCCGCCTGCGGGCGCGGCAAGAAAGCCATCACTCTGATCGCGGTGTCGAAGACCCATCCGGCCGAAGCGGTGGAGGAAGCGCTTGCCGCCGGCCAGCGTGTGTTCGGCGAGAACCGCGTGCAGGAGGCCAAGGGCAAGTTCCCGGCGCTGAAGGAGCGCTTCCCCGACCTGGAACTGCATCTGATCGGGCCGCTCCAGACCAACAAGGTCAAGGATGCGGTCGCCCTCTTCGACGTGATCCAGACCCTGGACCGTCCGAAGCTGGCCGAGGCGCTGGCGGAGGAAATGGCGAAGTCCGGCCGCCGGCCGCGCTGCCTGATCGAGGTGAACACCGGCGAGGAACCGCAGAAGGCTGGAATTGCCCCGGCGGAGGTCGAGGCCTTCCTGGCCGACTGCCGCGACCGGCTGGGGCTGCCGGTCACCGGTCTGATGTGCATCCCGCCGGTGGACGAGGAGCCGGCCATGCATTTCGCCCTGCTGGCCGAGATGGCGCGACGGCTGGGTCTGCCGGAGATCAGCATGGGCATGAGCGGAGATTACGAAACCGCCGTCCGCTTCGGCGCCACCCATGTGCGCGTCGGCACGGCGATCTTCGGTGCGCGTCCCTACCCGGCCCAATAAGACCCGGCCCGGGGTTCGACAGCCGCATCAGGCGCCCGGGTCGGCAACGCTGAGCGCGCTGCCATGCCCGCAGTCCTTCAGCAGCCGGAGCATGTCCTCGGGCGCCAGCGCGACGCAGCCGGCGGTCGGCATCCGGTCGGGACGGACGAGGTGCAGGAACACGGCACTGCCCATTCCCGGCACCACCGGGTCGTCATTGTGCCCCATCACCACCACGATGTCGTAGACATGGTCGTCCCGCCACATCTCCTCATGGCTGGCCGGATAGGGGCGGACGACAGGCCGGTTGTAGGCGGGATTCTCCGGCGCGTCGCACCAGCCATCCTGCTCGGCGATGGGGTGGAGCGGCAGCCCGGTCTCCGGCGGCGGCAGCCGGTCGGCGCGCCACAGCACGCGGCGCAGCGGGAACCGGCCGACGGGGGTGGCGCCGTCGCCCTCCCGCTTGTCGGTGCGGACACCGCCGCGGCCCAGCACACAGGGCGCCTCCCCACCCGGCCAGCGCAGGCGGCCGGTGGTGACCGGACCGACGCCGTCGGGTCCGACCTTGTCGGTGCCGGGGCGATCCGGCGTCACAACGATCTCGATGCTCATCCCGACACCCGCGTGGTGCTGGTGGCCGCCTGCGCCGCTTTGCGCGACTGCTCATATTTGGCCAGATTGCGCATCATCGTCTCCGACAGCATGTCCGGCGTGACCGGAGCCGATCCGGCAGCCGGTGGTGCGGGCGGCGCTGCATCTCCCGGTTGGGCGGGGGCCGGCTGCCCGGTGCCGGCCTGCGGCTGGCCGCCATTGGCCGCCGTGGCACCGATGGCGCGGGCAGAGGCTGTCACCGCTCCCGGAACCGGCGCCGCATAGCGGGGGGCACTGTGCTTCGCCAGGGCCGAACTCGCCAGCGGGGTATCGCGCGCCGGCATCTTGCTGGGGTGCGGGGCGGCGCCGGCGGCAAGCTGCGCGGTGAGGGCCGGCGAGGCGTCTGCGGACACGGCTTTGGCAGCGGCAGGCGATGCGGCGGCAAGCCGGATCGGCTGTCCGGTGGCGGCGGGAGCCGGCGACGGTGCGGCGGTGAGGTCGGCCGGCTTGGCGGCGGCCAGCGCAGCGGCCAGCCCGGCGGCAGGCGCCTGCTGCGGCTCCGCGGGGGAGCCGGACGCCGCCGGCCCCCCCGAGGCGTCCGCGACGGCGGTGGAGGCGGCGGGATGGTCACCTCCCCCAAAGCCGAGCGAGGCCATGACCGTTTCACCCACATCTTTGCCGGTCGCCTGTTCGATCACCGCGTTGGCGATGGAGGCCATGCCGCCGATCACGCCGCCATACAGCATGTCGCCCATGATCCGCATGGATGGCTGGATGGTGTCGCCGGTGATCTCGCGATAGACGGTGCTGACGATCGGGATGTGCTGCAGCGGGTTGATAATGTCCAGGAAGTCCCAGAAGGACATGTCGCCCTGGATTTCCACCGGGCCGCCATTATGGCCGTCGTTGATGACCGGCGACGCCTTCTCGCGCGGCACCGCACGCTGAACGGCGCTGCTGTCGATGGTGGTGGCGTCGATGGCCATGGGCGGTCTCCCGGCTCGGTGGTCACGGCAGGTACAGCAAGCGCCGTGCCAAGCCCCCATGCCCGAACCGGGGCGGAATCACCCGTTTCGGGAGGATCCGGACAGTCAGCACCCGGAATCCGATTCCCAGCACCGCATGAACAGTAAGAGGGGCGGCAAGAACTGCCGGGCCGGCATGGCGATTCCTGCCTCGCCGGCTCAAGCTGGGCTGAAGGCTCAGAACATGTGGCCGCTGCGTTCCGCCTTGGTGCGGAGATAGGCCTCGTTGTGGCCGTTGGCGGGGAAGATGTGGGCCACGCGTTCCACCACGGCGATGCCGCAGCGGGCGAGCTGGCGCAGCTTTTCCGGGTTGTTGGTCATCAGCCGGACGGAGTCGAAGCCAAGCTGCCGCAGCATCTCCGCCGCCGGCAGATAGACGCGCTCGTCGGCCTCGAAGCCGAGGATTTCGTTGGCGTCCACCGTGTCGAAACCACGGTCCTGGATGCGGTAGGCGCGCAGCTTGTTGACCAGCCCGATGCCGCGCCCCTCCTGCGCCAGATACAGCAGCACGCCGCTGCCCTGCCGGGCGATCTCGGCGATGGCGCCGCGCAACTGGTCGCCGCAATCGCAGCGCAGCGACCCCAGCAGGTCCCCGGTGAAGCATTCCGAGTGCAGGCGGGCCAGCACCGGCTGCGCCGGATCGGGCTCGCCGATGACGATGGCCAGATGCTCCGGCCCGCCGTCGGCCGGGCGGAAGGCGTAGATGCGCGTATTCTCCGACCCGACCAGCGGCACCCGCGCATCGGCGACGCGGCGCAGGGTCCGCACCACATGCACGCGGTAATCGGCGACGTCCGACGCCCGCACCAGCAGCAGGTCATGCTCCGCCGCCCACTCCGCGGCGCTGACCGCTGCCCCACCCCGGACCGCCCCACCAGACACCGGCAACGGCAGGTCGGCGGTGATGGCGGCAGGCAGCAGGCGGGCCAGCCGGGCGAGGTCCACCGCGGCGGCCTCGCGGCTGCCGGGGCAGGCCTCGGTGGCGGTCAAGCCGGCCGGCAGCGCATCCTGAGCCTGCGGATATTGTTCGGGATCGGCCAGCGCATGGGCCTGGTCGGCCGTCAATCCGTCGGGCCGGTCGAGCGTCATGGCGCCGAACGCCTCCGCCGCACCGGGCGCCTGATCGTCGGCGATGTCGGTCGCCGGCTGCGCCGCTCCGGCGGCGGCCAGCCCCAGCACGACGGCGCGGCGGCGGGTGACCGCCAGCCGGGGAGTGCCGCCGGTCAGCGCCTTCAGCCGGTCCACCGTATCGAGCGCCACCGACTCCACCGAGACCGCGGCGCCGACGGTGCCGTCGGCCGTCTCGATCGCCACCACCTCGCCCCGGCGCAGGGCGGCCAGAGCCCGGTCAACGGCGCGCACGGCGGCCTCGTCGATCGGAGCCGCTTTGGGAGTTGCCGCGGGCGCGGACAGGGTGACCGTGGTGGTGGCGGAGGAGTGTTCGGCTTGCATCGTCAGCGGCTTTGCGTAGCGGGTGCGCCGGCTCCGGCGCGAAAAACGGGACATGGTGCGTTCGGCGGGCGAAGCAAAGCGCAGGTGGCGCGCCCCTGTCCAGCGATTCCCGCGCGCCACACCGTTGCCGAAGGCGCAACGATCCTGCCAGCCTGCCCAGCCCAGGAGCCCTTTCGGACTGGATCGGGACAGAATACCGGACGGAGTCGGCACCTCCAACGGACCGCTCCGCCGCCGGAACCCTGGGCGTTAGGATGACAGCCACAGCCCTTCAACCGGGAGTCCTTTCCCCGTGAACACCCGCTCGACGCCCCCTGACCAACCCGATTCCGTGCATCTCGTGATGCCTGCCGATCTTCCGGCCGACGCCTATGGCCGCCGCATGGTCGAAGCGCTGCGCGCCGCCGGAGCCGGCATCACCATCCATGCCCTGCCCGGCCCGCACCCGCAGGTCGATCCGTCGGCGATCCTGGCGGCCGACGTCGCGCTGGCACGGCTGCCCGACGGCGCTCCGGTCCTGCTGGACGGCAACGCCCTGGCCAATCTCGCCGCCAGCCTGACGGCCGACAGCCGACGCCTGCGCTTCACCGCGCTGGTCGAGCGCCTGCACTGGGCGGACCCCGCGCTGCCCGCCGACGAGGCCGCGGCCCGCCGCAATCTGGAACAGGGCGCGCTGGCGCTGATGGGCCGCATCGCTGTGCCGGACGACGCGGTCGCCGCCACCGTGCGGGAGTTGGGCGTTCAGCCCGACCGGATCGTCCGTGCCGACCCGAATGCGGAGGGTGCAGCGGCACTGCTGGCGGTCCTCTGAGTGCCTCGGCAAGGGCCGCTGCCCCTCTCGCCACAAGCCATCACGACAATCCACCGGCGCCATGCTACTAAGGCGCGGCCCCGGCGCTGCCGCCGACGGCATCCGCCTCCCGATCCCGTGCCGCAGTCCCGTGCAGCCCCCATACAGCCCATGACCATCGCAAAACGCATCCTCCTGGTCGATGACGACACCGCCCTGCGCCAGTCGCTGGCGGAGCAGCTGCGGCTGCTGGAGGAGGTTGAGACCGAGGAGGCCGGCGACGGTGCCGGCGCGCTGAAGGCGGTGCGAACGGCGGCCGAAGCAGGGACCGGTTTTTCCGCCATCCTGCTCGATGTCGGGCTGCCGGACATGGACGGGCGCGACGTGTGCAAGCTGCTGCGGCGCGAGGGTGTGCGCTGCCCGGTCATCATGCTGACCGCGTCGGCCAGCGATGCCGATACCATCCTGGGTCTGGAGTCCGGCGCCAGCGACTATGTGACCAAGCCCTTCCGCCTGGGGGTGCTGATCGCCCGACTGCGCGCCCAGCTGCGCCAGTTCGAGCAGACGGAGGACGCGGTCTTCGCCATCGGCCCCTACAGCTTCCGCCCCGGCGCCAAGCTGCTGCTGGACGAGGCCGCCAACCGCAAGATCCGCCTGACCGAGAAGGAAACGGCGATCCTGAAATACCTGTACCGTGCCGGCGATCTGGTGGTCGGGCGAGAAACTCTGCTGGGGGAGGTCTGGGGCTACAACGCCGCGGTCACCACCCACACGTTGGAGACCCACGTCTACCGCCTGCGCCAGAAGATCGAGGCCGATCCGTCGAATGCCCGCATCCTGGTGACGGAGCCCGGCGGCTATCGTCTGGTGCCCTAGCCACCGATCAACTGGGGCCGCCGATCGACTGAGGCCGCCGCTCACCGTCCGACGGGGGCCAGCCCCCGCCGGCTTCCCCGTTCGGCAATGGTGACCTCGCCGGCGAAACCCAGCCAGCGGTGACGCTCGCCCGCCTGGGGCTTGGCATTGGGCCTGACGTGGAGCTTGGACTGGTGGTTGAGCCGGGCGGCACCCAGGCCGCAGGCAGACGGACCGACCCACAGCCCGCGGCCGCGCGGCACCACCGGCAGCAGCCGCAGCTTGCGCCCGACAATCGCCATCCGGCGGCGCCAATGGGCGACGTCATGCGGCGAAACGCCAACCCGGCGCGCGATCTCGCGATCCGACAGCAGCGCGCTGCCGGGATCCTGCAGCAGTTCCAGAACGGCGCGCCGCTTGTCGGTGTCGGCATGGCGGGAGTGCTTGCGCTCCAGCGCCTTGCCCATGTCCCACAGCTTCTCCGCGGTTTCGCGCGCCAGGGTGCGCCAGCGGTCGGCCTCCTCGCGCTGGCGGTCGGCATCGCCCACCGCCTTGTCGAGCTGCCGGCGCAGGGTGGCGAGTTCCAGTTCCAGATCCTTCACCTGCCGGCGCAGACCGCGGACCAGCTCGTCCGGCGGCGGCGGCGGAGCCGGCGCCGGGGCGGGTTCGGATGGATGGACGGTCGGCGGCGGTTCGGGAGCGGGCGGCACCGGCGTGCGTGCGCGCTCCGCCAGATCGCGGAAGGACAGCCCGGCACGGGACAGCATGATGCGGGCGGCGCGCAGTGCGGACAGCGCCTCGCCCTGATGCTCCGACTCGGCCATGGCGAGGACTTTGGCGAGCTTGTCAGGATCCATCCGCGTCGGGTTCCGCCGGAGCCGGTCCCCACCCGCGCGGGGACCTGGGAGAAGTCATGCCGCGCACCACGCGACGAGGCCCCAACCTACCACATCTTATGGGTTTGGACAGATGCCCTTCGTAGGGTGGCGACTCGCGACAGGCCGCGTTCGAAAGCCTTGGCCGCCATCCGTGGGAGTCGCCCGGAAGAGAAAAGGGCGGGAGAGATTTACTAGACTTGGACAAGCTTGACAGCCACGATGGCGCCGTCATGACCGCTCGTTCCACCATCAATCCCGCGCAACCGCCAGCCCAGGACGGGGCCGGCGGCGTCTCCCCCTTTGTCATGCGCTTCTGGGGGGTGCGCGGCAGCATCGCATCGCCCGGCCCGGCAACCGTGCGCTATGGCGGCAACACCGCCTGCATCGAGGTTCGCTGCGGCGGCACCCACATCGTTTTCGATTGCGGCACCGGCATCCGGCCGCTGGGCGAGTCGCTGTCGCGCGAGGGCGGACCGGTGGACATCGACCTGCTGCTGACCCACAGCCATCTCGACCACATCAGCGGCCTGCCCTTCTTCGCCCCGGCCTTCGATCCGGCCAGCCGGATTCGGCTGTGGGCCGGCCATCTGCCGCCGGAGCGGCCCTTCCGCACCGTGCTGGCCGACATGATGACGGCACCGCTGTTCCCGGTGCCGGTCGAGATCTTCCGCGCCGACTGCCAGTTCCGCGATTTCCAGGCCGGGCAGACGCTGGAACTGGCGCCGGACGTCGTGGTGCGCACCTGCCGACTCAATCATCCCGACGGCGCCACCGGTTACCGGGTGGAGCATGGCGGCCGCAGCCTGTGCATCCTGACCGATACCGAGCACCCGGCCGAGGGCCGCGATCCGGTGATCCTGGACCTGCTGCGCGGTGCCGATCTGATGGTGTATGACAGCACCTACACCGACGCCGAATACCCGTCGCGCGTCGGCTGGGGCCATTCGACCTGGCAGGAATGCCTACGGCTGGCCGAGGCCGCCGGGGTCAGCCGCGCGGTGATCTTCCACCACGATCCCGCCCGCACCGACGACGCGCTGGACGTCATTGCGGCAGAGGCGGAGGCGATGCGCCCCGGTTCGCTGGTCGCCCGCGAAGGGATGGAGTTGTTCCTCTAAGAACCGGCATGGTTCTTACCGGTTGAATCCTCAACAATCTGATCCACTGAGCAAAAGCGCTTGTGCGTGTTCAATACGCCACAGGTTGCTTTGTCACACTGGCCTCCTGTGACAATCTTGGTATTAGATCGGTGTGCAACCCCGCCTGGATTGGGGCGGGCGGGGTCGTTGAAGCGTGCAAAGCTCGGGGGAAAGCGATGCGCATGACCGGTCGTGCCTTGGGGATGCTTGCCGTGCTGACCGTCGCGACGCAGCTTGGCGGTTGCGCCAGCACACCGCCACTGGAAAGCGCGAAGCTGGACGGCGACCCGCGCAGCGTGGTGCTGCACCATCCCGCCAGCGGCGAGACGACGTCCGTCACCTACTGGCGTCCCGGCGACGGATACGATCCGGCCGCGATGCGCGAGATCGCGGTTCTGTTCCGCGACCGCCGCAGCGACGAGGTGATCCCGGTCGATCCGGCCCTGGTCGACATGCTGGTGGAACTGCGCCAGCGTGTCGGCGCTCTCCCTGAGTCGCCGATCCGCATCACATCGGGCTACCGGTCGAGCGCCAGCAACGCCAGCCTCGCCCGCACCAACCCGAACGTCGCCGAGAACTCCTACCACATGCGCGGACAGGCGGCCGACTTCTCCATCGCCGGCATCCCGCCGTCGCGTCTGGCGGAGGAGGCGGCGGCAATGCAGCGCGGCGGCTACGCGATGTACGCCCACACCGGCCATGTCCATGTCGACACCGGCCCCTTCCGCACCTGGACGCCGAAGACCGGCGAGCCGCGCGCGCCGCAGATTCTGGAGGCGCAGGCCCGTGCCCGCGCCAGGGCCCAGGCGCTGGCCCAGAAGAGCAGCGGCAAGGGCCGCGTCCAGCTGGCTGACGCGGGGACCAAAGCGGGCAAGCCTCCGGCCAAGCCGGCCAAGACTCCGGGGAAAGCGGCCGCCCTCACCCCGCCCGATCTGTCACGCGTCCGCGTGGCCTTGGCCCAGGTGAAGGAAATGCCGGTGCAGAAGACGGCGAAGCGCTAAACTGCCGGCGCATCCCCGTCATCCGCGTCCCGGTACCGTCATGACCACCCTGCTGATCCTCCGTCACGGCCCGACCGCCTGGAACGCCGAAGGGCGCATCCAGGGCAGCATCGACGAGCCGCTGTCCGACGCCGGCCGCGCACGGATCGCCCGCTACCGCCTGCCGTCCGAGTCGGCGGGACTGCGCTGGGTCGCCAGCCCGAAGCGCCGGGCCTGGGAAACCGCCCTGCTGCTCGGCCTCGATCCCAGACCGGAACCGCGGCTCGTCGAGATGGATTGGGGCGAGTGGGAAGGCCAGCGCACCGAGGATCTGCGGGCCGACGGCCGCATGCCGGCCCGCCACGACCGGCTGGGGCTGGACTTCAAGGCACCCGGCGGTGAAAGCCCGCGCGAGGTGCAGGACCGCCTGCGCTCCTGGCTCGCCGATCTGGCGGCGGAGGGGCATCCGACCGGCGCCGTCGCCCACAACGGCATCCTGCGTGCGCTCTATTCGCTCGCCACCGGCTGGGACATGCGCGACGACCCGGCGGAGGACCTGCGCAACGGCTGCGCCCACCTGTTCCGGTTGGCCAAGGACGGCACGCCGGAAATGCTGAGGTTGAACATCAGCCTGCTCGAGTAAGGCTTTACCGAAGCGAGGGGACGCAACCGCCCCCTCCCCCCGTCAGGCAGTCAGCCATCAGACATCCAGATCGACGATCACCGGCACATGGTCCGACGGCTTGGGTTCCCAGCCGCGTGCATCGCGCAGCACCTTAATGCCTTTCAGCGTGCCTTCGAGCGGCGGCGTCACCCAGATATGGTCCAGGCGCCGGCCGCGGTTGGAGGCGGCCCAGTCCTTCGCCCGGTAGCTCCACCAAGTGTAGAGCTTCTCCTCCGGCGGAACGAAACGGCGCAGGGCGTCGACCCAACCGGCCGAAGCCTGCATCGCCGCCAGCTTCTCGACCTCGATGGGCGTGTGGGAGACCACGGACAGCAGTTCCCTGTGGCTCCAGACGTCCTGCTCCAGGGGCGCGATGTTCAGGTCGCCGACCAGCACCATCGGACGGTCGGGGGTCCGTTCCGTGCTGAGCCAGTGGGTCATCTCGTCCAGGAACTGGAGCTTGTGGGCGAACTTGTCGTTCACCGCCGGGTCGGGGATGTCGCCGCCTGCCGGGATATAGACGCTGTGCAGTTCGATCCCGCCCGGCAGATGGGCCAGCGCATGGCGGCAATCCTGCTTGCCGCACCAGTGCTGGACGTCGTGCGAAGAGAAGGGCAGGCGCGACAGGATGGCAACGCCGTTGTAGCTCTTCATCCCGTGGATATGGGCGTGGACATAGCCGCGCTCCGCCAGTGGGCCGAGCGGGAAGTCGGCGTCCACCACCTTGGTTTCCTGCAGGCAGATCACGTCCGGCTGCTCCTCCTCCATCAGGCGGAGGAGGAGGTCCAGACGCATGCGGACCGAATTGATGTTCCAGGTCGCGATGCGCATCGGCGGCGGCTCAGGCGATGGTCAGGGTCAGGGTGCCGACGCCCTCGACCGCACCGGTCAGCACGTCGCCGGCCACCACCGCGCCGACACCCTCCGGCGTGCCGGTATAGATCAGGTCGCCCGGCTGCAGTTCGACCAGCCCGGACAGGTAGGAGATCGTCTCCGCCACCGACCAGATCAGGTCGGACAGGTCGCCCTTCTGCCGCGGCTCGCCATTCACCTGCAGGGTAACCGCCCCCTTGGCCGGGTGACCGATGTCGGCGACGGTGCGGATTGCGGAGCAGGGAGCCGACTGGTCGAAGCCCTTGCCCATGTCCCAGGGCTTGCCTTCCTTCTTGGCCGCGTTCTGCAGGTCGCGCCGGGTCATATCGAGCCCGACGGCATAGCCGAACACATGCTCCAGCGCCCGGTCGACCGGGATGTCGCGGCCGCCGGTGCCAATCGCCACCACCAGTTCGATCTCGTGATGCAGGTTGGCGGTCTTCGGCGGATAGGGGATGGTGGCGCCATCGGCGACGATGGCATCGGCCGGCTTCATGAAGAAAAAGGGCGGCTCGCGGTCGGGATCGGCGCCCATCTCGCGCGCATGGGCGGCATAGTTGCGGCCGACGCAGTAGATACGCCGCACTGGGAACGGATCGCCGCCCGTGACGGGGACGGCCGGCTGGGACCACAGGGGAATGGCGAAGGCCATGGCATCGGCTCTCTGGTTGGGACACTGTCGAACAGCTAACCCGAAAGCCGGCAACGGACCAAGCGCCCAACCATCCGCCCTGCCCTGCAAAGCGCTTCAGCGTACCGGGGCGAGGTTCGGGGCGGGTCCGTCTGGAAACGAAGACGCCCGGTCTGGGGGGGACCGGGCGTCGGAAGCTCCGATTCGGGAACCCGCGCGCGGCAGGGGAAACCGCAGGGCGGGCGATCGGCGTCGAATCGGCGTCGATCACTTCTTGACTCTTCAAGATGGAATTTGTGCGCGCCCCCACCAATACGCTAAGCGCATATCTGGTATGCATAGCCTATCGCCTGTGCAGTTCTTGCTGACAAACGAATGCCATGCCCGCATTTTATCTGTTCATCCGATAATTCATCCAAAATATGGCATCCACGGTGACTGACAACGAGCGTTCCACCCCCGCCGACCGGCGGTCGCGTCTGCGGCCCGGAAAGAACGGCAAGCTTGCCCTCGGCCCCCTTCCCGAGCTCGTGGGTTACAACCTGCGCAAGGCTCAGGTCGCGGTGTTCCAGAGCTTCCAGAACGCGGTCGCTCCGCATGACATCACGCCCGGCCAGTTCGGTGTGCTGATCATGATCCGGGAGAATGAAGGCCTGTCGCAGTCCGATCTGGGCACGGCGGTCGGCATCGACCGGTCGACGATGGTCGCCGTGATCGACCGGCTCGAGTCGCGCGGTCTGGTCGTCCGCGCCCCATCGCCCAACGATCGCCGCTCCTATGCGCTGCGCCTGTCGCCGGAAGGCCAGACGCTGATGGATGACCTGATCCCACGCGTCCAGGCTCATGACCAGGGCATGGTCAAGGATCTGTCTCCGGAAGAGCAGACGCAGTTCATCGACTTCCTGCGCCGCGTGTCGCGGTCGAAGTAAGGGGCGAGGCCCCTTCCGTTCCAGGCACCGGAAAAGACTGACAGCCCGCCCTGCACCGGCAATCGCCAAGTGCGGGGCGGGCTTTTCTATTGTGTCAGGAAACGACTCGGGAAGTATGTCCGCCGCGCCGAACCGGCCGACCGAAGCATTCGGGATCCAGCCGCGAGGCGTCAGTCCACTTCGTTCGCAGTCAGGAACATCGCCTTCGACAGGGCGGCGAAGAACTGCTGATAAGGCTCGGCATCCGATACTGCGACCAGATTGTATTGCGCGCTCGCCCGCACCGCCATTTGGGTCTTACCGCGTGGACGAACCGTAACCGTCATGCGCATGGCATAGCCGGACAGCTTGGTTCCGCTGATGATGCCCAACTGCTCATCGGCTTTATCGATGACGAAGCCGAGATCCTGAAGACTGCTGATTACCGTGCGAATCGTCAGGTTACGGTCGCTGGTGTCGAAAGACCGCGTCTGGATCGCGCGCAGCTCAACCTGGCTCTTGTCGACGGCCATCACCTGTTGCTTCGAGTCCGTCTGGCATCCGCCAAGCGAAAGCAAAGCCAACGCAAGTGCCATAACCCCAGCGCAGACCGACAAATTCCGGCGATCGGTCATGCTCATATCTGGTGCGCCTCAAGAAAAACGGATTGCGAGAGCTTTTCGAAGAACTGCTGATGGATTTCGGGCTTGTCGATCGTCTCGACGCGCGAAACCTGATTCTTCGTGTTCCAAATCACACGCTGGAAAGTCGCACGGACGATGATGCCGCTTCGATCGCCTGTCGGCCGCGTCACGATGGAGATCCTGATCTTCTGATTGGCGTCCCACACCGGGTCCGCACGGCCTCCCATGGCCGCCACCAGGAGAGCGAAGAAGACCTGCCCGGCAACCTGTCCTGACTCGACCGCATCGCGGTCCTTGGAGGCGACGATCAACCCAGCCTTGAGGTTGGTTTCCTCGGTGGTAAAGCCGAGGTCCTGCAGCACACCGGCACAAGCAGCGAGGATGTTCCGTTCATCGGTCGTGTCGAAGCGCCGGGTCTGCATCTGACGCTGCCCAAGACTCTCGGCCGCCAGCGTAAGCGCAGCGGCCTGCTGCTGCGTTCCCGACGTCTGCTGGCAGCCCGCCAACACCGATAGGATCAGGACGGATGCGACGACCCGGCACTTCATGCTGCCGCTCCGGTCAGAAGCTGCTGGAGCGGTACGAAAAATCGCGAACCCGGCTGCCCTCGTCAAATTTGACGATCACCGTCAACGTCCGCTGCGAGGTGCTGCGGGCGCCCGCGGAGCCGCTGACGCCCGCGCCGCCCAAGGCGCCGCCAATGCCGGCGCCGATCGGGCCACCGCCCAGAATCAGTGCGTTCACGCCACCGCTGCTGGACGAGTAGGCCGTCTCCGTCGAGATCTTGTCATAGACCCAATTCTCGCGGCGGCGGTCGTCCGTCGTCACCATGTTGGGCGAACCAAGCACCTCGACGACCTCCGCACTCGTCATACCGATGCGGATCTCGCGCTGCACTTTGCCGACGGTCAAGCGATCCGCATCCTGTGCCTGACGGACAGCGGCGGCATGCTCTCCAGCCGTCTGGCAACCGGCCAGCAGCGCCGAGGCAAGCCCCATCACGACCAACGTGCAATTCTTGAAGAGCATGGAAGGAAACCTCGATCTGAAGTGGATTACGGCTTGGCAGTCGTTTTCGATGCGGTATCCGCCACCGGCGGTACATCCTCTTCACTGCCAAGTTCGAGAGCAGTCAGGAACATTGCTTTTCCCAGCGGCTCAAAGAACAAATCCTTGTAAAAAGCCGGATCGTCCACCTGACTTTCCACCCCAAGGTTCATGACCACGGCATTGGAGCGTATGATCATGCGGGAAGGACCGCGCGGATAAACCGTGGCGGTCATGCGAAGCTTGGCCAGCTTGCTGGCCGAAACCGTTCCGGCAGCCGGCTCGACCTTGTCGACCCCATAGCCAAGATCCTGGAGCGTGGCGATCACGGTCCGCAGGGCTTTGTTCTGATCGGAGGTTTCGAATGCACGCGCCTGCATTGCCCTCAATTCGACAGGGCTTTTCTTGCTGAGCACGATTTGCGGTTGATTGTTGGTCTGACAGCCTGCGACCGCGAGCGCCATTGCGCCGAAGATCGCAAGGCGGATGCTCTTGCTCAATGTCATATCTTGTGAGCCTCAAGGAACGCGCTGGCGGAGAGCTTTTCGAAGAACTCCTGGTAGAGTTGCGGCTCCATCAGCAATTCCGCCTTCCAGGCGTTTCCATGATTGTTGATCAGGATCCGGTCGAAAGCGGTGCGCACTTCGGTCTGACGGCCGCCGGAAACCGGGCTGGCAATGAACGTCACCCGAATGGTCTGCTCCTGGTCCCAGGTGGGATTGTTTGCCACGCCAAGCAGAGCCATTGCGATCGTCAGGCCGATCTGTGCCGCAACCTGCCCGCCCTCTTCCGCACTGCGCTGCTTGGAGGCAACCACCACGCCGACGTCGCTCGACGCCTCGGAAATGGTGAAGCCAAGATCCTGAAGGGTCTGGGTTCCAGCCTCGAGCAGAAGCTTCTCGTTCTCGCTGTCGAAACGGCGCGTCTGAAGCGCACGCATCTCAAGCGCCTTCTCCGGCGGTTTGCCGACCGTTTTCGCCACATCGTTCATTGTCTGGCATGCAGACAGCATCCCAGCGCCAAGAAGAACCGCAGCCAATCCAATGCGTATACGCACGCGAACCTCGACAGCGCATCTAAACCACTGGTTCATAAAACCAAAAGTAGGGTTTTGGCGCAAGAGGAAACACATACGGGTTAATGCTTTCGATTTGAAGCCGCCTGATTGTCCCGGAAGTATTTGGATTATGTCGCAGGATCACAACTGCACTGTTAAGCGATCAGGCACAACACCCGGGCGCAATTCTACCGCCAGCATATCCGGTGACAAATCAGCAATAAGGCACAATGTGGAAAACGAAAAAGGCCAGAGCGGATTTTCTGAGAAAATCAACGCTCTGGCCTGATTTCGTGGCGGAGGGAGCAGTCATTGGCAAAACACTCTCCCCTGCCTTGGCACCGTCGGAGGAAGGTTCGCCGTACCACCCGATCGGTTTCCCTGCGAAACAGGGAATTTACAGGGAAATGCCTTGATCATCAGTATTTCGCGCAGCGACAACTCCTTGCGTCCAACGCAGTTTTCCTGGCTTTCGGGCCGGCCGGAGAGCGTCCGTAGCCGGATGAAACAGGGAATTAACATTCCCTGCTGCGCCCAAGATAAATCGGCAAAACAGGCAGCGGGCCTTCGGATAGGATGCACCGGCTCGACATCGCTTGCCGTAGCGAGCTCCGCCTGTCAGCGTGTCGGAGTGGGATGAGCCGTATAAGACAGCGCATACGGCACCTCCTGAAGGGAGGTGATCCTCTACGGCAGCGCCGGCACCACGATCAAGCTGGCGCAAAACCTGCCGGAACCTCATTCATGCCATCTGCTTCCCCGCGTAATGCGCAAAGTTCAGCTCAGAGCGCGGGGGTGCTGGTTTGATCAAAGGGCGGATGCCAACGCCGGCACCGCCTCGAAGAGGTCGGTGACGAGGCCGTAGTCGGCGACCTGGAAGATCGGCGCCTCCTCGTCCTTGTTGATCGCGACAATCACCTTGCTGTCCTTCATCCCGGCCAGATGCTGGATCGCACCGCTGATGCCGACCGCGATGTAGAGGTCCGGTGCCACGATCTTGCCGGTCTGGCCAACCTGATAATCGTTCGGCACGAACCCGGCATCCACCGCGGCGCGCGAGGCACCGACCGCAGCGCCCAGCTTGTCGGCAACTGCCTCCAGCAGGTGGAAGTTGTCGCCCGACTGCATGCCCCGGCCGCCCGAGATCACGATTCGCGCCGAAGTCAGCTCCGGACGCTCCGACTTGGCCAGCTCCGCCGACACGAAGCTCGACAGGCCCGACGCGTCGACACCCGCCACGCTCTCCACCGTGGCCGAGCCGCCTTCCCCGGCAGCCGCCTCGAATGCGGTGGCGCGCACCGTCACGACCTTGACCGCGTCCGCCGAGTGAACCGTGGCGATTGCGCTGCCGGCATAGATCGGCCGCTCGAACGTATCGGCGGAAACGACCCCGGTGATGTCCGACACCGCCTGGACGTCCAGCAGGGCGGCCACCCGCGGCGCCACGTTCTTGCCCGCCGAGGTGGCCGGCGCCAGCACATGGCCGTAGCCGACGGCCTTGACCAGCGACACCACCAACGGGGCCACATCCTCCGGCAGCTGATGGGCATAGGCTGCATCGGCGGCCAGCAGCACCTTGGACACGCCCGCCACCTTGGCGGCGGCCTGGGCGGCAGGCTGGGCGTCCAGACCGGCAACCAAAACGTGGATGTCCCCACCCACCTTGGCGGCAGCGGCGACGGCGTTGAGCGTGGCGGGCTTCAGCGAAGCGTCGTCGTGTTCGGCAATGACGAGGATGCTCATCTCAGATCACCTTTGCTTCGATCTTCAGCTTCTCGACCAGGGCCGCCACGTCGGACACCCTGACGCCGGCCTTGCGCTTGTCCGGCTCGGCCACCTTCAAGGTCTTAAGCCGCGGCGTCATGTCGATGCCCAGGCTGTCCGGGGCTACGATGTCGAGCGGCTTCTTCTTGGCCTTCATGATGTTGGGTAGCGAGGCGTAGCGCGGCTCGTTCAGGCGCAGGTCGGCGGTGACCACGGCGGGCAGCGTCAGGCTGACCGTTTCCAGCCCGCCGTCGATCTCGCGGGTGACCGTGACCGACCCGTCAGCGGGCGCCACCTTGGAGGCGAATGTGCCCTGGCCCCAGCCCAGCAATGCTGCGAGCATCTGTCCGGTCTGGTTGCAGTCGTCGTCGATGGCCTGCTTGCCCAGGATGACCAGCTGCGCCCCCTCCTTCTCGACCAGGGCCTTGAGCAGCTTGGCGACGGCCAACGGCTGGGTCTCGGCGTCGGTCTGGACCAGGATGGCGCGGTCTGCCCCCATGGCGAGAGCGGTGCGCAGGGTTTCCTGTGCCTGGGCCGGGCCGACCGAGACGGCGATCACTTCAGTCGCCTTGCCGCCTTCCTTCAGGCGAACCGCTTCCTCGACAGCGATCTCGTCGAACGGGTTCATCGACATCTTGACATTGGCGGTCTCCACACCCGCGCCGTCCGCCTTCACGCGGATCTTCACATTGTAGTCCACAACCCGCTTGACCGGGACAAGGACTTTCATCTGATTGGCTCCTGTAGGCTCGATCGGCCAGGGGGGCCGTTCGAGGATGCTGACACGGCTGGCAACGGCCGCGCCGCCCATGTTGAAGAGGCTGGCGTATCGCGGATCCTTGATCTGCATCGATACAACGGCCGTCCCCATCGGGCGCCCTTTTCCCTTCAGCCCGCCGGAGGGTATGACCGGCAGCTCACCTTCCCGCAGGGGGGCACGCGGCACTTCTTGAAAACGATGTTACGGCTTGCGTACCTTCATGATTTCCCTCTGTAGTTCCTTCAGCAGGTCGGCACCACCTTCGGTGGCATACCTGTCAAAGGTCGGCTTGATCATTTCGCGCATGCGCTCCAGCTCCGCCGGGCTCAGCTCGTTGATCTGCATGCCCTTTTCCTTGAGGTAGGCCACGCTCTGGGCCGAGGCCTCGCGGCTGTCCTTGCGCTCGAACTCCCGCGAGGCGACGGCGGCCTCCTGCAGGATCTTCTTCTCGTCGGCCGACAGGCCGTCCCACCAGCGCTTGCTGGCCAGAACGATGAAGGGCGTGTAGACGTGCCGGGTCAGGGTCAGGTATTTCTGCACCTCGTAGAACTTGGACGACTGGATGATCGCCACCGGGTTCTCCTGGCCGTCGACCGTACCGGTCTCCAGCGCTGCGAACAGCTCGGAGAAGGCCAGCGGCACCGCGTTGACACCGAACCGGTTGAACATGTCGATGTAGACCGGGTTCTGCATCACCCGCAGCTTGATGCCGCCCATGTCCTCGACCTTGGTGATCGGCCGCTTGCTGTTGGTCAGGTTGCGGAAGCCGTTCTCCCAATAGACCAGCCCTACCAGCCCCTTGTCGCTCAGCGACTTCATCAGCTTCTCGCCGAACGGGCCGTCCAGCACGCTATCGACCTCCTTCTCGTCGTTGAACAGGAAGGGAAGGTCGTAGACGCCGAAATCCTTGACGACGCCGACCAGGGTGGCGGTGGAGCCCACCATCATCTCCTGGGCGCCGCCGATCAGGGTGTTCTGCATCTGCATGTCGCTGCCCAGGCTGGCGTCGGCGAAGCCCTTCACCTTCAGCTTGCCGCCGCTGCGCTTGGAGACCTCTTCGGCGAAGAACTTGACGGCGCGGCCCTGGTTGCTGTTCTCCGACAGGCCGTAGCCGAAGCGGATGATGCGGGACTTCACGTCCTGGGCGGAAGCCGCGACCGGAGCCAGCAGGGCGGCGGCGATGCCGGTGGCGAGAAGCAGTTTGCGGAACATGGTGTCGGTCTCCCTTAACCGTCTGGTGTTTGGTTGGTTTTCTTAGGGTCCGGACTCATAACCAGTAGGCGACGGTTGCGGCGATGTGGACGGCGGCCATGAAGTTGGTGGCGGAGCGGTCATAGCGGGTGGCAATGCGCCGGAAGTCCTTGAGGCGTCCAAACATACG
>NZ_WHOS01000037.1 GCF_013340935.1 Azospirillum melinis | reverse complement strand
ATGACCGGAATGAGGGCTCTTCGCTGGATGATCGGGGGTGCCGCCATCGCGGCGCTCGGCACGACCCTGTGGTTTGCGACACGGCCGCCGCCGCTGACCGTCCAGGGGGAGGTGTCGGCCGACCGGGTCGACATCAGCCCCCGCGTTTCCGGCCGCGTCGCCAGACTGGCCGCCGACACCGGGGACAGGGTGGCGCGCGGGACCGTGCTGGTCGAGCTGGAAAGCCCGCAGCTGGTGGCGGCGCTGGCCGCCGCCCAGGCGGCGCTCGGCGTGGCCAGGGCCGATCTCGACCGGGTCAACAGCACGCGGGCCGAGACCATCACCGCCAGACGGGCCGATCTGGCCTCGGCGGAGGCCGACGTCACCCTCTATCAGGACAATTACGGCCGGCAGGCCCAGCTCATCCGCTCGGGCAACACCCCGCAGGCCCGGCTCGACGAGGCGGCGCGCAATCTGGAGGCCGCCGTTCGCAAGCGCGAATCGGCAGAGGCCGCCCTGCATCTCGCCGTCACGGGCGCCAGCCCGGAGGAGCGCGCCCTCGCCGCCGCCCAGGTCAAGCAGGCGGAGGCCGCACTCCGCCAGCGGTCCGTCGATGTGGAGGAGCTGGTCGTCCGCGCGCCGATGGATGGCCAGATCACCACCAGGGTGGCCGAGCCGGGCGAGAATTTCAGCGCCGGCGCGCCGCTCTTCTCCATGGTGGACATCGCGCACCCGTGGTTCACCTTCAACCTGCGCGAAGATCTGCTGACCGGCTTGGCCGTCGGCGACGGCTTCCGGGTCACCGTTCCCGCCCTCAAGTCGGCGGAGCTCCCGGTGCGGGTGACGACGATCAACGTCCAGGGGCAATACGCGACGTGGCGGGCGACCCGCGCCACCGGCGATTTCGATCTGCGGACCTTCGAGGTCCGGGCCGTCCCGGCCGAACCGGTGGAAGGGCTGCGGCCGGGAATGAGCGCCATCTGGGTCCGGCAGGGGCATTGAGATGCGGCCCCGCACCGGGCTGCGTCCCGGCTTCCTGCTGGTCTTCCGGCGTGAACTGGTCTGGCTGCGCCGGCGCCGTCCCGGTCTCTTGGTGCTGGTGACCCTTCTGCCGCTTGGCCTGATGGGGCTGCTGACGGCGATTTTCAGCGCCGGTCTCGCCACCCGCCTGCCGGTCGCCGTACTCGACCTCGATGGCTCCGACCTGTCGCGCGCCATCGTTCGCACCGTGGACGCCACGCCCGATGCCGCGGTGGCGCAGCGCGTCGCCGACCTTGCCGAAGGGCGCCGGCTGATCCTGTCCGGCGCCGTCCACGGGCTGCTGATGATCCCGCGCGACCTGGAGCGGGACGTGAAGGCCGCCCGGCGGCCGGAAATCGTGTTCTTCTACAACACCCAGACGCTGACCACCGGCAACCTCGTCCTCCGCGGGGTCAACAATGCCGTCCCGACGGTGGCGGCCGGCATCCGCCTGTCGCTGCGCACGGCCCAGGGCCAGCCGACGGATGCCGCCCAGGCCTCGCTGGCGCCGATCCCGGTGCAGGTCCATGGCCTGTTCAATCCCACCATGAACTACACCCATTTCCTGCTGGCGGCCCTGTTGCCCAGCCTGCTTCAGGTCGTGGTGGTGGTGGCGTCCGCCTACTCGGTCGGGCTGGATGTCGAGACGCGGCACCGTCTGGCGATCCTGCGTCGGCTCGGCGGCGGGCTGTGGCCGGCGATGGCGGGGAAGGTGCTTCCGTACACGATCCTGTCCCTGATGGTTCTGGGCATCGCCGACTCCGTCCTGTTCGGCGTGCTGGACCTGCCGTTGCGCGGCCAGCGGGGCATCCTGCTCCTCGCGGGCATCCTGTTCCTGCTGGCCTGCCAGCTGCTCGGCGTCCTGCTGGCGCTGCTCCTGCGCTCCACCGCCATGGCGGTCAGCATCGGGACGCTGCTGACCGCGCCGGCCTTCGGCTTCATGGGCATCGGCTTTCCGCGCCTCGGCATGGGTGGTTTCGCCCAGGGCTATGGGGCGCTGCTGCCGGGAACCTGGTACCTGACGGCACGGATCGACCAGACCGTCCGCGGCACACCGTCCGACCTGTCCTGGCCTCCGGTGCTGGTCCTCGCCGCTTTCGTGATCGGGCTGGCCGGGCTGACCGCATGGCGGCTGGAGGGGCTGCGCGCCCGGCGTCGGCGAGCCGGCAGCGGGCACAGCATGGCGGTTCACGGCGGGAATGCGTCATGAGGGTGGTCGCCATGAGAGCGGTCTTCGCCGTGTTCCGGCACGAACTCCGCCGCATTTTCACCGTGCGGCCGGTCTTTGCCGTGTTCATCCTCGGGGCGGCGATCTATGCCGCGTTCTATCCACAGCCCTACCTCAACGAGGCGCTGCGCAACGTCCCCATCGTGGTGGTGGACCGCGACGGGACCAGCAGCAGCCGGGAGATGGTCCGCCGGCTCGACGCGACCTCCGACGTCAGTGTCGCCCTGGTGCTGCCCGACCTCCCCAGCGCCCAGCGCGCCGTCTATGAACGCACAGTGTCGGGCATCCTGCTGATCCCCCTGAATTTCGAGCGCGACCTGCTGCATGGGCGGCCCTCCCCGGTCGCTCTCTATGCGGACGCCAGCTATTTCCTGATCTATCAGCGGATTGCCGGGGCCGTCTCGGCGGTGGCAAGGACGCTGGGGGCGGAGGTCGAAAGCGCGCGGCTGGTCGCTGCCGGCGTCGATCCGGCACTGGCCGGTGCCGTCGTCGACCCGATGCCGCTGACGGCGGTGCCGCTGTTCAATCCGCAGGGAGGCTATGCGACCTATCTGCTGCCGGCGGCCTTCGTCCTGATCCTGCAACAGCTTTTGCTGATCGGAACCGGCCTGCTCGGCACCATCCCCGACCCTGGCCCCGACCAGCCGAGGGCGGGGCCGCTGGCGACGGTCACCGGCAAATACATGGCCTATCTGGTGCCCGAGGCCCTGATCCTGCCCTTCTACCTGATCGCCCTGCCCTACCTGTACGGCATCCCGCGCCTGGGCTCGCCCGCGACAATTCTCCTCTTCGCGCTGCCGTTCGTCCTCGCCGTCAGCGGCCTGGGCCTGATCGCCTCGGCGGTCTTCCGCACCCCGCTCGCGGTGCAGCTCGCCACCGCGGCGGTCGGATTGCCCGTCTTCTTCCTGGCGGGCTTTGCCTGGCCGCAGGAGGCGATGCCGGACGCGGTCCGGCTGATCGCCCGGCTGCTGCCCAGCACATCGGCAATCGACGGGCTTGTCCGCACGGCCCAGCTCGGGGCGTCCCTCTCCGAGGTGGCCGAACCCTTCCTGACCTTGTGGACCCTGGCCGGACTCTATGGCGCGATTGCCGTTGCGCTCGCAGCCCGGCGTGGAGCCCCCGCCCCTCGGCTCGGTCATGTCGACAGGCGCAGATAGAAGGTCGGCAGCACCTCCGGCAGCTTTTCGGCGCGGTCGATCACCATGACGTTGCGCGCTCCGAACATCCGGGTCAGGTACTCGCGGCCCTGGGGATCGAGCCCGATCACGAAGCAGTCGATCCCCCGCGCCGCCAGCCCCAGCACGGCGCGGCGGGCATCGTCCAGCAGATAGCGGCGGTCGGCGACGTCGATGTCCGACGGCTCGCCGTCGGTCACCACCAGCAGCAGCCGGCGATGGGTCGCCTGCCGGTCCAGCAGCCGGCCGGCATGGCGCAGCGCGGTGCCGAGCCGGGTGGACAGACCGGCCTTCAGTCCGGCCAGCCGCGCCCTGGCCGCATCGTCGTAGGGCTGCTGGAACCCCTTGATCCTGTAATAGCTGACATCCCGCCGCCCGTTGGAGCGGAAGGCATGGATGGCGAAGGGATCGCCCAGCCCGTCCAGCGCCTGGGCGAACAGCGTCGCGGCCTCTCGCTCCACCGACAGCACGCTGCGCCCGCCTCCGGCAACCGGATCGCCGGTCGAGGCGGAGACATCGAGCAGCAGCAGGACCGACAGGTCGCGGTTGCGGCGGACAAGCACCTCATGCACCCGCGGATCGGGAGCCTCGCCGCGGCGGTGGCTGACCATCGCATCGATGCAGGCGTCCAGATCCATGCGGTCGCCCTCCGGCCGGCGGCGCAGCCGCACCGGCCGGCTGACCTTGGCCGAGCGGACCAGCGCGGTCAGCCGGTCGGCGGTCGTGCGATGACGCTCGACGATGCGGGCGATGTCGGCGGGGTCGCCAAGCTCGGTCCGCCGTTCGTTCAGCACCACCCAGTCGGGCCGGTCGATGCCGACGCGGTAGTCCCATTCCGGATAGTGCCACGGCGGGGCGGTGATCTCCTCCTCCCCCACCGCGCGGGCGGGCACATCGGTGGCGGACAGCCGCGCCGGGGTGGCCCCCTCCCCCAACTGCTCGTCGGGCCGGCCGTGGTCGCGTTCCTGCTGTTCGGTGCGGAAGGCTTCGAACACGGTCTCGGCGTCGCTGGGCGGGGTCGGCGGCGCCTCGCCATGGTCCCACAGGCCGAGGTTGTCGTCGCGGTAGGCCGGCTCGACGACATAGTCCTTGGAATTGAACTGCACCCGCATCTGGCCGAGATCGTTGCCCAGCAGCCCGCCGATCCGCCGGCTGAGCGCCGGGCTGTCCCACTCGCCCTCCGCCTCGAAGAACAGCCGCCTGCCCTTGGCGACCCAGGCATCGTCGTCGCGATAGTCGGGGTCGATCAGCGCACGGGCCAGCCGCGCCATCAGGGCGGGCGCGGTCCCGGCGCCGTCCGGCCCGGCGACGTGGAAGGACCGCCAGACCCGGAGCAGGCCGGGATGCTCGCGCATCGCCAGTTGCTCGACCCGGGCATCCTCGATCAGCGAGACGAGCGCCAGCTGCAACGGCTTCAACCCGGCGGCCGGGAAGCGCGGACCGGTGAAGCGCAGATGCGCCCCGGCATGGACCAGGGCGGCGCGGAACAGCGCGCCGGAGCGGCGGCCATCGACGCCGCGGAAGCTTCCGGGCATCCAGATCAGTCCGTCCGACAGGCTGACCCGCCGTGGCGGGTTGCCAGCCGCATCCGGCCTGGCATGGCGGATCGGCACCCGCAACCGCCACAGCGCGACCAGATAGGCGACCAGCCGGCGCTCGACGGAGGAAAAGGCGGTGTCGGCGGGAATTTGGCCAGCGGGAAACTGGCGCGATTGGTCGTCCGGCATTCGGTCTCCAGTCCTCTCGTCCTCTCCCCGGACAGGGAGGGGTCAGGCAATCGCCGCCGACACGGCGGCGGAGAAGGCGTCCCGCACGTCGGCGTCGTCGGTGATCGGCAGCACCAGCGCGATCCGGCAGGCGGTCTCCAGCGCGATCCCCTGCGCCGCCAGCCGGCCGGCATGGATCAGCATGCGGGTGGACACCCCCTCCTGAAGCCCATGGCCCTTCAGGTTGCGCGAGCTTGCGGCGATGCGGACCAGCAGGGCCGCGGTGCCGGCGGCGACGCCCGATTCATGGGCGACGATCTCCGCCTCCACCGCCGCGTCCGGATAGCCGAACTCGATGGCGGCGAAGCGCTGCTTGGTCGATTCCTTCAGATCCTTCAGGACGCTCTGGTAGCCGGGGTTGTAGGAGATCACCAGCTGGAAGTCCGGATGGGCCTGGACCAGCTCGTTGCGCTTCTCCAGCGGCAGGATACGGCGGGCGTCGGTCAGCGGGTGGATGACGACGGTGGTGTCCTGGCGGGCCTCGACGATCTCGTCGAGATAGCAGATCGCGCCATGCCGCACCGCCTGGGTCAGTGGCCCGTCGTGCCAGACCGTGCCGCCGGGATCGAGCAGGAAGCGCCCGACCAGATCCGACGCGGTCATGTCCTCGTGGCAGGCCACCGTCACCAGCGGCCGGCCGAGACGCCATGCCATGTGCTCGATGAAGCGGGTCTTGCCGCAGCCGGTGGGGCCCTTCAGCATCATCGGCATGCGCGCCGCATAGGCGGCCTCGAACAGCGCCACCTCCCCGGCGACCGGCCGGTAATAGGGCTCCTCCGGAATCCGGTGTGCATCCAGCGCCATCGGCGCGTCTCCTTGTTGTTGATTTCGCTCCGCAGAAAGGCGGCGGGCGTCTCCCGACCCCCGCCGCATATCTCCGGGTGCTTCAGCGATGCAGGGCGGTTTCCGGGTTGGGGATGCCGTCGATGGGGCATTCCTCGGTGCCGACGGTGCCGCGGGTCATCGCCTCGACCCGCGCACGGGTGCCTTCCGGATCGTTGACCCAGTCATGGTAGAAGCTGTAGGCGCAGGCTGCCTCGCCCTTCGAATCCTCGCCGGAGTTGATCTTGCCGGTGTAGCCGCGGTGGACCAACTTGAAGAGGTGGTTCTGCGACTGCATGTTCTTGCGCGCGTCGCGGATCAGCGAGGTGGAGAGCTGGGCGTACTGGATGCCGTTCTCCTCGGTGCCGCACTCGCCCAGCGTCCGGCCGTCGAAGCCGATGATGGCGGAATGGCCGAAATAGGAATAGACCCCGTCGAAGCCGGCGGCGTTCGCCACCGCGACATAGGTGTTGTTGGCCCAGGCCATCGCCTTGGACATGATGACCTGCTGTTCCTTGGCCGGATACATGTAGCCCTGGCAGCGGACGATCAGTTCGGCGCCCTTCATGGCACAGTCGCGCCAGATCTCCGGATAATTGCCGTCGTCGCAGATGATCAGGCTGATCTTCAGCCCCTTCGGCCCTTCGGTGACGAAGGTGCAGTTGCCGGGATACCAGCCCTCGATGGGCACCCACGGCATGATCTTGCGGTATTTCTGGACGATCTCGCCCTTGTCGTTCATCAGGATCAGCGTGTTGTAGGGCGCCTTGTGCGGGTGTTCCTCATGCCGCTCGCCGGTCAGGGAGAAGACGCCCCAGACCCTGGCCTTGCGGCAGGCGTCAGCGAAAATCGCGGTCTCGTCACCGGGGACCGACGAGGCGGTCTCGTACATCTCCTTGGAATCGTACATGATCCCGTGGGTCGAATATTCTGGGAAGATCACCAGATCCATGCCCGGCAGGCCGATCTTCATGCCCTGGACCATCTCCGCGATTTTGCGGGCGTTGTCGAGGACTTCGGCCTTGGTGTGCAGGCGCGGCATCTTGTAGTTCACGACCGCGACGCCGACGGTGTCCTTGCTGCTGGAAATATCGCCGTGCAACATGGTGCATTCCCTTTCTGGTCTGTGGATCGATAAGGAGGGGGCGTTCCGACCCGGCGCGAGGCTGGACGGCGAACCCCTTGTTTCAGGGTTGGAGATGCGGCCCGGACGGCGCCTAGACCGCCATGTGCCGGTGCACCAGATCGTCGGTCAGGCTCTCCGTCGGCCCGTGGGCGGCGACGCGCCCCTTGTCGAGCATCAGGAAAAGGTCGGAGGCCTGCCGGGCGAACCTCACATTCTGTTCGACCAGCACGACAGTGATGCCGTACTGGCGGTTCAGGGTCATGATCACGTTTTGGATCTGCTCGACGATGTTGGGCTGGATGCCCTCGGTCGGCTCGTCCAGCAGCAGGACCTGCGGTTTCGCCGCCAGCGCCCGCGCGATCGCCAGCTGCTGCTGCTGTCCGCCGGACAGGTCGCCGCCCTTCCGGTTCAGGTTGTCCCGCAGATAGGGAAACATCTCGAACACCAGGGGCGGGATCTCGCGCTTGCCGTCCGGACGGGCGAAGCTGCCCATCAGGATGTTCTCACTGATGGTGAATTTGCCGACGATGCCGCGCCCCTGCGGGACATAGCCGATGCCGAGACCGGCGCGGCGGTGGGTCGGCTCGCTCCGGATGTCGCTGCCGCCCAGCCCAATCCGGCCGGTGACCCGGTCGGTCAGCCCCATGACGGTCCGCATCAGCGTGGTCTTCCCCACCCCGTTGCGGCCCAGCACGCTGAGCAGGCTGCCCCTGGGCACCGCGAAGCTGACATTCTGCAACACCGGGCTGCTGCCGTAGAAGGAATAGACGTCGGTCATGTCAAGCATGGGAGATGCCCCCGCTTCCAAGATAGGCCTCGCGCACCTTGGGATCGTTCTCCACCTGCCGGATCGATCCTTCGGAAAGGCGCCTGCCCTGGTGCAGCACGGTGATGGTCTCGGCGATCTCGCGGACGAAGCCCATGTCGTGCTCGACCACGATCAGCGTGTGCCGGCCGCGCAGCCGCTGGAAGATGCGCGAGGTCTTGCCGGTCTCCTGGATGGTCATGCCGGCGGTCGGCTCGTCCATCAGGATCAGGGCGCTGTCCTGGACCAGGAGCATGGCGATCTCCAGCCATTGCGTCTGGCCGTGCGACAGGAAGGCGGCCCTGGTGTCCAGCTCGTCGGCCAGCTCGACGATCTCCAGCACCTCGGCGATGCGCCGGTCGAGGCGGAGGCCGGGGAACAGGCGGATCGTCCGGGCCGGGCCGGGGTGCCGGGACTGCGCCACCTCCAGATTTTCGCGCACCGTCAGTTCCTTGAACACGCTGGGCACCTGGAACTTGCGCCCCACCCCGTGGCGGGCGCGCCGGTATTCCGGCGCCCGGGTGATGTCCTGCCCGTCGAGCAGGATGCGCCCGCCGGTCGGCTGGGTGCGCCCGCAGATCAGGTCCAGGGTGGTGGACTTGCCGGCCCCGTTGGCGCCCAGCAGGCAGCGCAGCTCCCCGCGCTCGACCGCCAGATCCAGGCCGTTGACCGCCTTGAAGCCGTCGAAGCTGACTTCCAGCCCGTGGAGTTCGAGATAGGCCATGAGGATCGTCTCCTTCAGCTCGGCGTGCGGCCGGCATGCGGCGCATCGGAAAGGGCGTCTGCAAGGACGGCATCCGCCTTGGGACCGGCCGGGCGGGTCAGGCGGTCCGACAGGATGCCGATCAGGCTCGACAAGCCGTTGGGCAGGAAGACCACGACCAGGATGAACATGCCGCCGAGGATCAGCTGCCAGGTGTCGAGGAAGCTCTCGGACAGGCTGCCCTGCATGAAGTTGACCAGGATGGCGCCGATGGCGGCCCCCAGCAGCGACCCGCGCCCGCCGACCGCCGCCCAGATCACCATCGACAGGCTGAGCGGCACCCCCATGAAGGTGGGCGAGGCGAATTCCAGCACCATGGCGTAGAGCATGCCGGCCAGCCCGGCCATGCCGGCCGACACCGCGAAGGCGAGCGACTGGTAGGCGGCAACGTCGTAGCCGAAGAAGCGCACCCGGTCGGCGTCGTTGCGGATGGCCTGGAGGATCAGCCCGGCCTTGCTGCGGGTGAAGGCGAGGCCGAGCAGCAGGCACAGCGACAGCGCCCCGGCGGACAGATAGTAGAAGGCCGGGCTGTAGGGATCGAAGGTGACGCTGCCGGCCTCCAGCCACGCCAGATCGGTGATTCCGTTGAAGCCGCCGGTGTAGGCCTGCTGGTCGATGAACAGCAGATTGACCACCGCCAGCATGGCGAGCGTGATGATGGCGACATAGACCCCGGCGATCCGGGCCCGGAACATGAAGGATCCCAGCAGCAGCGCCACCACCACCGGAGCCAGGATGCCGGCCGCCACCGCGAACAGGCTGGAATGGAAGGGCTGCCAGAACCAGGGCAGGTGATCGAGGTTGTTCCACACCATGAAGTCCGGCAGCCCGGCCGACCCGGTGTGGACCGGGCTGGTCTTCAGCTTCAGATGCATGGCGATGGCATAGGCGCCGATGCCGAAGCTGACCCCCTGCCCCAGGTTGAGGATGCCGGCATAGCCCCAGCTGAGCGCCAGCGCGGCGGCGGCGAGGCCGAGCGCCAGATAGCGGGCAAACTTGTTCAGCAGGAAGGCGTCGGTGACGATGCTGGGAACCGCCAGGATGACGGCGCAGAACAGCAGATAGGCGGCGAGCTGGGCGTAGGGCTTGCTGCGCGACAGAGTCGATTTCGACATGAGCGGGCTCCGGGCGACGGGACTGACCGGGGAACCGGCCCGGCTTTGAAGATCGGTTTGACGGATGGTGGCGGGCTGGTCGTCGGGGAACTGGACGCTGGTCATGGCCTTGGCCCTCCTCACCGGCGCCGCTGGTCGACGAACAGGCCCTGCGGACGGAAGCGGACCAGGACCACCACCGCCAGGAAGACCAGCGCCTTGGCCAGCGTGTCGTTCAGCAGAAAGGCGATGCCGGCGGTGCCGCTGCCGAGCAGGCCGGAACTGACCACCGTGCCGATCAGGCTGCCGACGCCGCCGACCACCACCACCATGAAGGCATCGACCACGAAGTTGGTGCCCATGTCCGGCGCCACGCTCTTGATCGGCGCCACCAGCGCCCCGGCCAGCCCGGCAAGGCCGGAGCCGAAGGCGAAGGTCAGGCTGTAGACCCTGGCGCTGTTGATGCCGTAGCAACTCGCCATCTCGCGGTTCTGGGTGACGGCGCGCAGCTTCATGCCGAACTCGGTGCGCTGGATGACGAACCAGGTCAGCGCCAGCAGGGCGGCGGTCAGCGCCAGGATGAACAGGCGGTAGCTGGGGATGCCGACCCCGGCGATGTCGATGCTGCCGGACAGGAACTCCGGCGTCTGGACATAGCGCAGCTCGGCCCCGGCGGACAGGCGCACCGCCTGTTGCAGCATGATGCCGATGCCCCAGGTCGCCAGGATGGTGTCGAGCGGCCGGTGGTAGAGGAAGCGGACCACCGTGCTCTCGACCACCCAGCCGGCCGCCGCCACCATGAAGAACACCAGCAGCAGGCAGGGGATCAGCGGCAGGCCGAACTGCGACTGGAGGAACCAGGTGCCGTAGGCGCCCAGCATGACGAACTCGCCATGGGCAAGGTTGATGACGCCCATCGCGCCGTAGATGATCGCAAGCCCGAGCGCCACCAGCAGCAGGATCGAGGCGATGCTGAGCCCGGTGAAGAGTTGACCGAAGAAAATATCCATAAGCCCCTCCGACGGGGAGGGCGTCGGGCGACGCCCTCCCCTGGCCGTTCATTGCTCACGCGCCCTTCAGGCCGTCCTTGGTGCAGCTCTGGCCCGGATAGGCCCAGTAGGGTTCCGGCTTCACCCAATCCGACGATTGCTGGATGACCTTGAACTGGCCGTCGGCCTGGGCCTGGCCGATCTTCGGCCACAGGTAGCAGTGCAAATTGTCGCCATCGACCTTCACCTTGCCCTGCGGCGCCATGATCTCCAGCCCCGCCGTGGCATCGCGGACGGCGATGGGAGTGATGTCGCCCTTGCCGATTTTCTCCACCGCCTTGCGGAACAGGTGCATCTGGAAATAGGCCGCCTCCGACACGAAGTGCGTCACCGACTCCTTGCCGAAGCGCTTCCGGTAATTCTCGACGAAGACCTCGTTCTCCTTGGACTGGTGGCCCATGAAGTAGGGCGCGGAGGTGAAGTGGCCGGCGGCATACTCGCCGCCCATCGCCGCGATCTCGACCTCCGACGTGGTCAGGCTCGCCATCGGCATTTTGTCCGGGCTGAACCCCGCCGCCTTGTACTGCTTGTGCAGCGCGATCACGCTGTCGCCGACCACGGTTGAGAAGATCACGTCCGGCTTGGTCTCGCGGAACTTGTTCAGCACCGAGCCGAATTCAGAATGGCCGAGCGGCACATACTCCTCGCCGACCACCTCGCCGCCCAGCTCCTTCAGCAGGATCTTGCAGACGTTGTTCTCTTCCTTGGGATAGATGTAGTTGGAGCCGATCAGGTAGAACTTCTTGCCGAAATTCTTGACCAGCCAGGGGATGAAGTCCTTCTGCTGCTGGTTGGGCACCGCCCCGGTGTACATGACGTTCTTCGAGCACTCGCGGCCCTCGTAGAGCGTCGGATACCAGTAGAGGTTCTTGCGCTTTTCGAAGACCGGCAGCACCGCCTTGCGCGATGCGGAGGTGTAGGAGCCGAAGACGCTGACGCACTTGTCGTTCAGCACCAGCTTGTTGGCCTTGTCGGCGAAGGTGGCGGGGTCGGAGGCCGGATCCTCGACGACCGCGGTGAGCTTCATCCCGTTGATGCCGCCGGCGGCGTTGATCTCATCGATGGCCATCAGGGTGGCGTTGTGCATCGACTTCTCGACGACCGCGGTGGTGCCGGTCAGCGAGAAGAGGACGCCGACCTTGATCTCGCCGTTCGCCGCCCAGGCGACGCCGCTGTCCTTGATCCAGATGTGCGGAAAGCCGACCGATCCGGCCACCCCGGCGACGGCCGTCGATTTCAGAAAATTACGCCGTGTGAAGGTCATGACGCGTTTCCTCCTCGTTTGCCTGCTTTTGCTGGTTCTTCGGCACGGGCAGGAGAGCGCACAAAAAAAGCCCCACCCAGGCCGGCGGCCTGCTGGGGCTTCATTGCCTCGGCACAAATCCCGGCGTCATCGGCGGGGGTGTGCCCGGTGCGGTCTCAAGTCGTGTCAGCTGATTTTAAAATACTCAACGAATGGTGGCGTCGATCATGCAGTATTGTTCTTTCCAGCGCCCAATGAGTGAGGCGCCGGGCAAAAAAGGCCGCTGCGCGACAAAGCATTCGTCGCGTCAATCAGCAGAGGGTTGATAGTCGAACTTATCCCTGCACAAACCTATCCATCGGCGTCCCTCGCATCTGTGGTGCCGGAGTGCGCGTCGGTACGTCAGGTTCAAGCACAAAAAAAGCCCCGGCAAGGCTGTCACACCTTCAGGGGCTTCATCGCCTGCCCGTCGATCCGACATCATTGGCGGACGCGGGCGATTTGCTTCACGTGCTTAGTAAGATGCACAGTGCGCCGCCTCACCGTCAACATCAAAAATGGTCAGCGGCTCGGATTTTCGGCCATGAGCATTTCGCTGGCGTCGATGATGGCGGCGGCGACCGCCTCGATGGTCGTCCGCCGGGCCATGGCGCGTTCGCGGATGAAGCGGTAGGCCTCCTCCTCGGTGATCCGCCGCTGCTCGATCAGGATCGCCTTGGCCTTGCTCACCTTCTTGATGCCGTCCAGCCGCTGCTCGACCTTGTGCAGGCGCTTGCGCATGCCGCGCTCGCCCTCCGCGGCGCGGTGGGCCATGAACATGGTGGTCAGCAGGCCGAAGGCGCGGATCGGCTTGCTGACGAAGCCGCGCACCCCGTAATCGACCAGGGCCTTCAGCACGGTCGGGCTCTCATAGTCGAGCACGGCGACGATGGGCGGCCCGTCGTCGGCGGTGGACCAGGACAGCCGTCCCTGTCCCGACAGCAGCTGGGTCATGTCGAGGAAGATCAGGTCGACACCGCTGGGGCGGTCCTTGGGCGGCGGCCATTCGGACCGGGCCTGGCAGCCGATGCGGTGGAGTTGGCGCAGCAGCTCCTCCGCCTCGGCGTCCTGCGGGTGGATGACCACCACGCGAAAGGAGCGGATATCGCGGAGCAGGTTGATCGACATGCGGCGTTCGCCCCGTTTGCAGTCAGACCGTGGCCTGCCGCCGCCAGCGGATGTCCGCCTCGTCGGCAGCGTTGTGATCGACCAGATACGGATCGGGCTTCACCGCCTCCGGCGAGTCCGCGACGATCTCGAACCGGCCATCCGCATCGACCCGGCCGACGCGCGGCCACAGGTAGGTGTGGTTGTTGTCAGGATCGATCCGCACCCGCCCCTGGGGCGCATCGAACTCCTGGCCGAAGATGGCGTCGCGCAGCCGGTCGGTGTCCATGCAGTTGGCGATGCGCAGGGCCTGGGCGAACAGATGGACCTGGAAATAGGCGGCCTCGCACGACGCGTTGGTCCGCTCCTGCTCCCCGAACCGCTCGCGGTAGCGGGCGACGAAGCGGCGGTTCGCCTCGCTGTCGATGGAATCGAAATAGGGGGCGGCGGTGACATGCCCGCGCGAGGCGGCGACGCCGATGTCGCTGATTTCCGCCTCGCTGGTGGTCAGGCTGGCAATCGGCATCCGCGCCGGATCGAACCCGGCCTCGGCATAGGCGTGGTAGAGGTGGGCGGTGGCGGCGCCGACCACCGTGGAGAAGATGAAGTCCGGCTGCTTGCGCCGGATGTCGCGGATGACCGGGGCGAAAGCCTTCTGCGTCGCATTCAGCGGCAGGTACTTTTCGGCGAGGATCTTGCCCGACCGCTGGAGCACCAGTTCCCGCATGATCCGGCTGGATTCATAGGGATAGATGTAGTCCGACCCCACCATGTAGACGCGGCTGCCATATTCCCGCGTCAGATAGTCGGCCAGCTGCCGGCCGTTCTGGTTGGGGGCGGCCCCGGTGTAGATGACGTTGCGCGAGCATTCGAACCCCTCATAGAGGGTCGAATAGAGCAGCAGCCCGTTGCGCCGCTCCACCACCGGCAGGATCGCCTTGCGCGTGCTCGACATATAGCAGCCGAACAGGACGCTGACCCGCTCTTCGGTCATCAGCCGTTCGGCGAGAACCGCGAACAGCGCCGGATCGGATTGCGGGTCCCGGACGACCGGCAGGATCTCCCGGCCGTTGACCCCGCCTCCGGCATTGATCTCCTCGATCGCCATCAGCGTGCCCTGGAGCTGGGTGCGTTCGATTCCCGCCGTGACCCCGGTCTGCGAGAACAGCACGCCGACTCTCCACGGTTCACCGTTCTTGGGGGTACAATCCATCTGCATCCACCTCTTCGTCACGCTCGCAGCCGCAATCCGCACCCAGGCCAACCGGTGGCGATCCGGTTGAAAATAAAACAAAAAAAGCCCCAATCAGGGCGGTCGGCCCGGATTGGAGCGCCATTGCTCCGGCCCGATCCATCACGTCGGGACCCGCTGAAACCCAGCTGCGGCCCCCTGGCGTGACGTCGGACAGATATGTGCATTCATACTATGACAAGGACGGATTGCTTGGCGACTCCTGTTTTGCCCGGCATCCGCTCAAAGGGCCGCTCACAGGGCCGCCACCCCCTCGCGCGTCAGGGTGACGGGCGAGGCATTGGGCGGCCACAGCAGGTCGGACTCGACCCCCATCCAGCGGCAGAGCACCGGCCAGGTGCCGGCATGGGCGACGATCAGCAGCGGGCCGCCGTCGCCGGGCACCGGCAGCCCGTCGAGCGCCGCGGTGACGCGGGCGCGGAAGCCGGTCAGGCTTTCTCCGTTCGGCACCTCCTCCCGCAGCAGGTCGGCCGGGATGGCGCCGCCTTCGAGATCGCCCCAGCGCCGCTCCTCCAGCCCGGCCACCGGGATCACCGGAACGCCCAGCGCCTCCGCCAGGATGCCCGCCGTCTCCAGGGCCCGGCGCTGCGGGCTGCTGTGGACCGCAGTCACCGACTGTCCCCCGGCGATCAGGCTGGCGGCGGCCTCCCGCGCCTGCGCCCGGCCCCGCTCGGTCAGCGCCACGTCCTTCGAGCCGGCGAGCCAGCCGCCGAGGTTGCTCTCGGTTTCGCCGTGCCGGCAGAAGATCACCGACCTCAGCATGACAGCCGCTCCGCCAGTTCGGCGAAGCCGCCGAGGATGCCGTCATGCGGCAGGCCGTCGAGCGGGACGCGGGCATAGCCGTAGGGAACCACAAGCACCCGCGCCACCCCGGCGGCGCGGGCGGCCGCCACGTCATGCTCGTTGTCGCCGACGAAGACGGTTTGCGCCGGTGCGACCCCCAGCCGCTCCAGCAGCCCCAGCACCGGCTCCGGCGACGGCTTGCGGGACGGGTAGCTGTCGCCGCCGACCACCGCGGCGAAACGGCCGGCGATGCCCAGATCGTCGAGCAGCCGCAGGGTGGCCGCCATCGGCTTGTTGGTGCAGACGCCGAGCCGCAACCCGGCCTCCGCCAGCCGGCCCAGCGTTTCGGCGACGCCGGGGTAGAGCGTGCTGTGGGCGCTGGGGTCGGCCTCGTAGATCGCCAGGAAGCGCTTGACGCAGCGGGCGGCCTCGTCCGGAGCCGGAACCCCGCCGGTGGCGGCCAGCACCCGCTCGACCAGCTTGGGCGCTCCATCGCCGACGAAGGAGCGCACCGCCGCCAGATCGACCGGCGGGCGCCCCAGCTCGGCGAGCAGGGCGTTGGAGGCATGCATCAGGTCGGCGACGCTGTCCACCAGCGTGCCGTCGAGGTCGAAGGCGACGGCGCGGATGGGGGAGCTGTTCACGGTATCGGTCACGATTGCGGCACCTTACTGGCGAAGGAAGCGGGCCTTGTCGGCCGCGAGGTCGAGGATGATCGGGGCATCCGGGGGGAGCAGAGCATCGCCCGCCTGATGCGGCGCGTCCACCTGAACCAGCTGTCCGCCGACATCCACCGCATAGCGGATCGACGCGCCGAGGAACTCGCGGTGGCGGACGGTGCCGGTCAGCCGGGAGTGTCCGGGCGCCGGGGGCTGGCCGTCGGCGCGGATGGCGAGGTTCTGCGGCCGGAACATCAGCTTGCCGCCGGTTCCAGTTCCCGCCTCCACCGCCGGCAGCGCCACCGGGGTGAAGCCGCTGCCGACGAAGGCGCGGCCCCCGGCTCCGTCGTCCCGAACCGTGCCGTCCAGCACGTTGGCGGTGCCGAGGAAGCCGGCGACGAACAGGTTCGCCGGATGGTCGTAGAGATCCTGCGGGGTGCCGACCTGCTGCACCCGCCCGTCCTCCATCACCGCGATGCGGTCGCAGATGGTGTTGGCCTCCTCCTGGTCGTGGGTGACGAAGATGGTGGTCAGGCCGAGCTTGCGCTGGAGGCTCAGCAGTTCCTGGCGCATCTGCACGCGCAGCTTGGCGTCGAGGTTCGACAGCGGCTCGTCGAGCAGCAGGATCTTCGGCTCGACCACCACGGTGCGCGCCAGCGCGACGCGCTGTTGCTGGCCGCCCGACAGCTGCGAGGGGCGGCGGTCGGCCAGATGCTTCAGCCCGACCAGTTCGAGGGCGGCGTCCACCCGCCGCTCGATCTCGGCGCGGGGAACGCGGCGCTCCTCCAGCCCAAAGGCGACGTTGCGGCGCACGGTCATGTGCGGCCACAGCGCGTAGCTCTGGAACACCATGCCGACGTCGCGCCGGTGCGGCGGCAGGCCGGAGATGTCGCGCCCGCCGATGCGGACCTCGCCGCGCTGGGCGGTGTTGAAGCCGGCGATCAGCCGCAGCAGCGTGGTCTTGCCGCAGCCCGAGGGGCCGAGGAAGGCGAAGAACTCGCCCGGCTTGATGGCAAGGTTGACGTCCTTCAGCACATGGTTGCTGCCGTAGGACAGGTTGACGCCCTCGATGTCGACGCCGACGCTCTGGATTTGCGCGGCGAGCGCTGCCGGGGAAAACTGGTGGTTCATGACGATGGTTTCCCTCAGTGGTCCTGGCCGCGGTCGCGGCGGCCGCGCTCGATGACGACGTGCGACAGGTAGGTGCCAAGCCCGACGATGATCACAGCGAAGATGCCCAGCGCCGCCCCCGGACCGCGCCCGGCCGCCGACTGCATGTAGACGTAGAGGCCGTAGGCCAGCGGCGCGTCGCTCTGCGAATGCACCAGCATGATGGTCGCCGACAGCTCGACCGCCGCGGTGGCGAAGCTGGTGACGAAGCCGGCCAGGATGCCGCCGGACATCAGCGGCACGACGATGCGCCCGACGGTGCGCAGCTTGGTGGCGCCGAGATTCTCGGCCGCCTCCTCCAGCGAGGAGCTGACCTGCTGCAGGGCGGCGGTGCAGGCGCGCAGCGCGTAGGGCAGACGGCGGATCGCCAGCGCGAAGACCAGGATCAGCCAGAAGTTGGACAGCGGCTGGCCGGTGAAGGGCATCGGCACGCCGTAGAAGCTGCGCAGATAGCCGATGCCCAGCACGACGCCCGGCACCGCCAGCGCCGCCATCGCGATGTAGTCCAGCCATTGCCGGCCCGGCAGCTTGGTGCGCAGGACCAGATAGGCGATGGCCGTGCCGATCACCACGTCGAGCAGCGCCGCCAGCGAGGCGTAGAGCAGCGTGTTGGTGATGTACTGCCCGCTCTCGGAGAAGACGGTGTGGTAGTGCTTCAGCGTGAAGGCGTCGGGCAGCGGGCTGAAGGACCAGATAGTGGCGAAGGACAGGAGGCCGAGCCCGACATGCGGCGCCAGCACCAGCACCAGAATCAGCAGCACGATGCCGTAGGCCGCCACCATCTCCAGCGGCTTCAGGCGCCGCTTGGCCAGACCGCCGCCGCCGCGCTGCACGGTGGCGTAGTCCTTGCCGCGCATCGCCAGCGCCGACACCCACAGCGCCAGCAGCGAGCAGGCGATCAGCACGACCGAGATGACGTAGCCCATCGGGTCGGCGATGCCGATGGAGGAGATGCGCAGGTAGGCCTGCGGCGCCAGCATGTCGTTGACGTTCAGCAGCAGCGGCGTGCCGAGATCGTCGAACACCTTGATGAAGACCAGCGAGGCGCCGGCGACATAGCCCGGCATCGCCAACGGGAAGACGATGCGGCGGAACAGGCGGAAGCCGTGGCAGCCGAGATTCTGCGCCGATTCCTCCATCGCCCGGTCGATGTTCTTCAGGCTGGCCGACAGGTTGATCAGGATGAAGGGGAAATAATGGATGCTCTGGACGAAGATGACGCCGTTCAGCCCCTCCATGAAGGGGATCGAGAAGCCGAAATGGTCGCGCAGCAGCAGGTTGACCGAGCCGTTGCGCCCGAACAGCAGCTGCATCGCCACCGCGCCGATGAAGGGCGGCATGATCAGCGGAATGATGCCCAGGCTCTGGATCAGCACCGAGCCGCGGAACTCGAAGCGTGTGGTCAGGTAGGCAAGCGGCAGCGCCAGCAGGCTCGCCACCACCACCGACATCGCCGAGACGTAGAAAGAGTTCCAGAACGACCGCATGAACAGGTCGTTCTGGAAGAAGTCGGCGAAGTTCACCAGGGTGAAGGCGCCGGTCGTCTTGTCCTGGAAGGCGACGAAGATGACCTGGACCACCGGAACGACAAGGAACAGCAGCAGGAATGCGGCGATCAGCAGCGCGGCCAGCGCCGGCCCCGGCCGCACGCGCGCGATGCGGTCGCGCGTGAGCGCAAGTGACGTCATGGAAAGGCCTGTCGGCTGAGGAGAAAGGAGGGGACGCGACCGGCGCGTCCCCCATGCACGGCGCGCCGGCCCGTCAACGCGCCAGGGCAGCCGCCTCGTCGGCCTTCTTGCGGGCGTTGGCGTAGTTCTCCTTGGCGAAGGCGGCCCACTTCTGCTCGACCTGCGCCTGACGCTCCGGCACCGCGTCCTTGGCCGACTTGCGCTCCACCGTGAAGGCGCCGGCCAGCTGCGGGTCGGCGGCCTGCTCCGCCGTCACCGGCATGGCGGCGACGAGGTCGCGCGCCTCGCCCAGCAGGGCCTTGGCCTTGTCGTTCGGCTTCTTGGCGAGCGCCGCCTCGGCCTTGTGGATGGCCTGGGTCGCCGCCTTGAGGTCGTCGAGCTGGAAGGTGACGAGCTGGTCGAACAGCGCGTCCACCACATTGTAACGGGCCTGCGAGACGTTGACGTCGAAGTTCACCTGGGCGCCCAGCGACTTGTCCTTGAACGGGTTGGGATAGCCGGCGGGGGCCTTCTCGTAGGTGACCGGGTTGACCGGCAGGCGGCGGATCGCCGGTTCCAGCAGGACCTCCTGCCCCTTGGGCGACAGCAGGAAATCGACGAAGCCCTCGGCGGCGGCCTTGTTGGGGGCGTTCTTCACGACGCCGACATTGGCCGGGACGATGGTGGTGACGGTCGGATAGACGAACTCCACCGGGAAGCCCGAAGCCTGCGACGACAACGCGAAGAAGTCGATGACGATGCCGACGCCGAAGGCGCCGGAATTCACCCCGTCCGGCACGCCGAAGCTGCGCTCGGTGATGGTGCGGTAGTTGCCGGCCATCTCCTTGTTGGTGCGCCAGCCCTTTTCCCAGCCCTCGCCCTGGAGGATCGTCTCGATGGTCAGGTGCGTCGTGCCGGAGCGCGACGGGGCGGAGATCGCGACATGGTCGTAATAGGCCGGCTTGGTCAGGTCGGCCCATTCCTTGGGGATCGGCAGGTCGTTGGCCTTCATGTAGCGGCTGTTCCACATGATGCCGTAGCCGGACGCGGCGAAGCCGGCATACATGCCCTCGGGATCGTTGACCGGATAGGCGCCGACCTTCTCGGGAATCCCTTCCACCTTGGGCTTGTAGGGCTGGAGCAGCCCGGCGCCCTTCAGCACCTCGAAGGCGTCGGGGGCCGACGCCCAGAACAGGTCGACGCCGTTGTTGGACGCGGTTTCCTGGAGATACTTCACGCCCGCGTTGGTGTTGCGGTTCAGGATCTCGACCGTGACCTTGGGGTTCGCCTTCTGGTAGGCCTGCTGGAAGGCGGTCGTCATGTCCTTGGGGAAGGAGGTGACGATGACCAGCTTGCCGCTGGCGTCCTGCGCGAAAGCGGCGGTGCCGGACAGCAGCAGGACGGCCAGGGCGGCGGCGGCGTTGCGCAGGCTGCGGGTGACGGTGCGCGAGGTGCGAAGCATGGGTGTTGTCCCTCCCTTGATGTCTTATGCTCGCTCCTTCAGCAATCGGCATGCCAGACGGTCAGCCCTTGCATGCTCTGGCTTCGCACCGCATCGATGGGTCAGGACGGGAACATCGCCCGGCTTTCCTGGGTAATGCGGGGAACATCCACGGCCCCCCGCTTTTTCACTCCTCCGCGAAATCGTCCCGGCTCAGCCCGTGGTGGCGCATCTTCAGGTACAGGGTCTTGCGGGTGATCCCCAGCCGCTCCGCCGTCTCGCCGACCCGGCCGCCGCAGCGGGCCAGCGCGTCCTCGATCAGCTGCTTCTCGACGCGGTCGAGCCGGTCGGCCAGCGGCTCGATCTCCGCCGATCCGGCCATGCCGGCGGTTGCGGCGGTGACGCCGACCGGTGCCAGCCCGTCGCCCAGCCCGAGCGCCACCCGCTCGGCGACGTTGCGCAGCTCGCGGACATTGCCGGGCCAGCCATGGGCGGCGAGGCGCGCCAGCAGGACGGGATCGAGCGGCGGCGGGTTCCGGCGCGACCGCGCCAGAGCCGCGTCGAGGAAATGGCGGAACAGCAGCGCCACGTCGCCGCGCCGTTCGCGCAAGGGCGGCAGCGGCACGGTGACGACGTTCAGGCGGTAATAGAGATCCTCGCGGAACTTCCCCTCCGCCGCCAGCCGCAGCAAATCCACCTTGGTCGCCGCCACCACCCGCAGATCGAGCGGGATCGTCCGGTTGCCGCCGATCCGCTCGATCGCCCGCTCCTGCAGCACGCGCAGCAGCTTGACCTGGAGATGCATCGGCATGCTCTCGATCTCGTCGAGGAACAGGGTGCCGCCCGCCGCATATTCCAGCTTGCCGATGCGCCGCGCCTGCGCCCCAGTGAAGGCACCCGGCTCATGGCCGAACAGCTCGCTCTCGATGATGGTGTCGGGCATGGCGCCGCAGTTCAGCGCCACGAAATTGCCGGCGCGCCGCCGCCCGCCCTCGTGCAGGCTGCGCGCGACCAGCTCCTTCCCCGTCCCGGTCTCGCCGAACAGCAGCACGTCGACCTCGGCGTCGGCGAGGTTCGCCACCGCGGCCCGCAGATGCTCGATGGCCGGCGAACGGCCGATGATCCGCCCCTCCGGCCCGCCTTCCGCCAGCTGCGCCCGCAGGCGGCGGTTCTCCAGCACCAGCCCGCGATGGGCAAGGGCGCGCCGCACCACCTCGACCAGATGGTCGGGCTCGGCCGGTTTCTCGATGAAGTCGTAAGCACCCTCGCGGACCGCGCGCATCGCCATGGCGATGTCGCCATGGCCGGTGACCAGCACCACCGGCACCTCGGCATCCGCGGCGCGCACCCGCTCCAGCAGGGCGAAGCCGTCCATCCCCGGCATGCGCACGTCGGTCACCACCACGCCGGGCCAGGAGGCGCCGAGCCGGGCCAGCCCCGCCTCCGGCTCCGTCACCGCCTCGACGGCGAAGCCCTCCAGCTCCAGCGTCTGGCGGCTGGAATCGAGCACTTCCGCATCGTCGTCGATCAGCAGGACGGTCATGAGCAGGACTTTCACGCACGGGTCAGGGTGAGGACGAAGGCCGTTCCATCGGGGCCGCTCTCGGCCACCGACAGCACGCCGCCGAAGTCGCGGACGATGTTGTAGGAGATCGACAGGCCGAGACCCAGCCCCGTCCCCACCGGCTTGGTGGTGAAGAAGGGATCGAAGATCTGGGCGACCGGATCGGCGGCGATGCCGGACCCGCTGTCGCGCACCTCGATGCGGACGGCGCCGCCCTCCTCCCCGTCTTCCCCCTCATCGACAATCCCGGCGCGGATCAGGATGCGGCGCACCGGCGCGCCGGCCACGGCGTCCAGCGCATTGCTCAGCAGATTGACCAGCACCTGCTCCAGCCGCACCTCCTCGGCGCGGACCCGCAAGGGCGTGCCGGAGGCGGGATCGGCGTCCGGCAGCGCCAGCTCGACCGCGACCGCCTCCTCGCGCAGGCGGTTGCCGAACAGCGACAAAGCACCCTGGATCACCGGCGCCAGCTCCACGGCACCCAGCCGGCTGTCGGGACGGCGGGCGAAGCGCTTCAGATGGTTGGTGATGTTGGCCATGCGGGCCGTCAGGTCGGCGATCTTGCCGAGATTGCCCTCGGCCTCCTCCACCCGGCCCAGCCCGATCAGCTTGCGCCCGTTGTGGGCGTAGGACCGGATGGCGGCGAGCGGCTGGTTCAGCTCGTGCCCGACCCCGGCGGCGAGCTGGCCGAGCGCCGCCAGCTTGCCGGCCTGCACCAGCTCCGCCTGCGCCTCGCGCAGCTCGCGCTCGGTGCGCTGGTGTTCGGCGATGGCACGCTCCAGCCGGTCGTTGGTGGCGCGCAGGTCGGTGGTGCGCTCCTGCACCGTGCGCTCCAGCACATGCTGGGCCTCCAGCCGCTCGGTCATGTCGGTGAGGGTGACGATGAAGCGCTGCCGCTGGCGCCGCCAGAAGGGACGGACGCCGACCTGCACCGGAACCGCGCCGCCGTCCGGACGGCGCCCGGTCGCCAGGATGGACAGGGTGGGCGCCGGACCGCCGGCACCGGCGGGCATCTGGGCGTGTGGCACCTGGGCGAAGAAGGCCGCTACGCGGGCGGCGCCCTCCGCATCCAGCCGGTCGGCGAGGCGCCCGGCTTCCCCCTCGCCCTCGCCTTTACGGGCCCTGCCGCCGGGTGGCGGCGCGATCAGCGCGGCGGCGAGCGGGTTGACGAATTCGATCACGCCCTGCGCGTCGGTGATCGCCAGCCCGGCCTGGGCATTGTCGATGATCGCCTGGGCGTTCGCCTCCTCCACCGCGATGGCGGTGTCGCGGAAGACCAGCAGGGCCGCCGCCATGTCCGCCAGCTCGTCGCCGCCGCCGAGCGGAATGTCGGCCTTGAGGTCGCCGGCGGCGATGGCGCGGGCGGCATCGCCCAGCCGGGTCAGCCGGGAGATCAGGTTGCGGTTGACGTAGAGCCAGGCCACCAGCACCGCCACCAGCAGGCTGACCAGCGCACTCGCCAGCAGGGCGGAGCGGCCGAACGCCACCGCCCCGGCGGAGCGGGCGGCGGCGGCGCGGGAATCCTGCTCCACCGCCTGGACCTGCCGGGCGATCAGCCCGTTCAGCCGGGCGACGATGTCGCGGTTCTCCGCCAGCAGGGACTGTCCGTGCGCCGCCGTCTCCAGCTCCTCCCGGCGCAGCGCCGGCACGCTGCCGTCCGCCCCGCGCGCGAGGTCGAGAAGCTGGCCCACCAGCTGCCGCAGCGAGACGCCGTCCGCCCAGCCGGCCAGCGCCGTCAGGTCGCGTTGCAGCCGGTCGGCGGTCTCGTCCAGGAAGCCGGCATTGTCGTCGAGCAGCTCCGCCGTGGCGAGCGTCGCCGCCCGCGCGACCAGCCCGACCGCGAGGTTGCCGTTGGCGCCGATCTGCAACAGCGCCTCGCTGCGCCGGTTCTCCTCGCGCAGGATGCGGACGGCATCGGCCGACGGCCTGCCGCTCTCCACCGAGGCGAGCGCGCTCTGGATGTTGAAGCGGGCGTCGGCGACCAGCGGATCGATCTCGTCGAGGAAATCGGCATGCAGCCAGCGCAGCCGTTCGATGGCCTCCTGGTTCCGGCGGGCGAGCGCCAGCCTTTGGCGCACCGTGCCGTCCAGCTCCGCCAGATTGCGGCCGAGCGAGTCCACCACCGGGCGCAGGCCGGGAACGCCGCCTTCGATGGCGCCGGTCAGCGCCCTCAGGGTGGTCAGGCGGCGGCCGAGCGCGTCACGGATCGCGTCCATCTCGTCCTCGGTCCGGCTGCCGGCCAGGATCGGCGCGGTGGCGATGATGGCGCCGCCCTCCTCCGCCAGCTTGGCGGCGACGCCCAGGGCCGGCAGGTGGCTTTCGGCGAACTCGTCCAGCGTGCCGCCCAGCCGGTCGTAGGACAGCCAGCCGAGCGCGCAGGCCACCACCGACAAGGTGGCCACTGCAACGAAGGCCAGGAACAGCCGGACCCGGATGCCGAAGCGCAGCCTGCCCAGGCCATTCCCCGGGCCTGCTGCCAGGTTGCCGGAGGGCGTCGCCAGCGCGCTCACGGCCAGACCCCTTCGCCGGCCGCCGCGCGCAGGATCACCAGCGCGCGTTCCGCTGCCGATAGCGCCGTTTCCAGCCGGTCCTGCGAAAAGGCGCGCCATTCCTCCTCCAGCTCGCCCTGCCGGGCGGACACCGGCATGCCGCGCGCCGGCCGGCGCAGGGCGGTGGAGAAGGCCGGGTCGATGGCCTGGGCGGCATCGACCGGAACCGCCGTCGCCGCCTCGCGGGCCGTGCGCAGCAGGTCGCGCGCAGTCGGATCGGGCGTGGCCGCGAGACGGCTCTCGCCCTGATGGATCAGGTGCCAGACGCGGTTGAGCGTCTTCACGCGGAAGGTGATCAACTCGTCGAACAGCAGATTGACCAGCTCATAGCGGCGGCCGGACAAAGCGCGGTCGAAGAGGAACAGGTCGTCGCCGGTCTCCCGCGCGTATGGGAGCGGATAGCCGGCGGGTGCCGCGGCGTAGGCGTCGGGACGGACCGGCAGGCGCCCGATGTCGGGGCGCAGCATCAGGGCCTGCCCGGCCGGCGACAGCAGGAAATCGATGAACAGGTTCGCTCCGGCCGGATTGGGGGCGGTGCGCAGGATCGCCACGCTGGCCGGCAGGAACACGCCGTCGGCCGGATAGGCAAAGCGCAGACTGCCGTTGTCCGGTGTGGTGTCTCCCTGCTCCCCGCCCTCGCGCGGCCCGGACTCCTGCCTCGTCCCCTGCCCCAGGAAATCGATGGCCAGCCCGATGCCGAAGCGCCCCTTGCCGACACCCTCCACCACGCCATAGCTGCGTGCCGTCACGGTCGCCAGATTGCCGGCGATCTCCAGCCATGTCGCCCAGCCGCGCTCCCAGCCATGGAGTTGCAGCACCGTCTCCACCATCAGATGCATGGTGCCGGAGCGCGACGGCGAGGTGATGCCGAGATGCCGGGCATAGCCGGGCCGGCGCAGATCCTCCCAGCGGCGCGGGGCGGCTATGCCGTGCCGGTCCAGATAGGACTGGTCCCAGATCAGCCCGTATCCCGACAGCGCGAAGCCGAGATACAGGCCGTCGGGGTCGTCGATGGGCTGGTTGCCGACGGTCGCCGGGGCGCCGGTCGGACTCGGCGAAACGGGCGCCAGCAGCCTAGCGGCCTTCAGCACCTCGAAGGCATCGGGGGCCGAGGCCCAGAAGATGTCGACGTCCTTCGCCACGCGATCCTGCAACTGGGTGATCGCCGCGGTCGTCTTGGTGTTGATCACATACAGGCGCCGGTCGGGATAAGCCTGCTCGAACGCGTCGCGCACCGGCTCGTAGAAGGCGGCTGGAAAAGAGGTCAGGACGGTGATCGCCTCCGCCCCGCCCGGCAGCTCCTGGCCGGAAGCCCCGGCACCCGGCAGCAGCAGGGCCATGCCCGCCAGCGTGCGCACCACCCAAACGCCAAGACGACCGACCATGCTTGCGTCCACCACCAACGACTCTGGATTCGGGACAGCTTGCATGCGGCAGTATTGTTTCGATAGCCAGCAAAATTCCTGCCGGTGCCGCCGATCCCGGAGTCCCGCCTTACCCCCGGCAGGTCAGCCGGCGCCGGTGACCGGCCGGCAGCGGCAGCGCGCCATGGACAGCCGCCAGATCGCGCAACCGCTCGGCCACCGGCGGATCGAACGGGACGACCCGCCGCGTCGTCAGGTCGGCGTGGACGGACAGCTGCTCCATCGTCGCGGCCAGCGTGCCGTCGTCGGCGCGGCGCAGCTCCATCAGGCTGACGAGACGCTTGGCGTCGGCCTCCAGCAGCCGCAGCGCCAGCGTCAGCGGCGTGCCGGCGGTCAGCTCCCGCTTGTAGCTGACAGCGACGTCGACCACGAACAGCCCCTTCCGGGTCTCGTCGGTGTAGGTCTCCCCCAGCCCCCAGCGCTCCTGAAGGGCATAGCCGACCTCGTCGAACAGAGCGACATAGCGCGCCATGTTCATGTGGCCGTAGAGGTCGATCCACTCCTCCGCGACCAGCAACGGCCCGGAGGTCAGAATTTCGCTGGGAAGGGGCGGCAGGACGGCGCCGCTCATCCGAACACCCCCGCGTGGGTATCGCGAAGCTGTGCCTTCTGCACCTTGCCCATGCTGTTGCGCGGCAGCTCGTCCACCACCACCACGCGCTTGGGCTGCTTGTAGCGGGCGAGCCGGTCCTTCAGGGCGGCGGCGATGCCGGCCTCGGTGACGGGTGCGGTGCCGTCCGCGACCACGACGGCGACGACGGCCTCGCCGAAATCGGGATGGGGGATGCCGATCACGGCGCTTTCCAGCACGCCGGGCAGCTCGTCGATCTCGCCCTCGACCTCCTTGGGATAGACGTTGAAGCCGCCGCTGATGATCAGATCCTTGCCGCGCCCGACGATATGGACATAGCCCCGCCCGTCGATGCGGCCGAGGTCGCCGGTGATGAAGAAGCCATCCGGCCGGAACTCCGCCGCCGTCTTCTCCGGCATGCGCCAGTAGCCCTTGAAGACGTTGGGACCGCGCACCTCGATGGCGCCGATGGCATCTTCCGGCAGCGGCGCGCCGGTCGCCGGGTCGGCGATGCGCAGATCGACGCCCGGCAGCGGGAAGCCGACGGTGCCGGCCACGCGGTCGCCGTCATAGGGGTTGGAGGTCAGCATGCCGGTCTCGGTCATGCCGTAGCGCTCCAGGATGCGGTGGCCGGTGCGCTCCTCCCAGGCGCGGTGGGTCTCGGCCAGCAGCGGGGCGGAGCCGGAGACGAACAGCCGGATCGACCGGCACGCCTCGGGCGTCAGTCCCTGCTGGCCGAGCAGGCGGGTGTAGAAGGTCGGCACCCCCATCATCACCGTTGCGGCCGGCAGCCGGGCCAGCACGTCGGCCGGGTCGAAGCGCGGCAGCAGGACCATAGAGGCGCCGGACAGCAGCACGAGGTTGCAGGCGACGAACAGCCCGTGGGTGTGGAAGATCGGCAGGGCGTGCAGCAGCACGTCGTCCGGCCCGAAGCGCCATTCGGCCTGGAGCACCCGCGCGTTGGACAGCAGGTTCTCCTGCGTCAGCATCGCCCCCTTCGACCGCCCGGTGGTGCCCGAGGTGTAGAGGATGGCGGCCAGATCGTCGGGGCCGCGCGCGACGGTGGCGAACTCCTCCGGCTGTCCGGCCGCCGCCTCGGTCAGGCTGCCCTGCCCGCGCGCGTCCAGCGTGCGCACCGCGACGGTCCCGGCGAGCGCCACCGTGGCGTCGAAACGCGCCGGGTCGCAGACCACCAGGGCCGGTTCGGCGTCGCCGACGAAATAGCTCAACTCCGCCGGGGTGTAGGCGGTGTTCAGCGGCAGATAGACCATCCCGGCCCGCAGGCAGGCGAGGTAAAGCACCAGCGCCTCGACCGACTTCTCGACCTGCACGGCGACGCGGTCGCCGGGACGCACACCGGCGGCAGCCAGCGCGTTCGCCATACGGCCGGTGGCAGCGCGCAGGTCCCCGTAGGACAGACGCCCGCCGTCCGCCGTCTCAATGGCAAGGCGGGCCGGGTCGGTGGCCGGGTTCAGCAGATGGTCGAACAGGGTGCGGTCGGGTAGAGTGTGGGACATGGTCGGGTTCCGCGATGGCCGGGAGCCGGACGGCGCCGCCCCGGATGGTGAAATTCAGGAGATCGGCTATCAGGAGGTCGACTGGGCCTCCGACGGCGGGAACACGTCGCGCAGCCATTGCCGGATCGCGGCGATGACCGGCGTGTTCCATTTCTGCGCCGGGGCGATGAGGTAATAGCCGCCGATGGTGACGTCGCTGCGCACCATCTCCACCAGTTCGCCGCTGGCGAGAGTGTCGATGACCAGCAGGTCGCTGACCAGCGCCACCCCGCGCCCGAGCCGGGCGGCCTCGATGGTCAGATGGGCCTGCCACAGGCGGGGACCGCGCAGCCGCGGCAGGTCGCCGACGCCGGCCTCCTCCAGCCACGCCTCCCACATGCCGGTGGACTGCTCGTGGATCAGCGGCAACCCGACCAGATCGGCGGGGGTCCGCACGTCGGGATAGCGCGCCTTGAACTCCGGGCTGGCGATGGCGAGGATGCGCGGCTTGGCGAACATCTCGGCGCGCAGCCCCTCGGCGACGGTGGCGGCGCCATCCTCCAGATACATGATCTCGACGTCGGCCTCGCCGCGGCTGAAGTCGGGCCGGGCGGAGGTCGGCTGCAGGATCACCTCGCGCCCGGCCATCGCCGCCTCCAGGTCCGGCAGCCGGCCGAGCAGGCGGCGCGAGGCCAGGCCGGCGAGGCAGCAGATGTGCACCGCCTCGATCCCGCCGTTGCGCAGCTCGTTGCTGGCGTCGGCGATCAGATCGAAGGCGCGGTGCATCTGGGCGGCGAAGCGGGTGCCCTCGCGGGTCAGGGACAGGCCCCGCCCCGACTTGGCCACCAGCTTGACGCCGACGGACTGCTCCAGGTTCTGGATGTGGCGGGACACCACGGTGTGCGACACCGCCAGCTCGTCGGCGGCGGCGCGCACGGTGCCCAGCCGGGCGAAGACGTCGAAGGCGCGAAGCGCGAGGAGCGGGGGAAGGCGGCGCGCCATGCGGGGCTGGGTCATCGGGGCGATATGAGGGAGGGCGGTGTGCGATGGGTCGGATCCGACGCCATCATGAAGCATTTTCGCCAGCACCGCACGCGCCCCGTTCCCGGCCCTTTCCTTCGTCCCCCGCCCGTCCGTCATCACACCACCGCGGCGGAGCGCAGCGCCTCGATGTCGGCGGCGGCGAAACCCAGCTCGGCCAGGATGGCGTCGGTGTGCTCGCCCAGCCGCGGCGCCGGGGCCTCGGCCGCCAGCGGAGCGCCCTGCATGTGGATCGGCACGGCGGCGAAGCGCTTGCCGGAATTCGGCGGCACCTCCACCACCATGCCGCGGTGGACCACCTGCGGGTCGACCAGCGCGTCTGCCACGCTGTTGATCGGGCTGGACGGCACGTCGGCCGCCTCCAGCCGCTCCAGCCACTCGTCGCGGCTGCGGCCGGCGAAGACCGGAACGAGCAGCGGCTCAAGCTCGGCATGGTGGGCGTTGCGCAGGGAGCCGGTGAGGAAGCGCGGGTCGTAGAGCAGATGCTCCAGCCCCATGGCGCCGACCAGCCGCTCCCACTGCTCGTTGGTGTCGACGCAGACGGCGATGGGCTTGTCGGCGGTGGGGAAGGACTGGAAGGGGGCGATCAGCGGATGGCGGCTGCCCAGCGCGCGTGGCACGTCGCCGGCATTCAGATAGCGGGCGATGGCGTTCTCCATCAGGGCCAGCTGGCAATCCAGCATCGCCACGTCGATGAAGCTGCCCTCCCCGGTGGCGGCCCGCTTCTGCAAGGCCGACAGGATGCCGATGGTGGCGAACAGGCTCGACCCGATGTCGCCGATGGAGGCGCCGACGCGGGCCGGTTGCCCACCGGGCTCGCCGGTGATGCTCATCATGCCCGACATCGCCTGGGCCACCACGTCGAAGCAGGGCCGGTGGCGGTAGGGTCCATCCTGCCCGAAGCCGGAGATCGAGGCGTAAACCAGCTTCGGGTTAACCGGCTTCAGGTCGTCGTAGCCCAGCCCCAGCCGGTCCATCGTTCCGGCCCGGTTGTTCTCCACCAGCACGTCGCTGGTGGCGACGATGCGCCTGAAGATCTCCTTTCCCTTCTCCTCCTTCAAGTTGAGCGTAAGGCTCCGCTTGTTGCGGTTGACGCTCATGAAGTAAATGCTCTCGTCGTCGCTGAAGGGGGCGATGACGCGGGTGAAATCGCCCTTGCCCGGACGCTCGATCTTGATGACGTCGGCGCCCAGCGCGCCGAGCAGCCAGGTGCTGTAGGGGCCGGCCAACATGTGGGTGAGATCGACAACGCGCACGCCGGCCAGCGGGCCGTCCCGGCGTTGGGTTTCCGTGTTGGTCATGAGCGGTCCTTCGGGGCTGCCGGGCATCGGTGGCCCGGGCCGGAGATGGCCGCGCCGCAAGGCGCCGGCAGGGGTTGGGGCGGGAAAGGCATGCCCAAAGGCTTGCGCCGCGGCGCTCCGAAAACAATCGCTTAGTTTGGCCCAATCCGGTGCAGCAAACGCACCGGACGGCCGCCGGTCATTGGTGCGCTCCATGCACCGGAGCGCACACTTTTTTCTGCTTGTGACACGGAGGGTGTCCGGTATTCTCGATCTTGCCGGGAGCGCACCGGCGGCGATCGAGTTCTATGATGGACGCCGGAACATCTTCGCGTTCCCCGTGCCTCCCCGTCGCCTTGTCTTCCAATACTTGTTCGATGGACCCCTCTTTGCACGCCGACGCCCCACCGCCGGCGCCAGGGCTCCTGCAACCGTGAAAGGACGACCAGCGCGTGAAGTACCTTTCGGGCAAGACCGCCATCGTCGGCGCCTATGAGTCCCCCCGCCGGGACGCGCCGCGCGTCCATCCCTTCGCCCTCCAGATGGAGTGCATCCTGGGCGCGCTCGACGACGCCGGGCTGGCGCTGACGGATGTGGACGGGCTTTGCGCGGCGTCCGGCGACTGGGCCGAGGGTGGCGGCACGATGGACGTCATCGAGCTGGCCGAGTATATCGGCATCCAGCCGACCTATGTGAACAGCACCGATGTCGGCGGCTGCTCCTATATCTTGCAGGCCGGTCAGGCCGCCGCCGCCATCGCCGCCGGGCTGGCCGAGGTCGTGGTCATCAGCTATGCCGCCTGCCCGCGCTGGTGGCCGCTCTCCACCCCGTCCTTCGATCCCTTCGTCTTCCCGGCCGGGCCGGGCCAGTACGAGATCCCCTATGCGCCGACGCTGATCTCCACCTACGGTCTGTTCGCCCGCCGCCACATGGACCTCTATGGCACGACGCCGGAGCAGCTGGCCCAGGTCGCCGTCACATTCCGCGGCCACGCCGCCGCCAACCCCCAGGCCCGGCTGCGCAAGCCGATCACGGTGGACGACGTGCTGGCCTCGCCGATGATCGCCTCGCCGCTGCACCGGCTGGACTGCTGCGTCGTCACCGACGGCGGCGGCGCGCTGGTGATGACCAGCCGCGAACGGGCGCGCGACCTGAAGCGACGCCCGGTCTATCTGGCCGGCTATGGCGCCGCCGTCGCGCGCACCCAGAACAGCCAGATCCCCGACGACCTGACGACGCCCGCCGCCCTGTCCGGCCCGCGCGCCTTCGCCATGGCCGGGATGACGCCCGCCGACATCGACGTGGCGCAGATTTACGACGCCTTCACCATCACGCCGATGCTGGCACTGGAGGATCTGGGCTTCTGCGGCCGCGGCGAGAGCGGCCCCTTCGTTGAGGCCGGCACTCTGGCGGCCGACGGCGGCAGCCTGCCGACCAACACCGACGGCGGCGGCCTGTCCTCCAACCATCCGGGCAAGCGCGGCATCTTCACCCTGATCGAGAGCGTCCGCCAGCTGCGCGGCGACGCCCCCGGCATCCAGGTGCCGGACGCCAAGGTCGCGCTGGCCCACGGGCTGGGCGGCACCTTCTGCTCCGCCGCCACCGCCATCCTCGCCGTGTAGGTGTCGCCATGACCGCAATGACCACAACCGCCATGACCGTTCTGCCGATCCCCGACGAGACCTCCGCCCCCTTCTGGGAGGCGGCGCGCGAGGGCCGCTTCCTGATCCAGCGCTGCCCGGAAACCGGCCGGTACCAGTGGTACCCGCGCGCCCACTCCATCCACGCGCCCCACGCCACCCCGGAGTGGGTCGAGGCGAGCGGGCGCGGCGAGCTGTTGTCCTATTCCGTCGTCCATCGCAGCAACACGCGCGGCGATCCCTACACCTGCGCCCTGGTGCGGCTGGAGGAGGGCGTCACCGTCTTCTCGCGGATCGAGGGCATCGCCGAAGGGAGCTTGCGCGCCGGCCTGCCGCTGGCCGTCGCCTTCCATCGCCTGGACGAGACCATCAGCCTGCCGATCTTCCGGCCCCCCAGCATCGCAGGAGGGAGCGACGCATGACCGAGACCATCCACCTCGACGACATCGAACCGGGCGCCCGCGCGCTGTCCAGCCGCGTCACCGTGACCGAGGCGCACATCGTCTGGTTCGCCGGGCTGACCGGCGACTTCAACCCGCTGCACATGGACGCCGAGGCGGCCAGGGCGAACGGCTTCGGCCGCACCATCGCCCACGGCATGCTGACCCATTCGATGAGCACCGGCCTGCGCTCCGCCATCGATGACTGGGCGATCCTGGCTTTCCTGGAGACCCGCCGCCGCTTCGTCGGCCCGGTCTTCGCCGGAGACACCATCCAATATGAGGCCGAGGTGCTGGATGTCCGCCCCAGCGCGTCGAAGCCCGACCGCGGCATCGTCCGCGTCGGCATCACCGTCCGCAACCAGACGGGCGACACGGTGCAGGAGGGGGAGGATGTCTTCTCCATCGGACGCCAAGCCAAGAGGCAGGTGACGGCATGAGCATGCAGGACCGTCTGACGGGCCGCACGGCCTTTGTGACCGGCGGCGGCGGCGGCATCGGCCGCGCGGTGTGCGGACGGCTGGCCGCCGAGGGTGCTGCCGTCATCGTCGCCGACATCGGGCTGGAACCGGCCGAGAGGGTCGCTGCGGACTTGCGCGACGGCGGCGCCGACGCCTTCGCCGTGCAGCTCGACGTGGCCGACCGGGGGAGCTGGGAGGCGGCCGTCGCCGCCCTGCCCGAGCCGTTCAGCGCCGTCGACATCCTGGTCAATGTCGCCGGCATCGTCCGCGACCGCTCGCTGGTGAAGATGAGCGACGCGGACTGGAGCGCCGTCCTCGACGTCAACCTGCGCGGCACGTGGCTCGGCTGCCAGACCGCGTTCCGGCTGGTCGGCGACCGCGGCTGGGGCCGCATCGTCAACATCGCTTCCACCGCCATGCTCGGCACCTTCGGGCAGGCCAACTACTCGGCCTCCAAGGCCGGCGTGGTCGGGCTGACGCGGACGGCGGCGCTGGAAGGCGCCCGGCGCGGCATCCTGGTCAACGCCGTCGCCCCCGGCGTGGTCGAGACCAGCATCGTCGAGGGCGTGCCGGAGGCGATCCGCGCGCAATGGGTGGGGAAGACCCCCATCGGCCGCCTCGGCAAGCCGGAGGAGATCGCCGCCATCGTCGCCTTCCTGGCGTCGGACGATGCCTCCTACATCACCGGCCAGACCATCGTCGCCGACGGCGGCGCCACAACCGGCGACTACTGAACACGAAAACCAACGAAGCCGAAAACGGCATCCTCGCAACACCGAACAGGGACGACGAACATGACGGACATCTCTCGCCGCGGGCTTCTGAAGACGGGTGGACTGGCCGGGGCGGCGCTGCTGTCCGGCGGCATCGCCGGGACCGGCTTCGCCCGGCTGGCGGCAGCGCAAGACGATCCGCTCTACGCCGCCGCCCGCAAGGAAGGCGCGCTGACGCTCTATTGGGGCTCCTACGAGCAGCAGACGATGGAGGCGATCCGCGACGCCTTCAAGGCGAAGTATCCGGGCATCGAGGTCCAGCTTCTCCGCCAGGCCTCGCAGACCGTCTACACCCGCCTGCGGCTGGAATTGCAGAACGGCGTCGCCGAGTGCGACTCCCTGGGCACCACCAACCTGCTGCACTACACCGAGCTGAAGAAGATCGGCGCGCTGGCCGCCTACGACCCGCCCGACGCCGCCATGCTGCCCGCCGCCTTCAAGGGGCTGGACAAGGACACCATGTACCATGTCGGCGCCATCAGCCTGACCAGCATCAACTACGCACCGGGCAAGGTCGGGGCCCCGCCGACGAGCTGGATGGCGCTGCTGGAGGACCAGTGGAAGGGCAAGATCACCACCGGCAGCCCCGCCTTCTCCGGCGACGTGGCGAGCTGGGTGGTCGCCATCCGCCGCAAGTACGGCGACGACTACCTGCGCCGCTTCGGCCAGCAGAAGCCGAAGGTCGGCCAGTCCAACGTCGACACCGTCACCGACATCCTGGCCGGCGAGCGCGTGGTCGGGTCCGGCGCGCCCTTCAGCTACACGCTGACCCAGAAGGCGGCGGGCAACCCCATCGACGTCAGCGTGCCCACCGACGACGCCATCCTTAACCTCGGCCTGACCGGCATCCCGGTGAAGGCGCCCCACCCCAACGCCGCCCGGCTGTTCACCAACTTCCTCTATTCCAAGGAGGTCTCCGACATCCTGTCGAAGAATTACTGGCCGACCCTGCGCACCGACGTCGCCTGGGCCGAGGGCCGCTCGCTGGACCAGTTGAAATGGTACCGCAACAGCGGCGACGACCTCGCCGCCGAAGTGGCCGAGGGCATCGCCAAGTGGAAGGAGCTGGTGCGCTAACCTCCCCGAATGGCTCCAAATCCCGGACCGGCGGCGGTTGCCACCCGGCCGCAGGTTCGGGAACACTCCATCATGCTGGGCCGCAGGGCCCATCCCTGGCAACGGGAGGCGGACCCAATGGGGGTCATTTCAACCAGTTCCCGCGACGCCGAATCCCGTCCCGTCATGGCGCGGGTGCCGCTCGTCAAGGCGGCGGTCCTCGGCGCCGTCATCCTTCTCCTGGCGCTGCTGGTGGTCCAGCCCTTCGGCTGGGTGCTGTTCAACAGCCTGCACGACGACGCGACCGGCGCCTGGACCCTGAACAATTACGCCCGCGTCGTCCGGTCGGCCGAGCTGATCGAACCGCTGGTCAACTCCCTGATCCTGGCCGCCGCCACGGCGCTGATCGCGGTCGGCATCGGCGTGCCGCTGGCCTGGCTGGTGTCGCGCACCGACCTGCCGTTCCGCCGCACCATCCGCGTTCTGACGCTGACCGCCTTCGTCACCCCATCCTTCATCGGCGCCACCGGCTGGATCCTGCTGGCCGCGCCCAATTCGGGCTGGCTCAACACCGCGTGGCGCTGGCTGGCCGGCGAGGGCGCCGGGGCGCCGCTGAACATCTATTCGATGGCCGGCGCCATCTTCGTCTGCGGCATCTACACCGTCCCCTACAGCTTCACCATGGTGTCGAGCGCGCTCGACGAGATGGCGGTGGAGCTGGAGGACGCGGCGACGACGCTCGGCTGCGGGGTGCTGCGGACGATGGTCAGCATCACCATCCCGCTGGCCGCACCGGCGGTGATCGCCAGCTTCATCCTGTCCTTCATCCAGGGTCTGACGCTGTTCGGCGTCCCGGCCTTCCTGCTGACGCCGACCGGCATCCCGGTGGTCACCACCAAGCTGGCCGAGTTCTACCAGCTCTTCCCGCCGGAGATTTATCTGGCCGCCGCCTACTGCATGCCGCTGCTGCTGGTCACCGGCGCCCTGTTCTGGATGCGCCGCCGCTATCTCGGCCGCAAGCAGTACGTCACCATCTCCGGCAAGACGCGCGCCGGGCGGCAGATCCGGCTCGGCGGCTGGCGCTGGCCCGCGCTGTTCCTCGCCCTGCTGATGCCGCTGCTGTCGGTCTTCCTGCCCTATGCCGCGCTGCTGCTGGTGTCGCTGACCCGCGCCTGGGGCCAGGGGCTGAGCTGGGAGAATCTGTCGCTCTACTGGTACTGGTGGGCGATCTTCGGCAATTCGGAAACCCACACCGCCATCGTCAACTCGCTGGTCTATTCGACGCTGGGGGCGACACTGTGCGTGGCGCTCGGCACGCTGGTCGCCTACATCGTCGAGCGGCGGCTGATGGTCGGCGCCTCCCTGCTGGGGGCGGTGGCGACCGTGCCCATCGTCATCCCCGGCATCGTCCTGTCGGTCGGCTTCTTCGCCGCCTACACCCGGGCGCCCCTCAACCTCTACGGCACGCCGCTGCTGCTGATCGCCGCCTTTGCCGCCACCTTCCTGCCGATCGCCTATTCCCATGGCGGGTCGATCCTGAAGGGCATCGGGCCGGAGCTGGAGCGCGCCGCCCGCAGCCTGGGCGCCGGCGAGGCGCGGACCTTCCTGTCGATCACCCTGCCGCTGATGGGCGGCGGGCTGGTGTCGGGCTGGTTCCTGGTCTTCATCCCGATCATCCGCGAGCTGTCGGTCGCCGTCTTCCTGATCACGCCGAAGACCAACGTGATGACCACGCTGATCTACAACGCCAAGGACGGCGGCAATTACGAAGCCGTCTGCGCGATGAGCGTCCTTCTCCTCCTGATCACGCTGTTCCTGGTGGCGGTGGCCCGCCCGCTCGCCGGGTTGACCGGCGCCCGGCGCACCTCCCGCAAGACCGCCACGGCGGCCGGAGTTCCCTCATGAGCGGCATCCGCATCACCAATCTGCGCAAGTCCTTCGGCAGCTACACCGCGCTGCGGGGCATCGACCTCCAGGTTCCCAACGGCACGCTGCTGGCGCTGCTGGGACCGTCGGGCTGCGGGAAATCGACCACCCTGCAATTGCTGGCCGGCTTCGAAAGCCCGACCGAGGGCGAGATCTGGGCCGACGACGTGCTGCTCTCCTCGCCGCGCGGGGTGCTGCCGCCGGAGCGGCGCGGCATCTCGCTGGTCTTCCAGAACTATGCGGTCTGGCCGCACAAGACGGTGGCCGAGAATGTCGCCTTCGGGCTCAGCATCCGCCGCCTGCCCAAGGCCGAGATCGCCGAGCGGCTGACCCGCGCGCTGCGCACCGTCCGGCTGGAGAGCCTGCGTGACCGCTACCCGTCCGAACTGTCGGGCGGCCAGCAGCAGCGCGTGGCGCTGGCCCGTGCGCTGGTGGTGGAGCCCTCCATCCTGCTGCTCGACGAGCCGTTGTCCAACCTCGACGCCCATCTGCGCGAGGAGATGCGCTTCGAGATCCGGCAGGTCCACGACCTTCTGGGCATCACCACCGTCTATGTCACCCACGACCAGTCGGAGGCGCTGGTCACCGCCGACCGCATCGCCGTGATGAAGGCGGGGGCGGTCCAGCAGTTCGGCACGCCCGAGGATGTGTTCGAACGGCCGGCCAACGCCTTCGTCGCCCGCTTCATCGGCTCGAACAACGAGCTGTCCGGCACCGGCGAGGGCGAGGGCAGCATCCGCATCGGCGACCGCGTGCTGACCGCTCCCGACCGCAGCGGGGTGGCGCGCGGCGGCTCCGTCTCGCTCTGCGTGCGCCCCTCCAAGGTGCGGCTGGACGATGACGGCGGCCTGTCCTGCAACAGCCTGCCCGGCACAATCGTCCGCTCCGCCTATCTCGGCGAGCATCGCGACGTGCTGGTCGACATCGGCGAGGGACGGACGATCCGCGCCTTCGTGCCGCCGGAGCGGCGTTATGGACCGGGTGCGGTGACGACGGTCCATCTCCCCATCGACGCCTGCCAGATCCTGGCCCCCTCCGCCTGACGGCCTTCCCTGGCAGTCTTCCCAGGCGGCCTTTTAAGGAAATACCCGATCATGACCGATCCGACGACCGGCGCCCCGGCCGGCGCCACCCCCGATACTGTCCCCGAAATCCTGACGGAGCGGCGCGGTGCCGTGGAATGGGTGATCTTCAACCGTCCGCGCGCCCGCAACGCCATCACCCCCTGGATGGAAGACCGGCTGATCGAGATCTGCCGGGCGGTCGATGCCGATCCCGGCGTGAAGGCGCTTGTCCTGACCGGTGCGGCCGGCGACAAGCCGGCCTTCATGGCCGGGGCCGACCTGTCGTGCCTGCAAAGCGTCTCCTCGCCCGAGGATTTCGCCATTCTGGAAACCCGCGCCGAGGCAGCGGCGATGGCCCTGGAGGCGGTGCGCGTGCCGACGGTCGCCGTTCTCTCGGGTCCCTGCATCGGCGAGGGGGCGCTGCTGGCCTCCAGCTGCGACGTGCGCATCGCCTCGCCGTCGGTGCGCTTCGGCTTCCCCATCGCCCGCACGGTGGGGAACTGCCTGAGCGTCAAAAATCTGGCGAGGCTGTCGATGCTGCTCGGCACCGCGCGGACGCGGGAGATGATCTTCAGCGCCCGCCTGCTGGGCGCTGAAGATCTGGCGGCGGCCGGGGCGGTGCGCACCGTCGTCGCCGGCGAGGATGAGCTGACCGCCCATGGGCAGCAGGTGGCCGAGGAGCTGGCCGCGCTGGCTCCCCTGACCCTTTGGGCAACGCGCGAGGGGCTGCGCCGGCTGCGCGACCATGATTTGCCGCGGGACATCGACGGCGATCTGCTGCGCCGCTGCTACCTGTCGGCCGACTATCAGGAAGGCATCGCCGCGTTCCTGGAAAAGCGCCCCCCGGTCTGGAGCGGGAGCTGAGTGGCGCGCGGATTTGAAGACTCAGCGCCAATCCTTCGCAGACGCCGGGCCTTCGCCGGTCCCGGGCAACCGTGAGTAGCGTGCCGGCGAAACCCCCTGGAAGCGCGTGAAGGCGACCGTGAACGTGTTGGCCGAGCTGTAGCCGACACGCTCCGCAACCTCCTCGACCCCGAATTCGCTGTCCCGCAAAAGCTGTTTGGCCAGCGCCATGCGCCAGGAGAGCAGATATTCCATCGGCGCCACGCCGACCACCCGGTCGAAGCGGGCAAAGAAGGCGGATCTCGACATGCCTGCTTCGGCGGCGAGTTCCGCCACCGTCCAGCTGCGGCCCGGCTCGGCGTGCATCGCGCCCAACGCGTCGGCCAGCCGCGGATCCGCAAGCCCGCGCGCGAGCCCCGGCGCGCCATCCACACTGCTGCCGCAGCGGAACGCCTCTATCAGCAGCACCTCCAGCAACCGCTCCAGAATAAGGTCGCGGGCCGACCTGCGCGCCTGCGATTCGTCGCTGACAAGCTGCATCACTGTCAGAAGGCGGGGTTCGCCCCGGACGATCACCGTGCGGGGCAGCAGGGGCACCAGAAGCGGGGCGTCGGGCGAATCGAAAACGCAGTGCCCGATCTGCATGCGCAGGTCCGGAGATCCCTCCGCATATCCGGCCCGGAACTGACCGGGCCCGATCTCCGCCGGCCTTTCGAACACACCGGGTGGCGGCGGCACCGGACTCTCGTTGATAAGTTCCTGCATGGCCGGGACCATGACGAAATCCCCGGCTTCGAGCATCGTCAGCGTGTGGCCGTTCACCATCATCCGGCACTTGCCTTCGAGGATCGCGCAATAGAACGGCTCCCCGGTGCCCTCGCGCCGGATGCGCCAGGAGCCGGCACACTCCACGAATTTTGAAAACCGCGCGGCGGGTTTCAGGAGGCTGACGACTTCAGCAAGCGGGTCGACGCGCAAATCAGGACCATCTGCGTAGAAATGAGGACGCCCAACCGTATACCGTCCTGCTCTTCCTGGCTAGCATGCAGGCCGCACCCATGAAACGAGGCCTCGCATGTCCACCATCCTCATCACCGGCTGCTCATCCGGCTTCGGCCTTGAGACCGTCCGGCTCTTCCTCGACCGCGGCTGGGATGTCGTCGCGACGACGCGCAGCGGGCGCACGGATATGCTGCCCGCGTCCGAGCGTCTGCGCGTCCTGCCGCTCGACATCACCGACCGGAGCAGCATCGACCGGGTCGTCGGCGATGCCGGTCCAATCGACGTGCTGGTCAACAATGCCGGTTTCGGCGCACCTGTCCCGGTGGAACTGACGAGCCCGGAAACGGCGAAATCGCTGTTCGAAACCAACACGCTCGGCACGCTGGCGATGGTTCAGGCCGCACTGCCGCAGTTCCGCGAACGCCGTGCCGGCGTGGTGATCAACGTCACCTCGGCCGCCCTCCTCAAGCCGCTGCCGCTGATCGGCGTCTATCGCGCGAGCAAGGCCGCGGTGGATGCGTACACCGAATCCCTGGCGGTGGAGGTGGAGCCCTTCGGCATCCGGGTGCATCTGGTGATGCCCGGCCGCTCACCCGAAACGAAGTTCGGCGAAAGCGCGCGCCGGCATCTGCGCGGCCTCGACGACCCCGATTACCAGCCGCTGATCGACCGCACGCTGACGGCAATGCGCAACGGCGAGGGTCCGGTGACCCATGCCGAGGATGTCGCCCAGGCGATCTGGCGCACCGCGACCGATCCCTCGGCCCCCCTGCGCATCCCCGCAGGCGCCGATGCCGAAGCATGGATGGCCGAGGCCGGCTGAACTCCGGAACACCGCGAAGCCGACGGGGGCGCAAGGACCGGTTCACGCCCAGCGGGAGGGAACCGTCGCCCGGCCGACAGCCTGGCGATTCCCCTGCCCCAACCAGCCATGCAGGAAGGAGGCGACCGCCTGACCGGCAGCCCTTGCGATCTCCTCCCCGGATACCGGCTCATACCGCCCCCACAGGCATCCTTCGTGCGGCCCGGCCTCGCAGAGAGCCCTGAAATGGGCGGCGGCGCCGGGCAGTGCCAGGGATCGCCACCCCGGCCCATCATGCTCCGCGAGACGGTGCAGGATTGCGGCGATCTGCTGTTCGGAGCGCTGTATCCCGCGCTCGTAGAAGAGGCGGCCGACGTCCGGGAAACGGCCGGCCTCGGCCATCACGAGGCGGGTCACGGCCAGTGCGGACGGGGTCAGCATCAGGTCCAGATAGGCCCGGGCCGTGTCCGCCAGCACGGTCTCGGGCTCCTTTCCCTCGACGTCGACTGCGGCAAGAGCGGCGCACGTCGAGGCCCCGACCTCTTCGACATAGGCCGCGAACAGCGCCGCCTTGGACGGGAAATACCGGTAGAGCGTGCTTTTGGAACCGCCCACCTCCGCGGCGATGCCATCCATCGAGGCGTCGGCATAGCCGTGCCGAAGAAAGCTGCGCCCGGCAATCGCCAGAATTGCAGCCCGCCGGTTGGACGTGCCGACCGGCATGATCACACCTTTCCCGGCGAACCGGTTCCCGTCCCGCCCGCGCTCATTCGATTCTCCCGGCGGCGATGCTGCGGACCTGCGCAACGGCCGTATCCAAAAACGCCTTGGCAAGGTCGGGGTCGTTGACGACACGCGAGATCGTCAGCGCACCGACCATCATCGAGAGAATCGCCATCGCCTTGCCCTTGATCTCTACCTCTGCCTCGTCCCCCGGCGTCTGCGAAACCAGCCGCTCGAGGGCTTCGAGATGTGTCCTGATGCCGGCTTCGAACGACGCTTTCACCTCGTCGCCGTGTCTGGCCGCATCCGAACCGAGCGCGACGATCGGACAGCCATCCGTCCTTTCCTCACGATGCCCGGTGCTGAGGTAGAACCTGACCACCGCACCGAGCGGATCCTCGGGATTTTCCGTCATCGCCGCCGTCCATCGGCAGGAGGCGCTCTCCAACGCCCGTTTGGAGGCCTGGATCTCCAAATCCTCCTTCGACGCGAACTGCTTGTAGAAGGCACCCTGGGTAAGGCCGGCCGCCCCCATCAAATCCTTGAGGCCGATGCCGTCGAAGCCGTGCTCCCGAAAAAGACGGCTTGCCACATCGATCACAGTCTGCCGGTTTTCCTCAGCCTGAACACGGCTCACACGCATGAAAAGCCTCCTTAGATTTCAATCGAACTCTATGAGAGATAGGAAGGGGGATGCAATTCTCCACCTTCCCCTACCCGGCAGGGCCTTTCCGGGCCGGCAACCGGTAGGCTGACTGCCTGCCCCAGGCACCGCCGATCATGGCGGCCGCCGTGAGAACGCCGTATGAGACCGCGGCCAGGGCAGTGACCTGGAACAGGGTCGAAAGGCCAGCGCCGAACCATGCGACCGCCGACCAGCCGATGAAAGCCGCGATGATCATGCGCACCGTGCCCGCCAGGACGGGAAACAGCATGCGCTTGGCTCCCTGGCTTGCGAAATAGAGCGCCAACCCCACTCCCACCGCACCGTAGACCGGCGCGACGGTGCGCAGATAGAGGGTGCCCATCGCCAGCACCTGGGGATCGTCGCTGAACAGGCTGATCCAGCCCTGCGGGAAGATCGCGGCGGCAAGACCGATGACTTCGGTCATTCCAAAAGCGATGGCGGCCCCGATCCAGGCGACGCGGCGCGCCCGCGCGCCCTGCCCGGCCCCGATGTTGTGGCCGACCATGGTCACCATGGCGGTGCCGAGCCCGAAGACCAGAGGAATCTGGAGGTAATCGAGGCGCGAGGCGATGCCGTACCCGGCGATGGCATCGGCGCCGAACCGGCCGACCGCGGCGGTGACGAAGGTGACGGTGAGATTGACCTGGACCGTGCCGACCGCCGACAGGAGCCCGACGCTCATGATGTCCTTGAACAGGGCCGCGCGCAGCGGGACGACCCTGAGCTTCAGCAGGCTTTTCGCGGAGCGCAGATACAGGGTCAGGGCAAGTGCCACGCATGCATAATAGACGACCACCGCAATCCCGCCGCCCGCGATGCCGAGACGGGGAAAAGGCCCCCAGCCGAAGATCAGGGCCGGCGACAGGAGGATGAGGATGACGGTGCCGGACGAGATCGCCTTGGCCGGCACCGTCACGTTTCCGGCACCGCGAAGGGCCGACGACAGCAAGGCGGTGATCCAGAGCGGGATGGAGCCGGCGAACACGGCCCCGGAATAGGTGAGCGCCGCCGTCAGCGCCGGCCCTTCGCCTCCCATCGCCCGGTAGAGAACCGGTCCGGCAAGCAGGGCCGCGGCCGTGAAGAGGATGCCGAACGCGCAGGCCAGGACGAACGCATGCCAGATCAACGCTTCGGCATCGTCGCGGCGCGCCGCTCCCAAGGCCCGTGCGACGGCCGAGGAGACGCCGCCGCCGATCCCGCCGTTCGCCATCATCTGCATCAGCATGAGAACGGGGAACACCAGGGCGACCCCGGCAAGCGCCTCCGTCCCGAGAAAACCGACGAACCAGGTCTCGGCCACCCCGACAAGCGTCTGGATGACGAGCACAAGCGTCGTCGGCACGGCAAGGCGGAGCATCGTCGGTGCTATCGGGCCGGCAAGAACGCCGGATGGCACTTTATAAACGGGCGCTGGGGCCGTTGATCCCTCCAGGCGGGACAGGGCGGTCATGGCATTTCCTTCATCGGACCGGACGTGGATGTGATTGCGTCCCACTGATTGCGTCCCACTCGGGCGCGGGCGACGTCGCGGACCGGTCAGACCGGCAGCTGCAGCATCTTGCGCAGGCTTCTGTCGAAGGCGGCAGCCGGGACGAAGCGGCGCAGCATGCTGACCTGGCGCGCCAGTTTCCCGGCCGGGTAGCGCAGCTTCGGTTTGGACGCCACTGCGGCCTTCACGATGGTTTCGGCCACGATCTCCGGCGTGTCGCCCTTCCTGATCGCCTCGCCGACGGCCAGGGTCATGCCCTTCCGCGCGGACTCATAGGCATCGATCCATCGGTCCGGCCTGATGAGGTTTTCGTCGAACGACGTCCGCGTATAGGCCGGCTCGACGAGCGTGACCCGGATGCCGAGCGTGCGCAGCTCATGGTCGAGCGATTGGGAATAGCCTTCGACGGCGTGCTTCGTTGCCGAATAGAGCGCGAAATACGGGGCCGGGATGAACCCCTGCGCCGAGCTCAGATTGACGATCCTGCCCTTTTTCTGCCTGCGCATGATCGGCAGGACCGCGTTGGTCATGCGGATGACGCCGAACACGTTGACATCGAACAGCGCCTGGGCCTGCTGGAGCGTGGACTCCTCCGCACCGCCGAAGAGGCCGACGCCGGCATTGTTGACGAGGAGGTCGATCCGCCCGACCTCGGCCAGGACATCTTCGACGAGGGTCGCCACCGACGCATCGTCGGTCACGTCGCAGGTCAGCATGTCGACACCCTCCGGGCCTTCGGCGGCCGCATGGCGGCTGGTCCCGAACACGTCGAAGCCGGCGGCTTGCAGCGCCTTGGCCGCGGCAAATCCGATGCCGGACGATGCGCCCGTCACCAGGGCGACGGCACGATTGGTCTTGTCCATGGAGATGCTGTCCTCTTCTTGCGGGATGCGGCCTCGGCCGGATGTCGCGATGTCCGTCAGGCCGTTCCCTCTTGCGGTCAGGCCGCCGGATTTAGATTGCGTTCGACCTCTATATCCAATATAGATGTCGTACGCAATCTAATTTAACCGGGGGACGGGCATGAAGAAGAGACCCATGATCGTGCTGGGAAGCGTTGTGACGGCAGCGCTGGGCGCGGCCGCTTTCGTGACGCTGTCCATGCGCACGCAGGAAGCGTCGGCGGTGAGCGACCCCCGGCAGGACGCCCCGATTGTCCGGCTTGCCACGACGGTCCCGGTGGCCGGGTCCGACCGCGGCTTCACTGGAGTCGTCGGAGCGAGGGTGCAGAGCAATCTGGGATTCCGCGTCCCCGGCAAGATCGTCGAGCGCCTTGCGACGGTCGGCCAGCCGGTCAGGGCCGGCCAGCCATTGATGCGCATCGACGAGACCGACCTGCGCCTCGCCCTCACGGCGAAGCGCAACGCGGTCGCCGCGGCGCGTGCAACGGCCGTGCAGACCCAGGCGGACGAGCGGCGATACGCCAGCCTGGTCAACGACGGCTGGGCCACCCGGCAGCGTCATGAACAGGCGAAGGCCGCGCTGGACACCGCCAGGGCGCAGCTCGCCAGCGCCGAGGCGGATGCCCGGGTCGCCGAGAACGAGGCGACCTACTCGGTCCTGCTGGCCGACAGCGACGGGACGGTGGTCGAAACGCTGGGCGAGCCGGGACAGGTCGTCGCCGCCGGCCAGACCGTCGTCCGCATAGCCCAGGCCGGTCCCCGCGAGGCGGTGGTGGCGCTGCCGGAAACCATCCGGCCGCCGCTCGGTTCGCCGGCCGAGGCCAGCCTCTATGGCGCCGACGGGCAGCGCTACGGTGCGCGGCTGCGCCAGCTGTCTGACGCCGCCGATGCCCAGACCCGCACCTACGAGGCGCGCTACGTGCTCGATGGCGACGCCGCGGCGGCACCGCTCGGCGCGACGGTCACCATCAAGCTGGCGGGCCGGCTGACGAACCCGGCCGGCCAGACGGACACCATGCAGGTGCCGCTGGGAGCCGTGCTGGACGACGGCCGGAGGACCGGCGTCTGGACCCTGGACCGGGCCAGCTCGACGGTGCGCTTCCAGCCGGTCCGGCTGGTCCGGGTGAGCGGTGAGACCGCCGTGATCTCCGGGCTCGGCCTCGGCGATCCGGTGGTGTCGCTCGGCGCCCACCTCCTGCAGGACGGAACCCGTGTCAGGACCGCCTCCGAAAGCGGGGGCAAATGATGAGCCTCAATCTTTCCGCCATCGCCGTCCGCGAACGGTCCCTCACCCTGTTCTTCATCCTCCTGCTGGCGGCGGCGGGCGCCTTCGCCTTCGTCAAGCTCGGACGGGCGGAGGATCCCGCCTTCACCATCAAGACGCTGACGGTCACCGGCGTGTGGCCGGGCGCCACGGCCCGCGAGATGCAGGATCTCGTCGCCGAGCCGCTGGAGAAGCGCCTTCAGGAACTGAGCTGGTACGACCGGGTGGAGACGACCACGCGGCCCGGCTACGCCTATATGACCCTCACGCTGAAGGACAGCACGCCGCCGGCCCAGGTGCAGGAGGAGTTCTATCAGGCCCGCAAGAAGATCGGCGACGAGACGCGCAACCTGCCGCCCGGCGTGCTCGGCCCCTTCGTGAACGACGAATATTCCGACGTCAGCTTCGCACTCTATGCGCTGAAGGCCAAGGGCCTGCCGATGCGCGAGCTTGCCCGGCAGGCCGAGGCGATCCGCCAGGATCTGCTGCATGTGCCCGGCGTGAAGAAGGTCAACATCCTGGGTGAGCGTCCGGAGCGGATCTTCGTCGAGTTCTCCTATGCCAGGCTGGCGACGCTCGGCGTGTCGGCCCAGGACATCGTCGCCGCCCTGCAACGGCAGAACACGGTCACGCCGTCGGGCTCCATCGACACCCAGGGGCCGCAGGTCTTCATCCGGATCGACGGCGCCTATGACGGGGTGCAGGCGATTGCCGACACGCCCATCGTCGCCGCCGGACGGACGCTGAAGCTGTCGGACATCGCGGAGGTCCGCCGCGGCTACGAGGATCCGCCGACCTACGTCATCCGTCACCAGGGCGAGCCCACCGTCATGCTGGCGACCGTCATGCAGGAGGGCTGGGACGGGCTGGCGCTCGGCAGGGCGCTGGAGGACCGGGCGGCGGGCATCGCGCGGTCGCTGCCGCTCGGGATGACGCTCGACAAGGTGACCGATCAGGCCGTCAACATCACCTCGGCGGTCGACGAGTTCATGATCAAATTCGCCATGGCGCTGGGCGTGGTGCTGCTGGTCAGCCTGCTCAGCCTCGGCTGGCGCGTCGGCATCGTCGTGGCGGCGGCCGTCCCGCTGACGCTCGCCGTCGTCTTCCTCATCATGCTGGAGACCGGCCGCTTCTTCGACCGCATCACGCTCGGCGCGCTGATCCTGTCGCTCGGCCTGCTGGTGGACGACGCCATCATCGCCATCGAGGTGATGGTGGTGAAGATGGAGGAGGGCGTCGACCGCATCAAGGCGGCGGCCTATGCCTGGAGCCACACCGCGGCGCCGATGCTGTCCGGAACGCTGGTGACCATCGCCGGCTTCCTGCCGGTGGGGTTCGCGCGCTCGACCGCCGGCGAATATGCCGGCAACATCTTCTGGGTCGTCGGGTTCGCCCTCATCGTCTCCTGGATCGTCGCGGTGGTCTTCACGCCCTATCTGGGCGTCAGGATGCTGCCCTCCATCGAACAGGTCGCCGGCGGTCACGCGGCGATCTACGGCACCCCGAACTACCGGCGCCTGCGGCGGGTCATCGCCTTCGCGGTGCGCCACAAGGCCCTGACCTGCGGCATCGTCGGCCTCGCCTTCGTCGCCGCCATCGTCGGCATGGGCGGCGTCAAGCAGCAGTTCTTTCCGACCTCCGACCGTCCCGAGGTGCTGGTGGAGGTCCGCCTGCCGGAAGGCACCAGCATCGAGACCACGACCGCCACGGTCGGGAAGATCGAACGCTGGCTGGCCGATCAGCCGGAGGCGAAGATCGTCACCAGCTATGTCGGCCAGGGCGCTCCCCGCTTCTTCATCGCCATGGCGCCGGAACTGCCCGACCCCGCCTTTGCCAAGATCGTCGCGCTCACGCCGGACGCCGGGGCGCGCGAGGCCCTGAAGCACCGGCTGCGGCAGGCGGTGGCACAGGGGCTGGCGCCCGAAGCCAATGTCCGCGTGACCCAGATCGTGTTCGGCCCCTATACGCCCTTCCCGGTCGAATTCCGGGTGATGGGTCCGGACCCGTCGCAGCTCTACGGCATTTCCGAAAAGGCCCTCGCCATCATGCGGAGCGTTCCGGATGTGCGGCAGGCCAGCCGGGATTGGGGCAACCGCACGCCCGTGCTCCGCTTCACGCCCGACCAGGACCGCCTGAACCTCATTGGCCTCTCTCCGGCCGAAGTCGGCCAGCAGCTTCAGTTCCTGCTCACCGGGATCGCCGTCACCCAGGTCCGCGAGGACATCCGCAATGTTCCCATCGTGGCGCGCAGCGCCGGCGGCGAGCGGCTGGATCCGGCGCGTCTGGCCGATTTCTCGCTGACGAGCCGGAGCGGCCAGCAGATCCCGCTCGACCAGATCGGCCATGCCGAGATCCGCCTGGAAGAGCCGATCATGAAGCGCCGGGACCGGACATCGGTCATCACGATCCGCTCGGACTATGACGAGGCGACCCAGCCGCCGGAGGTTTCCAAGCAGATCATGGCGGCGCTTCAGCCGCTGATCGCCTCGCTTCCGCCCGGCTACCGCATCGAAATGGGCGGATCGATCGAGGAATCCGTCAAGGCCAACACGGCGCTGGGCAAGGTCTTTCCTGTCATGATCGCCGCCATGCTGGTCTTCGTCATGCTGCAGGTGCGGTCCTTCTCGACGATGGCGATGGTCCTGCTGACGGCACCGCTCGGCCTCGTCGGCGTCGTGCCCATGCTGCTCGCCTTCAACCAGCCCTTCGGCTTCAACGCCATCCTGGGCCTGATCGGTCTGGCCGGCATCCTGATGCGCAACACGCTGATCCTGACCGAACAGATCAAGGAGAACCGGGCCGCCGGCCTCGACGACTATCACGCCGTCATCGAGGCCACGGTGCAACGCACGCGGCCGGTGATCCTGACCGCCCTTGCCGCCGTGCTGGCCTTCATCCCCCTTACCCATTCCGTCTTCTGGGGGTCGATGGCCTACACGCTGATCGGCGGCACCGCGGTTGGCACCGTGCTGATCCTGCTCTTCCTCCCCGCACTCTATGCGGCATGGTTCCGCATCAGGCCGGCGGCCGTCGAGGAGGCGTCCAGCTCCCATGCCCGTCTCGGAGCGATCTGAAAGACGTTCGGGGCGGTTCTCCGAAACGGGGAACCGCCGCTTGACGGTCGGGGGCCGGGCTGTCCCGGGAGGCTTGCAAGGCCGGAACGGCGATGGCTGAATCGGTGATCGGCCAATTATTGGAAGGAGATGCGGATGGACGGGGCACAAGTCATGCCGGTGTCGCTGTCTCCGCCCACCGATCCGGCCATCCGCTGGGCCGGCCGCCTGCTCGCCATGGTGGGCGAGCTTCACAAGGTCGGGTACCAGCGCCTCAGGATCGCGCCCGGCATGGCCCCGTCCGGATGCCATTGGCGCTGCCACGTCACGCCGGCGGGCAATGTGGCCCCGAACGGATGGGAGCCGCTCGATTGGAGCCGGCAGGTCGCCAGCTACAGCACCGGCCAGAAGGACCGCTATTTCGGATGGGAGGATTCGGCGCAGGATTCCGCCCGCCATCTCGCCGCGAAGTTCGTCGAGCGGTTTCCCGGGATCGCCCGCGACGGCCAGGGTGCGGACTGGGCCTATGCCGGGTGGTATGTCGCCATGCTGGGGAGCGCCGAGCATGGCACCTTTCCGGTCTTCTTCGCCGATTACCCGGTCGAAATCGCCCGCGGCCGGCTGCCCCCGCCGCCTTGAAACCGCACTCGCGACATCCGACACGACATCCGGCGCGGCCGGTCACAGCGCGCTGGAGTCCGTCCCGGACCCGATGGCGACGGTCGCCGTCATCCCCGCCGCCAGTTCGACGCCGGGCGGCACCCGGTCGATGTGGATGCGCACCGGGATGCGCTGGGCGAGGCGGACCCAGCTGAAGGTGGGCTCGACGTTCGGCAGGCCGAGGTGGCCGGGCGTTCCGTTGCTGTCCTCGATGCCCCGGCCGATGCTCTCGACATGGCCGGACAGCGGTTCATCGAAGCCCATCAGCATGATCCGCGCCGGGCTGCCGACACGGATCCGCCGCAGCTTGGTTTCCTCGAAATAGCTGGTGATCCAGAAGCTGGTGGCGTCGAGGATGGCGATCTTCGTCACGCCGGCCGTGGCATAGTCGCCGGGCCGCAGCCGCAGATTGGTGACATACCCGTCGACCGGCGCCCGGATCGTCGCCCGCGCGAGGTTGAGCTTGGCGAGATCGAGCGCCGCCACCGCGCCGTCATAGGTCGCCGCCGCCTGTGCCGCGGCACCGGCCGTCTGCTGTACATCCTCCTGCGAGATGACCTCGCGGAGCTGGCTTCGCCGCCGCGCCGCCGCCTGCCGGACAAGCATGTCCTGGCGCCGGGCTTCGGCCTCGGCCTGTGCGGACGCCACCGCGAGCGAAAACCGTCTGGCGTCGATCGCATAGAGGACATCGCCCCGATGCACATACTGGTTGTCGGCGACGGAGACGGTGCCCACGGTCCCGGAGACCTCCGGCGCGATCTGGACCACCTCCGCGCTCACCCGGGCATCCCGCGTCCACGGTGTCTGCTCGTGACGGTTCCACACCTGCAACGCCACGACAGCGGCAGCCGTGCCGAAGCAAAGGGTCAGGGCATAGCGCCCGAGCAGGGACAGCACAGCTTTCATTGGAATGTTCCGCTGGAGGGCAGAGCCTGCAAAAGCAGGCCGTAGAGGAGGGCGAAGGTGGCGAGTTCGACGAGCGGCCGGCTGGCGGTCAGGCGGAAGAGCCCCGCAGCCGCGAAAAGACGGACCAGCGCGACGGTGCCGGCAAGCGCCGCCAGGGCAAGCACCAGCAGACCGGGGAGGAAGACGCCCCCGAGGTCGAGATCGAGGATCATGGGTCGTTCTCCCGGTCGTTCTCCCAAGTCACCGCACCGCCCGGACCGAGGGCGAACCGGAGGTCGATGAGCAGGTCGAGCAGCAGAGCGCGGTCGGCGATCCGCGCCATCAGCGCTTCGATGCGCCGGTGCAGAGCGATGGTATCGGAAGGTCCCGCCCGGTATCCGGGGCCGAAGCGCAGGGCAATCGCGGTGAGAAGCTCGTACCCGTCATAAGCGATCTCACCGTCACTGGCGCCGCCCTTGCCGTCGAGATGCCGGATCGCCCGATGAAACCGGCCGGCGGCGTGACCGACGCGCAGATGGTGCAGGGTGTCGTCGAGCACATCCGGGTAGGATGCCCCGGACAGCCGGAGCCTCGGCAGCAGCAGCGCCGTCCGGTCGATCATCAGGCTCGTCCAGAGCGCCTCGTCGGGTGCGCCGCCCAGGGCCCGCCGCCTGACATCCCGCCGGTTCAGCCGAAGCAGCCGGCCGATTGCCGCATCGACCGGGATGGTCTGGAACAGGCTCATGCTGACGACGGCAAATCCCGTTGCCGCGAACAGCGCGACGACGCTGTTGAGCGACCCGGCAAAGTCGCCGGCATAGCTGGCGCCCAGCCCCGACAGGATCGGGATCGTCAAAGTGATGCCGAGCGCCATGTAGGTCGTCGGCGGCCGGGCTTGCAGCGAGCCGGCGACCAGGAAGGCCGGTGCCAGCACCACGGCGAGACCGGCGAAATCCGTCACGCGGGGCAGGATGGCGAAGCTGTAGACCAGACTGACCGCCACCCCGACGACCGAGCCGGTCATGTATTTGACGACATTCGGCGCCGGCGTGTCGACGTTGCCGAACAGGGCACAGCAGACGCCGAGGATCGACACCGCCAGTCCGCCCTCCGGCCAGGCCGACCAGATCCAGAACGCACAGCCGATGACGATGCCGGCGACCGCGCCCAGCGCGCTCCAGGCGGCCATCCAGGGGTCGCGGTGATAGACATAGCCCGTCGCGCGCCCGGCGCGGCGGTGCGATGCGGCGTCCGGCAGCATGGTGGCGGCAATGGCGGTCCGGGCGCTGCTCCGTCCGACGATCCGTCCAAGCCGGTCGCACTCGTGAAGCAGGCCGATCATCTCGGCGAGGTGGCCGGCGAGGTTGGCCGCGAGCCTGTCGCCGGCCGTCGCCGCCTCCGCGGCGATGCGTGTCCGCAGCGTCCGGGCGCGGTCGATCAGCCGGATCCCGACGGCATCCCGCCCGGCCGCATCGGCAGCAGCGAGCCAACGCCCCGTCTCATCCAGCAGCGCGGCCAGCTCGTTGGCCAGTTCGTCGGGCAGGCCGCAGTCTCCGCTGCGCAGCGCATGGATGCGGTCCCCGACCTCCGTCGCGAGCGGAAGCAGCCGCGCAAGCCGGTCATGGATCAGGTGCAGCGTCTCGCGGCTCGGCGCCACCGGGACCGGATCGTAGGGCAGGTGACCGGCCAGCCCTTGCAGGGCGAGAAGATCGCCGGCGAGCCGGTCGCGGTCGCGGCGGATCTCCGACCCGGAGCTTCCGCGGAGCGCATCGCCCGCCAGCCGGCGGGCGTCCCGCAGCGTCGCCGACAGCTTGGCGGTGAACTGGCCGGTCATGCGCTTCGGCAGGACGAAGCGATGGACCAGGACGGCGCAGAGGATTCCGATGGAGATCTCCTGGACCCGCACCGACGCCGTATCGAAGATGGCGGCGGGATTGAACACGCCGGGAAAGCCGATCAGGCTGGCGGTGTAGCCGGACAGAACGAAGGCGTAGGCCCGCGCGGTGCGGTCGAGCAGCGAGAAATAGAGGCACAGGCCGATCCAGCCGGCGAGGACCACGCTGCAGACAAGCGGATCGTTCACGAAACAGGGGATGATCGCCACGGTCGCCGCCGCACCGACAATCGTGCCCGCGAAGCGGTAGACGCCGCGGCTGAGCGACGCGCCGGCCGAGTTCTGCGAAACGATGTAGACGGTGACGATGGCCCAGGAGGGTTTCGGCACCCCTGCGCGCAGCGCGATGTAATAGGCCAGCATCGCCGCGGCGAAGCTTTTCGCCGAGAAGAGCAGCGCGTCCGCATCCGTCCGCAGGAGCGCGATCCCGGTGGCCGTCAGGAGCCGGTTCGAAGGAGAGTGGGTTCTCATGCCCGCGAGTATCGGCGCGTTGCGCAATCAGATAAATTAGGTATCCTGTCAAAAAATCCCTTAATCATGCCAAAACCGACCATGCCAAATGCGATGTCCGGGTCACGGTCCGCCGTTTCCGTCTTCGACCCCGATCTTGCGGACCGGCCCGCCGTCGCACGCCTGCTCGACTTCGCGGAATACGAGGCGGAAGTGCCGGTGCATGTGCATCGGCGGGGACAGCTGATTCTGGCGCTGCATGGCGCCGTCACCTGCACCGCGGACGACGAGATCTGGATCGTGCCGCCCGATTGCGGCGTGTGGATTCCGGGCGGCATGCCGCACAGCGTCAGAACGACGGCGAATGCCCGGCTCAGCTACCTGTTCGTCGAGCCGGGAGCGGCAAACCTGCCCGAGGTCTGCTGCACCCTGTCGATCTCTCCGCTGGTGCGGGAACTGGTCAACCGGCTGACCGGCGAGGTTCTGGACTATCTGCCGGACAGCCATGCCGCCCGGCTTGCACGGGTGACGCTGGACGAACTGGCCGGAATGCCGCGCGAACACTTCAACCTGCCCATCTCCAACGATCCGAAGATCCGGGCGATTGCCGACGCCCTGACGCTCGAACCGTCCGACCGCAGCACCCTGGGGGACTGGGCCAGGCGCGTCGCGATGAGCGAGAGGTCGCTGGCCCGCCTGATGCTCCGCGAGACGGGCCTGACCTTCGGACGCTGGCGGCAGCAGTTGCACCTTGTCGTGGCGCTTCGCGAACTGGCCGGCGGGGCTGCGGTGCAGACAGTGGCGGACACGCTCGGCTACGAGTCGGTCAACGCCTTCATCACGATGTTCAAGAAGGCTCTGGGAAGCACGCCGGCACAATATTTCACCCAACGCAGGGCGAGGCTGTCGGAGTCACGGACAGGGAAGAGCAAGCCGGGTGCCGGGTAAGCGATGCCGCCTCACGGCCGGTTGACCTGCACGGCCAGCGCGACCGCCGCCTTGCCGGACAGCGGAACGTCGGCCGGCACCGCCACGGCCTCCGGTGCCGGGCCGCCTCCGCTCCGGCCGAGCCGCCCGGTCACCCGGAACGCCACCAGGACCGCCGCGATGCCGAACAGCACCGATCCCGCCGCCTGTCCGATCAGCACCCCCGGCGCCCCGCCCAGCCAGCCGCCGACCGCGACGAACGGCATGGTCCCCAGCGTCGCCCTGCCCCAGTTGAACCCGGTCGCCAGCAGGGGAAAGCCCAGATTGTTGAAGGCGGCGTTGCCGACGAACAGGAAGCCGACGAACAGGAACCCGCCGGCCACCGCGGTGCAGAACAGGCGGACCAGATCGGCCGACACGCCCTCGGCGGAAAAGGCGCTCACCACCAGATCGCGGGCAAGGAACAGGCCCAGCCAGACCGCCAGCACCCAGACGACGATCAGCGCCAGGCTGGCCCGCAGGGTCGCCCGCACCCGGTCGGGGCGGCCGGCACCCAGATTCTGCGCCAGGATCGGGCCGACTGCGCCGGTCAGGGCGAAGATGGTGCCGAAGGCGACCGGAACCATGCGGTCGACGATGGCGGCCCCGGCGATTGCCGCATCGCCAAAACGCGCCATGCTGGTGGTGACATAAACGCCGGCGACCGGGGTGGCGAGATTGGTGAGGACCGCCGGGCCGGCGATGCCGGCCAGGGTCCCGGCATCCTTCAGCAGGCCGGTCCAGCCCGGGGCGGCGAGCAGCCGGTGAACCCGCGCCACGCCGTGCCAGCCGACGGCGGCGAGCAGGCAGCGCGACAGCACGACCGTCACCGCCGCACCGGTCAGGTCCAGCCGCAGGCCGAAGATCAGGAGCGGGTTCAGCGCCGCGGTGAACAGCGCCGCATAGAGCGTGACGGTCATGGCGCGGCGCGCATCGCCCTGCGCCCGCAGCATCGCCGAACAGCCCATGCCGAGGCCGAGCAGCGGCAGGGTCGGCGACAGGATGGTCAGATAGCCGACGGCAAGATCCCTGGTGGCTCCCCTGGCGCCCAGCAGATCCATCGCCGGTCCCAGCAGCGGCAGGGTCAGCAGGCCGACCGCTGCGGCGACCAGTGCGGTGAGAATCAGGCTGGAGCCCGCCAGCCTCGCCGCCTCCGCGCGCCGGCCGCCGCCGATGGCGCGTGCGACCAGCGCTCCGGCGCCGATCGACAGCCCGATGCACAGCGACGATTGCAGGAACAGGACGGTGCCGGCGAAGCCCACCGCCGCCGCCAGCTCCCGTTCGCCCAGCAGTGAAATGTAGAACAGGTTCAGCAGATCGACAGCGAACACCGCGATCAGCCCGACCGAGCCGGTGGCGGTCATCACCATCACATGGCGCATCGGCGAACCGGTGGTGAAGCGGCCTGCGGCGGTTTCGGCCATTGCAGCGGTCTCCTCTTGGGCGGCCCTGGGATGGCGACCTCTGGGGTCAGAGATTGGTTCGCCGCCTTTCCCATCAAGTCGTCCCTGGCCACGCTGCCGCAAGCGGAGACCGCCGGCGCACCGCCTTGTCTAGCGCAGCGGGGTGCGGAACAGCCTCCCCCGGCCCTCCAGCACATCCGTGACGCCGGCAAGGCGCAGGCTGTGCCACGCCAGCGCATGGTTGCTCGAGGTGACCAGCTTGCCGGTGCGTGCCTCCAAGGCTTCGACCGCCTCGGCGACACGCAGGCTGGTGCAGGAAACGAACACGGCGTCCACCTCCGGGTGGGCGGCGGCCTGCGCCACCGCCGTGGCGATGGCGGCAGGGGCGATGCGCGCCGCGATGGTATCGTCGGGTTCGTCGAAGATCGCCAGCACCGGCACCTCGTAACCGGCCTTCACGAAGTAATCGCGCATCGCTTCGCCGACGCGGCGCTGGTAGGGCGCAACGAGACCGATGCGCCGCGCGCCGAGGGAGCCGAGCGCGGCATCCACCGCCTCGACCGGCGTGGTGGTGGCGATGCCCGGCCGCGCCTCGCGGATGCGCTCGCGGACACGCTCGGGACCGATCACCATGCTGCCCGACGTGCAGCCGAAGGCGACGACATCCAACTCCAGCCCGGGCAGGATCAGCCGGGTCGTCGGTGCGATGTCCTGCTCCATCCGCGCCAGCGTTTCCGGCGCGATCTCCTTGTCGTTCCACAGGCGCGCATTGTAGACGGCAACCCCCGGCTCCCCGAGCAGGAAGCGCCATTCATGCTCGATGGTCTGGTCGGTGGCGAGCACCAGAAGCCCGATGGCAGCGCGGGCGGCGAGGCCGCCATCGGTGGCGAAGGGAAGCACCAGGGTGGCGGCCGGGGAACCGGCGCCATCCTCGGCGACGGTGACGTTGGTATCCATGTCGGGGGTTCTCCCAGTATCGCGGAGGAGTGGCGCGGGCGCGGACGCACCGGCACGGCTGTGACGCCGCCCGCGCGCCTGTCAGTGGACGGCCTGCATGCCGTCGAGCGGGATGGCCGGGGTGCGGCCGGCGATCAGGTCGGCGGTGATGCGGGCCGACCCGCAGGACATGGTCCAGCCCATGTGGCCGTGTCCGGTGTTGAGGAACAGGTTGCGCTGGCGCCCGCGACCGAAGATCGGCGTTCCCTCCGGCGTCATCGGCCGCAAGCCCGCCCAATAGCTGGGCCGGCTGTAGTCGGCCGCATCCGGGAACAGATCGCGCGCCGCCGCCAGCATGGCCTGGAAGTCGGCCGGGCTGTGGCGCTTGTCGTAGCCGGCGAAATCGGCGGTCGCGGTGATGCGCAGCCGGTCGCCCATCGGCGCGTAGGCGACGAGATTCTCTTCGTCCACCCCGCCGATGCGCGGCGTGTTGTTGCGCCCGGCCACCGGCACGGTGACCGAATAGCCCTTGATCGGGTAGATCGGCAGCGACAGGCCGAGCGGCTTCGCCAGTGCCGCACTCTGGCAGCCCATTGCCAGCACATAGGCGTCGGCAGTCAGCGTGCCCTTGTCGGTGACCAGCCCGGTCACCTCGCCGGCGGCGGTCTCGACGCCGCGGATCGTCGTGCCGTAGAGGAAGCGGACGCCCCGTTCCGCGCACCAGTCCGCGAGGTTGCGGGTGAACAGCCGGGCGTCGCCGCTCTCGTCGGACGGGGCGTAGATGCCGCCGACGATGCGGTCCTTGGTGGCCGACAGCGCCGGGTCGATGGCGGCGGCGCGGTCGCGGTCGACCACCTCCAGCGGCAGGCCGTTGTCGGTCAGGATCCTCATCTTGGCGACACCGGCGTCGAAGGCCGCCGGGCTGCGGTAGAGATAGAGCAGCCCGCCCTTGGCGCCGTCGAAGGCGACCCCGGTGTCCTCGACCACCCGATGCAGCATGTCCTGCGAATAAAGGCTGAGCCGCACCTTGCGGGCGGTGTTGACCGCCACCCGGTCCGACCGGCAGTTGCCGAGGAACTTCAGCGACCAGGCCCACAGCGCCGGATCCAGCCGCAGCCGGAAGCGCAATGCCTGATCGTTGCGCCACAGCGATTTCAGCAGGATCTTCGGAGCCTTCGGCGACGCCCAGGTATAGGCGTGCCCCGGCGCCACCAGCCCCGCATTGGCGAAGCTGGTCTCGTCGGCGGCGCCGTCATGCCGCTCGACGACGGTGACTTCGTGTCCATCCTTGAGAAGGCAGTAGGCCGTCGTCACGCCGACGACCCCGCTGCCCATCACGATGACCTTCATGAACGCCTCCTTGGCATGAACGCCTCCCTGGCCTGAGCGCCTCCCTGGCCGGAGCGGTCACAGCGCCGCGGTCACCTGGATTTCCACGGTGAATTGCGGGGCGGCGAGCCTGGCCTCGACGCAGGCGCGCACCGGCGTGTTGCCCGGCGCCACCCAGGCGTCCCACACCCCGTTCATCTCGGCGAAGCCGGCGATGTCGGCGAGCCAGATGGTGGCGGTCAGCAGCTTCGTTTTGTCGGTGCCGGCGGCAGCCAGCAGCTCGTCGATCCTGCCGAGGATGTCGGTGGTCTGCTCGGCCACCGGGGCGCCCGGCGCCCGCAGCGCCACCACGCCCGCCGTGTAGACCAGACCGCCGCAGACGACGGCCTGGCTCATGCGCGGGCCGACCTCGATACGCTGGATGCTCATGATTCTCTCCCGGAAAACCGGCGGGCCGGGAGGCGGCACCGCCTTCCATTCGCACGATACGCAACTGTATACAGAATAGTCCACACAATTTTATTCCTTGCTGCACCGCCCAAAAATCGGGCCCGATTCCTGTGCAACTGCACAAATGTTCGCCCCATGAACAAAGTCGTTGACGCCATGTCAAAAGCGGCGATACGCTTAAGTGTATACAGATTGTCATTCAGATTAACATTCACCGTCAGGGAGATGTGCGATGGCAAGGATGAACGGCCCCACCCGCGGCCCGACCCACGGCCCGGCCAAGGGCATGACCGGACGCATAACGCGGCGTTCGGCGGGGGTCGCGCTGCTGGGCGCGGCGGCGCTGGCGATGCTGGGCAGCGGTGCGGCGCGGGCACAGGACACGGTGACGCTCGGCGCGGTCCTGCCGCTGAGCGGGGCCAGCGCCACCATCGGCGAGGACCAGCGCCGCGGCATCGAACTGGCGGTGGAGAAGGTCAATGCCGACGGCGGCGTGCTCGGCCGCAAGCTGGCGGTGGCGGTCGAGGATTCCGGTGGCCGGGCGCAGAGCGCCATCGACGCGGCGCGCAAGCTGGTGTCGGTGTCGAAGACCCCGGTGGTGATCGGCGAATATTCCTCGGGCAACACCATCCCGGTCGGCCAGTATCTCCAGCGCGAGGGGATCGTCCACATCAACCCCGGTTCCTCCTCGCCGGCGATCAAGACCATCGGCGACCGCTCCTTCAGCACCATCGGGCTGGACGACGTCGCCGGGAAATTCACCGCCCAGGCGGTCTACGGGATGGGCCACCGCAAGGCGGTCTTCCTCGCCCCCAACAACGCCTACGGCCAGGGCGTCTATGCCGAGACCAAGGCGGCCTTCGAGGCGCTGGGCGGCCAGATTGTCGCCAACCTGCTCTTCACCGAGGGGCAGTCGAACTACCGGCGCGAATTGCAGCGCATCGCCGCCGCCAAGCCCGACGTCATCATCTATTCCGGCTACGGCCAGGAGGCGGCGACGATCAACCGCGAAGCCTTCGAGCTCGGCCTGTCGAAGACCCCCTGGTTCGGCATCTACCTGTCGATGTGCACCGCCGATTCCCGGCCGGAGACGGTCGAGGGCCAGATGGGCATGGAGGTCAACTATGTCGGCCCCGACGGCGCCTGGTACCGCGACGCCTACAAGAAGAAGTTCGGCAAGGAGTTCGCCACCACCTTCAGCGGCTACACCTACGATGCGGTGATGATGGCCGCCGCCGCGATCAACAAGGCCGGCAGCGCCGAACCCGCCAGGATCCGCGAGGCGCTCGCCGCGCTCGGCGACTATGCCGGGGCCACCGGGCCCATCGCCTTCGACGCCCAGGGCCAGCGCAAGACCCAGCCCTACATCGTCGTCTCCTACAAAGGCGGCGAGCTGAAGACGGCCGCCAAGTAGCCGCCGCCCCAGATCGGACCTCCCGCACGCGAAGGGTTCCCCGGCCGCCCGGCCGGGGCCCCTGCCCCGCCCGACCGGAGACATGTCCTGTGATCCAGATATTGATCGACACCCTGATCCGGACGAGCGACCTCGCCCTGATCGCGCTCGGCCTCAACCTGTCCTACGGCGTCAGCCGCTTCCCCAACGTCGCCCATGTCGAAATGGCCCCGCTGGGTGCGGCGGTGGCACTGGCCGTGGCCGCCCTGTTTCCCGGCGGCGGGCTGGTCGGCGCCGCCATCGCCGGGGCGCTCGCCGCCGGGCTGGCGGCGATGCTGCTGCACCGCTTCGCCTTCGAACGGCTCGCCGGAGTCGGTCCGGCCAGCGCGCTGATCGGCTCGCTCGCCATCGCCATGATGCTGCGCGCCGGCCTGCAGGCGGTCTTCGGCACCCGGCCGCAGCAGTTCGACACGCCGCTGACCCCGCCGCACGATCTGTGGGGCGCCATCCTGTCCGATCTGCAGATCGCCGCCATCGCCATCACCGCCGTCTGCCTGGTCGGCTTCTTCGCGATGCTGCGACTGACGCCGCTCGGGCGCTCGATCCGCGCCATCGCCGCCAACCCGGCGCTGGCCACCGCGTCGGGCATCGACGCCCGCCGCGTCACGCTGGTCACCGTCTTCCTCGGCGGCACGCTGGCCGGCATCGGCGGCATTCTGCTGGCGCTGGTCACCCAGCTCGACATCGGCATGGGGCAGATGCTGCTGCTGCCGGTCTTCGCCGCCGCCATCGTCGGCGGGCTCGGCAGCCTGCCGGGTGCTGTGATCGGCGCCTTCGCCATCGCGCTCGCCGAGACGCTGGTGATGCGCATCGATTTCGGCCTGCTCGCCGCCGACGGGCCGCGCTACCTGCCGCTCGGCTACCTGACCGGCATCGGCTTCGCGCTCATCGTCATGACCCTCGTGTACCGCCCGGAAGGGCTGCTGAGCCGGGGAGGACGCCGTGCTTGAGTTCTGCCTGCATGTGCTGATCATGTCGGCGATCTTCGGGATCGCCGCAGTCAGCCTCAACCTCCAGGCCGGCACCAGCGGCCTGCTGAATTTCGGCCAGATCGCGCTGTTCGGCATCGGCGCCTACGCGGTCGCCATCCTGACCCGCGCCGGGCTGCCCTGGCCGGCCGCCCTGCCCGCCGGCATGGCTGCGGCGGCACTCGGCGGCTTCGCCATCGGCCGTCTCGGCCGCGACCTCGCCGCCGAATACTGGGCGCTGGCGACGCTGGCGGTCGCCGAGCTGGTGCGGCTGGTCGCCCTCAACGAGGATTGGCTGACCGGCGGTCCGCAGGGCATCGGCGGCATCGGCGGACTGTTCCCCGGTCTCGACGGCATGGCGCGCGCGCTTGCCACCCTGGCGCTGGCGGCTCTGCTGCTGCTCGGCACCGCGCTTGTGGCGCGGCGGCTCGGGGAAACCCAGTTCGGCCGCGTGCTGCGGCTGATGCGGGAGAATCCCGACCTTGCCACCGCGCTCGGCCACGACATCGTCACCTGCAAGGTGAAGGTTCTGGCCATCGGCGGGGCGATGGCCGGGCTGGCCGGCGGGCTCTACACCCTCTACCTCGCCTTCATCGGGCCGGACCAGCTGCTGCCCTTCGAGACCTTCCTGATCTGGACGATGGTGGTGCTCGGCGGGCTGGGCAACGTGGCGGGGGCGGTGGTCGGCGCCCTGCTGGTCACCACGCTCTATGCCGGCATTCCCTTCCTGAAGGATGTCGTCGCCCTTCCGTCCGACCTGACCGGCAGCCTGCGCGTCTTTGCCATCGGCTCGATCGTGCTGGCCGTCCTGATGCTGAAACCCCAGGGGCTGGTCCCCGAACGGCTGCGGAGGCACCATGCTCAGCGCCCATGACGTCACCCGCAGCTTCGGCGGGCTGACCGCGGTCAGCCATGTCAGCCTGGAAATCGGGCCCCGCGAGATCGTCGGTCTGGTCGGCCCCAACGGCTCCGGCAAGACCACCCTGCTCAACCTGCTGAGCGGCTTCCTCGCCCCGACCAGCGGCGAGATCCGCTTCGACGGCACCGCGGTCCGCGCGCGGCGCGCCTGGCAGCCGAGCCGGCTCGGCCTGCGCCGCACCTTCCAGCTTCCCAAGCTGCCGGCCCGCATGTCGGTGCTGGAGGTGATGCTGGCCGGCGGACGGCTGCCGGCCGGCACCTCGCCCTGGCGCTCGCTGCTGATGCCGGGCAGGGTGCGGCGCGAGGAGGCGGCCTTCATCGGCAAGGCGATGGGGCTGCTGGCCGAGGTCGACCTCGCCGGCCTTGCCGACCACCCGGCCGGCGGCCTGTCGGGCGGCCAGCAGAAGCTGCTCGGGCTGGCGGTGGCGCTGATGGACGACCCGGCGGTGCTGCTGCTCGACGAGCCGACGGCCGGCGTCAACCCGTCGCTGCGCCGGCGCATGGCCGATCATCTGCGCCGCATCCGCGAGGGCGGCACAGCACTGGTCATCGTCGAGCACGACATGGGCTTCATCGGCGACCTGTGCGACCGCTGCCTCGCGCTGGACAAGGGGGCGGTGATCGCCAATTGCCGCCCCGACGAGCTGAGCGGCAACCAGCAGGTGGTCGAAGCCTATCTCGGCCGCCGCCGGCCCGGCGTCCCGCTGCGGGTCGTTGCCGGTGGACCGGCCGGCGCCAAAGCCAGTGGAGCCAGAGCATGACGCTTTCCGTGCACGAGGTGCGCGCCGGCTACGTGCCGGACGCCGACATCCTGAACAGCCTGTCCATCACGGTGCAGCCGGGGGAGATCGTCACCATCCTCGGTCCCAACGGGTCGGGAAAATCGACCTTGCTGAAGACCGTCGTCGGCCAGCTCCGCCCGCGCGCCGGCCGGGTGGTCGCCGACGGCCGCGACCTCGCCGGCATCCCGGTGCACCGGCGGATCCGCGACTGCGGCGTCGCCTATGTGCCGCAACTCGACAACATCTTCGGGCCGCTGACCATCCGCGAGAACCTGGAGCTGGGCGGCCAGTTCGTCGCGCCGGCCGCCCGCAGGGCCCGGCTCGAACAGCTGCTGGAGCATTACCCGAACCTCGGCCGCAAGGCCGGGGCGCGGGCCGACAGCCTGTCGGGCGGCGAGCGGCAGATGCTGGCGCTGGCCCGTGCGCTGATGCCGGGGCCGCGCCACCTGCTGCTCGACGAGCCGTCGGCCGGCCTGTCGCCGCTGATGATGGACGAGCTGTTCGCCCACATCCGCCGCATCCGCGACCGCGAGGGCGTCTCTGTCCTGATGGTCGAGCAGAACGCGGCGGAATCGCTGGAGGTCTCCGACCGCGCCTATGTGCTGGTGATGGGGCGGGTCCACCGCGAGGGCACCGCCCGCGAGATCCTGGAGGACGAAACGGTCGGCCAGCTCTATCTGGGAGCCGGCCCGGCGCATTGACCTTCCCCGTCCCGCCCAATCGGTCGCAGTTGTGTATACTGGCCTGCATATTCCACCGGTGCTATGGTCCCGCGCGACGCGCCGCAACGGTGCGTCGCCGGAAACTCCACCACCGGAACCCGGCATCGGCATTCGGGTGTTGTCCCACCGGCACCGCAGGAAGCACATAGGACGATCATGGCGGGAACCCCGCGCAAGAAGACCATCAAGGCGGCTCCCGCGCCGCGCGCCGCCGACAGCGTCAACCGCGTCTATGCCGCGATCCAGCGCATGGCGGTGAATTTCGAATTCCGGCCGGAACAGCGGATCAACGAGGTGGAGCTGGCCGCCACCCTGGGCGTCAGCCGGACGCCGGTGCGCGAGGCGCTGAACCGGCTGGTGATCGAAGGACTGATCACGCTGGTGCCCAACAAGGGCTTCTACTGCCGCCCCTTCGACGCCGAGCAGATCATCGGCCTGTTCGAGGTGCGGGCGTCGCTGGAACGGCTGAGCGTCGAACTCGCCGCCGAGCGCGCCAGCGACGTCCGCATCGCCGAACTGATGGATTTCTGGAACGGCGTGCGGGCGAACCGCGCGGCGATGGACGCCGAGGAGCTGACCAGCCGCGACGAGGAGTTCCACATCCGCATCGCCGCGATGGGCGGCAATCCCGAACTGGTCCGCATGCTGGAGAGCATCAACGCGCGGATCCGCTTCGTCCGCCGCATCGAGATTGAGAACCCGCTGCGCCGCACCACCACCTTCGACGAGCATCTGGCGATTGCCGAAGCGTTGAAGGCGCGCGACCGCGACCGCGCCGTGGCCTGCATGTCGGACCATATCGGCATCAGCGTGGCCGACGCGGTGTCCGCCATGAAGGAAGGGCTTGCGCGCATCTACATGGGCCGCATGGCCAGCTGAGCCGGCCCGGACAGCGGCAAAAGCCGCTGCGGCACCCCTTCTCCGGAACCGGCCCCAGAACCGGCGTTGACCCTCTCGACAAAGTGTGTACACTTCAGAACACACAATGACACCGAGGGAGGACGCACATGCCGGACGGCGTGGTGATGACGGGCGCGGTGACCCTGGACGACAAGTATCTGGCCGAACACGGCCGCGTGTTCCTGAACGGCACGCAGGCCCTGGTGCGGATGGCGCTGCTCCAGAAACGGCGCGACCGCGCCGCCGGCCTGCGCACCGCCGGACTGGTGAGCGGCTACCGCGGCTCGCCGCTCGGCACCATCGACATGGAGATGGGCCGGGCGCGGAGCTTCCTGGACGCCCACGACATCCGCTTCGTTCCCGGCGTCAACGAGGATCTGGCCGCCACCGCGCTCTGGGGCAGCCAGCAGATCCATCTGCAGGACAAGCCGGACTGGGACGGCGTCTTCGGCCTGTGGTACGGCAAGGGGCCGGGGGTGGACCGCACCGGCGACGCCTTCCGCCACGCCAACCTTGCCGGTTCGGCCGGGCGGGGCGGCGTGCTTGTGCTGGCCGGCGACGACCACACCTGCAAATCCTCGACGACCTCGCACCAGAGCGAATATGCGCTGGTCGATGCGATGATGCCGATCCTGAGCCCGTCCGGCATCCCGGAGATGATCGAATACGGGCTGCATGGCTGGGCGCTGTCGCGCCTGTCAGGCTGCTGGACCGCCATGAAGGTGACGGCCGACCTGACCGACCGCAGCGTCTCGATGACCCTCGACCCGGCCCTCCCCGTCATCCGGGACCCCGCCGACCTCGTCCTGCCGCCCGGCGGCCTCAACATCCGCTGGCCGGACAGCCCGCAGGAGCAGGAGGCCCGCCTGCACCTGCACAAGATCCCGGCGGCGCTGGCCTATGTCCGCGCCAACGGCCTGAATCGCGTGGCGCTGGGCAGCGGCGGCGGCGGGGCGCGCTTCGGCATCGTCACCGCCGGCAAGGCCTATCTCGACGTCCGGCAGGCCCTGGCGGAACTCGGCATCGACGAGGACCGGGCGGCGGCACTCGGCATCGCCGTCTTCAAGGTGGCGGTGCCCTGGCCGCTGGAACCGGACAGCCTGCGCAGCTTCGCCGCCGGCCTCGACGAGATCCTGGTGGTGGAGGAAAAGCGGCCGCTGATCGAGGGCCAGATCAAGGACATCCTCTACGGCCTGCCGGCGGACCGGCGCCCGCGCGTCACCGGCAAGCATGACGAGTCCGGGGTCCCCCTGCTGCGTTCCCACGACGAGCTGTCGGTCGCCGAAATCGCCACGGCCATCGCACGGCGCCTCGCCCGCTGCGGCGTGGAGGTGGACGCCGACGCGCTCGGCCGCCTTGAAAACAACACTGCCCCCGGCCCCCGCCCCGGTGGCCCGGTTGCCAAGCGCACGCCCTATTTCTGTTCCGGCTGCCCGCACAACAGCTCGACCAAGGTGCCGGAGGGCTCGCGGGCCCATGCCGGGATCGGCTGCCACTGGATGTCGCAGGCGATGGATCGTGACACCGCGACCTACACCCATATGGGGGCGGAAGGCGCCAACTGGGTCGGGCTGGCTCCCTTCGTGCCGACCCGCCACATCTTCCAGAACATCGGCGACGGCACCTATTTCCATTCCGGTCTGCTCGCCATCCGCGCGGCGGTCGCCGGCGGGGTGAACATCACCTACAAGATCCTGTTCAACGACGCCGTCGCCATGACCGGCGGCCAGTCCCACGACGGTCAGCTAACCCCGCAGGCCATCGCCTGGCAGGTGCGCGCCGAGGGGGTGCAGCGCATCGCCTTGGTCAGCGACGAGCCGGAGAAGTACGGCCTGTCCTCCGGCCTGCCGCCCTATGTCACCATCCACCACCGCGACGATCTCGACGCCGTGCAGCGCGAGTTCCGCGAGGTGCCGGGCGTGTCGGCGCTGATCTACGACCAGACCTGCGCCGCCGAGAAGCGCCGCCGCCGCAAGCGCGGCAAGCTGCCCGATCCCGGCCGCCGCGTCGTCATCAACGAGCGGGTCTGCGAGGGCTGCGGCGACTGCTCGACCCAGTCGAACTGCCTGTCGGTGGTGCCGGTCGACACCGAGTTCGGGACGAAACGGACGATCGACCAGTCCTCCTGCAACAAGGACTTCTCCTGCCTGAGCGGCTTCTGCCCGTCCTTCGTGACGGTGGAGGGCGGCACGCTGCGCAAGGCGCGCCCGGCCGCCGCCCCGACGCCCGATGCCGACACCGCTCCCCTGCCCGACCCGGTGGCACCGCCGCTGGATCGACCCTACCGCCTTCTCGTCACCGGGGTCGGCGGCACCGGGGTGGTGACCATCGGCGCGATCCTCGGCATGGCCGCGCATCTGGAGGGGCTGGCCTGCTCCATCCTCGACCAGACCGGCATGGCGCAGAAGGGCGGTGCGGTGATGTCGCACATCGTCCTGGCGCATCGGACCGACCAAATCCATGCCGCCCGCATCGCCCCCGGCGGCGCCGATGCCGTGCTCGGCTGCGATCTGCTGGTCGCGGCCGGCGAGGACGGGCTGAGCCGCATGCAGGCCGGCCGTACCCGCGCGGTGCTCAACCGGCATGAGACCGTCACCGGCGCCTTCACCCGCAACCCGGAGGAGCGGCTGTCGTTGCCGCTGCTGGTTCGCCGGGTCGCCGACGCCTGCGGCGGCCCGGCGGCGGTCGATGCGCTGGACGCCACCGCCATCGCCACTGCGCTGTTCGGCGACGCGATCATGGCGAACCTCTTCCTGCTCGGCTACGCGTGGCAGAAAGGGCTGGTTCCGCTGTCCGCCGCCGCCATCGACAAGGCCATCGTCCTCAACGGCAGCGGGGTTGCCAGCAACCGGTCGGCATTCGCCTGGGGACGGCGCGCGGCTGCCGATCCCGGCGCGCTCGCGGCGGCGCACCCGGCCAAGCCTTCAAGCGTGGCCGCTCCGCCACCCGACGATCTCGACGGGCTGATCGCCCGGCGCGTCGAACAGCTGACCGCCTACCAGAACGCGGCTTATGCCGAGCGCTACCGCCTGCTGGTCGACCGGGTCCACCGGGCCGAGACGGCGGCGGTGCCGGGCAGCAGCCGGCTGACCGCGGCGGTGGCACGGTCCTTCTACAAGGCGATGGCCTACAAGGACGAGTACGAGGTCGCCCGCCTCTATACCGACGGCGCCTTCCTCGCCCAGCTGGCCGGGCAGTTCGAGGCCGGCTTCCGCCTGCGCTTCCATCTGGCTCCGCCCCTGCTTGCGGGTCGCGACGCGCGGACAGGCCATTTGAAGAAGAGTGCCTATGGCCCCTGGATGCTGACCATGTTCAAGGTGCTGGCGAGGCTCAAAGGACTGCGCGGAACGCCGTTCGATCCGTTCGGGCGCACCGCGGAGCGCCGGGCGGAACGCCGGCTGATCGGGGATTACGAACGGGCCATCACGGAAATGCTGGCCGGCCTCACCCCGGAAAAGCTGGATTTGGCCGTGCGGATCGCCGGCGTCCCGGACCGGATCCGCGGCTATGGCCATGTGAAGGACAAGGCCATGGCCCAGGCGGAGGCGGATTTGCGCGACTGGCCGGCGCAGTTCCGCTCCACGACGCCGCAGCGTCTGGCGGCGGAGTGAGCGGCTGAACGGAGGCGTCAGCTCTTGGCGATCTCGCCCAGCACATCCTTGGCGAGGCTGCGGATATGTCGCTCCATGGCGGCCCTGGCCTCCGCCGGGTCGCCGCTCTCCAGCGCGGCGATGACGTCGAGATGCTCGTCGCAGTCGGGACGGATGCGCGACGGCAGGCCGGACAGCTCGAACAGGCGCGTCGTCACCCGCAGGTCGCGGATGATCTGCGCCAGCACAGCGTTGCCGGACGCCTCGGCGATCAGGGTGTGCAACTCCTCGTCGGCGGCCCAATGATCCTCGAAGCGGATCTTGGGCTCGTCGCGCAGCCGCAGCATCTCGGCCTTCATCGCCTGCAAGCGGACCGGATCGACCCTGGAGGCGGCGGCGGCGATGGCCTCCCCCTCCAGGATCTCGCGCAGGCGCATGCTCTGGAAATATTCGCGGTTGGAGACCTCGCGCACCCGGTAGGGGCGGTTGAACTCCTTGCGGATCAGCCCTTCGCTCGCCAGCCGCACCAGCGCCTCGCGGATCGGCGTGCGCGAGATGCTGAGCGCGGTGGCCAGCCGGTCTTCGACGATCACCTCGCCGCTGGGGATGCGGCGGTCGAGGATCATCTCCAGGATGGTGCGGTAGGCCATGCTCGCCAGATTCACGCCGGCCAAATTTGCACCGGCCAGATTCGCACCTGCTGCGGCCGGCGTCGCGGCTTTGGAATCGTCCATGTCCATGCTCATACCAAGTCCTGCCACCTGACGCTGATCTTCCCCTAACAAAGCAGACGAACCGTTGTCCTGCAAAGGTTCTGATCGGCCTGACCGTGGGGATAGGGGGCGGCGGCTCATCCGGGCCGGGATCAGTGCTGCAAAATCTTGGCGAGGAACTGGGCGGCGCGCTCCGAGCGCTGGGTCTCGAAGAACTCGATCTTGGTGCAGTCCTCGATGATGCTGCCATGGTCCATGAAGATCACCCGGTGGGCGACCTTGCGGGCGAATCCCATCTCGTGGGTGACGCAGATCATCGTCATGCCCTCGTTCGCCAGCTCGACCATCACGTCGAGCACCTCGTTGATCATCTCCGGGTCGAGCGCCGAGGTCGGCTCGTCGAACAGGATGGCGATGGGGTCCATCGCCAGGGCGCGGGCGATGGCGACGCGCTGCTGCTGGCCGCCGGACAGCTGGCCGGGGAACTTGTGCGCCTGGGTCGCCAGCCCGACCCGCGCCAGCAACGCCTCGCCCTTCGCCTCGGCCTCCGCGGTCTGGCGGCCCAGCACCTTGCGCTGCGACAGGGTCAGGTTCTGCATGATGGTCAGGTGGGGGAACAGCTCAAAGTTCTGGAACACCATGCCGACGCGGGCGCGCAGCGCCGACATCTTCGTGCCCGGCGCGCCGACGTCCATGCCGTCCACCTCGATGCGGCCCGACTGGAAAGGCTCCAGCCCGTTGACGCACTTGATCAGCGTCGATTTGCCCGACCCGGATGGGCCGCAGACCACCACCACCTCGCCTTTCCGCACGGTGGTCGTGCAGTCCTTCAGGACCTGGAAGGTGCCGTAGCTCTTGCTGACATTCTCGATGGCGATCATGGGGGGATTCTCTTGGCGATGGGGGCGTTGGGCGGATGAGGG
>NZ_WHOS01000036.1 GCF_013340935.1 Azospirillum melinis | reverse complement strand
AGCCATCGCCGGTGGCCGCACCGCTGTGCGCAACGCCCTCTACATGGCTGCGCTCTCGGCGGTCCGCTGGAACCCCGTCATCAAGGCCCATTACACCAGGATCGTGGCAACAGGGCGTCCCAAGAAGATCGCCCTCGTCGCTTGCATGCGCCATCTCCTCACCATCCTGAACGCCATCATCAAGACAGCCTCGCCATGGAAAACCGCTTGACCCGCAACACAGTCGCTCAAGGCATGAGACAAATCAGCGGTTCACCACCTTCGGCGGCGGGGATGGCCTGTGCCAGCCAGCCGCGGAGCAGGGCGCTTCCCATGCGGCCGGCACCCAGGAGCAGGATTGTGCCGCCGTATGTGGAACTTGTATGCATGATTGCGTGCTCTCACTCTCATTGGATGGCAGCGGGCGGGATCGGCTTCCGGCCACGCCCGCCATGTCGAACTATCTGTTGCGTCCCGGCGGTGCATCCTGCCGGGGTGAGCAACGCCTCGTCGGAGGGAATGCAGCAGCCGGAGGGTTTGCCAAGCATAGGGTCTTTATGCTTCAAGGATGGACAACGCAGGGTATTGCGGCTGTTGCCCTCCTGAATCCGTCGGGGCGGCATCGGCCCGGCCGGCTGCCGGATCGGGAGGAAACGGAATTCATGAGCAAGCGTAACGGCACGGAATTTCTTGCAGCCGATGTCCACGCGCGGCTCCGCACCAAAATCCTGACCTTCGAGATCAAGCCGGGCACGCGTCTGGTTGAGGACGAGATCTCGGCCAGCCTGGAGGTGGGCCGCACTCCGGTGCGCGAGGCGCTGCTGCGCCTCCAGGGCGAGGGGCTGGTCAGCCGGGAGAAGGGATGGGTGGTGGAGAGCACCGACCCCTCTCACATGCAGGCCATCTTCGAAAGCCGCATTGCCATCGAAGGCTATGCCACCCGGCTCGCCGCCATGCGGGTGACGGACGGGCATGTCCAGGAACTCAGCAAGTTGGTTGAGGAAATGGACCGTTTCGAACAGATGCCCCGCGCGCAGTTGAACCAGTTGAACCGCAGCTTCCATCGCCGCATCATCGAGTTATCGGGCAATCAGTTCTTCGTGGATATGCATGAAAAGACGCTGTTCCACTATTGGAACATGCGTCTGCCCATCATCTTTACGAAAGAGCAGACGCAAGCCGCCAACGACCAGCACAGGCTGATCCTGGGTGCACTGGCCGAACACCGTGAAGACGCGGCCGAGGAGGCTGCGCGGCAGCATGTCCGGACCACCTACGACATCGTCAGGGACACGCTGGACGGCTTTTAAACCCGGTCAGCGGGGCGACTTGCGGATTTCCAGCACCACGCCGGCATCCCGGCGGGTGTCGAAATAGCAGAAGCCGGTGCCGTCGGCGCGGCGACCGCGGGCGATGACGCCCAAGCCTTTCTTGTGGCCCTCCGCCTCGGCGGCATCGCGATCCGGCACCTCGAAACCCAGGTGGTACACGCCTTCGCCATGCTCCTCCAGGAAGCGGCGTTGCGGCGAGTCCAGTTCGCCCGGATCACAAAGCTGGATCTGCATGTTGGCGAGATCGGCGCATTTGTAGCGCATCGCCTTGGATGCGGCTTCGTTGGGCACCTCGAACTCCAGATAAGGTCCGCCCTTCGGGTAATCGTTCCAGGGGCCGACACCCAGCGATTCATAATAGGCGACCGCTTTGTCGAGATCGCGGACGACGATGCAAATGTGATGCAGCGTGTTGAAGAGGGGCGACATGCCGGTCCTGGCTCCTTTTGTGTGAAAGACGTCGATTGGCGGGGAATTACGCCCTGTGCTGCCGCAGCGGGGGTGCCGGGCGGCGTAGCGCCGCCAGCAGGCCGCCGGACAGGATCAGGGCGGAACCGAGGAAGGCGGGGGCATCGGGCAGTTCCGCGAACACGGCATAGCCGAGTATCACCGACCACACGACCTGCGAATAGGAGAAGGGCGCCAGTTGCCAAGCCGGATGGCTGCGGTAGGCCAGCACGATGCAGAAATGCGCGGCTGTCCAAGTCGCCGCCATGCCGGCTGCGGCAAGGGCCTGCGCGCCGTCCAGTATGGTGGCGTGGAAGGGCAAAGGGATGCTCGCCGCGGCGAGGCCGACGGTCACCGACCAGAGCAGCGTGGTCACGGGCGAATCCTCGTCGCCGATGCGGCGCGTGCACAGCATCCCGATTGCCCAGAACAGCGAGGACAGAATGGGCAGCGCGACGGCTGCGGTCATCCCGTCCAGCCCCGGCCGCACCACCACCGCCACCCCGGCCAACCCAATGCCGACCGCTACCCAATGAGCCGCCGACACCCGGTCGCCGAACAGCAGCGCCGACAGCCCGGTCAGGATGAACGGGGACATGAACACCAGCATCGTCGCCTCGGCCAACCCGAGATGGCGCAGCGCCGCGATCAGCAAGGTCGTCGACGCCAGCAGACAAAGGCCGCGGGTCACCTGGACATGCGGGCGCACGCTGCGCAGCAGGCCCGGCCGCGCAACCACGACCGGCAGCAGCAGAATCACCGCACCCAGGCAGCGCAGCCACGCGATCTCGACAGGGTGGACGCTCTCCGCCAGCCGCTTCGCCAGCACGTCCGACAGGCTGAACAGCAGCATTGAACCGACAATCAGCCCGATTCCACAGGCAAGCGAACGGTGCTGGGGCTGCAACATGGAACTGGCTTCCTAAGGCTAAAGAAGACGTTGGGGTCAGGCAGGCGGGCACTTTGACCGCACACGCAGGGACTGCGGCGTCACGGTCCGGTCGAACACGACGATCCAGCATCTGGATGGGATGGCCGTGCCGCGCCCGGTCCGATGGGGGGCCACCGCAAGCAGCCATTCGGTGGCATCGCGGGCGTTAAGCGTTCCGGCCGCAGCCGTGCCATCGGTGAACAGGATCAGGCAGGAGGTCGGCTGCCGCTGCTGCTGCGACGGCGGACGCCCGTCCCGCACTGTCCCGCGGGCACCCGGGTAGAGGTGGGTGCCGGTGGTTTCGAGTATGATCGTCATCCGTCCAGCGCATCGCGGACGATCCGATGCGTCGTCGCGACATGCTCGCGCGCATGGCGTTCCGCTGCGCTGGCGTCACCGCAGGACAGGGCACTGAGGATCAGCCGGTGCTGTTCGTTCGTCATCATCGCCTGCTCTCGCGTAAAGAGCACAGGGAGGCGCATGTTCCAGTAATGGAACTGGGTGCGTTCATGCATCTCCACGAAAAATGGATTTCCGGACAGTGCAACGATGCGCTGGTGGAAGCGGCGGTTGAGCTGGTTGAGGGCGGCGCGGCTCATCGCTTCGAAGCCATCCATCTCATCCACCAGGGCCATCAGCTCGCGGAGGTCGGCGGGAGCGGTGCGCAGTGCGGCAAGGCGTGTCGCGTAGCCTTCGATGGCGACCCGGCTTTCGAACACCCGGTCGATGCTGGCGGCGTCGGTGCTCTCAACCACCCATCCCTTCTCCCGGCTGACCAGCCCTTCGCCCTGGAGGCGCAGCAGCGCCTCGCGCACCGGAGTGCGCCCCACCTCCAGGCTGGCAGAGATCTCGTCCTCAACCAGACGCGTGCCCGGCTTGATCTCGAAGGTCAGGATCCGGGTGCGCAGCCGGGCATGGACATCGGCTGCCAGCAGTTCGGTGCCGGCGCGCTTGCGCACGGGACCCCGATCCGGAGCGCCTTCGGTGGTTTCGCGTTCGATGGTGTCTGGCATGACGATGTCCTTCGATCAGCCGGTCAACCGGCATGCCGGGCGACGAACTGCCGGCTGCGTTCATGGCGGGGCGTGGTGAAGAAGCTGCGCGCCGGCACATCCTCGACCACCTCGCCATGCACCATGAAGATCACGCGGTCGGCGAAATCTCGGGCGATGGCCATCTCGTGGGTGGCGATGAGCATGGTGTAGCCTTGCTCCGCCAGACTGCGGATGGTTGCGACCACCTCCTGCGACAGTTCGGGATCAAGCGCGCTGGTCGGCTCGTCGAACAGCATGACGCTGGGGGCCAGCGCCAGGGTGCGGGCGATGGCGACGCGCTGCTGCTGGCCGCCCGACAGCTCGGATGGGTAACGGTCGGCCTTGTCGGGCAGGCCGACCTTCTCCAGCAGGTCGCGGGCCAGCGCCGCCGCCTCCACCTTTGGCGTGCGCAGCACATGGACCGGTCCGCTCATCACGTTCTGCAGCACCGTCATGTGACGGAACAGGTTGAAGCTCTGGAACACCATGCCGATGGAGCGGCGTTGGGCGCTGATTTCGCGGTCGGACAGCTCGTGCAGGGTGTCGCCGACCTCGCGGTAGCCGATGAGCTTGCCATGCACATAGATGCGGCCGGCGCTGATCGTCTCCAGGTGATTGATGCAGCGCAGAAGGGTGGATTTTCCGGCTCCCGACGGGCCGAGGAGGGTGACCACCTCCCCCGGCGCGATGGAGACCGAGACGTTCTTCAGAATCTCGACCGGTCCGTATGATTTCGAGACGGAGTCGAGCACCACGGCCGCAGCCTTGAGGGAGGTGTCCATGTCGTCCTCTGAGGGCTACCGCTGGGGGAAGGTCTTTTCGAGCACAGTCTGGATGGCGGTGGCGAAGGCCGTCATCACCAAGTACCAGAAGGCGGCGACTGCCAGCAGTTCGATGACCATGAAGTTGGACGAGTAGATGTCTGTGGCGATGCGTAGCAGCTCCAGGAAGCCGATGGCGGATGCCAGCGACGTCGATTTCAGCAGCATGATGTACTGGTTGCCGCCGGCCGGGATGATGATGCGGGCCGCCTGCGGGATGACGACGTGGCGCAGCACCTGCGCTTCGGTCATGCCGATGGCACGGGCGGCGGCGCGCTGGCCCTTGTCCACCGCCAGGATGCCGGCGCGGATGATCTCGGCCATATAGGCGCCTTCGGCAAGTCCGAGCCCGGCAAGTGCCGCGACGAACGGCGTCACCACCGTGGTGGTCGGCGCGTCGAGCAGGACGATGTCGGTGAAGGGGATCGTCAGGTGGAGGCGCTGGAACATGGTGGGCAGCGCGTTGAACCAGAACAGCAGCTGGATCAGCATCGGCGTGCCGCGGAAGAAATAGACGTAGGTCGCCGACAGGCCGGCCAGGATGGGGTTGCCGCTGACCCGCATCAGGGCGACGACGAGGCCGATCACGCTGGCCAGCGCCAGCGCCAGGGTTCCGAGGATGAGGGCGTTGCGGGCGCCGAGGAGCACCTGTTCGCTGGTGAAGTAGGTGAGGAACACCTCCAGGTTCATGATCTTCGCGCGGATCGCCGCGACAAGGAGCATGCCCGTCACCAGAAGGACAATGGCGCTGAGGAGCCAGGCTCCCCAGCGCAGGCGGTGCTTGACGCGGACGGCCCGTGGTTCGGCCATTGCGCAGCTGGCGGCCACGGTCATTTCCTCTTGCTGGCGGGCAGGTTGACGGTGATCTCCGGCAGGGCGGCGCCCTCCATCTCCCACTTGGACAGGATGGTCCGATAGGTGCCGTCGGCCAGCATGCTCTGCGCGGCCTTCTGCATGGCGTCCTTCAGCGGCGAGTTCTTCTGGAAGCCCCAGGAGGTGATGTATGGGGTCAGGATATGGTTGCCGCCGGCGATGGCGTATTTGCCCGGCACCTGAGCCTTCATGTAGACGAGCGCCGGGAAGTCGCCGAGATAGCCGTCGACCCGCCCAAGGTCGAGCTGCATGCGGGCATCGGGTGCCGCAGGCAGCTGGTTGGCGGCAATCGGCGGCTTGCCGCCGGCGATGCAAGTCTCCGACGCTTTTTCCACCGCCGCCATGATGACGCGGCTGCCCAGCAGGGTGGCCACCGATTTTCCGCAGAAGTCCGCGAGGCTCCTGAGCTTGTCCGCATCGACGGCGCGAACCAGGATGCTGCCTCCGGACATCAGATAATTGACGAAGTCGACCTTCTGCTCGCGCTCTTCGGTGTCGCTGATGCCGCCCGAAGCGACATCGAATCGGCCGGCCTCCAGGCCGGGGATCAGCGCGGCGTATTCGCCATGCACGAAGGTGATGGTGAGGCCGAGGCGCTTGCCTGCCTCGTTCAGCAAATCGACGCTGACGCCTGTCGTCTCGGCCTTGCCGTCCTGGCGGAATTCAACAGGCGGGAAGGTCTGCTGCGAACCGACGCGCAGGGTGCCGGCATCGCGGACCGGCTTCGGCACGAGGGCCGCGGCCTCGCCGACGATCTGGGCGTGGGCAGGGGCGTGCAGCGACATCGAGAACAGGCAGGCGGCCACCGCCGCGATCGAAGCCGGCATGGCCCGACTGGAAGTGGCCGAAGGGGGCAGACGCATCGCAGTTTCTCCTCTGTTCCTGTCGTTCTTTGTTTTTGTGTCTTTTATCAGCGGCGATGGCGCCCCTCCGCCCGGCCGCATTCTGCGGCGGCCGTTCAGCGGACGGGCGCGTCTTATCAGCGCGTATCTGCCGACCGGCCCGGAACGGTGGACGGGTTTGGACGGTCGGCGCGCGGGCAGTCTGCCGCCTCTTCGTACATCGCCAGCACGGAGCGGACATACTCGTCCGGGAAGCCCCAGTGCTTCATGCCTTCGGGGATATGGTTCCAGTAGAAGTTGGGCGGACGCATCGCCGAACCCGGCGCCGACATGCGGTAGGTCCAGCAGTCGTAGACCTTGCCGTCGTCGCCGCGGACGCTGACGAAGCAGCGTTCGAAGTCGTCATAATCCTCTTCGAAATGATGGTCCGGGTGCTCGACGACGATGCCCAGCGCGTTGTTGCCCCAAGCCCGGCCGGTATTGGACAGATGGCACCATCCGCGATCCGCGCGGCCGGCTGCCGCGTGGAACTCCAGCTTGTGGTTCGCGACGTAGCCTTTGGCGACCACTTTCGCCTCAGGGAAGTACCGGTGCAGTTCCGGGGGATTCAGCCACGTGCAGTACCCGAAATAATACATCTCAAACCCTCGCTGTGGATTTTGCGGCTCCGCAGGGCGGCTGAATGCGCCCCTGAAACCATATACGAGATCATATACGATAAAATATACGCTATCAACCGGGAATCTGGCGATGCGGACGAACACGCTGTTCAGTGCTTATGCTGGCCAGATTGTTGCTTCCACGAGAGGGTTCTGAGCATGTCAGCGAAGCTCGGGTGAACCGGGTGGAGAGGCTCGACGCGTCGATGTGAATCGGAGGCAGCCGGCGATGGACGGTGAAGAGCCAGCGTCCAAGCATCTGACTCCTGGGGTGGTCCCCGTTTCCCGGACAGATATGCGGCTGGCCGTCAGACGGCTCTGATCCGGACAATTCCGCTCGGAACGCCTCTCGGACATCCAGAAGTTTCCGTCCTAGCTCCCTCAGTTTGAGCCGTTCCCGTCGCCGGTCAGGCCGGTTTCGGGTGTCCGTTGAGCAGCACGATTGTCAGGCCACGCCCCTTGGAGCGGATGCGCATGATGAGGCAGCGGCCGGCGGCATCCGAAAAGCCGGTCTTCTGCGGAGAATCACCGGCACGCCATTGTGCAACAAGAGAACGGATCCCCTGACAATCGAGACCTCTGTCAGCTTGAACGGTATGTCGGCCTGCTGGTGACAGGGCGGAGTGGCAGGCTGGAGAGGCACCGTCAACTCTGCCGCCCCGCCACCATGGACTTGACGGTACCCGCCAACATCCGTCAACGCGCCAAGTTCTGCACCGACGTCCTTTATGGCTCCTTTCGGACGCGCGCGGTATGATCGGCGCCCGGTTTGTGAGAGAGCATCGATGCGCATACTGGTTATCGAGGATGCCGAGGACCTGGCCGACGCGGTCGTCGACAGCCTGCGCGGTCTCGGGCATGCCGTCGATTGGGCGGCCGACGGCCATCAGGCCGAGGATCTTCTCCGCACCGAGACCTATCAACTGGTCATACTGGACGTGATGCTGCCGGGACCGGACGGGCAGGCGCTGCTCGGCCAGCTGCGCCGTCGGGGGAACCGGACGCCGGTGCTGGTCACCACGGCACGGTCGCAGATCGACACCAAGATCCACATGCTCGATCTCGGCGCGGACGATTACATCGTGAAGCCGTTCGATCTGCGCGAACTGGAGGCGCGGTGTCGCGCCCTGCTGCGCCGGTCGCACGGGATGGCCTCGTCCGAGACCGTCATCGGCAATCTGGCGTTCGACACGGCGCGGCGGACGGTCTCCATCGACGGCCGGCCCCTCGACCTCAGCGCGCGGGAGTTCAGGCTGCTGGAACTGTTCCTCGGCAACATGGGGCGCGTGCTGACCAGGACCGCGCTCATCGACCAGCTCTTCGACCTGGAACAGGCGGTCACCCCGAACGCGGTGGAGATGTCGGTTTCCCGGCTGCGGCGCAAGCTGGAGGGCGCCTCGGTGGTGATCCGCACCGTCCACGGCGTCGGCTATGTGGGTGAAAAGCAAAATGCCGAATGAGGGTCGCGCCGTGGCGGGAGGCTCGCTGCGGCGGCGCCTGCTCACCCGGATGTTCGTGGTTCTCGGCGTTGTGACGCTGATCCTGTTCCTGTTCGTCCGCACTTACGCGCGCGAGGCGGCCGACAGCGCCTATGACCAGCTCCTGTCGGCCTCCGCCCTGTCCATCGCCGACGCCGTGCGGGTGGAGAACGGCGCCATCACGGTCGATCTTCCCTATTCCTCGCTCAGCGTTCTGGGCACGGCCCGGCACGACCGCGTCTTCTACAAGGTGATGGCGCCCGGCGGCGTTCTCGTCACCGGCTACGAGGATCTTCCCGGGGCCACGGTGCATGACGACACGCCGGTGTTCCAGAACGCCGTCTACAGCGATGCCCCGGTGCGGATCGCGGTCACAGGGCGTTTCATCAGCGGCGTGGCGCGGTCGGGATGGGTGACGGTGGTGGTCGCCCAGACCCGCGAGGCGCGCGACCTGCTGGCCTCCCGTCTGGTCGCCAACTCCTTCGCCCCCATCGCCTTCGCCGTGGTCGTCGGCGCCCTTCTGCTCTGGTTCGGCGTCCGTCAGGCGCTGGCGCCCCTGGGCTTCCTTGAGTTGCTGATCCGCGCCCGGCCTCCGCAGGACTTCTCGCCGATCGACGCCCCGGTGCCGACCGAGGTCGGGCAGCTGCTGGCTGCGATCAACCAGCTGATGATCCGCTTCAAGGCCAACCTGGATTCCACCCAGTCCTTCCTGGCCGACGCGGCGCATCAGATCCGCACCCCCCTGGCGGCGCTGCGGTCGCAGGCCGAACTGGCGCGGCGCGAGGCGGATGTCGAGCGGCTGCGGAACCGCGTCGAGCGCATCCACCGCAACGCCGTCGAGGCGAGCGAGCTGACCACCCAGCTGCTGAACCATGCGACCGTTGTCCATCGCGCCGAGGCGGTCCAGCCCCAGGTGGTGGACCTCGACGCGCTGCTCCGGCAGATCGTCCAGCAGATGGCCGGCCGGCCCGACGCCCCCCCCATCGCCCTGGCGCGCGAGCCGGCCGAGGGGGACGCGCTGCTGCACGGCGACCCCGTGACCCTGCGGGAAGCCCTGACCAACCTGCTCGACAATGCGGTCAAATACGGCGGTGCCAACCCCGTCGAGGTGCTCGTGCGGCCGGGAACCGGCGATTACGGACCGCTGGTGGAGATCGCCGACCGCGGCCCCGGCATTCCGGACGGGGAGAAATCCAAGGTGTTCGAGCGCTTCAACCGCGGACGGCAGTCCAAGGGGATCGCCGGCAGCGGCCTCGGCCTTTCCATCGCCGCCGCGGTGACAGAGGCCCATCATGCGGCCCTGTCGCTGCTCGACCGCCCCGGCGGCGGGCTGATCGTCCGGCTGGAATTCCCGGCTCCCGCCCAGCCCGGCGAGGGAACCGCGAATGGCGTCCCGGCCGGGCGGCGCCTGCTTCCCCTGATCCTGCTGCTGGCGGCGGCATTGCCGATGACCGTCGCCGGCCCGGCCCGGGCGCTGGAGCCGGTCCTTTATCCCGCACCCGCAGGCCCCGCACCCGCAGGAGGCACGGAGCGCCTGCGCATCGACGCGGCGACCGACCGCCCGGCGATCGAGCCGCTGATCCGGGATTTCCAGCGGGAGAACCCGGCGGTCACCATCGAGTTCCGGGAAATGAACACCGGCGAGCTGTACGATTCCGTTGTCAAGCGGGCCGCCGGCGACGTGCCTGACCTTGTCATCAGCTCCGCCTCCGGCCTGCAGGTGAAGCTGGTCAATGACGGGCACGCGCGCCGCTACAGCTCCCCGGCGACGCAGGCGCTTCCGGACTGGGCGAACTGGCGCAGCGCCGCCTTCGGCTTCACCCAGGAGCCGGCAGCCATCGTCTACAACCGCGATCTGGTTCCGGCGGAGGACGTGCCGCACTCCCGCGAGGATCTGATCCATCTGCTGCGCGACCGCAAGGAGCGCTACCGCGGCAGGGTGGTGACTTACAATGTCGAGGAAAGCGGCATCGGCTATCTGTTCGCGACGCAGGACTCCGTCCTGACCAGCCAGTTCTGGCAGCTTGCCGACGCGCTCGGCGAGAATCAGGCCAGGCAGATGTGCTGCACGTCGGACATGGTCGACGCAATCGAGCGCGGCGAGACCTACATCGGCTACAATCTGCTGGGCTCCTACGCGCGGGAGCGGCAGATCCACGGCGCCCACATCGGGATCGTCCTGCCGTCCGACTACACGCTGGTCATGACGCGCGTCGCCCTCATCCCGCAGCGGGCGAGCGCGCCGGAGCTGGCCGGGCGTTTCATCGATTACCTGCTGTCGGAACGCGGGCAGTCGGTGGTCGCCGGCAGCACCGCCTTCTACTCGATCCAGCCGACGGTCGGCGGCCCGATGTCCGCGACCCACTTGCAGGAGGAGATGCGTGGCCCGACGCAACGGATCGGGCTCGGCCCCGCCCTGCTGGTCTTCATGGACCATCTGAAGCGCGCCCGCTTCCTCCAGCAGTGGAAGGCGTTCCTGCATCAGCCGTGAGGGCGAAGAGACGGCAGGAACAAAAAAATGGCCCGGAGACGACCCGGGCCAGTTCGTGCCGATGCGGGACCCGCCGGGCGGTCAGCTTCCCGACAGGGAATGGACGTTGGCGATGAACAGGTCCTGCCAGGTCGCCGGCTTGGTCTTGATCGAGCCGACGCGGCCCATGAAGTTGGCGAACTGCATGACGCCGTTGGGGGTGGTCGAGAACTTGGTGTCGGGATCCTTGATCATCCGTTCGACCTCCTCGGCCGACAGCTTGGCCTTGGCCGACTGCACATAGATCGTCGCGGCGCGTGCCGGCTCGTCGGCGATCAGCTTGTCGGCCTCCTCCAGCGCCGAGAGGAAGGCGGCGGTCAGCTTCGGGTTGGCGTCGATGAAGCGCTTGGGCGCGTAGACGAGGTCGAGCGAGATGTTGCCGAGCACGTCGACCGAGTTCATCACCCGATGAACCTGCGGATTTTCCAGCTCCATGAAGGAATAGGGCGGCGAGCCGAGATGGCTGTTCACCTCGGTCTTGCCGGAGACGAGCGCCGTGTAGGCTTCCGGATGCGGCAGGCCGACCGTCATCGGGTCGAGCTTGGCGTAATTGTCGTCGCCGAACTCCTTGGCGACGGCCATCTGCAGCACGACCGCCGACAGCGAGGTCTTGATGCCCGGCAGGGCGATCTTGTCCTTCGCGGTGAAGTCCTTCAGCGACTTGATGTTGGGGTTGTTGGTGTTGAGGTACAGCGAGGTGGCGCTGAGCCCGGCCAGCCCCGAGACCTCCAGCTTGGCGTTGCCCTTCACCTTCGCCCACAGCGTCAGGAAGCCGGGCACGCCGATGGCGGCGATGTCCAGATTGCCGGAGATCATGGCGTCGTTGATGACGTTGCCGCCGTCCAGCTCCAGCCAGCCGACCTTGACGTCGCCGAGGCCGGCCGCCTTGGCCTGCTTCTCCAGGAGCTTTTCATGCTCCATGACGATCATCGGCAGATAGAGGATGCCGTAGCCCTTGGAGATGTGGACTTCCGGGACTTCGGCGCGGGCCGGGCCGGTCGCCAGCACCCCCGAAGCCAGGGCGACGAGCGCCGTCGCCAGGACGCCGGCCCGGCGCAGGGTCGCGAATGCGGTCATGAAGAGTCCTCCCACAGGAATTTTTGCTATTCGGCTCAGTGCTGCATGCCCCAGCGGCGGATGGTGCGCCGTTCGATGGTGGCGAAGACGCCGTTCTCGACGACGAGGCCGATGAGGATCACGGTGAACAGGCCGGCGAAGACGTTGGCCGTTTCCAGCTGGTTGCGGTTCTCGAAGATGTACCAGCCGAGCCCGCCCGAGCCGGAGCTGACGCCGAACACCAGTTCCGCCGCGATCAGCGTGCGCCAGGCAAAGGCCCAGCCCACCTTCAGGCCGGTCAGGATCGACGGGAAGGCCGCCGGGATCAGGATGTGGCGGACCAGCCCCAGGCCGCTCAGCCCATAGTTCCGGCCGACCATGCGCAGCGTGTTGGAGACGGAGCGGAAGCCGGCATGGGTGTTGAGCGCGATGGCCCACAGCACGGAATGGACCAGCACGAAGATCACGCTGCCGGAACCGAGCCCGAACCAGATCAGCGCCAGCGGCAGCAGGGCGATGGCCGGCAGCGGGTTCAGCATGGAGGTCATCGTCTCCAGAAGATCGGTGCCGATCTGCGAGCCGATGGCGACGGTGGTCAGCAGCGCCGCCAGCAGGATGCCCATGGCATAGCCGATCACCAGCGTCTGCAGCGAGACCAGCGTGCGCGCCGGGATGATGCCGTTGCCGAGGTCGGTGACGAAGGCCTGCAGCATCGCCGTGAAGGGCGGAAACAGCAGCGGGTTGTCGAGCCAGCGGCCATAGACCTCCCAGATCACGGCGAGCGCCAGCAGGATCAGCCCCTTGCGCAGCAGCGGCACGCGGTACAGCCGCTCCCACGCGCTCAAGGGCTTTTCGACATCGGCGATGACGGTCGAGCGGGACACGTCGCGGACGATCTCCGGCCGGTCGACGAGGATGGAGTGCATGGTGGAGTGCATGGTCATGGCGGGCCTCAGTGGACGAACAGCATGTCGTTGATGCGGGCTTCCAGCTCCGCCTGCGCGGCGGTGCCGAGCTGCTCCGGCGGGATGCTGTTCAGTTCGGCCTTCACCTGCCCCGGATGCGGCGACAGCAGCAGGATGCGGGTGCCGACGCGGATTGCCTCCTCGATGGAGTGGGTCACGAACAGGACAGTGAATTTGGTGTCGTCCCACAGGCGCAGCAGTTCGTCCTGCATGCGGCGGCGGGTGAGGGCGTCGAGCGCGGCATAGGGCTCGTCCATCAGCAGGACGTCGGGCTCCATCGCCATGCCGCGGGCGATGGCGACGCGCTGCTTCATGCCGCCGGACAGCGTGTGCGGGAAGCTGTGCGCGAACTTCGCCAGACCGACCTTGTTGATGTAATGGTCGGTCCGCTCCGCCGCCTCCGCCCCCTTGGCACGGCCGCTGGTGGTCAGCGCGAACAGCACATTCTCGCGCACGCTCTTCCAGGGCAGCAGCTGGTCGAATTCCTGGAACACCATCATGCGGTCGGGACCGGGCCGGGTCACCTCGTGCCCGTTCAGCCGGATGGCGCCCTCCACCGGTTCCAGATAGCCGCCGATGGCCTTCAGCAGGGTGGATTTCCCGCAGCCCGACGGCCCGAGCAGGACGTAGCGGTCGGACTTGAAGACCTGGAAATCGACCCGGTAGGTCGCGGTCACCAGATGATCCGTGGTCTTGTACTGCAAGGTGACGCCGGACACCTCCAGCAGCGGGGTGGCCGGAACCGCGGCAGCCACCGGATCAGCCGGGGCACCCACGGCACCCACAGGGGCGGGACGGACCGTCTGCGACGTCCTGCTCATCGTTTCCTCCAACACAGTCTGTCGTTTTGCTGATGCCGCGCATTGCGGCCCTTGCTGACAGTATGTGGGCGAAATCTGACAGCTTCCTGACGTGACCGGTGTTTTCAGGCTGGCGAGCGGGCGCCCTCCCGCAGGGCCGCCCGATCTCCATCGCTTCCGGGCAAAACCCGCCTTCAGGCCGACTTCTGCACCAAAGTCGTGCCGATCCGTTCGCGTTCGTCTCGGGGGATGGCCGCGACGCGATCGCCGACTTCACCGGCGCCTAGGATCGCAAGACGCTGACGGACAAGGCTGCATTCCTCGACTTCACCGTCGAGGCGGTCATACAACGCGAGAACCGTTGCCTGCGTCGCTTCCAACCGGGATCCGGAACCCGGCTTCGCGGGCCGTCCAGCTAACGCCCGTTCAGCGCCCGCACCGCCATGGCGGCGGCGGCGGCCCGGTTCTCAACGCCGAGCTTTGCATAGATCTGCTCCAGATGCTTGTCGACCGTGCGCGGGCTGAGACCGAGGATTTCGGCGATGTCGCGGTTCGGCTTGCCGTTGGCGACCCACATCAGCACCTCCGCCTCGCGCGGGGTCAGCGACAGCTTGTCCTTCAGCAGCCCGCCCTCGCCGGCACCGGACTCCTCGGCCAGTTGCAGCAGGATCTCGTCGGGGCCGGTCTGGCCGACCGGGCTGAGGCGCAGGCGGCGGCCGTCGGCAAGGGTGGCGATCACCACGCTGTCCGGCTTGCGCCCGCCGCCGCCGGCCTGACGGTCGGCCAGCCAGCGGCGCGCCTCCTCCGGCAGCGAGACGCCGGTGGCGTGGCCGTCGGTGGTTGAGGGGCCGAAAGCGGCTTCCAGCATGCGGGTGGTCTGCGGCGTGCACCACAACACCTCGCCGCGGTGGTTGGCGGCGAGCAGGGTGCGGCCGGTGACGTCCAGCGCCGCCCGCGTGCTCTGGGCGACACGGGCGTTGGCGAGGTGGGCGTACATGCGGGCGATCAGAGTTTCGGCGACGATCGGCTTGGTGACGTAATCGACCCCGCCGGCGGCGAAGCCTTTCAGGATGTGCTCCGTTTCGGTGAGCCCGGTCATGAAGATGACGGGGACATGGGCGACCTGGCTGCTGCGCTTCAACTGGCGGCAGGTCTCGAAGCCGTCCAGCCCCGGCATGATCGCGTCCATCAGGATCACGTCGGGGGTCACCTGCTCCAGCAGGGCCAGCGCCTTGCGGCCGTCCAGCGCCACCAGCACGGTCACCCCGGCCTCCTCCAGCGCGTCGGTCAGGAAGCTGAGGGCTTCGGGCGAATCGTCGACGACGAGGACGACGTCACGCGGTCTGGTTACGGATTTCATCGTCATGGCTGGCATCGTCATGGCTGTCATCGCGGTACACCGCCTCCAGCGCGGCCATATACTGGTTCAGGTCGTAATTGCTGACGAGCGTCCGCATGCGGCCGACGAAGCGCTCCAGCTCCGGATGGGCGGCGGCGATCTCGGCCAGCTTCGCCTGCATGCCGCGGACATAGCCGATGCGGCCCAGATGGATCAGCTCGGCGATGTGGTGCTGCGGCGGCAGTTCGGACGCGGCGAAGTCCGGCGGTCCGTCGTCCGCGCCGGCCGGCGTGTCATACTCCCAGTCGATGCCGCGCAGCCGGCCGATGCAGGCGAGCAGCTTGGGAATGGAGACCGGCTTGGCGACGAAGCCGTCATGCGGCTGGCTCCCGTCTGCGCGGGCGTCGGCGCCGGTCCCGGCCCCCTCGCCCGTGGCGGGACGGTCCTCCCGCGTGTCGGCCGACACCAGGACGATGGTGGTGTCGCCATGGCCGGAAGCGCGCAGGCGCCTCGCCACCTCCAGCCCGTTCATGCCGGGCATCGAGATGTCGAGCAGCAGGATGTCCGGCCGGTGCAGCTCCGCCATGGCGAGGCAGGTCGGACCGTCTGTCGCCTTGATGACGGTGAAGCCAAGCTCGGCCAGCAGATCGGCCAGCAGGTTGCGGTGGGCGAGGTCGTCGTCGGTGACCAGCACGGTCAGGCGCGCCCCGCGATAGCCGCGGATCGGACGATCGGGCTGGGCCGAGGCGGTCGACAGCATCGCCGCCGACATCATCAGCCGCACCCGGAACAGGCTGCCGGCGCCGGGCGTGCTGGTCACTGTGATCTCGCCGCCCATCACCTGGGTCAGCAGCTTGGTGATGGTCAGGCCGAGCCCCATGCCGGGCACCATCGGGTTGGCGGCCGAGCCGCGCTCGAAGGGCTGGAAGATGCGATCCAGATCGGCCGCGGCGATGCCGGGGCCGGTGTCCTCGACCTCGAATTCGGCGATCTGGCTGCGGTGGCGAACGCGCAGGCAGACGGCGCCGCTGTCGGTGAACTTGATGGCGTTGGACAGCAGGTTGATCAGGATCTGGCGGATGCGGCCCTCGTCGGTGAAGACCACCGGCGGCAGATCCTCCGGCGCCTCGAAGCGGAAGGCGATGCCCTTGGCCTCCGCCTGGAGCTGGAACATGCCGACGAGCTGGTCGAGCAGGTCGCCGAAGCGCACCTCCGCCCGGTTCAGCTGCAACCGGCCGCTTTCGATCTTCGACACGTCGAGCAGCCCGTCGAGCAGCCCGGACAGATGTTCGGCGCTGCGGCGGATGACGCGCACAGCATCCACCCGGTGCGGCGGCACGGCCGGATCGCGCTCCAGCATCTGAGAATAGCCGAAGATGGCGCTGAGGGGCGTGCGGAACTCGTGGCCGATGCCGACCAGATAGCGGCTCTTGGCGAGGTTCGCCGCCTCCGCCGCCTCCTTCGCCTTCTGAAGCTGGGCGTCGGTGCGCTCGTGCGCCTCGATCTCCCGCATCAGCAGGGCGGTCTGCCTGTGCGTCTCCTCCTGCGCCACCTTGCGGCTTTCCCGCGCCAGCACGAACAGCCAGGTGGCGACGCCGGCGACGATCATCAGGATAAAGAAGACTTTCCACAGCGTGCTGCGGATCAGCGCCTGCGCCTCGGCATTGACCGACGCGACCTCGACATAGACCAGCGACAGCACGGCGCCGATGGCGAGCGCCAGCATCAGCAGGACGCCGAGATAATGGCCGAGCCGGGCCTTCAGCGCCGTGGCGGCCCGCGGCGGCAGGATGGCGTCGAGCGCGTGGCGCAGCTGCACGCCCAGCCGCGCGTCCTTCTTGCAGCCGTCGCCGCAGCGGGCGTCCAGCGAACAGCAGAGCGAGCAGATCGCCCCGGCATAGACCGGGCAGAAGGCCATGTCGTCGGGCTCGAAGGCGTGCTGGCAGATGCGGCAGCGGATCGCCTCCTCGCCGTTCCAGTCCTCGAAGGGGCGGCGGGCGATGTAGTAGCGGCCGCGGGTCGCCCAGGCGATGGCGGGGGCGGCGAGGAAGGCGGCGGCGAAGGCGAGGAAGGGCGCGCAGACCTTCAGGGTCGTCCCCAGCCCGCCCAGGAAGGCCAGCATCGACAGCACCGTCGCCAGCAGCATGGCGCCGACGCCGACCGGGTTGATGTCGTAGAGATGGGCGCGCTTGAACTCGACATGGCGCGGGCTGAGGCCAAGCGGCTTGTTCACCACCAGATCGGCGACCAGGGCGCCGATCCACGAGGCGGCAACGCTGGAATAGAGCCCGAGCACCGGCTCCAGCGTCTTGTAGATGCCCAGCTCCATCAGCATCAGGCCGATGACGACGTTGAACACCACCCACACCACCCGGCCGGGATGGCTGTGGGTCAGGCGCGAGAAGAAGTTCGACCAGGCGATGGAGCCGGCATAGGTGTTGGTGACGTTGATCTTCAGCTGCGACAGCACGACGAACAGGCCGGTGAGGCCCAGCGCCAGCTGCGGCGACGGCGTCACATACTGGAAGGCGACGAGATACATCCGCGTCGGCTCCGCCGCCAGCTCCAGCGGCACGGCGTTCTGCAAGGCCAGCACCACCAGGAAGGAGCCCAGCAGAAGCTTGATCGTGCCGATGACGATCCAGCCCGGCCCGGCCGCCACCAGCGCCGTCCACCAGTACAGCCTCTTGCGGCCCTTTGCGTCGGGGTCGTAGGGCAGGAAGCGGATGAAGTCGACCTGCTCGCCGATCTGCGCCAGCAGCGAGAACACCACCGACGCCGCGGCGCCGAACAGCATCGGGTCGAAGCCCCCGCCGCCACAGCCGACGCCCGCATCCGACGCCCGGCCGGGGAAGCGGGTCCAGGCGGCGAAGGCCTCGCCGTCCTGGACGGCGATGAACAGGAAGGGGAGGGCGTGCAGCGCCAGCCACAGCGGCTGGGTCCAGAGCTGGAGGCGGCTGATGACGGTGAAGCCGTAGGCGACCAGCGGGATCACCATCAGCGAGCTGACGACGTAGCCGGCGGCCAGCGGCAGGCCGAACGCCATCTCCAGCGCCGTCGCCATGATCGCCGCCTCGATGGCGAAGAAGATGAAGGTGAAGGAGGCGTAGATCAGCGAGGTGATGGTCGAGCCGATATAGCCGAATCCGGCGCCGCGCGTCAGCAGATCCATGTCCACGCCATACCGGCTGGCGTAATAGCTGATCGGCAGCGCGCTGGCGAAGATCAGGGCGGCGGCGGTCAGGATGGCGAGCAGCGCGTTGGTGAAGCCGTAATTCAGCGTGACCGCCCCGCCGATGGCCTCCAGCGCCAGGAAGGAAATCGAGCCGAGCGCGGTGTTGGCGACGCGCAGCGGGGACCAGCGCCGCGCCTTCCGCGCGGTGAAGCGCAGCGCGTAATCCTCCAGCGTCTGGTTGGCGACCCACCTGTTGTAGGTCCGCCGGACCGCGATCACCCTCTGGCGCCCCGCCATCGGCCCCATTCGCCCCCCTGAAATCAGTTTGCGGTGCAGATTGTTCTACTTTTCCTCTTGTTCGCCGGTCTCATAGTAAAGCCCGCGGTTCCGTCAGTCTGTCAGAAATAAAGATACCGAACAAAAAAGGCTGAGAAACGGTATATTCTGCGAGAGGACACGGAGGCGTCACTCGCTTTTGGGTGGTTGCGAGCGCCGGATCGAATTCGGACTGCCGCAGTTTTATAACGATTTGCCGCCCGGCGCCCCTATACGCAAATCCACGTATTGCTGCACCGCACCGTTCGGCCAACCATCGGGCTGTCCTGTCGCGGATGGTTCCGCCAACTCCCCCCGAAAAAAAGCGCCTTTCAAAACAGCCGTCCCCCGGTTGCGGACGGTCTTTGCAGGGCGACAACGGCCAACATCAGGAGGTTTCATGTCCTCGGACAAGATCGATGCGGACAAGCTCACCGGCGGCCTGCCTTCGCCGCTCCGCCGCAAGCTCCTCCTCGGCATGGCGGCGCTGCCGGCCATCGGCCTGCTGCCGCGCGGCGCGCTGGCCCAGGCGCTGCCGACCGACGCCGTCAACACGACGAAGCTGGCCGTCACCGACAGCACGGTGAAGGTCGGCATCCTGCATTCCACCACCGGCACCATGGCGATTTCGGAGACCGGCTCGGTGCAGGCCGAGAAGCTGGCCATCGCCCAGATCAACGAGATGGGCGGCGTGCTGGGCCGCAAGATCGAGGTGATCCAGGAGGACGGCGCCAGCGACTGGCCGACCTTCGCCGAGAAGGCGCGCAAGCTGCTGGTCGAGGACAAGGTGGCGGCGGTGTTCGGCTGCTGGACCTCGGCCTCGCGCAAGGCGGTGCTGCCGGTGTTCGAGCAGTACAACGGCATGCTCTATTACCCGACCTTCTACGAAGGGCTGGAGCAGTCGAAGAACGTCATCTACACCGGGCAGGAAGCCACCCAGCAGATCCTGGCCGGGCTCGACTGGGTGACGAAGGAGAAGGGGGCGAAGACCTTCTTCCTGATCGGCTCCGACTATATCTGGCCGCGCACCTCCAACAAAATCGCCCGCAAGCACATCGAGATGCACGGGCAGAAGGTGGTCGGCGAGGAGTATTTCCCGCTCGGCCACACCCAGTTCAATTCGGTCATCAACAAGATCAAGCTGACCAAGCCGGACGTGATCTACGCCTCGGTCGTCGGCGGGTCGAACGTCGCCTTCTACAAGCAGCTGAAGGCGGCCGGCATCGACCTGAACAAGCAGACGCTGATGACCATCTCCGTCACCGAGGACGAGATGCTGGGCATCGGCGGCGAGAACATCGCCGGCGCCTATGCCTGCATGAAGTATTTCCAGTCGCTGAAGAACCCCAACAACGAGAAGTTCGTCGCCGCCTTCAAGAAGATGTGGGGCGGCGAGAGCGTGATCGGCGACGTCACCCAGGCGGGCTATCTCGGCCCCTGGCTGTGGAAGCTGACGGCGGAGAAGGCCAAGAGCTTCGACATCGACAAGATCGCCGCCGCCTCGGCCGGCATCGAGTTCACCGGCGCGCCGGAAGGCTATGTCCGCGTCCACGAGAACCATCATTTGTGGAGCAAGACCCGCGTCGGCCGCGCCCGCACCGACGGCCAGTTCGACGTCGTCTTCGAGACCGCCGACCTGATCGAGCCGAACCCCTTCCCCAAGGGCTACCAGTAAGCGGCGGCGGGGCTGGACCTGCCCCCGCTCCGGCCTCTTCCGCATCCAGTGGCGGCAGGCCGGAGCGGGGGCCTCTCTGACGGGAGTTCCCATCATGTTCGAGGGCTACAGCCTGGCCGAGCTCGGGTCGATCTTTGCCATGCAGGGATTCGCGGGGCTCATCCTGTTTTCCGTTTTCGTGCTGATGGCGCTGGGCCTCGCCATCATCTTCGGGCAGATGGGCGTCATCAACATGGCGCACGGGGAGTTCATGATCCTCGGCGCCTATGTGACCTATCTCTGCTCCAACTTCATCTCCAGCACCGCGCCGGCGCTGTTCCCGGCCTATTTCTTCATCGCCATGGCGCTGGCCTTCCTCGCCAGCGGGGCGCTGGGGATGCTGGTGGAGTGGGCGATGATCCGCTTCCTCTACCGCCGGCCGCTCGACACGCTGCTGGCGACCTGGGGATTGAGTCTGATCCTCCAGCAGATCTTCCGCTCCGTCTTCGGCGCGCGCGAGGTCGGCGTGGTGCTGCCCGACTGGCTGATGGGCTCGGTCGCCGTCACCGACACCATCGAGGTGCCGATCAACGGCCTGTTCGTCATGGGCCTGACCATCGCCATCACAATCGTGATCTATGCCGTGATGTTCCGCTCGCGCTGGGGCCAGGGCGTGCGGGCGGTGATGCAGAACCGGGTGATGGCCGGTGCCGTCGGCATCAACACCGAGAAGGTCGACCGCTACACCTTCGGGCTCGGCTGCGGCATCGCCGGGGTGGCGGGCAGCGCCTTCACCATGGTGGGCTCCACCGGGCCGACCTCGGGCCAGCTCTACATCGTCGACACCTTCCTCGTGGTGGTGTTCGGCGGCGCCCAGAGCCTGATCGGCACCATCGCGTCGGCCTTCACCATCAGCCAGGCGCAGTCGACGATGGAGTTCTTCCTCAGCGGCTCGACCGCCAAGGTGCTGACGCTGCTGACCGTCGTCGTGATCCTGATGCTGCGCCCGCAGGGCCTGTTCGTCCTCAAAGTCCGCCGCTGAGGAGCCAATCCCATGACGCGCACCTCGCAAAGCCGCCCTCGGGGCCGTCTCTTCGGCCGCATCGACGGTGACGTCGCCGGCATCCTGCTGCTGGCCGCCCTGCTGATCGTCGTCCTGCCGCTGGGGCTCGACATCTTCCGGCTGAACATGGTCGGCAAATACCTGACCTACGCCTTCGTGGCGCTCGGCCTCGTGCTGTGCTGGGGCAGCGCCGGCATCCTGTCGCTGGGGCAGGGCATCTTCTTCGGCATCGGCGGCTATTGCATGGCGATGTTCCTGAAGCTGGAGGCCTCCAGCCCGGAAGCGACCAAGATCCAGTCCACCCCCGGCATCCCCGACTTCATGGACTGGAACCAGCTGAAGGCGCTGCCCTGGTTCTGGGAGCCGTTCCACAGCCTGACCTTCGCCACCGTCGCGGTGGTGGCGGTCCCGGCGCTGCTGGCCTTCATCGTCGGGCTGGCGATGTTCAAGCGGCGGGTCGGCGGCGTGTATTTCGCCATCATCACCCAGGCCTTCGCCGCCATCCTGACCATCCTGATCGTCGGCCAGCAGGGCTACACCGGCGGCATCAACGGCATCACCGACCTGCGCACGCTGAAGGGCTGGGACATCCGCACCGACGAGGCGAAGCTGGTGCTGTACTTCGTCAACGCCGCCTTGCTGATCGGCTGCATCCTGCTGTGCCTGTATGTCCGCCGCTCCAAGCTGGGCCGCATCCTGGTGGCGCTGCGCGACAAGGAGGACCGGGTCCGCTTCTCCGGCTACGACGTCGCCAACTTCAAGATCTTCGTCTTCTGCTTCGCGGCGGCGCTGTCGGCGGTGGGGGGTGCGATGTTCACGCTCCAGGTCGGCTTCATGTCGCCGTCCTTCGTCGGCATCGTGCCGTCGATCGAGATGGTCATCTACTGCGCGGTCGGCGGCCGGCTGTCGTTGCTGGGCGCGGTCTACGGCACGCTGCTGGTCAACTGGGCCAAGACGATGCTGTCGGAAAGCTTCCCGGAGCTGTGGCTGTTCGCCATGGGCGCCCTGTTCATCGGCGTGGTGATGGTGTTCCCCAACGGGCTGGCCGGGCTCTACCAGCAGTTCATCGCCCCGCGGCTGCGCCGGCCGGTGGCCGGACGGGCTGATGCCGCCGCTGGTGTCGATGCCGGCGCGCCGATCATCCCGCCCCACACCGCCGCCGACTGAGGAGGGCGAAGAGCCATGGCGAACCCCACCGATTACCTGCTGGCGGTCGAAGGGCTGACCGTCTCCTTCGACGGCTTCAAGGCGGTCAACGACCTGTCCTTCTACGTCGACAGCAACGAGATCCACGTCATCATCGGCCCGAACGGCGCCGGCAAGACCACGGTGCTCGACCTGATCTGCGGACGGACCAGGGCGTCCGGCGGCTCCATCAAGTTCCGCAACAAGGAACTGACGGCGATGAAGGAGCACCAGATCGTCAAGGCCGGGGTCGGGCGCAAGTTCCAGAACCCGTCGATCTACGACGACCTGACGGTGTTCGAGAATCTGGAGATCTCCTACCCCCGCGGCCGCACCGTGTTCGGCGCGCTGGCCTTCAAGCGCGACGCCGCGGTGCGCGAGCGGGTGGCCGAGATCGCCGAGATGATCTTCCTGGCCGACCATCTCGACCAGCGCGCCGAATATCTGAGCCACGGCCAGAAGCAGTGGCTGGAGATCGGCATGCTGCTGATCCAGGACCCGGAACTGCTGATGCTGGACGAGCCGGTCGCCGGCATGAGCGTCAACGAGCGCAAGAAGACCGCCGAGCTTCTCAACAAGATCATCCAGAACCGGTCGGTGCTGGTGATCGAGCACGACATGAAGTTCGTCGAGGACATCGCCCACCGCGTCACCGTGCTGCACCAGGGGAAGATCCTGTCGGAAGGCAGCATGGAGCGGGTGAAGAACGATCCCAAGGTCGTCGAAGTCTATCTGGGCCACTGAGCGGGGGATCAACAGATGCTGTCCGTCAACCAACTCCGCGTGTCCTACGGCGAGAGCGAGGTCCTGCACGGGCTCGACTTCGCGGTGGAGCCGGGTGAGATCGTCGCCGTCATGGGCCGCAACGGCATGGGCAAGACGACGCTGATGAAGTCGCTGATGGGGATCGTGCCGGCGCGGTCCGGCGCCATCCGCATCGGCGCGACCGAGATCACCGGCCTCAAAAGCTACGAGCGGGTGGCGAAGGGCGTCGCCTACGTCCCGCAGGGCCGGATGATCTTCCCGGCCATGACCGTGCAGGAGAACATCGAGACGGGGCTCGGCGTCCATGGCGGGCGCAGCGTGCCGGGCGACCTCTACGAGCTGTTCCCGGTGCTGCTGGAGATGAAGGGCCGGCGCGGCGGCAACCTGTCGGGCGGCCAGCAGCAGCAGCTCGCCATCGCCCGCGCCCTGGCGACCAAGCCGAAGGTTCTGCTGCTGGACGAGCCGACGGAAGGCATCCAGCCGTCGATTATCCGCGAGATGGCGCGCACCCTGCGCCGCATCCGCGACGAGAAGGGGCTGAGCATCGTCGTGTCGGAGCAGGTGCTGAGCTTCGCGCTCGACATCGCCGACCGGGTGCTGGTGATCGAGAACGGCGAGATCGTCCACGAGGACAGCCGCGACCGCATCGACGAGGCGAAGGTCGCGCGGCTGCTGTCGGTCTGACCCCCGACAGGATACTGCCGCCTTCGCCCCTTTCCCGCGTCCCGCCTCTCCACCGCAGAAGGGAAGCGCCATGACTCCTGCGAAGTCCGCATCCACCGCCTGTGCCGTGGTCGCCCTGCTGTCCGCCATGGCGGTGCCGCTGACCGGTTCGACCGGCGTGGCGACCGCCGGCCTCGTCGTTTCCGCAGCACTGGCCACCGCCGCAGCCACCTTCGCCCACCGCCGGGACGCGGCACTCGGGCCGCTCGGCACCCGCGCCGCGGCGCTGTCCGGTTCGGGCGGCGGAGCAAGCGGCGACCCGGTGCGGGAGCTTGCCGACGCCCTTGACCGCATCGCCGCCGCCGCGGAGCTGCGCGACGCGCGGGAGGCGGAGCGCGAGGCCGAACGCAAGGCGACCGAGGAGCGCGCCGCCCGGCTGGAGGCGCTGACCCGCGCCTTCGAGAGCAAGGTCGGCCGGCTGGTGCAGACCGTCTCGTCAGCCGCCGCCGAGATGACCGGCACCGCCACGGCGATGAGCGAGACCGCCGGGCGCAGCAACCGGCTGTCGGCGGCGATGTCGCAGTCGTCGGCCCAGGCGTCGATGAACGTCCAGACCGTGGCGACGGCGACGGAGGAGCTGTCGGCCTCGATCCAGGAGATCGGCCGGCAGGTCGCGTCCTCGGCCGCCATCGCCGGCAAGGCGGTCGCCGACACGCGCCGCACCGACACGGTGGTGCAGAGCCTGGCCGACAGCGCCGGGCGGATCGGGCAGGTGATCGGGCTGATCCAGGGCATCGCCGGCCAGACCAACCTGCTGGCGCTGAACGCCACCATCGAAGCCGCGCGCGCGGGGGAGGCCGGCAAGGGCTTCGCCGTCGTCGCCAGCGAGGTCAAGACTCTGGCCAACCAGACCGCCAGGGCAACCGAGGACATCGCCACCCAGGTCGGCGCCATCCAGTCGGCGACGGCCGAGGCGGTGGCCGCCATCCGCTCCATCGCCGGCACCATCGCCGAGATCAACGAGATCGCCGCCGCCATCGCCGCCGCGGTCGAGCAGCAGGGGGCGGCCACCGGCGAGATCGCCCGCAACGTGCAGGAGGCGGCGCGCGGCACCGAAAGCGTGGCGTCCAACATCGCCGGCGTCTCGGATGCGGCCTCCGACACCGGCGCGGCGGCCGGGCAGGTGCTGGGCGTCGCCTCCCAGGTCGCCGGCCATGCCGACGAGCTGAGCCGCGAGGTCAACAATTTCCTGGCGGAGGTCAGCCTGCAGGCGGCGCTGCGCCGCCGCGCCTCGGTCGCCGGGCGGATGGCGGCCGCCACGGTGCGGCGCACCCAGGGGCTGGTCCCCGGCGCGCCGGCCACCGCCGTGGTGAACAAAAGCGGCATCGCCGTCACCGACGAGGCGGTGAAGGTCGGCATCCTGCATTCCGTCACCGGCACCATGGCGCTGAGCGAGGGCGGGTCGATCCAGGCGGAGATGCTGGCGATCCAGCAGATCAACGAGGCCGGCGGCGTGCTGGGCCGGCGGATCGAGATCGTGCAGGAGGACGGCGCCAGCGACTGGCCGACCTTCGCCGCCCGCGCCGACAAGCTGCTCGGGGCCGACAAGGTGGCGGCGATCTTCGGTTGCTGGACCTCCGCCTCGCGCAAGGAGGTGCTGCCGGTGCTGGAGAAGCGCGACGGCCTGCTCTACTACCCGACCTTCTACGAGGGGCTGGAGCAGTCGAAACACGTCATCTACACCGGGCAGGAGGCGACGCAGCAGATCCTGGCCGGGCTGGACTGGGTGATGCGCGAGAAGGGGGCGAAGAGCTTCTTCCTGGTCGGGTCGGACTATATCTGGCCGCGCGCCTCCAACGCCATCGCGCGGCGCCACATCGAGGCAAAGGGCTGCCGCGTCGTCGGCGAGGAGTATGCCGAACTCGGCGACACCCGTTTCGAGACCATCGTCGCGCGGATCAAGGCGGCCAAGCCCGACGTGATCTACGCCATCGTCGTCGGCGGCTCCAACGTCGCCTTCTACAAGCAGCTGAAGGCGGCCGGGATCGAGCTGGACCGCCAGATCCTGATGACCAACAGCGTCACCGAGGACGAGATGATGGGCATCGGCGGCGAGAACATCGCCGGGGCCTTCACCTGCGCCAAATATTTCCAGAGCCTGGAACTGCCGGCCAACCGCGCCTTCGTCGCCGCCTTCAAGGCGATGTGGGGAGCGGACAGCGTCATCGGCGACGTCAGCCACAACGCCTATCTCGGCCCCTGGCTGTGGAAGCTGGCGGTGGAGAAGGCCGGCAGCTTCGACGTGGCGCGCGTCGCCGCCGCCTCTCCCGGCATCGAGTTCGCCGGAGCGCCGGCCGGTCCCCTGCGCATCCACGAGAACCATCACCTGTGGACCCGGACCCGCATCGGCCGCGCCCGGCGCGACGGCCAGTTCGATTTGGTCTTCGAGACCCGTGACCTCATCGAGCCGAACCCCTTCCCGGACGGCTTCCGGGAACTGGCGGCCTGAGTTCCGCACTCCGCGTCCTCCCGCCTTTCACCGTCACCCATCAGTCCATCGATAAGGAAGAGCAAACCATGGCTGACACCCTGATCAAGGCCGACCTGTCGCAGTCTCCCTACGAGAACGACATGATCCACAACCGCTGGCATCCGGACATCCCGATGGCGGTGACGGTGAAGCCGGGCGACGACTTCATCCTGGAATGCTACGATTGGACCGGCGGCCAGATCAAAAACGACGACGATGCCGCCGACGTGCGCGACGTCGACCTCAGCCAGGTCCATTTCCTGTCCGGCCCGGTCGGGGTCGAGGGGGCGGAGCCGGGCGACCTGCTGGTGGTCGATCTGCTGGACATCGGCGCCTTCCCGCAGCAGCAGTGGGGCTTCAACGGCTTCTTCTCAAAGCAGAACGGCGGCGGCTTCCTGACCGAGCATTTCCCGCTGGCCCAGAAGTCGATCTGGGACTTCGAGGGCATGTTCACCAAGTCGCGCCACATCCCCGGCGTCCGTTTCGCCGGGCTGATCCATCCCGGCCTGATCGGCTGCCTGCCGTCGCACGACCTGCTGGCCAAATGGAACAAGCGCGAGCAGGCGCTGATCGACACCAATCCGACCCGGGTTCCCGGCCTCGCCAACCCGCCCTACGCGCCGACCGCCCATATGGGCCGGCTGAAGGGCGACGCCCGCGACAAGGCGGCGGCGGAGGGTGCCCGCACCGTGCCGCCGCGCGAGCATGGCGGCAACTGCGACATCAAGGACCTGTCGCGCGGCTCGCGCATCTATTTCCCGGTCTATGTGAAGGGCGCCGGCCTGTCGATGGGCGACCTGCATTTCAGCCAGGGCGACGGCGAGATCACCTTCTGCGGCGCCATCGAGATGGCGGGCTGGGCGCACCTGAAGGTGAACCTGATCAAGGACGGCATGGCGAAGTACGGCATCAAGAACCCGATCTTCAAGCCGAGCCCCATCGTCCCGACCTACAACGACTACCTGATCTTCGAGGGCATCTCGGTCGACGAGGCGGGCGAGCAGCATTACCTGGACGTCCATGTCGCCTACCGCCAGGCCTGCCTGAACGCCATCGAATATCTGAAGAAGTTCGGCTATTCCGGCGCCCAGGCCTATTCGATCCTCGGCACCGCCCCGGTGCAGGGTCACATCAGCGGCGTCGTCGACGTGCCCAACGCCTGCGCCACCCTGTTCCTGCCGACGCAGATCTTCGACTTCGACATCAGCCCGAACGCCGACGGCCCGACGAAGTTCATCAGCGGCGACGTCGACATGCCCATCGCGCCGGACCGCGTGTAACCGGCAGAGGAAGGAGACGGTGCCATGCCGATGTACGATTACGAGTGCCCGACCTGCGGCGACTTCACCGAGATGCGGCCGATGGCGGAATGCAGCCTGCCGCAGCCCTGCCCCTATTGCGAGGTGCCGTCGCGGCGGGTGATCCGCAGGACGCCGGCCTTCTCCACCGTCTCCGCCGCGACGCGAACGGCGCACGCCACCAACGAACGCAGCGCCGACCGGCCGAGCCTGCTGTCCGAGGTCGGGCCGAAGCATAAGCACGGTCCCGGCTGCGGCTGCGGAAGCGGCGGAAAGGGGCGGTCGGTGCTGCGCACCCCCGACGGGGCCAAGGGGTTTCCGACGGCGAGGCCGTGGATGATCAGCCACTGAAGGGAGGACGGCCACGGAGGGCTCCGGTCGGTGGACGGGCACGGAGCCTGTCCAACGCCCCCGATCCCCTGACGCGGCTCCTCCGGAAAAGCCGGCCCGGTTCACCAACGTCGACCGGCGGCAGCCCGGAGTCCAATGGACCGGGGCTGCCGCCGGTTCCGTCAGGCGACGAGGAACCCCGATCCGACCGGGTCGTTGCGGTCGATGACCCAGCGGGCCGTCCCCAGGATGCTGGCGGTGCCCTTGACGGTCGGCCGCACCGCGCGCACGCCGTTCAGGCGGGTCTCGCCGAGCAGGCAGCCTTCGAAGGTGCCGCTGCCCAGCAGGCCCTCGGAACGGATCGTCTGGCCGATGGTCATTCTGCCGCGCGCCTCGAACATGGCCATCATGGCGCTGGTGCCGGTGCCGCCCGGCGAGCGGTCCAGCTGGCCGGCGCTGAACACATGGACGTTCTTGTAGAAGGCGCCTTCGATGGTCGGCTCATGCCAGAAGGTCACGAAGTTGAAGTTGTTGATGTGGGCCGAGGCCGGATGCTGAATGGCGACCTTCTGGCGCAGCTGCTCGCGCGCCAGCACGCCGTAGCGCGACAGCGCCGTGCCGTTCTCCGGACCGATGCGGAGCGCGGTGCCGGTCAGGTCGATGATGCCGAAATAATTGCCGCCCCAGACGATGTCGGCCTTCAGGGGGCCGATCTCGGGCAGCTCGAAGGCCACGTCCTGGGCCGCGACATAGGCCGGCACATTCTCGAACCGGGTCCAGAGCACGGCCTCGCCGTCCGTCGCCACCTCGGCCACCACGAGGCCGGCGGTGGTCTCGAAGCGGATGGTTGTGCGGTCGCCCTCGCCGCGCCGGACCAGCCCCAGCGCCACCATGGCCATGGCCACGGCAATCGTGCCGTGCCCGCACATGTGCGAATACTGGGTGCCGTCGATGTAGATCAGCCCGGCGTCGGCATCCGGACCGGACGGAGGCGTCAGGAAGACGCCGAACATGTCCTTGTGCCCGCGCGGTTCGCGCATCAGGGCGCAACGCAGCCAGTCATAGTGGGTTTCGAGGAACTGGCGCTTCTCCAGGATGCTGGAGCCGGGAGGATAGGGAATGCCGCTGTGGACGATGCAGAGCGGCTCACCCTCGGTATGGGTGTAGACAACGTCGAACACGTCTTGCTTGCGCATGACTTGGGGCCTCTCGGGGTGTTGGCGGGAAGAAAGGGGGATGGAGGACCGGGACGGGGTCAGCGCCGCTTCGACAGCACGTGGAGCCCCACGGTCAGGTCGAGAAGAACGATGGTGACGGCGGCCACCGCGATGGTGATCGACGAGACCGCGGCGATGACCGGATCGATGGTGTACTGGACGTAGTTGAAAAGCTTGACCGGGATCGTCGTCAGCTCGGCGGTGGTGTTGAAGATGCTGAGCTCGACGTTGATCCAGGACGAGATGAAGGCGAAGATCGCCCCGCTCGTCAGTCCGCCGCGGATCTGCGGCAGGACCACCAGCAGGAAGGTTTCGAAGGGCCGGGCGCCGAGATCGGCCGAGGCCTCCTCCAGGGCGCGCTGCTCGGGCGTCAGCTGCGGCAGGACGGAGCGCAGCACGAAGGGCGTCACGATCACAACATGGCCGACCAGCAGGGCCGCGAAGCTGCGCATCAGTCCCAGGGCGGCGCAGTATTGCAGCAGGGCCGCGCCCAGCACCACGTGCGGCAGCACCAGCGGCGACATCAGCAGCGACAGCAGCGTCCGCTTGGCTGGAAAATCGTGGCGCGCGATGGCCAGGGCCGCCGGCAGGGCGAGCAGCACCGCCCCCGCCGTGGCCGCCAGCGCCAGCGCCGTGCTGGTTCCGAAGGCCGCCACGTAGGAGGTGTCGGCCAGCATCCGCCCGTACCAGTCCAGCGTGAGGCCCTGCGGCGGGAAGGCCAGATAGCTGGTGGCGGTCAGCGACGCGCCGACGATGACCACGAGCGGCAGCACCAGATATGCCATCACCGCCCAGGCGACGATCCGCAGGAGAATGCGCGCGATCATGACCGGTTGCCTCCGCCGTTGCCGATCCGCCCGGCCAGCGCCACCAGCACCAGCGTGAAGACCAGGAGGGTGATGCTGAGCGCGCCGCCGTAATGGACGTCGAACACCGTGCTGTATTGCTGGAAGATCAGCATCGGGAAGACGGTGATCTTGCCGCCGCTCAGCAGCGCCGGCGTCACGTAGGCGCTCGCCGCCAGGGTGAAGACCATGATCACGCCCGCGATCAGGCCGGGAAGGCACAGCGGGAAGGTCACGGTCCAGAAGGTCGTGAACGGGCTGGAGCCGAGATCGGCCGAGGCCTCCTCCAGCGTCGGGTCCACCGTGGCCAGCGCGTTGCCGACCGCCAGGACGATGAAGGGTAGCAGGATGTAGACGAGGCCGATCACAATGCCCGTCTCGGTGCCGAGGAAGCGGATTGGCCGTTCCAGGAGCCCGATCCCGACCAGCGTGTCGTTGACCAGACCGTTGCGGCCGAGCAGGATCATCCACCCGAAGGACCGGACGATGTTGCTGGTGAACAGCGGCAGCAGCAGCAGGATGACGCAGCCCCGCCGCAGGGCGTTCGACGACACCACCCGCACCAGATAATAGGCCAGCGGATATCCCAGCAGCGTGACGGCCAGCGTGGTCAGCGCGGCGATCCGGAAGGTGACCGCCAGGACGTCCCAGTGATACTGGTCGAGCAGCACGCGGGCGTAGTTCGCCAGGGACGGCGCGCCGCCGGCCATGAGGCTGGAGGACAGCACGACGACCATCGGCACGGCGAAGAAGGCGACGAAGAAGGCGACGGGAGCGGCCAGCAGCGGCAGGGCGCGGCGGAGCGCGGTGGGCGGCGCGGCGGCGGGGACCGTCGCGGGGTCGCCGGTCAGGGCGGCGGTCATGGCACCGGCTCGCCGGCGACGACGTGCAGATGCTCCGGGCGGAAGCCGACGACGACCTGGGTTCCCCGGCCAAGGCCGGCGCCCGGCATGCCCAGGCGGCGGCTCGCCAGCAGGGCGTCGCCGACCCGGACCATGACGAGGGTCTGGCCGCCGGTGTTGATCACGTCCTCGACGATGCCGCGCTCGGTGAGGAAACCGGGCGCGTCGGCGCGGTCGAGAAGCTCCAGATGCTCGGGCCGCAGCACGCCGGTGCGGCTCCCCCCGGCGCCGGTGCCGGGCCCGGGGGCGGGATGGGGGCCGGAATAAGGAACCGCCGCCGTCCCGAAGGCCAGCCGCAGCCCGCCGTCGCCGTCCGCAGCACCAGGCAGAAAATTCGCCTCCCCGATGAATTCGGCGACGAAGCGCGTGGCCGGCGTCGCGTAGACCGCCGTCCCCGACCCGACCTGCTCGATCAGGCCGCGATTCATCACGACGATCCGGTCCGCCATGCTCATCGCCTCCTCCTGGTCGTGGGTGACGAACACGAAGGCGATGCCCAGCTTCTCCTGCAGATGCTTCAGCTCGATCTGCATCCGTTTGCGCAGCTTCATGTCGAGCGCGCTCAGCGGTTCGTCCAGAAGCAGCAGCTTGGGCCGGTTGACCACCGCGCGCGCCAGGGCGACGCGCTGCTGCTGCCCCCCGGACAGCTCGCGCGGGTAGCGCGCGCCCAGCGCCTCAAGCCCGACCAGTTGCAGCGCCTGCGCCGCGCGCTCCGCCGCCTCGCCCCGCGGAACGCCGTGCCGGCGCGGGCCGTAGGCGATGTTGTCGAGAACGCTCATGTGCGGGAACAGGGCGTAGTTCTGGAAGACCGTGTTCAGGGGCCGCCGGTGCGGCGGCAGCCGCGTCACGCTGTCCCCGCCGATCCGGATGTCGCCGGAATCGGGGGTGAGGAAGCCGGCGATGCAGCGCAGGAGCGTGGTCTTGCCGCAGCCGCTGGGGCCGAGCAGGGCGATGAACTCGCCATGCTCGACCTCCAGCGAGACGCCCTTGAGCGCGTGGAATCCACCGAAGCGCTTGCCGAGATCGCGGATGGACAGGAGGGCCGGGGGCATGCCTCGTTCCCCTTACTGGCGCGCGAGTTCGCGGTTCCAGGCGTCGGTGATCGCGCCCCGGTCGCGGTTGATGTCGGCCCAGTTGAAGAGTTGCAGGTTCCTGACCGATCCGCCGACGCCCCAGGGCAGCTTGCGCTCGATGTCCGGCGCCACGGAGACCCCTTGCACGGACGGGCCGAGATAGAGCTTCTCGGCGAGGCAGGCGGAGGCCTGCGGGGTCAGGGCGGTGTCGATGAAACGTGCGGCTTCGGCCGCGCGGGGCGTGCCCTTCACCAGATGCAGGCGCGCGTCGGTCGCCCACACGCCTTCCTTGGGAACGGCGAAGCCGATCGGCAGGCCCTTGTCCGCCAGATCCCAGGCGCCGACGCTGAAATGGGCGCCGATGATCGCCTCGCCGCTCTGATAGGCGTTGGAGGCGGCGCCCGAGCTGTCGAAATAGAGCGCGGTGTCGAGGGTCTTCAGCTTCGCGAAGGTCTTGGACAGGTCGTTGGCCGGGTTGCCCCAGATCTTGTTGAGGAACAGGATGAAGGGAACGCCCGACGAGTTGGCCGGGGACGGGATGGTGACGGCGCCCGCGAATTCCGGGTTCCAGAGATCGTTCCACGAGGTCGGGGGCGTCTTGACCTTCTGGGTGTTATAGGTCAGCCCCAGCGAGTAGTAGCCGGTTCCAACCGCGAAGACGGCGCCGTCGGCCTTGTAGACCGCTTCGGGCGAGACCTTCGCGAGGTTCGGCACGGCCTGCGGGTCGATGGCGCCGGTGACGCCGGCGGCCTGCGCCAGTTCGCTGATGCCGCCGTCCATCCAGGCGACGTCGATGGTCGGCGCGGCCTTCTGTTGCTGGAGCTTGGCCAGCGTCACCGTCGAAGTCCCGATCTCAGGCACGACCTTGATCCCGGTCGCCTTGGTGAAGGGCTCCGCGACGCAGGCCCGGAAGGCCTCGCCCCAATTGCCGCCGTACCAGGCGACGGTCAGGGAGGTCTGCGCGGCAGCGGGCTGGGCGAAGGCGGCACCGGCCATCAGAGCGGCGCAACAGGTGGCAGCACGCAGAGAAGTCATGACGCTCTCCCTCGATGTCGGCCCTTGCGGGCGTGAAACCCTTGCAACAGGGTCGATGCTAGCCAGCGGGCGGCTTTTTCCGATAGAAGATTGCGGACGGATGCTTGAATAATTCCGACATGAGCAGTGAACACCCCGGCACGGTCCCCCGCCTGCGGATCGGCTTCATCCTTCTGGATCAATTCACGCTGACCGCCTTTTCGGGGCTGATCGACGCGGTCCGGCTGGCCGCCGATCTCGGCGGGCGCAGCCGGCAGATCGACGCCAGCTGGACGGTGATGAGCGTCGGCGGGCAGGCCCGGCGGTCGAGCTGCGGCGTGCTGGTCACGCCGAACGAGGATCTGCGCGATCCGGCGTCCTTCGACTATGTCGCGGTCTGCGGCGGCAACGATTACCTGAACGACGTCCAGCCGGCCCGGCTGACCGACTATCTGCGGCGGGCGGTGTCCGGCCGTGTCCGGCTGCTCGGCGTCTGCACCGGGACCTTCGCCATCGCCCATGCGGGCCTTGTCGGCAGCCGGCGGGTGTGCGTCCATTGGAACGTCCTGGACGCCTTCCGCGAGCGCTTCCCGACCGTCACCGCCACGGTCGACCAGCTGTTCATCGACGAGGGCGACCTGATCACCTGCGCGGGATCGACCGCCGCCATCGATCTCGGCCTCTATCTCATCGGCCGGCATTGCGGGGGTCAGAAGGCGCGGCAGGCGGTCCGCCATATGATGCTGCAGGACATCCGGTCCGCCGCGCTGCCGCAGGCCCATTTCTATGCCAACCTCGACGGCATCGCCGACATCCGCGTCCGGCAGGCGTCGCATTTCATCGAGCAGAGGCTCGATTCCCCGCCGTCGGTCGAGGCCATTGCCCGCTATGTCGGGGTGAGCGCCCGGCAGCTGGAGCGCGCCTTCCAGGCGGCGCTCGGCGTGTCGCCGGCGGCCTTCCAGCGCCGGTTGCGGCTGGATTACGGGCGCTGGCTGCTGGAGAACACACGCCGCTCGATCACCGACATCGCGTTCGACTGCGGGTTCGCCGACACCGCGCATTTCTCGCGTGATTTCAAGGCCCAGTTCGGCCGGATGCCGAGCAAGGCGCGCGGCCCCGCGCCGGGCTCGTGACTGTCCCGGGGCAGGACGGCGTCGACAAAAACAGTCGGCGTAGCCGCCTTCATCGTCGGCCTGTTCGGGATCGCCGCCTGACAGTGCTGATGCCGCGGTTCTCCGCGACCAATGTCAGACTTTGCAACAGGACCGAGCAGGATGGTGCGGCTCATGGGAGGCGCACCATGCCGCCGGGAGAAGCAGGGTCGAGATGGGCGAGTTCCGCCATGCCCTCGGCGAACTCGATGCGCGGGCGCCAATCGAAGCGGCTGCGCAGCCGCGAGGAATCGGCGGTGATGTGGCGCACGTCGCCCAGCCGGTACTGTCCGGTCACCACCGGCGGCGGGCCGTTCAGCGCCCTGGACAGCGCCTCGGCCATGTCGCCGACCGTGCGTGGCGTGCCGGATCCCACATTGTAGGCCGCGACCCCGGTCGTCTGTCCTTCGCAGGCGACGACGGTGGCCGAGGCGACATCGCGGACATGCACGAAGTCCCGTCTCTGCCGGCCATCCTCGAAGACCCGCGGAGCCGTGCCGCGCCGCAGCGCGGAGGTGAAGATCGAGGCGACGCCGGCATAGGGGGTGTCGCGCGGCATGCCAGGCCCGTAGACGTTGTGATAGCGCATCATCGCGACCGTACCGCCGGTCGACCGCGCCCAGTTGGCGGCGTAGAACTCCTGCGCCGCCTTGCTGGTGGCATAGGCGTTGCGCGGGTCGAAGGGCGTGTCCTCGGCGACGAGCAGGCTTTCGAGCGGCCGGCCGCAGAGCGGGCAGGGCGGCTCGAACCGCCGTTGCGCCAGCGCGCTTTCCTGCCGCGGCGCCGGCCGGACCCGTCCATGCTCGGCACACTGGCCGAAGCCCTCGCCATAGACCACCATCGAACTGGCGAGCGTCAGACGGGGGACGCCGGCACGGGCCATCGCCACCAGAAGCTCGGCCGTGCCGACCTCGTTGGAAGAGGCGTAGTCGGGCATGTCGCCGATGGCGACGCCCAGCCCGACCTTGGCGGCGAGATGGATGACGGCGTCGACGCCGGCGACGGCCCGGCCGAGAATCGCGGCGTCCCGCACGTCGCCGATCAGTGCCTCGACGCCGGCCGGCGCCGTCCAGGCCGGTGGGGTGGGGTGCACGTCGGAACGCAGCGAGTCCAGGACGCGCACCTCGTGGCCCCGGCGCAGAAGCTCGGCCAGCACATGCCCGCCGATGAAGCCGGCCCCGCCGGTGAGGAGAACGCGCATGCTCCTTTACCTCCGAACGATGGTCTGCGCCGACCGGCCTGCGGGGTCGGCGGGCCGCCGGTATGCAAGGCGGAGGAATGTGGTCGCGATCTTCCAGGCGGCGGACAGGCTGGCGGCGAGGTCGCCGGACACCTTCGACCGGCCGCCGCGCCGGCACCGGTGATCGACCGGGATTTCCCGGCAACGCAGGCCGCCCGCCGCCCGCATCTGCATCTCCAGGTTCCAGCCATAGGTTTCCTCGGTCATGCCCAGCGCGCGCAGGCGGTCGACCCGCATCGCACGCAAGGGCGACATGTCGGTGAAACGGACCCGGTAGGTCAGCCGCAGCAGCGTCCCGGCGATCCGCCCCGCCACGATCTGCTGCGGCGTCATCGAGCCGCGCTCGCGCCGCCCGCGCAGGCGCGAGCCCATGACGAAGTCCGCCTCGCCATCGGCGACCGGCCGGACGACCTGCGGGATGAAGGCGGGCACGTCGCTGCCGTCGCCGTCGAGGAAGCAGACGATCTCCGTTCCGGGCCGGACGGCGGCCAGCCCGGCGGCGCAGGCGCGGCCGTAGCCGCGCACCGGCTGGGCCACGACACGGGCGCCCGCGGCGGCGGCCCGCTCGGCGGTCCGGTCGGTGGACCCGTTGTCGACGACGATGACCTCGCCGACGCCCTCGGCCATCACCTCCCGCACCACGTCGGCGATGGAGTCCTCCTCGTCGAGGCAGGGGATGACGACGGCCACCGTTTCAAGCGGCTGCGCGCTGCTCATGACGCCATCGCCGTCTGGCGGCGTCGCACGAACGCGCGGGTGCGTGGCGCCTCCGGCACCGGCTGACCCGGGGTGGAGAAAGGCGGTGGCCGGCCGTCGAGTTCATCCTCCAGCATGGCGTAGGACCGGGCATCGTCCACGTCGTACCAGGGATCGAGCGGTATCACCGGAACGCCGATCTTGCGCGCCCGTTCAAGCGTCAGACTGTAGACCGTGTCGGTGCTCCAGGGGATGTCCGCGAACAGTCCGGGATGGGGCCGCGACAGGCCGATGAGTGTGTAGCCGCCGTCGAGTGCCGGGCTGATGACGGCGTTGTCGCCGGACTTGAGCGCCTGGACCGCGGCGCGGAGGATGTGGCGCGGCAGGGTCGGGCTGTCGGAGTTGACGAGGATGGCACCGGCATGGCCCTGCGCCAGAAGGTCGGCGATGCCCTGGTCCAGCCGCCGGCCGAGATCCCCCTCGCCCTGGGGGACCAGCCCGAATCCGTCGGGAAGCAGCTGCCGCAGCTCCTCTTCGGAGCCCACTGGGGTATAGACCGCATAGCCGGGTGCGTCGCCCTCCTCCGACAGGCCGGCGATGGTCGCGGCCAGATCGGCGATGAAGCAGCCGGAGATTTCGGCACACTCCTCCGGCGGCAAAGGCGGTGACAGCCGGGTCTTGGACTTGCCGGGGCTGGGCGTCTTGCAGATGATGGCCACCGCTACGGTCGTCATGGGTCGGGTCTCCACCGGACTGAGGGAGGGCTGCTGATCGGTGGACCGGGGGCGAGCGCCTGCTCGAGGTCGCCGAACAGGTCGTCCGGGTCTTCGAGCCCGACCGACAGGCGCAGCAGATCGTCGGGGCAGGGCGATCCCTGGCCCTCGATCGAGGACCGGTGCTCGATGAGGCTTTCGATGCCGCCGAAGGAGGTCGCACGCCGCCAGAGATGGACGTTGGCCGCCACCTTCACCGCCGCCGCCGCCCCGCCCCTGACGCGGATGGACAGCATGCCACCGAAGCCGCCGGACATCTGGCGGGCGGCGATGGCGTGGCCGGGATGGTCGGCAAGGCCGGGATAGAGCACGGCGGACAGCGCCGGATGGCCGGCCAGCCGGCCGGCCAGGGTTGCGGCGCTGCGGCTCTGCTCGCGCACCCGCAGATCGAGCGTCCGCAGGCCACGCATCAAGAGCCAGGCGTCGAACGGACCGGGTGTCGTGCCGTGCTGGTCGCGGATGGCCGCGATCCGGTCCCACAAACCCGAGGGGGCCGAGGCCGCGAGGGCACCGGCAACCACATCGGAGTGACCGTTGAGGTATTTGGTCGCGGAATGCATCACGATGTCGGCGCCGCAGTCGAGCGGCCGGGTCAACACCGGCGTCACCGCCGTGGAATCGACGCAGACCAATGCACCCGCGCGGTGCGCAAGTTCGGCGACGGCGGCGATGTCGGTGACGGTCCAGAGCGGGTTGCTCGGCGTTTCGATCCAGACAATGCCGGTGCGGCCCGGCCGGATGGCGCGGCCGATGGCGTCGAGGTCGGCCATGTCGGCGAAGGTCACCTCGTGCCCGTAGCGATGGGCCTCGGCGAGCCAGACATGCAGCCCCCAATACATGTGCCGCGGAGCGACGATGTGGGTGGGCGATGCCGCCAGGAACAGGGTGGTGGCGGCCGCCATGCCCGAGCCGAAGAGCAGCGCCTCGCGGGCATGTTCCAGGTCGGCGATCTGACGCTCCGCCTGCTGGACCGACGCGTTGTCCTTGCGCCCGTAGACATGGCCGGAGCTGTAGCCGTTGTCCGCGTCGCGCATGTAGGTGGCGCTCACGTCGATGGGCGGCGTCAGCGAGGCGGCCAGAGACCGGCCGGCGCCCAGGGCCCGCGCCGTCAGCGTGCGGGGCATCGGTGTGCGTGGCGTCAAGGTTGGGGCCTCAGGATGTTGCTCCGGTGGTCGCCGATGGTGAGTGGAACGGGGGCTCATGGGAGGGATACGGTGGCCGGTGGCCCGTCGTTACAGGCCCGGTCGGATTTTTTTGGGCCGGGTTCAGTCGCCTGCCATCCGGGGTCCGGCACTGTAGATCCGCCACAGGCCGGGTTCGGCTTCGGCGAGGCGGTAGAGGGGGCTTGCGGCGAAGGGGTCACGGCTCCAGGCGCCGTCGAAGACCGTGACCACCACCACGTCGCAGCGATGGATCCACGCGAGCGCCCGGATGTCGTCCGGCGTCCCGTCACCGGCGAAAACCCGCCCGAACTGCTCGGCGATGGCCGCCCGACGCTCGGACTGCAGGGCGGCGAAGGCGATGGCCAGTTCGTTCCCGGCGAAGCAGGAGCGGCGGTCGGCAAACAGCGCCCAGGACAGGTTCACCGGCCAGGGCGTCATGTCGGCGAACAGGGCGGGGTTGCTGGCGACCCGTGCGTCGGGCGGCGCATGGCGCCGGACCGCCTGCCACAGGGCCGGCGACCGTGCGAACGCGGCGGCCGAGGAGGAGGGCCTGCCCGCCAGATTCTCCGCGGCGAGGCGCAGCCCGTCGGGCAGCGTCGCCGTCGCGGCGGCCATCGCCAGGACCAGGGGAAGCGCCGCACGCCGCTCCACGCAGCGGGCCAGCCCGGCCCCGGCGGCGGCCGTCAGCACCATCAGGCCGGGCAGCACGGCGCGCCAGCCGAGATCGTTGTTCACACCGGCTGTGCTGACGAGCAGCCAGCCCGCGCCGAGGCTGGCCGCCGTCAGGATGGCGAGGGCGCGGACGAGCAGCCCATCCGGCGGCCCGTCCGGCCGAGCATCCGGCCGTGCCGCCATCCGCGCGAGAGCGATGGCCCCCGCGAGATAGACGAGCGGAAACTCGACGACCAGCAGCACCAGCCAGTAGGCCGGCACGTCGAGTACCCGGCCGAGTGGTTGCGGCAGGGCGGGCCCCAGCACTTCGAAGGGATCGATGGCGATGAGACGGCCGCCACCCCGGGCGACGGCGCTGCGATACTGCTCGACCAGCAGCGGGGAGGCGATGGCGACGGCGACGACCGCCGCGACGCTGCCGAGCAGGAGGAAGGTCCCCACCCCGCCGGCCGGGTGGGAGCGAGCCGGGCGGGAGCGTGCCAGGAAAAGGGCGCATCCGGCCGCCGCCAGGACGAAGACCACTCCGCCGACCCAGATCGAACTCTGGTAGGCCGCCGCCGCCAGAAGCGCCAGGGTGACGGTCGTGAGCGCTCCGGGCCGCCGGGCGAGCCGGACCATGGTCATCACCGCCACCACGACGCAGCCGGCGGCCTGGACATGGTGCGGGCTCCAACTCGTCTGGAACAGCCATCCGGCGAGCCCGGTGGCAGGCTGGAGCCAGTGTTCGAGCGTCTCCTCGCCGACCATTGCGACCAGGACCGGCCGCAGGGAACCCAGGCCGCTGAGGCCAATCGCGAGGAAGGGGGCGAGGCTGCTGCCGCTGAAGTGACGGGCGAGCCCCGCCATCAGCAGCAGGGTCGAGAAGGCCGTCAGCCAGCTTGCCGCCGCGTCGGCCTCCCAGCCGGTCGCACCGGTGAGTTGGGCAAGCTGTGCGGCGCCGAACTGCCAGAGATAGTAGTAGGCGACCCCGGCCGGCGCCTCCGCCCCGCCATAGACGGGGTTGACCGGCGGAACGCCCTCCCGGACGATCTGGTCGATCAGCGCGATCTTCGCGTGATCGAAGAGTGCCGGCGCCACGGCGATACCGTCGCCGGTGAATTTCGGCAGCACAGCAAGCGCCGGTCCGGCAGCCATGACGGCGGTGGCGAGACAGACCCACAGGGTGAGGGGCGGGATGCGATCCTCGCTCCCGTCTCGACGGACCCTCAGGAGCCCGGCCGCACAGACCAGGGCCATGGCGCCGACGGTCGCAACCGGCGAGAATCCGCCGACGAGCGAGAGCAGCAGCGCCAGGGCGTTCTGCACCGCCCAGCCCAGGACAGGCGCCAGCGTCAAGGCGATGGCACGGTCGAACGCCAGCGACCGCGCGAGCGCGTAGCCGCTGGCCATCCACAGGACAAGGCCGGTCGCGGCGCAGAGGGCGGCGAGGGACAGCGAAGGCACGGTTTATCGAGCTTCCGGCATGTCAAAGCCCGCTGAACCAGTTGAAGCCCTGCTTCTCCCAGAAACCGGGCGAGTAGCTGTTGGTGACCTCGATGGCACGGATCCATTTCGGGTTCTTGAAGCCGAGCTTCACCGCCGTGCGCAGGCGCAGAGGAAAGCCGAAGGGATCGGTGATCGGCTCGCCCGCGTATTTGGTGGCCAGGATGGTCTGGGGGTGCAGAGCCGAGGGCATGTCGATGCTCTCCATGTAATCGTCGTTCCCGTGGAAGACGACGTATTTGGCGCTCAGGTCCGCCCCCACTCTTGTGAGGAAATCCCGGAGGTTGGGGCCCGACCACTGGCCGATGTAATCCCAGCCCTCGACGCAGATGTGCTTGATGATTTCTTCCTGTTCCGGCAGGGCGTAGATCCGCTCCAGGCTCCAGGGCCGCTTGTCGGCGATCAGGCCGCTCAGCTCCAGCTTCCAGCCGCCGATGTCGACCGGCTTCAGGTCCTCGATCTCGTAATAGGCGTTGAAGCGCGGCGGCTTTACGACCTGGGACGCCGCATAGGTCGGTGCCAGCTTGTTCGGGTCGAACAGCAGGGCCTGGACCCCGTCGTTGAAGCCGGACACCGCCCGGAGAACGGTTTGGACGGCATCGCGGTCGGAGACGTTGCAGCCGGTCAGCATCGTCAGGGCGCCGAGGCTGAGGGTGCCGCGCAGCAGCTTGCGGCGGCCGATCGTCTCGATGAGGTCGCGGTGTTCGGCGAGGACGGTCTGGTCCGGTCCGCGTTGCGGCCGGAAGAGCGAGGTGAACGGGCGGCGCAGAGGCATGGTCGGCATCCGTCACGGGTTCGAGGCTTGGGAAGGCGTTACCGGAGTCTCCCGGCCGGCATCGAGGCGCGGCCCGCCGGTCAGCATGCCGAGAAGGGTCCGCGGCACCAAAATCGCCAGCGAGACATGGATCAGGACGAACAGCACGATGGCCGTCATTCCGGCGAAATGGGCCAGACGCGCGCCCTGGAAGTCGTAGAAGAGCGACACGAGGAAAGAGAATTGCACCGGCTTCCAGATGGCGAGGCCGGAAACGACCTGAAGCACCACCACGAGGATCACGCCGACATAGAGACTCTTCTGGACGGCGTTGTAGTGCGTGAGGTCGGCGTGCTCGAGCCGGAATCGTAGGGCGGCCACGGCCTCGCGGACCAGTTCACGCGGAGATATGGGGAAGAACAGCCGGCGGAACCGGCCGGACAGGATGCCGTAGGTCAGATAGGCGATCCCGTTCAGCACCAGGATCCACATGCCCAGGAAGTGCCATTGCAGGGCGTGCTGCGCCCATATGCCCAGCACGATCTCCTCGGGGAAATGCAGAAAGCCGAACAGAACCTCGTCGTTGTAGATCTTCCACCCGCTCATGATCATGATGATCATCGCCGCCGCGTTCGTCCAATGCATCAGCCTGACCGTAAGAGGATGCATAAATTTTAAAGGTTTCATTTTCGGTATTCTCCATCTTTGCGTCTAAACTATTTTATTTTATACGCGAATATTGACGCATATCGGTGGTTGGGCTATTTCTTTGTTTAAAGATTTCAGTTATCCATGAGGCATCATCATGCGATCCGCCATGACTGTCTTTTTTCTCGCTGCGATGACTCTGGGCCTGATCCGAAGCCCGGCCCATGCCGACGATGCCAAGCCCAGGCGAGCGGAAGGAGGAGCCCACACCCAGACGCTGCCCGAGGCGGACAGCTCGACGCCGGAGGAGCGGATGAAGCGGCGCTTCCCGCAGAAAGTCCGGGTCGGCGATCTGCGCGGACTTCCGCTGCTCGACGAGGACGATCGTACCCTTGGCCATGTGACGGAGGTGGTTCGGATGCAGAACGGCAGGATCGTGCTGGTGTCGCGATGCGACGATTGGTTCGGCCATGGCGGGCGTCTGGTCGGCATCCCCATCGAGACGGTGGCGATCCTCGCGCGGCACCTGAATGTCCTGGACATCCCCAGGAAGGATTTTCCCTCGCTTCCCAGTTGGAAGGAGGCGGACGGCGCCGTGATCGCCGATGACGACATCATCCGCATCGCCATCTCCCGCCGTTGAGGACAGGCGTTCCCCGTTGCGCCCTGCGCCATGGATGTTTCCGGTCGGCATTCCCGATCTCCGCGTTCCCTGGGGTGGGGAGTATCCCCCTTCAGGTCCTTACGCCGCGAAGCACGGGTTCGTTACAAAGCCTGCGCGGGCGAAACCCATGGACGCCGGACGGCCACGCAGGCCGGCTTCTTGCCGATCACGCCTTTGTGACCGACGGTGATTTCGCGATTCGGATCGGGTGCAATAGAATGAAGCCTCGGCCTGACCGTCATCGCATCCGGACCGGGGGACGAGCATGTGGGACCAGGGATTGGAGCAGGAATGGGCGGACCTGATGCGCATGGCGCTCGCCGGCGATTCCGCTGCCTACCGCCGGTTCCTGCTTTGCATCACTCCGCATCTGCGGGCGATGGCGCGGTCACGCTGCCGGACGCTGGGGGCACCGGACAGCGAGACCGAGGACATCGTGCAGGAGGTTCTGCTGGCGATCCATCTCAAGCGTGGGAGCTGGGATTCGTCACGGCCGATCGGTCCCTGGATCGGGGCGATCGTGCGCAATAAGATCATCGATGCGCTGCGCCGGAGGGGCCGGCGGACGAATGTGCCGATTGAGGACGTCATGGACACGTTAGCGGCCGAGGAGCAGGCCGGGGGCTTGGCGCAGCTGGACATCGACAGCCATCTGGCGACCCTGAAGCGGCGCCAGCAGGACATCGTCCGCTCGATCTCGATCGACGGCGACAGCATCCGCGAAACGGCCGACCGCTTCAAGATGACCGAGGGCGCGGTGCGCGTCGCGCTGCACCGGGCGTTGAAATCCCTGGCGCAGCTGTGCCGGATCCAGTCGACATGAGGACAGAGGATTTGATCGACCGGCTGGCGCTCGACCCGCCGCCGCGTTTCGGCTTCGGTACGGCCTTCATGACGGCGACCCTGTTGGGCATTCTCGTTGCCGGCGGTGTCTTCCTTGCCGTGATCGGGATCCGGCCGGACATCGGACGGGCGGCGGAGAGCGCACGTTTCCTGTTCAAGTTCGTCGCGACGGTGCCGCTGGCCCTGGGCGCCCTGGGCGTCGCCCTGCGCCTGAGCCGGCCGGGAATGGCGGCCGGCGGCTGGCGGCTGGTGCTTGGCGCCGTTCCGGTCCTCCTGGCGGCTGCGGTCGCGCTGGAGCTTTATCAGGTCCCGGCGAACCTTTGGCAGTCGCGCCTCGTCGGCGCCAACGCCGGCTTCTGCCTGATCCTGATCCCACTGATGGCCATTGGGCCGCTTGCCCTCCTGATCGCCGTGATGCGGCGGGGCGCTCCGGAGCGCCCGGCGCTGGCGGGCGGGTTCGCCGGTCTGGCAGCGGGCGGCATCGCGGCCACCTTCTACGCGATGCACTGCCCCGACGACAGCCCGCTTTTCGTGGCGGCTTGGTATTCCGCCGCTATCCTCCTCATGGGTGTTGCGGGCTGTCTCGCCGGACGTCGGTTCCTGAGATGGTGAAGCGCAATGGCGGTTCTGCGCAGGCACACGGCTTGATTCGTCGCTTGAAGGACGCCGTTGTGATCGCCGGAGATCACGCGGCCGCCGTCCGGCTGACGCCGCGCAGGGCCGGCAGCATGTCCTCGGGTTCGGGGCGGCGGGTGTAGTCCGGGTTGACCTCGGCGTAGAGGATCGTGCCATCCTGCCCGATGACGAAGCGGGCCGGCATCGGCAGCGTCCAGCTTGGGTCGCCGTTGAATGCCGGCAGGTCGTTCTTCAGCCCCTTGTAAAGTTCGACCAGATAATCGGGCAGCGCAAAGCGCAGGCCGAACGCAGCAGCGACGTCGTTGTGCGGATCCGACAGGATCGGGAAGCCGAGCGCGTTCTGGCGCACCGACTTGCGGCTGTTCGGGGCCGTCTGCGGCGAAATGGCGAGCAGGTTCGCTCCGAGGGACCGGAAGGTCGGCAGCGCCGCCTGCAATGCCTGGAGTTCCATGTTGCAGTAGGGGCACCAGACGCCGCGGTAGAAGCTGACCACCAGCGGCCCCTCCGCCAGCAGGGCGGCGGACGACACCGCCTTGCCGTCGGGGTCGTTCAACGTGAAGGCGGGGGCCTTGTCCCCGGCCTTGAGCGCACGGCCGGCGGCGTCCGAGGCGATCAGTTCGGCGGTGGCGCGGTGCATCGTCTCGATCACCGTGCGGGGGACATTGTAGGGCGGCTTGCCCGCCTGGAAATCGGCCTTGAAGGCGTCGAGCCTGTCCTGGAGCGACATGGGGAAGTCCTTTGCCGTATGGAGTGGAGGGAATGCGGATCAGCCGTTTGCGGCGGCGGAGCGGGCGGGCAATTGGCCGGCGGGCACGATCTCGTTGACGGCTCCCCAGTCCTTCGCTTCTCCCTTGCAGCGTCGCCGCCGATGGGAGAGTTATCGCCATTCCAACCTCCGGGCGGCAGACCGGCTGGAGCGATAACGGCAATTCCTGTCAGGAATAACGATGGACCGATTGCAGGCGATGGCCAGCTTCGTGCGCGTGGTGGAGACCGGCTCCTTCTCGGGTGCCGCCCGGCAGTTGGGGGTGGGGCAGCCGGCCATCTCCAAGACGATTGCGCAGTTGGAGGAGCGGTTGCAGGTGCGCCTGCTGCTGCGGTCGACCCACGGCCTGACGCCCACCGAAGCGGGACTGCGTTTTTATGAGCGCGCCCGGCTCGCCATCCGGGAGGCCGACGAAGCGGAACTGGAGGCGCGGGGCGCCGGTGCCGGACTGTCGGGCCGGCTGCGCATCTGCGCCGCGACCACCTTCGCCCGGCTGCTGATCGTGCCGCGCCTCCCCGAGTTTCTGAGCCGCCATCCGGACCTGGACATGGAGGTGATCCTGGACGACCGGGTGATCGATCTGGTGTCCGAGGGGATCGACGTCGCCCTGCGCATGGGTACGCTGTCGGATTCGACGGCGGTGGCGCGGCGGATTGCCAGCGGTGGCCGTTCGGTCGTGGCGACGCCCGCCTATCTTGCCCGCGCGGGCGTGCCGCGGACCCCGGCCGATCTCGCCGATCACGATGCGGTGGTCTATAGCCAGCTCAGCAACGGCTGGGCATTCCGGCAGGGCGGGACCGAAGCGTCGGTCGTGGTGCGCGGCCGGCTGCGGGTCAGCGCGGCGGAAGGGATCCGGGCGGCGGTTCTGGCCGATCTGGGGCTGGCGGTCGCGTCCGACTGGATGTTCGGTCCCGAGCTTGCGGACGGGTCGGTGCGGCGCGTGCTGGAAGACTGGACGCTGCCGCCGATCGATTTGTGGGCGGTGTTTCCCACCGGGCGGCTGGCCAGCACCAAGGCGCGCGCCTTTGCGGAGTTCGTCGCGGGGATCGTGAATGGAGATGGCGCGCCGGTTGAGGATGCGGACTTGGGTGGACGCCAGTCCCAGCAGGATCATTCCCAGGAGGCATAGGCATTAGTCGCGCAGCCCGCCTACGCGCCGCTCTTGGAATGGGTCAGGGTCCGTCCCGTCGAACGCAGCCGACGGAACAAGGACCCTCCTCCATGACCCAATTCACCAGCCACACCCTCGACACCGCCCCCGATGCCGCAAAGCCGATTTTCGAGGGCGTGAAGGCCGCTTTCGGCTTCGTGCCGAACCTGCAGTCCTATATGGCGGAATCGCCGGAACTGCTGGCCGGCTACACGGCGCTGTGGGACCTGTTCTCCAAGACCACGCTCACCACGCATGAGCAGCAGGTCGTCTATCTGACCGCCAATTTCGAGAACGAGTGCCACTACTGCATGGCTGGCCACACCACGCTCGCCCGGATGCAGAAGATGGGCGAGGACGTGATCGCCGCGCTGCGCGCCGGCAGCGAACTGCCCGACGCCCGGCTGGAGGCACTGCACCGCTTCGCCACGCTGGTGGTGCGCAATCGCGGCTGGGTCGCCGACGCGGACGTCGATGCCTTCCTGGCGGCCGGCTTCACCCGCCGCAACGTGCTGGAGGTGGTGCTCGGCGTCGCCACCAAGGTGATGAGCAACTACACCAACCACATCACCCACACGCCGCTCGACGCCTTCATGAAGGGCAACGAGTGGAGCAAGCCCGCCGTCGCCTGACACGGGGGCACAGCGCTGTTCCTGTCCCCAGCCGGCAGGTCCCATTGCCACAATCGATCCATACGGAGCTGACATGATTCTCTCTGGGAAACGCGCGCTGATCACCGGCGGCTCCAGCGGCATCGGCTTTGCTGTTGCCCAGGCGCTCGGCGAGAAGGGGGTGGCCCTTGCCATCACCGGCCGGCGCCCCGACCGGTTGGCTGCCGCGGTCGATGCCTTGCGGAAGGCTGGAAATTCGGTGAGCGGCATCGTGGCCGATGTCGCGACCACCGAGGGGCGTCGGCAGACGCTCGACCAGGCGCTCGGCGCATTGGGCGGGCTCGACATCCTGGTCAACAACGCCGGCGGCGTCCGTGCCGGGCGGCTGGAGCATGTCGCGGAGGAGGACATCCTCGCGATGATCGCCGTCGATCTGACCGCGCCGATCCTGCTGACGCGGGCCGCTCTTCCAGCGCTGCGCACCAGCGGCGAGGGGATGGTCGTGAATGTTTCGTCGGGCCTGGGGCTAGTCGGCGCGCCATTCTACGCCACTTATGCCGGCGCCAAGGCCGGTCTGGCACGATTCGGCGAGGCCTTGCGCCGTGAACTGAAAGGCGAGGGCGTCCATGTGCTGACCGTTTATCCCGGGGCCACGGACACCCCGATGATGGCGTCGAACACTGCCGGCCCGGAGCTGGGCTTCAGCCGCGAGAGCGCGGAAGCCGTGGCCGCGGCCATCGTGGCAGGGATCGAAGCGGAGGCGCTGGAGGTGATCCGCGGCGGCGAAGCACGGGCGGCGATGATCGCGCTCAACCGGGATGACCCGCTGGCCATCGATGCGCGCTTCCTCGACCTCAAGGCCCGCCTTGAGGTGGCGGTGAAGGGGCATGCCGCCTTGTAAGCGAGGACCGGCAGCGGGGGGGGGGCGCAAGCTGCTCCCCGGCCTGTTGCAGTCTCAAGCGCCGGAGGTGTCTATCAGGTCGGCTGATCCCGGCAGGTCGGCTGATTCCGGTTTGTTCAATCCGGTGAGCAGATGCTCGATGAAGCTGCGCACCTTCGGCGAGACGTGGCGGGTCGCCGGGTAGACGACATGGATGGCCTCGTCCGTCACCTCCAGTTCGGACAGGAGCGGGACGAGGCGGCCGGCGCGGATGTCCTGCTCGACGATGAAATCGGCCAGCCGCGCCAGCCCCAGCCCGCCCACCGCGGCATGGCGCAGCAGCCACAGGCTGTCGGCCTGGAAACTGCCGGACGGCCGCAGGATCTCGCGCCGGTCGCCGGCCATGAACTCCCATTCCGTCCGGCCGGAACCCGACAGCAGCGTCAGGCACTCATGACGGACGAGATCGGCCGGCGACCGCGGTACGCCACGCCGCTCCAGATAGTCCGGACTGGCCACCACATGGCGGCGCAACGGCCGCAGCCGGCGGGCGATCAGGCTGGAGTCGGCCAGCCGTCCGGCGCGGATCGCCAGATCGAACCCCTCCTCGACCAGCCGTTGCACGCGGTCGTTCAGGCTGACCTCCAGCGACACGCCGGGGTGACGGTGCAGATACGATGCCAGCAGCGGCGCCACCCGCATCTGCCCGAACAGCACCGGCATGGTGATGCGCAGGGTGCCGCGCGGCTCCTCGCCCATCTCGGTCAGCGACTGTTCCGCTTCGTCCAACGCCGCCAGGATGGCGCGGGCCCGCAGGCAGAAGGTGGCGCCGGCGTCGGTCAGCGCGATCCGCCGCGTCGTGCGCGCCAGCAGGCGGGTGCCCAGCCGGTTCTCCATCTGGGCGATGCGCCGGCTGATCGCCGACGCCGAGAGACCCAGCCGCTCCGCCGCCGCAGACAGGCTGCCGCTGTCCACCACCTCTACCAGCACCGTCAGATCGTCCAGCCGGTCCATGCCGTCCTCCGCGCCCCGCGCCCTGCCACATCCCGTCCCCAGGCGCATTCTTGCATTCTGCGCAAAGATATTGTGCGTGTCCCCCTATGTTTCGCAAATCCGGCTTTTGACAGGATCGGGGCAACGGACACGCCGACAGGGAAATGCCCGATGCGTCTTCAACGCCAACTCCGCAGCATCCGGGCGCAGACCGGGAAGACCCTGCCGGGGGTGCTTGCGATGATGGACCGGGTGGTCGCCGATCTGAAGGCGCGCGGGGTCGAGCTGGGGGCGTTGCGCCCCGGCCTTCAGGCTCCCGACTTCGCCTTGCCGAACCATCTGGGCCGGACGGTCTCCCTCTACGAGACGCTGGAGCGGGGGCCGGTCATCCTGCTGTTCTATCGCGGCGAGTGGTGTCCCTATTGTTGCGCCCAGCTCAGGGCCATGCAGCTGGCGCTGCCGCACTTGACCGCCGGGGGCGCCCGGCTGGTGGCGGTGTCGCCCGAATTGCCCGACCACAGCCTGACGCTGGCGGAGCGCAACGCGCTGGATTTCGACATCCTGTCCGACCAGGGGGCGATGGTGGCCCGCAGCTACGGCCTCGTCTTCCGTGTGCCGGACGAACTGCGCGATCTCTACCGCGACCGCGGCCTCGACCTCAACGCCCGCCAGGGCCGTCCGCCCGGAGAGCCCTGGCAGCTGCCGATCCCGGCGACCTACCTGCTGTCGCCAAGCGGCGTCGTGCGCTTCGCCGCCATCGACGCCGACTTCACCCAACGCCCGGAGCCGCAGGCGCTCGTCGATCTGCTGCACGACCGCGTCCCGGCGTCCTGACCGGCGCCCACCTTTCCAAAACCACAGTCATTCCGCAACGGAGGAACACGACCATGACCGCCACCAAGACCCCCGCGAAGACCCCCACGACGACGTTGGCCCTGCTTCCGATCGCCGGCGCCCTGGCCGGTGCGCTTACCGGTGCCCTGGCCCTGATGGCCGGCCCGGCCGCCGCGCAGTCCAACATGGAGAAATGCTATGGCATCTCCAAGCCGGGCGAGAATGGCTGCGCCCATGCCAAGGGCCTGCATTCCTGCGCCGGCAACAGCAACCTGACCTTCGACGGCGGCGACTGGAAACTGGTGAAGGCCGGCACCTGTGCCGAGGAAATGGGATCGCTGAAGCCGTTCGACGGCGCCAACACCAAGAAGAAGGGCTGAGGCGATGGCCGCGGCGGCGCCCTCCACGCTCCCTCGGCCGGTGCCGGTCGCCGCCGGCATCGGCCTGCGCGAGCCGCATCGGGAGGCGTTCGTCGCGGCCGGCTGTCCCATTCCCTGGGTCGAGATCCATCCGGAAAACTATCTGGTTCCCGGCGGCCCGCGTCTGGCCGGCATTTTACGGGTCCGCCGCGACACGGTCGTAAGCTGCCACGGCGTCGGCCTGTCGCTGGGCAGTGCCGGCGGTCTCGACCCCGACCATCTGATGCGGTTGCGCGGCCTCTATGACCGGCTGGAACCGGGGCTGATCTCCGAACATCTGTCCTGGAGCGTCACCGACGCCACCTACCTCAACGACCTGCTGCCGCTGCCCTACACCGAGGACAGCCTGGACCGGGTCCGCCGCAACATCGACCACGCCCAGGACGCTTTCGGCCGGCGCATCCTGGTCGAGAATCCGGCGGCCTGCCTCGCCTTCGCCGACAGCGCCATTCCCGAAGCCGAATTCCTGGCGGAACTGGCCGCCCGCACCGGCTGCGGCCTGCTGCTCGACGTCAACAACCTCTACGTCTCCTCGGTCAATCTCGGCTTCGATCCGTCGGCGTGGCTCGACGCCATCCCGGCCGAGGCGGTCGGTGAACTGCATCTGGCCGGTCATGCCCGCGTGACGGTCGGCGGCGAGGAGCTGCTGATCGACGACCATGGCAGCACGGTCGGCGAGCCTGTGATGGCGCTCTGTGCCGAGGTGCTGGACCGCATCGGCCCACGGCCGGTGCTGGTCGAATGGGACAACGACCTGCCGCCGCTCGACGGGCTTCTGGCCGAGGCGGGAAGGGCGCAGCGGCTGCTCGATGCCCGGATGCGGCCTGTCGAAATGCCGGCCAGGATCGCGGAGGTCCATCGTGCCGGCTGACGCGAAACTTGCTGGTTTTCAGCGCGACTTCGCCGCCTATCTGCTGCGCGGCGATCCGGCGGTCGCCGCGGCCTTGCGCCCGGATTTGCCGGCCGGGCGGCTGGCGGTCTACCGCAACACGGTGATGGGGTCGCTGGCCGCTATTCTCGGTCACGCTCACCCCACCCTGCGCCGGGCGCTATCCAAACAATTGGGCGAGCAGCCCTTCACCATGCTCGCCTGCCGCTTCGCGGCGGAGGCCCCGCCCCGCCTGCCAATGCTGTGGAGCTACGGCGCCGGCTTCGCCGATTGGCTTGCCGACCTGGAACCGGCCGCCGAACTCCCGGCTTGGGCGCCCGACCTCGCCCGGCTCGACTGGGCGATGCACGAGGCGCTGTTCGCCGCCGACGCCGAACCGCTCGACCTCGCCCGGCTCGCCGCCATCCCGCCGGACCAGGCGGGCTCCCTGCGGCTGGCGCCGCACCCGTCGCTGCGGCTGGTGCAATCGGGCTGGAACCTCCATGCGCTGTGGAAGGATGCCGACGCGACACCGGCGCCCCTGCCGGAAGCGGTTCTGATCGGCCGCGTCCCCGGCGACGGAGACGGTTGCGGCGAAGGCGAGGTGCGCTGCACCCGGCTGACCGCGGCCGACGGCGCGCTCGCCGCCGGGTTGCTGGCCGGCGCCACCCTGGACGAGGCCGCCGCGGACGAGGCGGCCGCCGGCGCCGACCTCCAATCCCTGCTGGCGCTGCTGTTGCAGAACCGGCTGCTGGCCGGCTTCGCGCTGGACCGGCGCCCCTCCCTCACCGGACGCGAAGGGAACGACCCATGACGTCATCGCCCGCAAGTCCCCGGACGTCTTCCTGGGGGCAGCACCCCGCCCGGCTCGCCCGGCTGCCGGACCTCCGCGACCATGCCGCCGGATGGCTCGACCGGTATGCGGCCCCCCTGTTCGACCTTGCCGTCCGGCTGACGATGGCGCCGATCTTCTTCCGCTCCGGCCTGCAGAAGGTCGGCGATTGGCCGGCCACCCTCTTCCTGTTCCAGGAGGAATACCGGGTGCCGCTGCTGCCGCCGGATATCGCCGCCCTGCTGGCCGCCGCCACCGAGCTGACCATGCCGGTCCTGCTGGTGCTGGGGCTGGCGACGCGGCTGGCGGCGCTGCCGCTGCTGGCGATGGCGCTGACGATCCAATTCGTGCTGGGTGCGGCAAACCCGGCCTTCAGCAACCCGCAGCATTATTTCTGGATGCTGCTGCTCGCCGGCCTGATCGTTCGCGGCGGCGGACGGCTGTCGGTCGACCACTGGCTCCTTCACCTCAGCCGCCGCCGGATGGGAGACCGTCAATGACCGCCGTCGAGAGCAGCCACCAGAACAGCCACCAGAACAGGTTTCCGCTCTCCGCCCACCGGCGGATCGCCCGGCTCGGCTGGCTGCTGTCGTCCGGGCTGGTCGCCGTGCTGGCGCTGGTGCTGGCGGTCAGCCTCGTCACCGTGCAGGGCATCCGGCAGGTCGACGAGCGCTGGAACGCCTACGACCTGGGCGCCGCGGCCAAGGCCGACGCCCTGTCCGACCTGCGCGGCGCGCTGGGCTTCGGCGGGGTGATCCACCGTTTCGGCGACTATCTGCTGAGCGGCGATCCCGCCCGTGCCGCCGACGTCCGGCAGAGCCTGAAATCCGCTGCCGCCAATCTGGAGGTCTACCGCTATGCCGGCGAGCTGAGCGTGGCGGAGGAAAAGGCCCTCGACAGCATCGCCGCGGCGATGGCGCAAATGGACAGCAAACTCACGGAGGCGGAGGCCGCGGTGGCGGCGCACACGCCGCTCGACCGGCTGGCCCGCACCGCGGCACTCGACACTGCGCCGGCGGTGGCGGCGATGCGGACGCTGAACGGCGAGCTGACGCGGGCGCGCGCCGCTCTCGGCGAGGCCAACCGCCAGGGCATCGCCGGCCTGACCGGCACGGTGCTGACCGGCGGCAGTGTGGCGCTGGTGCTGCTGGTCGCCATCGCCGGCCTGTTCCTGTGGTTCACCCATCACCGCATCGTCCGTCCGCTGGCGCGGCTTGCCGCCTCTATGCAGCGTCTGGCTGGCGGCGATCTGGACGGTGCCGTGCCGCTGGTCGGCCGCCGCGACGAGATCGGCGCCATGGCCGGCACCGTCGAGGTGTTCCGCGACGGGCTGGTCCGGCTGCGCGCCGCCGGGGACCGCGAACGCGCCGAAGCCGAAGAGGCCCGCCGGCGCCAGGAGGCGCTGGAACGCAACCTCCGTTCCTTCGAGGCGGAGATCGGCTCGCTGGCCGCCGCGCTGGCCGGGCGGGCCGGCACGCTTCACCGCACCGGGCAGGATCTGGCCTCCTCCTCCAGCCGGACCATCGGCAGCACGCAGGAGGTCTCGGCCGCAGCCGCCCGCACCGCCGGAACCGTCCAGGCGGTCGCCACCGCCACCGAGGAGCTGTCGGCCTCCATCGCCGGGATCGGCCAGCGGGTGCAGGGCTCGGTCGCCATGACCACGGCGGCGGTCGAACAGGCCGACCGCTCCTCCGCCACCGTCGCCAGCCTCGCCGAGGCGGTGCAGCGCATCGGCGAGGTGGTCGGGCTGATCAACGCCATCGCCAGCCAGACCAACCTTCTGGCGCTGAACGCCACCATCGAGGCGGCACGGGCGGGGGAGGCCGGCAAGGGCTTCGCCGTGGTGGCGCAGGAGGTGAAGAATCTTGCCAACCAGACCGCCCGGGCGACCGAGGACATCACCCAGCAGATCGCGACGATCCGCAGCGCCACCGATGGCGCGGTCGACGCCATCCAGGGCATCGGCGGCAGCCTGGGGCAGGTCTGCCGCATGGCGCAGGAGATCGCCGACGCCGTCACCCAGCAGGACGAGGCGACGCGCGAGATCGCCCGCAACATCCAGGAGACTGCCGGTGCGGCCGGCGCGGTCAGCGCCGCGATTTCCGAGGTTGCACAGGCAGCCGAACAGGCCGGAATGGTTGCGGAAAGCATGTTCTCCTCCGCACAATCGCTCGGCAGCGAGACCAAGCGGCTGGAAGGGGCGGCGCACAGCTTCTCCCAGGCGTTGCGCGCGTGATTTCCAGAGGGCGGAGGGAAAACCGGGGTGACCGACATCGTCAGTGAAGAGTCCGGAGCCCTGCCCGGTGCCATGCATGACAGGGCAGGCCCCGGAAGCGGCTCCGGAACGGGCCGCCGGACCCTGACCATCGCCCGCTCGGCACTGCTGCTGGCGGCGGCCCTGGTCGTCTGTCTGGCCGTGATGCTGGCGGTCGGGCTGCAACTGATGCAGGGCATGGACAGGGTGGCCGACGGCTGGCGCGATTACGATCTACAGGCCGCCACCAGATCGGACGCGCTGTCGGAGGTCCGCGGGCATCTCGGCCTGGGCGGCGTCATCGACCATTTCCGCGAGGGCGCGCAGGCTGGCACGGCAGGCCATGCGGCAGGCGGCCATGCGGCGGGCGGCCATGCGGCGCTGGACCGGTCCCTGGCCCTGGCGCGGGCCAATCTTGCGATCTACCGCGACATCGTCACCCCCGGCGAGGACGAGGCGCGGGCCATTGCCGCCATCGCCGCCTTTCTCGACGCCATCCAGGTGCAGATGGAGGATCCGGCGGCGGCCATCCCGGCGGAGGCGTTCGACGCCTGCCGCCGCGACGCGGTCAAAGGGCTGGCGGCGCTGAACAGCCATTTGAGTGCGCAGCGTGCGCGGCTGACCGCCGCCACCCTGACCGACATCGAGGCCCTGCAATGGCTGATGGCGGTCGGCGGCGGCATCATCGCCGTGCTGGTCCTGGCGTTGGCCGGGACCGCCGTGTGGTTTACCCGCAGCCGCATCGTCGGCCCGCTCGGCCGTCTGGTGGAGGACGCCCGGCGTCTGGCCCGCCGCGACCTCGATCGCCCGTTCCAGGGCGGGGGCCGGCGGCGTGAAGCTGGCTTCCGGCGGGACGAGCTGGGTCTGCTCGGACGCAGCCTGGAGGACAGCCGGACCGCCCTGCGGGACCTGTTCGCCGCCATCGAGGAGAAGACGCGCCGGTTGGGCGAGAGCGAGCGCCGCTATGCCATGGCCGCCGCCGCGACCAACGACGGGCTGTGGGACTGGGACCTGGAGAGCGGAGACTTCTACCTGTCGGCCCGCCTGCGCCAGATGCTTCATCTGCCGGCCGACGGCGGCGATCCCGGCCTCGCCGCCCTGCTGGCCCACATCCATCCCGACGACCGGCATGCCGTGCTCGCCGCGATCCGTCAGGGCGAGCATGGAGCGGACGGCGCCAGCTTCGATGTGGAGTTCCGCGTCCTGCCGCCCAACCCGAAGCCGGAAGGGCCGAAGCCGGATGGGCCAACGCCGGAGGACGCCGTCCGCTGGCTTCATCTTCACGGCATCGTCGCCGCCGGTCCGGACGGCCGGGTGGCGCGGCTGGCCGGCTCCGCCGCCGATGTCAGCGACCGCAAATCCTACGAGGCGAGGCTGGTCCATCAGGCCACCCACGATTTCCTGACCGGTCTGCCCAACCGCGCTTATCTGATCCACTGGCTGCGCGAGAGCCGGGCAGCGGAGGGTATCGGCCGCAGCGATCTGGCGCTGCTGTTCCTCGATCTCGACGGCTTCAAGGTGGTCAACGACAGCCTGGGCCATGCGGTGGGCGACCGCGTGCTGGTCGCGACGGCGGAGCGGATCGCCGGCCTGATGGACGCAGGGGAGTTCGTCGTCCGGCTGGGCGGCGACGAATTCGTCGTCGCGGTCCCGTCCGGGCGGGAGGCGGCGATCGCCCGCGCCCAGGGGCTGGAGACCGCCTTCCAGCGCCCGCTCTGCGTCGGCGGCATGGAACTGCGGGTCGGGCTCAGCATCGGGCTGGCGGTCGACGACGGCACCAGCGATGATCCCGATGGCCTGCTGCGCGATGCCGACATCGCGCTCTACCGTGCCAAGGAGCATGGCAAGGGGCGCACCGTACTGTTCGACGCTTCCCTGCGCGAGGCGATCCTGATCCGCAGCCGCCTGCAACGCGATCTGACCCCGTCGCTGGAGGCCGGCGACATATTCCTGGTCTATCAGCCGATCGTCTCGCTTCCCGACGGCCGGCTCACCGGGTTCGAGGCGCTGGTGCGCTGGCGCCACCCTGACCTCGGTCCGGTCAGCCCGGCCCAGTTCATCCCGGTCGCCGAGGAAACCGGCCAGATCCTGCCGCTCGGCCGCCATGTGCTGGAACGGGCGGTGGAGCAGCTCGGTCGCTGGCGCCGGATGGCCGGGGGTGCGGCCCTGACCGTCAACGTCAACCTGTCGGCCCGCCAGATGTGGGACGAACGCTATGTCGACGACATGCTGGCGTATCTGGCCGGCGGCCGCGCCGCCGGATTGAAGGTCGAGGTGACGGAGAGCATGACCGTCGCTGACCATGATCAGGCACGTGCCATTCTGGAACGCTTTCATGCGTTGGGCGTGGAGCTGTGCATGGATGATTTCGGCACCGGCTATTCCTCGCTGTCGCACCTCGGCAGCCTGCCCTTCGATATCGTGAAGATCGACAAGAGCTTCGTCAGCGCGCTCGGCAGCGATCCCAGGCAGGAATCGCTGCTGTGCGGCATCGTCGAGCTGGCCCACCGCATCGGGCTGGAGGTCGTCGCCGAAGGGGTCGAGACCGAAGAGGAGCGGGCGGTCCTGACCCGGATCGGTTGCGACTATGCTCAAGGCTACCTGTTCGCCCGCCCGCTGTCCGTGGCCGACGCCGAAGCGCTGCTGCTTGACGCCGGCCGACCTTGATGTGTCCATCCGAGCCGCAGCGGAGGCATTGTCACGGGAACTGAACCGGCCTGCATAGAACCTGGCATCCGCCGACTGCGTCACGGCGCTGCGGTCGCGGCCAGCCAATCGGCCATTGCCTGCGCCCCGAAAGGTGCGCAGGGTGCGGCGGGAGGCCAGGCGGTGCCGGAGGGTGACGGTGTTGCAGACGGCGGCATGCAGAGAGACGAAGCGCTGCGCCTCACTCGTACACGGCGTCGCGCGGGCCGGTATCTCCCAACGCCATCTTGACGAAGGCGTCAGCCGTCAGGTCTGCGTCGAGCAGCGCGCCATGGTGGGCGAAGCGATCGCTCCGGTCGAGCCACAGCCGATCGCACAGCGCATCGAGCGAGCCTGAAGCCCCGGGGAAGACCGCGTGCGACATCTCCTTGGTACAGATGAACCGGTCCGCCGGGAACGTGTCGGCACCCCATGCGGCGCGTCCGCAGCGCGCGAACTCGTAGTTCAGGAAGTCCATCTCGTTCTCATAGGCATGCGCCACCAGAAGATCCTCGCCAAGGAAGGCGAGAAGCGCGTCGGCCACCTCGGGAAAGCGGGGCGCCGCCTTCAGGTCGGCTGGCTTGATGCCGTGCACCTTGATGGCGTCGGGATGGAGAGGGGCGTCGGGGTTGACCCGCGACTCCCAGCTGCCCGCTTTCCTCCAGCCATCGCCCTCACGGAAGAGTTCGAGACACCCGATCTCGATGATGATGCCGGGCTGACGCAGGCCCTTGGGCGCCTTGCGGATGTCCTGGAGGCTCGGCAGGCGCCGTCCGGTCGTCTCGATGTCGATCGCGACCAGCCGGTCACGTCCTTCCCATGGCTGCATGCTCATTGAGATCCCATCTTTCATCGGTGGAGCCACCTGTGGCACGGATGTGAAACAGGGACAACGCTCCGTCACGCCGCCCAGAGTAGCATGGCGAGAGCGCCGGCCGCCGATCGGCGGCACCACGGTCATAAGTGGCCGGCCCATACCGCCGAAGCTCTTGATTCCGACAGGTCGGGATCAAGAGTCGCTGGTCTATGGCATGATGGCCGCGCCATGACCGGCGCGACCACTGGCGAGCAAGGAGTATCGCTGTGAAAATTCCCGGCCCCGAGCATCCCATCACGATAAACCCCAACCCGAATCGGATCCGTGTCGTCTTCGCCGGCCGGGTCGTCGCCGACACGGCACGCGCCCTGACGCTGACGGAGGCGAAGTTGCCCGTGGTCCACTATATTCCCCGCGCGGATGCCGACATGACGGCCTTCGAGCGCACGGCGCACACGACGCATTGCCCTTACAAAGGCGATGCCACTTACTACAGCCTGCGCGTGGGCGATCGCGTCGCGGTCAACGCTGTCTGGACCTACGAGACTCCCTATCCTGCCGTGGCCGCCATCCGCGAACATTTGGCGTTTTATCCGGAACGCGTCGATAGCATCGAAGAGCACGCGGCCACATAGCGGCAGCCGGCGGAAGAATCGCTTTCCGCAAAGTCGGCCCGGTCAGTGCCAGCTTCTGTCCGGACCGTGTTGGCCGCCGCTCCGCACCGGCCCGTATGGCCCGGCTACAAACATGTTCTCAAACGCGATTGTCCTGATCACGCGCCGTCGTCTCGCTGCGTCGGCTGACGTTCCTCCGTCTGCAGGATATGGTCGGCGGTCAGCCGGCGCAGCGCGTCGGCGTCGCCGGCCGCGATGGCCTCGACCATGTGGAAATGTTCGCGGTTCGACTGCTCGATGCGCGCGCGTGTCTTCCACTGGGTGACCGGCGCCGACGGGCCGCGTCCCCGCAATTCCCAGACGATGTTGATCAGCTCGCGGTTCGACCCCAGCGCCAGCAGCTTGGCGTGGAAGGCGATGTTGGCCTCGTAAAGGTCCAGCAGCGTTCCCTCCAGGATGAGGTCGGCGAAGCGCTGCGCGAGCGCACGAAGCGCCGCGATGTCGGCGGCGGTCGCATTGGCGACGACGCTGCCTGCCGCCGCCGTCTCCAGGATCAGCCGGACTTCGCGCACCTCCTCGGCCTGTCGGTTGTCGGGGGTATGGACGTGATAACCCCGGTTCGGCACATGCCGCACCAGCCGCTTGAGCGCGAGCTGGTCGAGCGCGCGCCTCACCTCCATCCGTTTGGCCTCGTAGCGGGTCTCCAGGTCGATCTGCTTCAGCCACATTCCCGGCGCGAAGACGCCGGCCTGGATGTCGCGCGCCATGCGGTCGACGAGGTTGCCGGAGGCAGGATCCGCTTTGACGCTCATGGGACGCAGGTGACCTCGCATTCTGTCTGAACCATCGCTCCGGCGGCGCCGAAGACGGCACCGGAGCCGGCGCGCCGTATCGTAAGGCGGCCCCGCGCAGGCGGCAACGGATGTCCGGGGATTTCCCCCTCCGCCGGAATCCGCTCGCCACCTCCTTCCATCCGGACCGGCGGAACGCTGTGCCCACCGATCATCGGAAAAACGGAATTGCCCCCTTGCCAACGCGCCGGCAATGTGTAACCAATTTTGGCGCCAATTTCTATACCAATTGGAACCGCGATGACTCTCCTCGACGCGCCCCCGGGCGGTCCCGCCGGTGCCAAGGCCGGTGCCGATGCCGAAATCGGCGCCCCGCAGGACCGCGGCCGGCAAATCTACGACCTCGGCCACACCACGGTGTTCGCCAGCCGGCACGATCCGCGCTTTTCCTACTGCCTCTACGTTCCGCCGCCGGTCGAGGGCGCCGCTCCGGACCTGGCGGTGGTGATGCACGGGACCGGCCGCGCCTTCATGGCCTACCGCGACGCCTTCGCCGACTTCGGCCGCTGGAACAACTGCGCCATCCTCTGCCCGCTGTTCCCGGTGGGGGTGCGCGGCGACGGCAACCGCGACGGCTTCAAGTACATGCAGGAAGCCGACATCCGGTACGACGAGGTGCTGCTGTCCATCGTCGACGAGGTCGGGGAGCGCTATGGCTTCGACGTGTCCCGTTTCGCCCTGTTCGGCTATTCCGGCGGCGGGCATTTCGCCAACCGCTTCTTCCTGCTGCGGCCGCAGCGGCTGTGGGCCGTCTCCATCGGCGCGCCGGGATCGGTGACGCTGCTCGACCCGACGCGCGACTGGTGGGTCGGCGTGCGCGACATGAAGGCGCGCTTCGGCATCGAGGTCGATCCCGCGGCCATGGCGTCGGTTCCGGTCCAGATGGTGGTCGGCGCCGCCGATCTGGAGACCTGGGAGATCACCCACCGCGAGGGCGGCCGTCATTGGATGCCCGGCGCCAACGACGCCGGCCGCACCCGGCCGGAGCGGCTCGACAGCCTGCGCCGCTCCTTCGAGGCCGCCGGCATGCGGGTCCGCTTCGATCTGGTCCCCAACGTCCCGCATGACGGCAACAAGGTGGTCGGCCATGTCCAGGACTTCTTCGCCGACATGCTGAAGCGCCGCCGCGCGGCCAGGGGCTGAGAGGGGGGGCCGATCATGGTGGCAGAGCGGATCGGGGAGGCGATGATCGTCGCCCCCCAGCCCGAGGCGGCGGAAGCCGGGGCGGAGGTGCTGGAGCGCGGCGGCAACGCCGTCGACGCGGCCATCGCCTGCGCCTTCGTCCAGGGGGTCGTCGATCCCCAGATGTCGGGCATCGGCGGCTTCGGTTCGATGCAGGTCTACATGCCGGGACGCGGCGTCCACGACATCCTGGAATTCTACGCCCGCGCCCCGCTCGCCGCCCGGCCTGACATGTGGACCGACCTGCTGCTCGGCCAGACGCGCGACGGCTTCGGCTTCCTGCTCGAAGGCGGCATCAGCGAGATCGGCCATCTCGCCGTCTGCACGCCGGGCAGCCTGAAGGGCTATGCCGAGGCGCTCGGCCGCTACGGGACCTTCGACTGGGCCGACGTGATGGCCCCGGCCATCGCCCAGGCCAGGCGCGGCTTCATGGTCCGGCCCCATGTCCACTGGTACTGGTCGCTCGACCAGAGCGGCAGCGGCGAGGTCGACACCATCGACAAGCTGCGCCACAGCCGCACCGGCCGGGACATCTATTTCCGGCCCGACGGCACGGTGAAGCGCCCCGGCGATCTCGTCCTCAACCCCGACCTGACGCGGACGCTGGAGCGGATCGCGGCGGGCGGACCCGACCTGTTCTACCGCGGCGAGATCGCGGAGGAGATCGCCGCCGACATGGCGGTGCATGGCGGGCTGATCGGCCTGGACGATCTCGCCGCCTACGAGGTTTCGACCGCGGCGCCGGTCTGGGGCGAGTATCGCGGGCACCGCATCTCGACCAGCCCGCCGCCGGCCAGCGGCTTCCCGATGCTCCAGCTTCTCCACATCCTGGAGAATTTCGACATCGGCGCGCTGGAGCATGGCTCGGCCGAGCATGTCCGCTTGCTTGCCGAGGCGATGAAGCGGATGACGGTGGACAAGGACAGGCACATGGGCGACCCGGCCTATGTGGAGGTCCCGGTGGACCGGCTGATCGCCAAGGATTATTGCGGGGCGCTGGCCGAGGACATCCGCGCCGGCAACCGCGCCGAGGTGTCGCGGCTCGACAAATCCAGCCGCGACACCACGCACATCTCGGTGGTGGACGCCCAGGGCAATGCCGTCGCCCTGACGCACACGCTGGGCAGCCCGTCGGGCGCCATTACCGACGGTCTCGGCTTCATGTACAACGGGACCATGGCCCGCTTCGACCCGCGGCCGGGGCGCGCCGGCTCCATCGCGCCGGGCAAGCGGCGCGCCAGCTCCGCGGCGCCGACCATCGTCTTCAAGGGCGACCGGCCCTTCGTCGTGATGGGGGCGCCGGGCGGCAGCTACATCGCCCCGGCGATGGCGCAGGGGATCATGAACGTGATCGACTTCGGCATGCCGATGCTGGAGGCGGTCAGCGCCCCGCGCGTCATGGCGGTCTCCAACACCATCGACGTGTCGAACCGCATCCGCCGCTCGGTCACCGATGCGCTGGCGGAGCAGGGTTATGCGGTGAAGCGGTCGTGGCAGAGCTACGCCTTCGCCGCCCTGCACGGCATCCGCATCGACGGCGGGGTCTGCAGCGGTGGCGCCGATCCGCAGCGGGACGGCATGGCGATCCGCGTGCGTCCGCCGGCCGGGCCATCCGGGCCGGCGGCAGGTGGTTCCTAGCCTTTACGCGCCGGCCGGCAAACAGGCCGGCGTTCAACGACAATGACGCATGAACAGAGGGGTAGGTCGATGACGAGGTTCCTGGCAGCCCTGTTGGGCACGGCGCTGGCGGCTGGAGCGGCGACCGCCTCCGCCCAGAGCATCACCGTCGCGCTGAACGCCGACATCCGCAGCACCAATCCGGGCGTGAACCGGGACGACAACACCGATGCCGTCGTCCTGCACATGGTCGAGGGGCTGGTGGGCTACCGCGCCAACGGCTCCGTCGCACCGCTGCTTGCGGAATCGGTCGAGCGGTCGGACGACGGCAAGACCTACAGCTTCCGCCTGCGCCAGGGCGTGACCTTCCACAACGGCGCTCCGCTGACGTCGGCGGACGTGCTGTGGAGCTGGAACCGCTATATGGATCCGAAGACGGACTGGCGCTGCCGCTCCGACTTCGACGGGCGGAACGGCCTGAAGGTCGAGAAGGTCGAGGCGCCGGACGACCGCACCGTCACCATGACGCTCGATCATGCCAGCGCGCTGTTCCTCGACGCCCTCGCCCGCACCGATTGCGGCGGTACCGCCATCCTCCACAAGGACTCGCTGAAGCCCGACGGCAGCTGGGACAAGCCGGTCGGCACCGGTCCCTTCCGCTTCGGTGAATGGCGCCGCGGCGAGTATGTGACCGTCGCCCGCTTCGACGGTTACCAGTCGCCGCCGGGCGACAAGCCCGACGGCATGGTCGGGGCCAAGCGCACGGCGCTCGCCTCGGTGAAGTTCCTGGTGGTTCCCGATGCCTCCACGGCCAAGGCGGCGCTGGCCTCCGGCGCGGTGGACGTGGCACAGGTGCTGGAAACCGACGTGCCGGAGCTGAACAAGACCAAGACGGTCGAGGCCGGCTTCTACCCGTCCACCACCAAGCACACCTTCCTGTTCCAGACGCGCGACCCGCTGCTCGGCAATGTCAAGCTGCGTCAGGCGATCGCCGCCTCGCTCGACATCCCGCAGCTGGTGGCCGCCGTGACGAATGGCGAAGGCAAGCCGAACAATTCCGGCGTTGCCGTCACCTCCGCCTACTACGACGCCGTCCAGGCCAAGGGCTACACCTACGACCCGGCCAAGGCGAAGGCGCTGCTCAAGGAGGCCGGCTACAAGGGCGAGCCCATTAAAATCATCGCCAACAAGCGCGTCCATGTCCCCAGCTTCAACGCCGCGGTGATCGCCCAGGCGATGATGCAGGCGGTCGGCATCAACGCCCAGATCGAAGTGCTGGAATGGGTGACGCAGCTCGACCGCTACAACACCGGCAATTACCAGATGATGTCCTTCTCCTATTCCGGGCGCCTCGACCCGGCGCTGAGCTATGAGCAGTTCTCGGGCCCGAAGGACAGCCAGCCGCGCAAGATCTGGGACGATCCCGCGGTCCAGGACCTGATCACGAAGGTGTCCACCATCTCCGACGAGGCGCAGCGCCAGGCGATCTTCGATGAGCTGCACAAGCGGCAGATGGAGGCGACTCCGCTGATCATCTTCTCCAACGGTCAGGAAGCCTGGGCCCACACCAAGCGTGTCCAGGGAGCCGACCCGTGGGAAGGCAAGGCTCGCGTCTGGGGCGCCAGGGTGGTCGGGAACTGATCGTCCGCGCATGGGTGAGGTCGCGGGATCCCCGGTAGCAGGGTCCCGCCGCGGAGAGGAGACGGGCGTGCTGCATTTCGTGTTCAAACGGATCGCCATGGCGGTGCCGACGCTGCTGATCATGGCGGTGACGGTCTTCGTGCTGATCCGCCTCATACCGGGCGATCCCGCCGCACTGATGCTCGGCGATCTCGCGACCCCGGCCAGCCTCGCCGACCTGCATGAGCGGCTGGGCCTCGACCAGAGCCTGCCGGTCCAGTTCGGCATCTGGTTCGGCAACATGCTGCACGGCGACCTCGGCATATCCATCACCTCCAACCAGCCGGTCCTGCCGCTGGTGCTCGACCGCTTCTGGATCAGCGCGCGTGTCGTTCTCATCGCCGTGCTGCTGGCCAGCCTGTTCGCGGTGCCGGCCGGCATGATCGCCGCGTGGCGCCAGAACACCGGCACCGACCTGTTCCTGGTCGGAACGGCGACGCTGCTCTATTCGATCCCGACCTTCTGGCTCGGCCTGCTGCTGCTGCTCTTCCTCGGCCTGCAGCTCAACTGGCTTCCCGTCGTCGGCTACGTGTCCTTCTCCGAGGATCCGGGAGCGGCGCTGCTCTACATCGTCATGCCGGTGATGACCCTGTTCCTGCACGAGATGGGGGTGCTGATCCGCATGTCCCGCGCCAGCACGCTGGAGGTGCTGCGTCTCGACTACATCACCCATGCCCGCGCCAAGGGGCTGTCCGAATCCGCCGTGCTGTGGCGGCATGCCTTCAAGAACGCCTTCGGGCCGACCTGGACGCTGATCGGGCTGGTGCTCGGCAACCTGCTGGGCGGCATCGCGGTGGTCGAGACGGTCTTCACAATTCCGGGGCTCGGCCGTCTGCTCGTCGACGCGATCTTCGCGCGCGACTATCCGGTCATCCAGGGCTGCCTGCTGTTCGTCGCCTTCGTCTACGTGGCCGTGAACCTCGTGGTCGATCTGCTCTATCCGCTCTTCGATCCCAGGGTGACCGCGGAATGAAACGGCTTTCCCTCAACGTCGTCCTCGGCGGCGCGATCATCGGCACGGTCGTCGTCGGGGCGGTGCTGGGCGCGGTCTGGACTCCCTACGACCCGCTCAAGATCGATTTCGTCGGCCGGCTGGCTCCGCCGGGGGCTTCCCACTGGCTGGGCACAGACGAGTTCGGCCGCGACGTGCTGAGCCGCCTGATGGCGGCGGCGGCGACCAGCATGCTGATCAGCCTGTCCACGGTCGCGGCGGCCGGCCTGCTCGGCACCGCGGTCGGCCTGGTCTCCGGCTATCTGCGCGGCTGGACCGACCGCATCCTGATGGCGTTCAACGACGCCCTTCTGGCCTTTCCGGCGATCCTGCTGGCGCTCGGCCTGCTGACGGTGGCCGGCGCCAACAGCTATGGGATCATCGTCGCCCTCGGCCTCGCCTACACGCCCTCGGTCGCCCGCATCGTGCGCGGCACGGTGCTGTCGCTGCGCGAGCGCGAGTTCGTCGAGGCCTCGCGCGTGATGGGGAATTCGGAACTCTACACCGTCCTGCGCCACATCCTGCCGAACTGCGTCGGGCCGATGATCGTGCTGGCCACCTCGATGTTCGGCTGGGTTCTGCTGGCCGAAAGCGCGCTCAGCTTCCTTGGGCTGGGCGTGCCGCCGCCGGCGCCGACCTGGGGGAACATGCTGGCGGCAAGCCGGCCCTTCATCGCCCAGGCGGTCTGGCTCGCCATCTTCCCCGGCTTCTGCATCTCCCTGACCCTGCTCGGCATCAACCTGCTGGGCGACGCGCTGCGCGACAGGCTCGATCCGCGCATGAGAGGGGCCTCCTGACATGACCGACATCGTTTCCTCCGGCGCCCTTCTCGACGTGGAGGCTCTGAGCCTCAGCGTCGCGGCCACCGGTACGGAGGTCGTCCGCGGCGTCAGCTTCGCGGTGGCGCCGGGCGAGATCGTCGGCATCGTCGGCGAATCCGGCAGCGGCAAGACGCTGGCCGTGCGTTCCATCATGGCGCTCCAGCCGCCGGCGATCCGCCGCACCGCCGGCACCATCCGCTTCGAGGGCCGCGACCTCGCCGGCTTGTCGGCGAAGGAGCTGCGCGACCTGCGTGGCGGCCGCATCGGCATGGTCTTCCAGGAGCCGATGACCTCGCTCAACCCGTCGATGACCATCGGGCGGCAGCTGGAGGAGGGGCTGGCCGTGCACCAGCGCACGCTGTCCGCCGACGGACGGCGCGCCCTGGTGCTCGACATGCTGCGGCGGGTCGGCATCGCCGATCCCGACGGGGCGCTGGCCGCCTACCCGCACCAGTTCTCGGGCGGCATGCGCCAGCGGATCATGCTGGCCTCGGTCATGCTCCTCCAGCCGGCGCTGCTGATCGCCGATGAGCCGACGACGGCGCTCGACGCCGTGGTTCAGCGCGACGTTCTCGAGCTGATGGTCGGGCTGACGCGGGCGCACGGGACCGCGGTGCTGATGATCAGCCACGACCTGTCGATGGTCGCGCGCTACACCGACCGCATCATCGTCATGCGCAGGGGCGAGATCGTCGAGCAGGGGCGCAGCGACGAGCTGCTGCGCGCGCCGCAACACCCCTACACCCGGGCACTTCTGTCGGCGATGCCGCGCCGCTTGCCCGCGCGGCCCATTCCGCCCGCCGCGACGCCGATCATCGAGGTCCGGGACCTCGTCGTCGAGTATGGCGGCCGCCGCGGCCTGTTCCGCAAGGAAGCGGGCAAGCGCGCGCTGCACGGCCTGTCCCTGTCGATCATGCCGCGGGAGGTGGTGGCCCTGGTCGGCGGCTCTGGCTCGGGCAAGACGACGCTGGGCCGCGCCATCGCCGGGCTGCTGCCCTCCAGCGGCGGGACCATCCGCTATGCCGGCCGGCCGATCGGGGCGGGCGGCCCGGGATGGGCCGTTTACCGCCGCAACTGCCAGATGGTCTTCCAGGACCCCTATTCCTCGCTCGACCCGCGAATGACCATCGGCGCGCTGGTCGGCGAGGCCCTGCGCACCGTGCCAGCCATGGGCCGGGGCGAGAAGGCCGACCGGGTGGCAGAGGTGCTGTCGGAAGTCGGCCTCGCCGGACCTTTTGCCGACCGCTATCCGCACGAGCTGTCAGGCGGCCAGCGCCAGCGCGTCGCCATCGCCCGCGCGGTGGTCCGCCGTCCGGCTTTCGTGATCGCCGACGAGCCGGTCTCCGCCCTCGACGTGACGGTGCGCGCCCAGGTGCTGGAGCTGTTCGCCGATCTCCAGGCGCGGCACGGCTTTTCCTGCCTGTTCATCAGCCATGACCTCGGTGTGGTCGAACAGATCGCCGACCGCGTCGTTGTCATGCAGGACGGCCGCATCGTCGAACAGGGAGACCGCGACACCGTCTTCGATCATCCGTCCCACGCCTACACGCGGCGGCTGCTCTCCGCCATTCCGGCGCTGGCGCCGACGGGCGAGGGGGGCGTGCGGCTCAAATGGCGGTTCGACGACGTGGCTCCGGAGCCCGTGCCGTCCTGACGGACGGGCCGGAAACGGACCGCGGCACCGTCACCGCCCAGGCCCGGTTGCTGAGGTCGTTCCGACCGCCGATGTCCGCTGCCGCGTCAGCGGGCCGGTTCGAAGCGGATCGGCTGCGCGCCCTGCCACAGGGTGCGCTTGCCGAGTTCCGCCAGATTCTCCAGCCCGTCGGTGATGGTGATGAAGTGGTTGCCGGCGAGCTGGCCCATCTTGCTGGAGAACTGGACGCCGCCATAGGCCAGCAGGATCTCGGTCTCGCTGATGCCGCCCGGATAGAGGATGAACTGGCCCGGCGCCGGGTGGCTGGTGTGGTTCTCGTAGCCGAGGCCGAAATCGGTGTCGCCCAGCGGAATCCACACCCCTTCGCCGCTCCAGCGGACATGGACGATCTGGCCCTCGTAGGGCAGCAGGCTGCGGAACTTGGCGCAGGTCTTCGGCGCGGCGGCCGTCTCGAAACGGGCGCCGAAGGTGAAGGGGCCGGCGGTGATGGTCAGGGCGTCCATGGTCGGTGATCCTCGCGTCTGAAATTCAGGAAAGGGCAGTCGTCTCTTCAGTCGGCGCCGACCTTCGGCCGTGCCAGATCCGGCGTGTCGCAGCGCAGGAAGGCGCCGCGGCCGGGTTGGGCCACGCAGGCGCCGCCCTCCACCACCACCTCGCCGCGCGACAGCACGGTCTCCGGCCAGCCGGTCACCTCCAGCCCCTCGTAGGGGGTGTAGTCGACATTGTGGTGCAGCATGGCGTTGGTGATGGTCACCTTGCGGTCCGGATCGTAGATGACGATGTCGGCATCGGCGCCGATGGCGAGGCTGCCCTTGCGCGGGTGCAGGCCGTACATCTTGGCCGGGTTGGTCGACGACAGCTCGACGAAGCGCTGGAGGCTGATGCGGCCCTTTTTCACTCCTTCGGAGAACAGGATCGGCAGCCGCGTCTCGATGCCCGGCACGCCGTTGGGGATCCAGTTGAAGGGCGTGTCGGCGCCGTGCAGCATCTTGCCCTTGGGGTCCTGATAGCGGAAGGGCGCATGGTCGGACGAGACGATGTGGAAGGTGCCGCCCGCCAGCGCGTCCCAGACCGCCGCCTGGTTGGCCTTGTCGCGCGGCGGCGGCGAGCAGATGCACTTGGCCCCCTCCATGCCGTGGCCGTGCAGGTCGTGCTCGGTCAGCACCATGTATTGCGGGCAGGTCTCGGCGTAGATGCGCATGCCGCGGCCCTGCGCCCAGTGGATCTGCTCGATGGCCTCGCGGCCCGAGACATGGACGATCAGGATCGGCACATCGGCCAGTTCGGCCATGGCGATGGCGCGGTGGGTCGCCTCGCGCTCCACCAGCATCGGCCGGGAATCGGCGTGGTAGCGTGGTGCTGTGTGGCCGGCGGCGAGCAGCCTGTCGGTCAGCCAGCCGATGAAGTCGGCGTTCTCGGCATGGATCATCGCCATGGCGCCGTCGCGCCGGGCGACGCTGAGCAGTTCCAGCACCTGCCGGTCGTTCAGCTTCATGTCGTCATAGGTCATGTAGATCTTGAACGACGTGTAGCCGTCATGGATCAGCGCCGGCAGGTCCTGGCCGAGCAGCTGGTCGGTCGGGTCGCTGACGATGAGGTGGAAGGCGTAGTCGATCACCGCCTTGCCGTCGGCCCGGCGGTGGTAGTCGGTCACCGCGTCGCGCAGCGACTGGCCCTTGAACTGGCAGGCGAAGGGGATGACCGTCGTGGTGCCGCCGCAGGCAGCCGAGCGGGTGCCGGTCTCGAAATCGTCGGCCGACTGCGAGCCGTCGCTGGTCGGCTGATCGAGGTGGCAATGGCCGTCGACGCCGCCGGGCATCACCAGCCGGCCGGCCGCATCGATCTCGCGGGTGCCGGGTCCCAGCCCGGCGCCGATGGCGGCGATGCGGCCGCCGATCACGCCGAGGTCGGCGGCGAACACGTCGGACGCGGTGGCCAGCGTGCCGTTGCGGATTACGGTGTCGAACTGCGGCATGGAACTCTCCCTCGGTCCCGAAGGACGGGTCTTGCGGTTGCCGGGATCACGGAAAAGCGGAATTACAAAAAATAGCCGCCCGGATTGGCCTCGGCGGCGATGGCGCGGCGGGCGTCGTCCTGGAGGTTGCGCAGATGCGCCAGCATGGCGGCCTTGGCGGCGGCGGCGTCGCGCCGCTCCACCGCGTCCAGCACCGCCCGGTGCTCCGTGTCGATCTCGCCCTTGCGGTGGAAGCTGCTGGAGATGCGGAACAGCCGGGCGACCACCCGCATGCGGGTGATGGTCTCGGCCAGCGTCGCGTTGCCGCTGACGCGGGCGAAGAAGCTGTGGAAATGGTTGTCGTAGAGCCAGTGCTGCATGTCGTCCTCGCCGCCTTCCAGCGCGTCGAGCCCGCGCCGCAGCTCGGCCAGATCGGCGTCGCCGACCAGCGGAACCGCGGTTTCGATGGCGTGGCATTCCAGCAGCTCGCGCATCTGCATGCATTCGAAGAACTCGCGGGCCGAGACGATGCGGACGCGGTAGCTGCGCTCGCTGGTGCGCTCCAGCAGCCCCTCGCCGACCAGCCGGACCAGCGCCTCGCGCATCGGCGTGCGCGACACGTTCAGCCGCTCGGCCAGCCGTCCCTCCGGCACCTCGGCGCCGCCGGGGATCTCGCGGCTGAGGATCAGCTCGCGCAGGTGCCCGAAGGCGCGGTCGCCGAGGTTGGCGGTCCGGGAGGAGGGCGG
>NZ_WHOS01000035.1 GCF_013340935.1 Azospirillum melinis | reverse complement strand
AAAGGCAGGTTCCCACGTGTTACTCACCCGTGCGCCACTAAGGCCGAAGCCTTCGTTCGACTTGCATGTGTTAGGCATGCCGCCAGCGTTCGTTCTGAGCCAGGATCAAACTCTCAGGTTCAGATCGCCAACAAAAGCCGGCGACTGACAGGACCGCCTGAAGCGATCTCCTGAAACGTCGATACTGTTACAGTTTCTCTGCTCAAAAGATGCACAGACGATCCTCGATTGTGCCGATCCCCATCAGGAACCCAGCACCTCAAGGCCGCAACGGCTACCAACTGCCGCCGCCTGCGCATCCCTTCTCACAACACGGTATAAACTTGTCAAAGAACCCGCCCGATGCAGAAACCGCTGCTTCGCCGAACCCCTGGGGTTCGACCGTCAAGCGCCGGTTTGTCGGGCTTCCCGTTCGCGTGTCGGTCGCTGCCGTGTCGGCGGCGCCGGCGTCGTTCGCGTCGGGAGGCGTCTTATATGCGGCCTCCACCCAACCGCGCAAGAACTTTCCGCATCCCCATGACGTTTTTTTGACCGGAGGCCAAAAAGGGGCGCCGCATGGCGCGGCGCCCCCTGCCCGTCACCCCCGCCCGTCAGTAGGCGGCGTGGTCCCAGAACTGGACCATGCTGCTGTCGGCGTGATAGCCGTCGGTTCCCATCGACGACCAGCTGAGGTCGTGAATGCCGTGGGCCAGGACGGGAGCCTTGTCCTTCAGCGAGTAGTCGGCGTGCGCGCTGTCCCGGAAGCCCGGATTGAAGACCGCGTCGTTCGGACCAAAGGCGCGGCCGTTGGCGGCGACATTGCCGTCCATGGTCAGCCGCCCCGGGCTGAGCAGCTTCCAATACTGTTCGATCGGCATATCGCCGGCGGCGAGGTTGTGGATCACCATGTTGTCATGGGGGCGCGCCTCGTCGCCGGCCTTGGGCACCCATTCCAAGCGGATGAAGGCATCCTCCGGGCGGCTGGCGATGCCGAAATTGTTCTCCAGCAGATTGTTGTCACCGCCATGGACATAGATGCCGGCCCAGGCGAAGCCCTTCACGAAGTTGTCGCGTACGATGACGCCGCTGGTCAGATCGTCGAGCGAGATGCCCCAACCCTTGTGATCGGTCAGCCAGTTGCCCGTGCCGTCGGTGGCGAGACCTCCGGTGTCGATCACCTCGTTGCCGCGGATGACCGAGCCCATGTCCTTGGCCGAGCGCCCGAGCATCTCGATGCCGCCGCCATCGGCGGTCTCCTGCCCGACATGGTGGATCTTGTTGAACTGGACGGTGTTGTTGCGGTTCAGCTGACCATCGTCCCATTCCTTGAACGACACGCCGTAACGCGGGGCGTCGGTGATGTCGTTGTTGCTGACCATGCTGTTGCTGCTGCCGACGGCACCGATGCCGGCCCCGCCCTTGGTGATCTGGCCAATATGCTCGATGGTGTTGGCGTAGATGCGGTTGCCATCGGCGGCATGGATCATCGAAACGCCGGTGTCGCCGAGCTGCTCCATATGGTTGCCGGCGATGCGGCTGTTGTCGGTGCCGTCGAGCGAGACCGCGGTCCCGACATTGACGAAATGATTGCCGCCGACCGAATTGCCGTGCCCGCCCTGCATCGACAGCGCAGCGCCGTCATAGCGGGTGTCGGAGAAGGTCAGCCCTTCGATGCTGATATTGCTGGCGTTGCTTGACTTGATCAGCGTGCCGAGCCGGGCGACGACGACGCCGTCCGACTGGAAGCTGGCGGCATGTTCGGGCTTCACCACCAGCTTGCCGTCGCCGGCGCGCCAGCCGAATTCACCGGCGTCGCGGATCAGCGAGGCGTCGTTCATCACCCGATAGGTGCCGCCGGTGCGCAGCGCGTAGGAGGCCGCGTCGTCGAGCGTCACCGTGTGGTGATACTGGTCGATCGACTTCACATGCGAGATGTCGTCCCTCAGCCGTTCCGTATCGAATGTCTGAACGACCAGACCGTCATGGGGCTTCAGGCCCGACGGGATGTCACCGTTCGAGAAGTTGAAGCTGGTCTTGCTGGCGCCGGTCGAGTTGGCCTTCAGCACATGCCAGCCGCTGGTGGCCGCCTCCGCGGGATCAAAATCGCCGGTCTGCGCCGCATGCTGGCGCACGCCGCCGATGCTGACATCCAGGCCGTTGGCCGACGCGAGCTTGGCGGAGTAAAGGCCGTTGCCTTCATAGGTGAAGCCGGTCACCCGATCTCCGCCGCTGAGGACCGGCGTCTCGTTCCCGTAGGCGAGGAAGCTGTGGCCGTCGTCGTGGGAGTCGAGTGTCAGAGTCTTGTCCAGGCGGTAGGTGCCGCCACGGACGTAGGTGGTGTCGACATCGCTCGCCCGCATCGCGTCCCGCGCCTTCTCAAGGCTGGCGAAGGGACCGTCGGTGCCGGCGGCGTTGGGAGCGGCGAGCCGCCCGGACCAGCTGTCATTGCCCTTGGTGGACACGAAAAAAGCGGCCTGGTCGGTGGTCGTCATAAGTCATTCCTCCGTTCTGATGGAGGCATGAGTCGAATTTTTTAGTTAAAATTTTATTTACGCCCTTAGTACCTCTGATGGACAGGAGGGCTCTGCAAGATCGGTATTATGCGATGCGGTGAACAGCCACGAATTGGTGGCAATGTGGTCCGGCATTAATTGTGAATCTGAACCTTCTCTATGGACAAGCTCTCGCCATACGGATTCGCGCATTACGCGCATCAACCGGCCGGCAAGTGATGCCGACAGTCGCCGCCGCGTTACAGGGCATCACTGGACTGGTCATATTCTGGAATTTTATGATAAGCTGACAACTGCCGGGGCCTTGTTCTTGGTCATACAGCGGTGCCGCGCCCACTTCAGCGTCAGGGCCGCCCCTCCCCCGGCTACAGGACGTGAAAGGGACCTGTCTTGAGCGAAGAGTTGAAGAACGTCACCGCGACGAACGTCACCGCGACGGTAAAGTGGTTCAAGCCGGAAAAGGGTTTTGGGTTCGTCCGCCTTGCCGATGGCTCCGGCGAGGCTTTCTTGCACGCTTCGGTCCTGGCCGCCGCCTCCCTGCCCAACCCGGTCGAGGGCACGACGGTCGTCTGCGATCTGGCCCAGGGCGCCAAGGGGCCCCAGGTCGTCGCCATTCACTCCGCCACGCCGCCGGAAACCCCGCCCGCCCCGCGGGCCCGCAATCAGCGCCCGCCGCGCGCCGTCGCCCCGGCATCCCAGTCGATGGGCCAGCCGATGGGGCAGCCGGCAGGTCAGGCCGCCGGACAGGGCCCGCAGCCTGAGGATGGCGGCGAAGGCTTCGCCCGTCCGCCGAAGCCGCCGCGTGAACGGCGCGAGCGCCAGTCCGAACCGGCCGGGCCGGCCACGATGGCCTATGGCACGGTGCGCTGGTACAATCTGGACAGCCAGTCCGGCCTGATCGAGCCGTGGGAAGAGGGCGCCACCGTCTATTTCGACCGCGCCACCCTGCGCCAGTCCGGCCTGGACATCGTCGCCGACGGCGAGGATGTGCGCTATCTGGCCGTCGGGTCGGAGGATGCGCCGGTCGCCCAGCGGGTCGAGCTGATCTGACGATACCGCCTTCGCAGGCGTTTGCCGCCGCGGGCCGGCCGTAACGGGCCGGTCGCGCGGCGGTCGCCGTGTATGGGATTGCGACCCGGCCGCTTCACAAGCGCGTCGCCTCAGAATCTGGTCGAGAGCGTGAAGAAAGCCCGCGGGGCACGGTCCTGCGTGCTGAACGGTGTGGTGATGAAGGGCTTGGCAAGTTCCACGCTGGCATCGATGCGCTGGAAAACGCCGAAGCGCAGGCCGACACCGGTCGAGGCTAGGGACCGGCGGCCGTGGCGCGTGCCGCCTTCGTAATTGTACACCGCCCCATAATCGCCGAAGCCATAGGCGACCGCGTAATCCAGCCCGTCCTCCTGGACCGGAAGGATGTATTGCAGCTCCGCCCGGCCGGCGAAGCCGCTGTCGCCGGTGATTTCCGAGGGGTCGAAGGCGCGGCCATACTGCTTGCCGCCCAAGCCGTATTCCTCGGACGACAGCAACTGGTCCGGGCTGTATTGCGCTTCGCCGGAAAGGGCGAGGATCAGCTGGTCGGTCAGGGGCTGGGTGCGCTGGGCCGACACCAGCAGCTTGCGGAAATCGCTGCGCCCGCCGCTTCGGGTCAGGTTTGCGCTGCCGGATTCCGTGGCGTTCAGGATGTCCAGACCCTTGGACAGCTCCGCCGTCAGCAGATTCGACCCGCCCCAGCCATCGGCGAAATCGTAGGAGACGTTGGCGGCGACGATGCGCAGCCGATCCTGCGACAGCTTATCGCCTAGCACGTCGGTGCGGCTGTCGCGGATGGTGACGCTGAGGCCGGCGCGCAGGGTCTCCGCCCGGCTGCGGATGAAGGGATGCGACACCGCCACCCGGCCGGAGGTGGTCAGGCCGTACAGGTCGAGCGGCCGCACGCTGTCGCCGGGCTGCGACCAGGAGCGGCGGACGCCATATTCCACCGTCGTCCCTTCGGCATCCACCGGCACAAGCTGTCCGACGTCGAAGAAGCGCAGCTCGCGGAGCTGCGGGGTGACGATGCCCTCGGCCGTGGTGCGTTCGAACAGGCCGAGTTGATCCTCGACGGTGGCGACGCCGGTCAACTGCATCGGGCCGATGGAGCGGGTGCCCCGGTTGTCCAGCGACAGGAAGCCGTTGAAGGGCGTGCGCTCCAGCGCCAGGGTCAGGCGCGAGGCGCCGGGCGTATCGGGCGATGCCTCCAGCACCGTCTTCACCGCCACGCCGGGCAGGTCGTCGGCCAGCAGGACGTAGCGCTCCATGTCCGCCATGCGCAGCGGGCGGGAAGCCTTGATCTTCTCCCCCATCCGCCGCAGCAGACCGAGCCGGTCCTTCGCCTCGCCCTGGACGACCACCTCGTCGACATAGCCCTCCACCACCTGCAGGCGGACCACGCCGTCGCGGATGCGCTGGGCCGGCACCACCGCCTGGGACAGCACATAGCCGTCGTTGCGGTAGCGCGCGGTGATGGCGTCGCGGATGGCGTAGAGATCGGCCAGAGTCACCGGCTTGCCCAGCTTGTCGCGCCACAGGGCGGACAGGCTGTCGCCGTCATAGACGCTGTTGCCGTCGATGCGGATCTCGGTCAGCGTCAGGGTGATGCGCTCGGCATCGCGTGGCGGCGGAGCCTTTTCCGGCGCCGGCATCTCGATCTCCGGCGAGGATTGCGGCACGGGCGGCCGTTCGAAGCGCTGCTCCAGCCGGTTGGGGTCGAGCGAGGGCGGCAGCACCGGGGGAACAGCCTGGGCCAGCGCCGGCAACGGACCTGCAACTCCCGCCAACAGGAGGATGGACAGGCGGACGAGGCGCCGGGGCGCGGACATGGACATGGACATGGCGGAGGGGGCGGTTCGGGACACGGCTTGTTGTCGCAAAGCTATTTGTCGGTGAGGGCGGTCACGCCGGTCCAGTCCGGACCGGCCGGCTGCCCGATGCGCTTCTCCGCCTTGTGCAGCATCGCCAGCGCGGCACCGTCGGCAGCCACCAGCGCGCGGAACCCGGCGGCGGCGGCCTCGAACCGCCCGGCGCGCCAGTGCTCCAGCGCAGCGGCATAGGCGGCGCGCTGGGCGCGGTCTTCGGGATCGGCACGGCGGGCCTCGGAGAGCGGTTCGAACACCTCGACCGGCTCGCTGCGGCCGACAACCTGCACGATGTCGAGCGCGCGGAAGGCTTCCGGGTCGCCATGGTGGCGCACGGTCTCGCCGCTGACCATCAGCACGGAGTTGTAGTATTTGTTGGCGCCCTCCAGCCGGGAGGCCAGATTCACCGTGTCGCCCATCACCGTGTAGTTGAAGCGGCGCGGCGAGCCGATGTTGCCGATCAGCGCCGGACCGGTGGCGATGCCAGTGCGGTTGGAGCCGCGCCCGCTGGCGGTTGCCAGCAAGGTCGGGTCGTCCGCCATCGCCTGATGCATCGCCAGAGCGGCCGACACCGCGGCGCGGGCATGGTTGTCGATGGCATAGGGGGCACCGAACACCGCCAGCACGGCATCGCCGATGTATTTGTCGACGAAGCCGCCATGCGCCTCGATGATGTCGGTCATCACCGTGAAATAGCGGTTCAGCACGGCGACCAGGGCTTCCGGCTCCATCCCCTCCGACATCTTGGTGAAGCCGGCGATGTCGCAGAACAGGATGGACAGGTCGCGCTCCTCGCCGCCCAGGCTGGGCGACTGGCCCGACGCGATCATGTCGTCGATCAGCGATCCCGGCAGGTAGAGCTTGAAGGCGTTGCGGATGTGCCGCTGGTCGCGGTCGAGCACGGCGAAGCGGAAGCCGAGCGCCAGCGGGAAGACCAGAAGAGCCGCCAGCGCCGCCTGGAGGTAGGGCAGCACCAACCCGCCCTGGAACGCCTGCACCGCCACCCCGCTCCACCCCGCCAGCAGCAGGAGCAGCCCGGCCGCGGCCACCGCCGGCCGGGTCGCCAGCGTCACCACGGCAGCCAGTCCGGCCAGCAGCAGGACCAGGGCCGCGGCGGCGGGCCGGCCGGTTTCCTCCAGCGCATCGTGCGCGATCAGGTTGGAGATGGCAGCGGCGTGGATGTAGACGCCGGGTATGCTGTCGCGGGTGCGGCCGGCGACATACAGATCGCTCATCACCGGCAGGGCGCAGCGTTCGGGAAGGTTCATCCCCTCCGGCTTGGTGACCCAGCGGTTGGAGGAGAGCTTGCGGTCCTCCACATCCAGCACGGTGCCGACCATCACCGCCTTGCCCTTGAAGTGCCTGGCGAAGAAGTCGGCCTTGCCGGCTTCGGCGCAGGCATGGAGGTCGGCCAGCGAATAGGTCGGGATGGCGCCGGCGGCGGTGGCGTGGTTGACCAGCAGCCGGTTGCCCTCCCCGCCCGGCACCCGGTAGCCGGCCAGCGTGGCGGAGCCGTCCGCGCCGCGCTCCAGCGGCGCCTTCAGCGCGCGGGAAGCGACCTCTACCGCCATGCCGGGCTCGGCCTTCGGCTGTCCGTCGGGTCCGGCGACGGACAGCGTCAGCGGAACCCGGCGCAGCACGCCGTCGGCATCCTCCACCAGATTGACCGAGCGGACGTTGTTCACCCCGGCGGCGATCATGTAGCCGCGGTAGGGCATCAACGGGTCGCTCTGATGCTGCACCTTGGCCAGCACCAGCCGCCCCTCCTTGCCGCCGCGGCGCAGGGTCAGCAGGTAATCGCGCTCGAAGCCCGGGATCAGCGTCTCGACCGAGGTCGGGTGGACAAGGTCGAGGCCGATGGCCGCCGCCCCGCCATCCAGCATGGCGCCGAGGACGGTGCCCAGCCGCGGCCCCCACAACGCTTGCGGCGTGCCGGCGAAGGGCGGGCGGCGGTAGGTCTCCTCGTCGATGCCGACCACCACCACCGGCGATGGGTCGGGGGCCGGCCGCGGGCCATGCACCTGCTCCCGCAGCCAATAGAGGCTGTCGATCGACGGCCCCTGCAGCATGGACGAGGCCGCCAGCACCAGAAGCGATGCGACCGCCGGCGCCACCGCGCCGAGCAGGACCAGCCGGACGCGCCGGGGCAGCCTCATCCCGTTCAACGGCCGCGCCCGCCGCTCAGAACCGGATCAGCCGGCCGAGCGCCGGACCGCCGCCGGCCGCGGCCTTCTCGTCGATCTTCACGACGAAGGATTTCTGCCCGGCGGCGATCTTGTAGAGCCCGCCCGGCTCCAGCCCGGCGCCGCTCTTGGCGGTGTCCAGCGTGGTGCCGGGGACATTGACCGTGCTCAGCGCGATGCCCTGCACGTCCAGCCGGTCGATGGTGACCGGACCGGGCGCCGACAGGATCAGCACAGGGTGGGTCTTGAACAGGGTCAGGTCCGGCTTCGGCAGCGGCGCCTTCATGCCCGGCAGGGCGATGGGGGCGCTGCGGAAGACGGTCACTCCCGCCTTGCCAGCCTCGTTGGAGGCCAGCAGCAGCTTGCCGCCGTCGCAGGGCAGCGTGTGGCGGTCGATGCTGCCGCCCTGCACCGCCGATTCGCGGGCGCCGACCGTCACCGAACCGCCGGTGATCGTCTCGTTGACGCAGGATTCCAGGTAGCTCAGCGTCAGCGTCTGCCCGGTCTTCAACGTGACGGTGCGGCCGGCCGCCAGGTAATCCATCGGCTGCACGCCGTCGACGCCGTCCGACACATCCTCAACCAATGCGGTGGGTGCAGCCGGGGCCGGGGCGGGATCCGCGGCGAGCGCCAGCGGCGATGCGGCCAGCAGAAGCAGGATTCCGGTAACGGCGGAGCGAACAGGTATCTGGAACGCGACGGACATGGAAAAACGGCCTCCCGGTCAGTGCAGGGGGCTGTACCCCCTACGGACGGCATCACTATAGCTGCTGTTCCCTTTAGCGAAGTTACCGGGTTACTTCAAATCCAATACACCGCCGCGGGCCCCGGTCACAGCGATACCGCCGGCAAATTCCCGTCATCCCGGCGACATCCTATTGTCAAGAAAGTGAAATACTCCCGCCACAACCCCGTCATGACCACCGGCTAATATACACCTCCCGCGCGTGGCGGCCTTCCGGGTCCCGCCGGATGGGACGGACATCATTGGAGCGTCGCGACCGAACATGGGTACCGAACACATCGTCCGCTCCTTCGCGCAGGAATTGCAGCGTCTGTCCAACCTCGTGACCCAGATGGGCGGCGTGGCCGAAGCCCAGGTGGAAGCCGCGGTGAAGGCGGTGACCCGCCGCGACGTCGGGCTGGCCTCCCAGGTGATGCAGGCCGACGCGCGGCTCGACGCCTACGAGCGCGACATCGACGCAGAGGCGGTGCGGCTGCTGGCGCTGCGCCAGCCGATGGCCCAGGATCTGCGCGAGATCGTCTCGGCCCTGAAGGTCTCAGCCGATCTGGAGCGCATCGGCGACTATGCCGCCAACGTCGCCAAGCGGTCGCTGGCACTGGCCCAGGTGCCGGTGGTGCGGCCGGCGGCCGGCATCCCGCGGATGGGCCGGCTGGTCGAGGCGATCCTGAAGGAGGTGCTCGACGCCTATATCGAGCGCGACGTCGACAAGGCCATCGCCGCCTGGGAGCGCGACGAGGAGTTGGACGACCTCTACACCAGCCTGTTCCGCGAGGTCCTCACCTACATGATGGAGGATCCGCGCAACATCACGCCCTGCACGCACCTGCTGTTCATGGCGAAGAATCTGGAGCGCATCGGCGACCACGCCACCAACATCGCCGAGATCATCCATTTCCTGGTGGTCGGCAGCCCCCTGACGGTGCTGCGTCCGAAGAACGACGGCAGCAGCTTCGCCGTCGTCTCGCCGATGGCGCCGGACATCGACCTCGCCCTGCCTCCCGACGACGACGCAGGCCCCGCCGACGCCGGCTGAGTCCCCCGGCCCTCCAGCCCCGCCCGCCTGCGCGCTTGCCCCGACCGCCGCCGGCAGCGACACTTTGTCAGGCCACAGCCGCGGATTCGCACGCGCAGGGGAGATACCGCCACGGTGCGGGGCTTTTCCGTTTGCATGCGGCGCGGGGGTCGGGTATTAGCCCGCCCCGTGTGCCCGACATCAGCCGCGGCATCCCTTTCCCTGCCTGCAACGAGACACGCTGGTCATGCCCGCCGACGCACTGAGCTCCGCCCTGCTTCCCGCCGGACTGCACGACGTGCTGCCGTCCGAAGCGGCGCATGAGGCGGCCGCCGTCGAACGCCTGCTGGCGGAATTCGCCGCGCAGGGCTATCGCCGCGTCGATCCGCCGCTGGTTGAGTTCGAAGAGAACCTGCTCTCCGGCCCCGGTGCCGCGATGTCCAAGCAGACCTTCCGGCTGATGGACCCGCATTCGCAGCGGATGATGGCGGTCCGCGCCGACATCACCCCGCAAATCGCCCGCATCGCCACCACCCGCCTGAAGAACGAGGCCCGGCCGCTGCGCCTGTGCTACGCCGGGCAGGTGCTGCGGGTGAAGGGGTCGCAGCTGCGTCCTGAACGCCAGTTCACCCAGGTCGGCGTCGAGCTGATCGGCGCGCTGGAGGCCGAGGCCGATGCCGAGGTGGTTCTGCTGGCCGTCCAGGCGCTGACCGCCATCGGCGTGCCGCACCTGTCGGTCGATCTCTGCGTGCCGACCATGGTGTCGCGCATCTGCGCCGGCCTCGGGCTGGGCGAGGACGAGATTCGGCAGCTGCGCGCCGCACTCGACCGCAAGGACTCGGCCGCCGTGGCCGCCGTAGGCGGCCCCGCCGCCTCGCTGCTGGAAACGCTGATGAGCGCGTCGGGTCCCGCCGACCGCGCCATGCAGGCGCTGGCCGCCCTGCCGCTGCCGGAGGGGGCCGAGAAGGACCGCCGCCGGCTGACCGACACGCTGGCCCTGCTGCGCGCGGCGATGCCGGACCTGACGGTGACCATCGATCTGGTGGAGCATCGCGGCTTCGAATACCAGACCGGCCTCAGCTTCACCCTGTTCTCCCGCGCCGCGGGCGAGCTGGGCCAGGGCGGTCGCTACCGCGCCGGCGCGCAGGGTGAAGCCAAGGGAGATGGGCGCGGGGAGCCGGCGACCGGCTTCACGCTGTACATGGATACGCTGCTGCGCGCGGTTCCGGCGGCCAAGGCGCCGGGCCGGGTCTATCTGCCGCACGGCAGCGGTTGGGAAACGGCGCGCAGGCTGCGGGCCGACGGATGGGTGACGGTCGCCGGGCTTGCCCCGGTGGCCGATGCGGCCGCGGAAGCCAGACGGCTCCACTGCGGCCATTGGCTGGCCGGCGGGGACGTCAAGCCGGTCGGGTGACCCTGGGTTCAAACGACTTGCGTTCACAGAAGTTGGGTTCAAGCGAGTTGGGTTCAGGGTGAACGGGCCCCCACGCCGCGCGGATGGTACCCTGCGGTGGATCGGGAGGCTGAGCGGTTCCTTTTTGAAGTTTTGCGGAGACGAGAGATGGCCAACGTTGCGGTGGTCGGCGCCCAGTGGGGCGACGAGGGCAAGGGCAAGATCGTCGACTGGCTGTCCAGCCGGGCCGATGTGGTGGTGCGCTTCCAGGGCGGTCACAACGCCGGCCACACGCTGGTGATCAACGGCGTCGAATACAAGCTGAGCCTGCTGCCGTCCGGCGTGGTGCGCCAGAGCAAGCTGTCGGTCATCGGCAACGGCGTCGTCTTCGACCCCTGGGCCTTCATCCGCGAAGTCAACGCGATCAAGGAAAAGGGCGTCACCGTCAACCCGGAAAACCTGATCGTCGCCGAGAACGTGCCGCTGATCCTGCCGGTGCACAGCGCTCTCGACAAGGCGCGCGAAGAGGCCAAGGGCGCCGGCAAGATCGGCACCACCGGCCGCGGCATCGGCCCGGCCTATGAGGACAAGGTCGCCCGCCGCGCCATCCGCCTGTGCGACCTGACCGACGACGCCGTGCTGGTGGAAAAGGTCGACGCCCTGCTCGCCCACCACAACGCGCTGTTCCGCGCGCTGGGCGCGCCGGAGATGACCCCGGCCGACATCCTGGAGCCGCTGCGCGAGATCGCCCCGCAGGTCCTGCCCTACGCCGCCGTCGTCTGGAAGCAGCTGGACGAGCTGCGCCGCGCCGGCAAGCGCATCCTGTTCGAAGGCGCCCAGGGCACGATGCTGGACATCGACCACGGCACCTATCCGTACGTCACCTCCTCCAACACGGTGGCCGGCAACGCCGCCGCCGGCAGCGGCATGGGTCCGCGCGCCGTCGGCTATGTGCTGGGCATCTGCAAGGCCTACACCACCCGCGTCGGCTCCGGTCCCTTCCCGACCGAGCTGCTGGACGACATCGGCGAGCTGATCGGCCAGAAGGGCAAGGAGTTCGGCGTGGTCACCGGGCGCAAGCGCCGCTGCGGCTGGTTCGACGCCGTCATGGTCCGCCAGGCGGTCAAGACCGGCGGCATCGACGGCATCGCCCTGACCAAGCTGGACGTGCTGGACGGCTTCGACGAGATCAAGGTCTGCGTCGGCTACCGGCTGGACGGCCAGGAACTCGACTATTACCCGTCGAACGCCGGCTCCCAGGCCCGCGTCGAGCCGATCTACGAGACCTTCGAAGGCTGGAAGGACACCACCCGCGGCGCCCGCTCCTGGGCGGAACTGCCGGCCCAGGCGGTCAAGTATGTCCGCCACATCGAGGAGCTGATCCAGGCCCCGGTCGCCCTGCTGTCGACCAGCCCGGAACGCGACGACACCATCCTGATGACGGACCCGTTTGCCGACTGAGCTGGCGGGACGTTCCAGAAAGAAAGGGCCGGCATTTCGCCGGCCCTTTTTCGTTTCCGTGCGCTCCGGATCAGGCGAGGCGGATCACACCGACCGCGTCAGCCCGCCATCGACCCGGATGTTCTGGCCGGTGATGTAGCCGGCGCCCGGCGAGGCCAGGAAGGCCACCGTGGCGGCGATCTCCTCGCTGCTGCCGTAGCGCTGCATCGGCACGCTCTGGCGCCGTTCCTCGGTCGCGGGCAGGCTGTCGATCCAGCCCGGCAGGACGTTGTTCATCCGCACATTCTCCGCCGCATACTGCTCGGCGAAGATCTTGGTGTAGGCGGCCAGACCGGCCCGCGCGACGGCGGAGGTCGGGAACATGGCGCTCGGCTCGAACGCCCAGGCGGTGGAGATGTTGACGATGGAGCCGGCCTTCTGCCCGACCATGATCGGCGCCACCAGCCGGACCGCCCGCACGACGTTGAGGAAATAGACCTCGATGCCGCGGTGCCAGTCCTCGTCGCTGATCTCCAGCAGGGCGCCGCGCGGACCGTGGCCGGCGCTGTTGACCAGCGCGTCGATGCGGCCCCAGCGCTCCATCGTCGCATCGACCAGCCGCTTCAGGTCGTCGTTCGACTGGTTCGACCCGGTCACCCCGATGCCGCCGAGTTCCGCGGCCAGAGCCTCACCCTTGCCGGAGGAGGACAGGATCGCGACCTTGAACCCGTCGGCCGCCAGCCGGCGCGCCGAGGCCGCACCCATGCCGCTGCCGCCGGCGGCGATCACGGCAACCTTTTCGTCGGACATGCTCATTCCTCCCAATCCTGCAGTTGCCCAACCATAAGGGCGGCCGGCCGCCGCCTCAAATGCGATTTCAGACGGGACGGGAACTGCGGAGCGGGAAGCGTCAGATGTCGAAGTTGGCGGCGATGTTGCCGGTGGACTGGCGATGGCGCAGGGCGTCGGCCAGCGTCCGGTTGTCCAGCACGGCGGCGGTGGCGTCGCGAACCTGGACCATCAGCCAGCGGACCGAGCAGGTCTCGGTGTCGATGCAGTCCTCGCACGGCCGGAAGGACGCCTTGCTGGCGCAGGGGATCGGAGCCAGATGCCCGTCGATCAGGCGAATCACCTCGCCAAAGGTGATTTCCGCGGCCGGGCGGGCAAGCCGATAGCCGCCGCTCTTGCCGCGCTTGGCGAACAGAATGCCTTCCTTGCGCAACTCGACCAGGATCGCTTCGAGGAACTTGCGCGGGATGTTCTCGCGCTCCGCGATGTCGGCGATCAGGATCAGGTCGCCATTGTCCTTCTCCGCCAGCATGATCAGGGCACGCAACGCGTATTTGGCTTTCTGCGACAGCATTCCGGCGGAATCCGTATTATTGCGGCGGCGGTTGGGTGGTCCGCCCCGATCTAAAGCTTCGGTGGTTAACATTTCGTACCGGTCCGCTATTCCACCCAAAGGCGCAACATCCGGCCGGAACCAGCGGACCTTAGATCGGATCGCAGAAAATCGGAATCGATTTGACGCGTGAATGGTTTGCGGCAGCCATCGCAGGCACGTTAAGGTCACGCCGCCCATGGGATCATTCCGCCAATTTCCCGCAGAACCGAAGGTCAGGCCATGCAGTACGCCATCGTTCCGGTCACCCCGTTCCAGCAGAACTGCACGGTGCTCTGGTGCCCCGAGACGATGAAGGGGGCCGCCATCGATCCCGGCGGCGACCTGGACCGCATCCTGGCCGCGGTGAAGGCGAAGGGCGTGACGCTGGAGAAGATCCTCGTCACCCATGGCCACATCGACCATGCCGGCGCCGTCGCCGACCTGGCCGACAAGCTGACGCTGCCCATCGAGGGACCGCACCGCGACGACCAGTTCTGGATCGACGGCATGCCGATGCAAAGCCAGATGTTCGGCTTCCCGCCCGTGCGTTCCTTCACCCCCGGCCGCTGGCTGGAGGAGGGCGACACGGTGACCGTCGGCAACCAGACGCTGGAGGTCCGCCACTGCCCCGGCCACACCCCCGGCCACGTCGTGTTCGTCCACCGCCCGTCGAAGCTCGCCATCGTCGGCGATGTGCTGTTCCAGGGCTCCGTAGGCCGCACCGACTTCCCCAAGGGCAACCACGGCGACCTGATCGCCTCGATCCGCGACAAGCTGTTCCCCTACGGCGACGACATCGCCTTCATCCCCGGCCACGGCCCGATGTCGACCTTTGGCGAGGAGCGGCTCTACAATCCCTTCCTGAACGACTGAGGGCGGCCCCCTCAATCCACCGCCGGATCGTCGCCCAGCAGCAGGTCGATGCGCCGGCGCAGGCTGATCAGTTCGCGGCGCTGCATGTCGTCGACATAGGCGCGGTGCTCGCGCGGGTCGCCCAGCCGGGCGGTGGCGCGGCGCAGCGCGTCGAGGAAGCGCCCGACAGCCGACATGGTGCGCAGCGACGGCTCCTTGGCGGCGTCCTTGCGGCTGCGCGCCGCCTGCACCGTCCCATCGCCGGCCTTCACCTGCTCCCACAGGGCGATCTGCTCGTCCAGATCCTTGATCCAGGCGATCTCGATCAGGGTGGAGCGGGACACGTCATGGTGGGCGGCGGCATATTCCTGCTTGATCGTCTCCGGCAGGCTGTTCAGCCGCAGGGTATGGCTGACGTTGCTCTGGCTCTTGCCGATGATGCGGCCCAGCTGTTCCTGGGTGTAGCCGAAGCGGTCGATCAGCCGCGCCAGCGCCTCCGCCAGTTCCAGTGCATCGAGGTCGACGCGCTGCACATTCTCAACCAGCGTCAGTTCGTCCGGATTGCCGGAGGTGACCAGCGCGTAGATGGTCGCCAGCCCCAGCATCTCGTGCGCCCGCAGCCGCCGTTCGCCGGCGACCAGACGGTGGCCGCCCACGACCTCCTGCACCAGCACCGGCTGTTTCAGCCCGTAATGCGCAATCGAGTCGGCCAGCCCCTGCATCTCCTGCGGGTCGAAATGGCGGCGCGGCATGCTCGGATTGCGCATGATCCTGGCAACGTCGAGTTCCAACAGCCGGGGCGGCTTGCCCGTATCGTCGAACAGATCCGAATGATCGGGTGCGAGCGTCGGCATGTCCTGTTCCGGTCCCCTTGTTTCCGGTCCTTCCGGCCCCGCAACGGTGCCCCGGCCGTTGCGGCTCTGTCAACGGCACAGTGAGAAGAAAAGGAGAACGGGCCATGCCGGCTTCGCTGTCGCTGGTGGGTCCCGCCCCTCACGCGGCCTTGATGTCGGCCAGGAAGCGCTCGATCTCCGCCCTGAGATGCCCGGCCTGCCGGGTCAGATCCTGGGACGAGACCAGCACCTCTCCGGCAACCGTCTTGGTCGTATCGGCGGATCGCGCCACCCCGTCGATGATCGCCGTGACCGATTGCGTCGCCTTGGCCGCCTGCTCGGCATTGGCGGCGATGTCCATCGTCGCCGTGCCCTGTTCCTCGATGGCGCCGGCGACGATGCTGGAGATGCGGCCCATGTCCTCGATCACCGTCGCGATCTGGCCGATGGAGGCCGCGGCACCGTCCGTCACCGACTGCATGGTGCCGATCTGGCTGCCGATCTCGTCGGTGGCCTTGGCGGTCTGCGCGGCCAGATGCTTGACCTCGTTGGCGACCACGGCGAAGCCCTTGCCCGCTTCCCCCGCCCGTGCCGCTTCGATGGTGGCGTTCAGCGCCAGCAGGTTGGTCTGCGCCGCGATGTCGTGGATCAGCTGAACGACCGTGCCGATGCGGCCGGCGGTCTCCACCACGGCGCGCATGGTTTCGCCGGCCTGCGCGGCGGCGCCGATGGCGGCCTGGGTGATCCGGCCCGATTCCTCGATGTGGCGGCCGATGTCGCCGATGGAGGCGCGCAGCTGGTTGGCCGCCGACGCCACCGTCCCGACATTGCTCGCCGTCTGGTCGGCCGCCGCGGCGACGCTGGTCGCCTCGTGCAGCGTGCGGTCGGCGCCGTCGCTCATCGATCTGGCCGTCACCTCCAGCCCGCCGGCGGCGCTGGCCACCGCGCGGACGATGCCGCCGACCCGCGCATCGAAGCCGTCGGTCACCCGTTCCAGCTGGCGGGTGCGTTCCTCGCGCAGCGCGCGGACCCGCTCCTGCTCGGCATGAAGGTCGTCGGCCCTGATCAGCGCCTCCTTGAAGACCTGCATGGCCCCGGCCATCCGGCCGATCTCGTCATGGCGCTCCTGCGCCGGCACGGCCAGCGCACGCTCGCCCTGGGCCAGACGCTGCATGGCGTCGCACATCGACGACAACGGGCGGGTGATGCCGCGGGCGAACAGCACGCCGCCAAGGCAGATAACCAGCAGCAGTGCAGTCCCGGCGCCGATCATGTTGTCGCGCATCGACCTGACCGGCGCCAGAATCTCGTCGACGCCGGCCTCGGCCAGCACCAGCCACTGGATGCCGTTGTGCGTCATCGGCCGATAGGCGGTCAGGGCGGGGACGTCGCCGGAGATGTTGGTCGCCTCGACCACGCCGGTGTGGTCGGGATCGCTCCTGATGACGCCCATGGCACCGCCCTCATAGGGCTTCAGCACCGCCATCCCTCTCGCGAATCGCGGCGTGCTGCGCAGCCTGCCATCCTCCCCGATCAGGAAGGTGTCGCCGCTGTCGCCCATGCCGCCGGTGGCGCGCATGATACGGTCGAGCCCATTCGCCTCGATGCGGAAAATCAGGGTCGCCAGAATCTGCACGCTGCCGTCCGGCTGGCGCAGCGCCACCGGGGCGGCGAGGAAGGCCGACGGGGCGCCGCCGGCCGGCGCATAGGCGCTGAAGTCGGCCGTCCGGGCCTCGTCCGGCTTGGGATCGCGCTTCACCGAGTCGGCCAGCGCGGCAAGCGGACCGTCGGCGGCCGGCTTGCCGAAATCGCCGCCCTTCGCGGCGCTGTAGACCACTGTTCCATCCTGCGACAGAAGCAGGACGTCGGCCAGCCCGCGGCGCAGCATCAGGTCGGTCATCCAGGAATGGAGCCGCAGATGCGCCATGTCGTACATGGTGCTGCCCTCCGGCTTCTCCATCTTGTAGCGCTCGGCCGGCGGGTTGGGGTTGTCGTCGACATAGCGCTTGCGCAAGAGGGTGCCGGGGTCGCCGCGGTCGCCCTCGATCCTCCAGCCATTGCCCAGCGCCACCGCAGCGTCCCGCATCGAGCGCGTGTTGGCTGTGAGGACGATGTCGCCCTCCAACCCTTCCAGATAGGACTGGACACTGGCGGCGCGGGCGTCCGCCAACGCCACCAGCTTGTCCTGAGCCGCGGTGCGCAGACGGTCGGTGGCCGCGGAATAGGCGAAACTGCCGAGCAGCAGCGCCGTCAGCACCGCCGATCCGACCACCGCGCCGGGAATTTTGTGACGCAGAAGCAATCTATTCAAAGTTGTACCCCTCCCGTGCAGACCAAGGTGCCGGTTGGCCCGGCTTCACCGGCGAGCGGATCGGCCGCTCCGTCCTGCGGATGGTTTCCACCCGATGGAGCGACCGGCCATGGCGCCGTACACGTATAATCCTATTGGCAAACTGTTAACAAACCGACACAGGATCTTCATCGTTTTGTTAAACGATCATTCAAAATCCATTCGGCTGGCGCAATGAAACGTAACTTAGTAGAAAGGGGTTATGCAGAGCCGAGGATTTGATCGGGCGTCTGTTGGGAGGTCGGTCGATGTCACTTGCTGAGCGCAAGCTTTTTGTCGAGCGCTGGATTCGCTCACCACTGAAGGTCGCGTCGGTAACTCCAAGCGGACCTGAACTGTGCCGCGCGATGGCCAAAGCCGCCCAGTGCGGCCCCACGCGGCGTGTGGTGGAGCTGGGGCCGGGCACCGGTCCCGTCACCTCGGCGCTGCTGGCCCATGGCGTCACGCCCGACAATCTGCTGATGGTGGAACTCGACCCCGCCTTCGTCGATCATCTGTCGATGCTGCACCCCAGCGCCGCGGTTGTGCGCGGCGACGCCACGCGGGTCCACCGCATCGTCCAGGCCCATGGCTGGGAGACTTGCGACGCGGTGGTCTCCGGCCTGCCGCTGATCGCCATGCCGCTGTCGGTACAGGCGCGGATCGTGCGCGGCGCCTTTTCCGTGCTGGCGCCCGACGGCGTTTTCGTGCAATTCACCTACGGTCCCTTCGCCCCGGTCAATCCGGAACTGATCCGGCGGCTGCGGCTGAAGCCGCGGCGCCATGCCTGGATCGCCCGGAACCTGCCCCCGGCGTCGGTCTGGACCTTCCGCAGGCTGCCCTGACGACGAGTCATTTTGACCGCTGATACCGTACTGGACGAGGCGCGCGCCCTGATCGACGCGCGCCGTTACCGCCCCGCCCTGCGCCTGCTCCGCGGCGCACCCTCGTCCTCCGGGATCGAGCGGCTCCATCTGCTGGGGTTGGCCCATCTGGGCCATCGCGGTCCGGCCGCCGCCGTCGCCTGCCTGCGCCGGGTGCTGGCCGACAGCCCCGGAGACGCCGACCGGCTGGCCATGCTCGCCAGGGCCCATCAGGCCGACAACGCCCCCTTCCCCGCCGTCACCTGGTTGGAGCGCGCGCTGCGCGTCGCCCCCGGACGCCCCGACCTGACCGCGGCGCTGGCCGGAGCCCTGCGCCGCGACGCCCGCTACAGCGACGCGATTGCCCTGACGCGCGAGGCGCTGGCCGCCGGCGACCTCTCCCCCGACATCCGCTTCGAGGCCGCCACCGCCGCAGCCTATCTCGGGCGTGACGGGGAGGCGCTGGCCCATTTCGACGCGCTGCTGGCCGACGATCCCGAGCATGCCGCCGGCTGGTTCGGCAGCCACGCCCAGGCCCTGCACGACCATGGCCCGGACGAAGCCCTGCGCCGCCTGTGCCGCGCCACCCGCTGCGGCGGCGCCGCCGGCAAATACTGGGGCTATCTCGCCGCCACCCTGCGGCTGCTCGGCCGGGATGCCGAGGCCGACGCGGTAGAGGAGGCGGAGGTCGGCGACAACCCGAAGCGCCGCCCGCTGCCGGACGGGGTCAAGGCGCTGCTGCCCAAGCTCTCCGCCGACTTCCGGCTGTTCGGCAACAGCGGCCGGCTGCTGCGTCACGCGGTCGCCTGCGCCGCCACGCCCGGTCTGGTGCTGGAGTTCGGCGTGCGGCGCGGCACCTCGCTCGACCACATCGCCGACGTGGCAGGCCAGGAAGTCCACGGCTTCGATTCGTTCGAAGGGCTGCCGGAGGGCTGGGTCAACTCTCCCCGCGGCGTGCTGACCACCGGCAGCCAGCTGCCGCCGGTGCGCGACAACGCCCGCCTGCATGTCGGCTGGTTCGAGGATAGCCTGCCGCCGTTCCTGTCGGCCCATCCGGGGCCGGTGCGCTTCGTCAATGTCGACAGCGACATCTACGCCTCGGCCCGCACCGTGCTGACCGCGCTGGCCGACCGGGTGCGTCCGGGAACGATCATCGTCTTCGACGAATATATCGGCAACCGCAGCTGGCGCGACGACGAGTACCGGGCGTTCCAGGAGTTCGTCGCCGAGAACGCGGTCCGCTACGAGTATTTCGCCGCCAGCCCCTACACCAAGCAGGTGGCGGTGCGGATTCTGGAGATTGGGCACGCGGGTTAGATGCTGCGGGGAGCGACGCCCCCCGCAGCAAAATCACCCTCAGACTGCCGCCTTCACCTGACGGCGGCGCGCATGCAGGACCGGCTCGGTGTAGCCGTTCGGCTGGACGCGGCCCTTGAACACCAGATCGCAGGCAGCCTGGAAGGCGATGCTGCCGTCGAAGTTGCCGGCCATCGGCTTGTACAGCGGGTCGCCGGCATTCTGCTTGTCGACGACGGCGGCCATGCGCTTCATGACCTCCATCACCTGGGCCTCGGTGCAGATGCCGTGATGCAGCCAGTTGGCGATGTGCTGGCTGGAGATGCGCAGGGTGGCGCGGTCTTCCATCAGCCCGACGTCATGGATGTCCGGCACCTTTGAGCAGCCGACGCCCTGGTCGATCCAGCGCACCACATAGCCGAGGATGCCCTGGGCGTTGTTCTCCAGCTCCTGCCGGATCTCGTCCTCCGACCAGTTGGGGCGGTCGGCGAGCGGGATGGTCAGGATGTCTGACAGGGCGGCGGCCTGCCGCTTGGCCAGCTGGTCCTGCACCTCGGCCACGTTCACGGCGTGATAGTGGGTGGCGTGCAGGGTGGCGGCGGTCGGCGACGGCACCCAGGCGGTGTTGGCGCCGGCCTTCGGATGGCCGATCTTGGCGACCAGCATGTCGGCCATCAGGTCGGGCATCGCCCACATGCCCTTGCCGATCTGGGCGCGGCCCTTCAGACCGGCGCGCAGCCCGACATCGACATTGTTGTCCTCATAGGCGGAAATCCACTTGGTGGCCTTCATCGCCGCCTTGCGGACGACCGGGCCGGCCTCCATCGAGGTGTGGATCTCGTCGCCGGTGCGGTCCAGGAAGCCGGTGTTGATGAACACCACCCGGTCCTTGGCGGCGCGGATGCACTCCTTGAGGTTGACGCTGGTGCGCCGCTCCTCGTCCATGATGCCGACCTTGAGGGTGTTGCGGGCCATGCCCAGCAGATCCTCGACGCGGCCGAACAGCTCGTCGGCGAAGGCGACCTCCTCCGGCCCGTGCATCTTCGGCTTCACGATGTAGACCGAGCCGGCGCGGCTGTTGCGCAAGCCCCCCTCGGCCTTCAGATCGTGCAGCGCGATCAGCGAGGTAAAGACGCCGTCGAGGATGCCTTCCGGCGCCTCGCTGCCGTCGGACAGCTTGACCATGTCGATGGTCATCAGATGGCCGACGTTGCGGACCAGCAGCAGGCTGCGGCCATGCAGGGTGACGCTGCCGGTCGGGGTGGTGTAGACGCGGTCGGGGTTCAGCTTGCGGACGACGGTCCTGTCGCCCTTGGGGAAGCTGGCCTCCAGCGTGCCCTTCATCAGGCCCAGCCAGTTGCGGTAGGCGACGACCTTGTCCTCCGCATCCACGGCGGCGACGGAATCCTCGCAGTCCTGGATGGTCGACAGTGCCGCTTCCAGCACGACGTCGGCGACGCCGGCGGCATCGTCCTTGCCGATCACGCTGTTGCGGTCGATGCGGATCTCGATGTAGGTGCCGTTCTGCACCAGCAGCACGGCCGACGGCGCCGAGGCCTCGCCCTGCCAGCCGACGAAGGCGGCCTTGTCCTTCAGGCCGGTCTTGCGGCCGTCCTTCAGCGTCACCGCCAGCGCGTCGCCCTCGACCGCATAGCCGGCGGCGTCGGCATGGCTGCCGTCGGCCAGCGGAACGCTGTCGTCGAGGAACTTGCGGGCCCAGGCGATCACCTGCGCGCCGCGGGCGGCGTCATACCCGCCGGCCGCCGGGATGCCGGGGATGGCGTCGGTGCCGTACAGCGCGTCGTACAGGCTGCCCCAGCGCGCGTTGGCGGCGTTCAGGGCATAGCGGGCATTGGTGATCGGCACCACCAGCTGCGGGCCGGCGAGATAGGCGATTTCCGGATCGACGTTGCCGGTGCCGACGGCGAAGTCGCCGCCCTCCGGCACCAGATAGCCGATCTCGCGCAGGAAGGACTCGTATTCGGCCTGATCGAAGAGCTTGCCGCGGCGGGCGGTGTGCCACCCGTCGATCTGCGCCTGCAGGCTGTCGCGCTTGTCCAGCAGAGCCTTGTTGCGCGGCGCCAGCTCGTGCAGGAGCTGGTCGAGGCCGGTCCAGAGACGGTCGGCGTCGACACCGGTCCCCGGCAGCGCCTCGTCATTGATGAAGTCGTACAGCGGGCGGGCGATTTCGAGGCCGCCACGGCGGATCCAGTTGCTCATCTCGTTGCGTGTCCCATTCTCTTGCGCTCGGTTCGCAGACTCCTCTCCGGGAGTCTTGGTTCATCGGTTATCGCGTCTTCCGCGCGAGCCGGTCAACACAATGTCGCAGCGCAGCGTATGGAGAAATGGTAGCAGGCGGCCGGCACCGGACCGGCCGCGCTCACGCCAGCAGATTCAGCACGGCAGCCGACTGGGAGGCCGGCTGTGCAGCCGAGGCGGCGGCGGTCGATAAGGCCGCACCATCCGCGCCATCCGCCCCCTCCGCAGCGTTGTCGGTCGTGCCGGCGGCCCCGAGCGCCTGCCCAAGCTCCTTGGCCGACCCGAGTGCCGCGGCGCGCAGGGCGTTGACCTCCTTCTGGGCGGCGTCGACCATCTTGTCGTCGGCCTTGAAACCTTCCCGCCGCTCGCGCCGCCGTTTTTCCGACTCGTCCAGCATGTTGGCGGCCTTCGCCTCGCCGATGATGCGCTTGGAAGTGGCGAGCACCCCCTCCACCCGCTGGCCGAAAATGTCGGCCTCGCGGTAGCGCGACATCTTCATGGCGTTGTCGGCCATCAGCTGCTGGATCATCGCGCTTCGCCCGCCGGTACCGGCCGTCGGAGCGGCGGAGTGGCCGGCGGCAGGCTGGCCGGTGGCGGACGGATCGGCGCCTGACGGGCTGGCGGCAGTCATCCCACCGTTGTCCAGGCCCGACAGCACATCCTCCACCATGCGGGCGATGTCGGCGGGCAGTTTGCCATCCCTCATCTCCGCCGCTCCCGCGGACTGCGCATCCGCATCGGCGCCGGCATCGGCCGCCATCAGGTCGGCGGCGCTTTCCGCGGAACCGGCGGCCGACGCCCCCTCCCCCGTCGAGATGCCGATGGTCAGCGTCACCTCGGTCTGTTGCAGGGTCAGGCTGGTGGTCGTGCGGGTGATCGTCGTCTCCGACGACAGCATCGTGCCGCCGCCGGTGGCGGCGCCGGCATCGCCCGGCAGCCCCAACTCTGCCGCAGCCTTGATCCCGGCCCCATATTCCTTGGCGGCGCGCCCGGCCTCGCGCGCCAGCAGCGCCGCCTCCCGCGCCAGGGTCGCCAGCTTCTGCGGATCGCCCTGGGCAAAGCGCATCGCCAGCTTCAACTGCTCGATCTTGCGTTCGACCTGCTCAAGCCGCGCGGCAGCCGCCTGCTTGGGCCCGCCGACCCGCCTCGCCTCCTCCAGCGCCGCCTGGGCGCTGGCATGGTCGCTCTGCCATTTGGCAGCGGCCTGGGTCAGCGCCTGCGCACGCTCCGCCTTCTGGGCGAGTTGGCCGTGGGCGTCCTTGGCCTGCAGTTCCTTCTCCCACGGCTTCTTCGCCTGCTGCAGGCGGAAAAGTCCGGCCTGACCGTCGGCCACCACGCTGAAAACGCTCATGCCGCCACCCTCCGGTCCGGCCGAACCAACTTGTTCGCGGCAAAGTTTAGCACAATCGAAGAAACTGTCCATTTCGCGCGGTGCGTGCGTGGAACCCCGGAGGCTTGGCCGGTGTTTCACTTCCCGACACCCGCTTCCGCAACGGGCGGTTCGATAACCGCAGGCGCGGAGCCACGGAATACCGGAATCCCCGAGGAGGAAAGACAAGATGCCGAACCGCGACATGACCGGCACCGGCGGACCGACCCCGACCGGCTCCACCACCGGAAGTTCAACCGCTGGAAGCTCGTCGACCGGAAATTTCGCTGCCGGCAGCTCCAACATCGGCGGCAGCGTCGATGAGATGAAGAAGACCGTGAACCGCGCGGCCGACGACGTGATGTCCACCGGGCGCGAGACGCTGGGCAACGCCCAGGGCCGCATCCGCTCGCTGCTGGAACAGCAGACCGGCCGCGCCGCCGACCAGCTGGGCGGCGTCGCCAACGCCCTGCACAAGGCCGCCGAGCAGCTGAACGAGGAAAATGGCGGCGTGGTCGCCGATTACGCCGAGCAGGCGGCCAGCCGCGTCGAGCGTGTCGCCGACATGCTGCGCGATGCCTCCGTCGACGACATCGTCGGCGAGGTCGAAGGCTTTGCCCGCCGCCAGCCCGAGGTGTTCATCGGCGCGGCCTTCGCCGTCGGCTTCCTCGCCGCGCGCTTCCTCAAAAGCTCCAGCGACCGCCGCATGCACCGCGCCTCGACCTCGCTTCGCGGCACTGCGCACCCGTCGCAGACCGTGCGTACCGCCCGCGGTGCCTCCTACGACACCGGCCGCGACCGCAATCGCGACACGAGCCGAGACACAGGACGTGATACGGGCCGCGGCTCCACCTCCAGCCGAGGCATGGCAGGCGGCATCGGCGAATCCGTCAGCCGCAGCACGCCGTCCCAGAGCGCCGACACCCCGACGACGGGTTCGTCGGGCGTGAACACCGGCCATCTCGCCGGCCGCATGGAGTCCGAACGCGGATCGGAGCGCCTGGGTGAACCGAAACCGGCCGCCGGCCGCATCGGCATGCCGCTGTCCACCGCCCCGGCCTCGGTCACCGGCCACGGCGCCTCGCCGTCGGCGGACACCGCTCTCGGCACCAGCACCATCGGCACGCCGGCCGGCGCGTCGGGTGCCGCCGGCAGCACCGTGAACTCCGGCACCACCGGCATCGGCAACGTCCAGGGCGGTAGCCAGGGCGGCCCTGCCGGGGCCACCTCCTCCACCTCCAAGCCGCAGGGTCAGCGTCCATGAGCGCCGCCGAGAACCGCTATGACGAGCCGCGGGATCCGCGGCAGGACCGGCCGCTCGCCGGCCTGTTCGCCGATCTCGCCCGCGAATCCGCCAACCTCGCCCGATCCGAGATCGCGTTGGCGAAGGCCGAGTTGACCGACAAGGCCTCCGAGGCCGCCGGTGGCGTCGCCTTCATCGCCGTCGGCGGACTTGTCGCCTTCGCCGGCGTCCTGGTCCTGCTTGCCTCCGCGGTTCTCGGCCTGTCCAACGTCCTGGCCCCGTGGCTGTCCGCGCTGATCGTCGGCGTGGTGGTTCTGGCGGTGGGCGGCATCCTGGCTTACGTTGGCAAGAACCGGCTGAGCCCCGCCAACCTCCGCCCCCGCCGCACCATGAACACGCTGGACGAGGACAAGCGCTGGGCGAAATCCCAGCTTGCCCGCTGAGGGGCCGGCCGATGACGGACGACGATCGTCAATCCAAGGATCTCGACGCCCTTGAGGGCGACATCCGCGCCAGCCGCGCGCGCATCGGCGGCACCGTCGATGCGCTGCGCGACCGGACATCCCGTCTGCGCGACAGTCTGACGCGGTGGTCTCCCCAAACCCTGATGGAGAATTCCATGAAGCACACCTATTCGCCGTCGACGCCGGACACCCCGTCCCAGCGCGCCAACCTGCACCAGACCGACCGTTACGAAAGCGGCCAGACCGTCCATTACAATCGCCGGCAGTCCCAGTCCTCCGGTTCAGTGCTGGACAGCGTCACCGGCAACCCGATCCCGCTGGCGCTGGTCGGCATCGGCCTGGGCTGGCTGGCCCTGTCCAGCACCGGCTACGACCGCCGCATCGCCCGCTCCAGCACGGTCCGCAACGCCCGCCACCGCATGGGCGACGCCGTGGACTATGCCCGTGAAACGCTGAGCGACGCCGGCGAGAGCGTCCGCAACGCCGCCAGCTCGGCCTATGACAGCGCCTCGGGCGCGGTCAGCTCCGCCTACGACAGTGCGTCCGGCACCGTCAGCGGCATGGTGGGCGGCTCGGACAACGACCATGTGTCCGGCCGGGGCGACCTCCACAACCAGCGCCAGTCGCAGGGCTATGTCAGCCGCGGCGTGTCGCGCCTGTCCTCGATGACGCCGTCGACCGACCATCTGCGCCACCGTGCGCACGACATGTCGACCGGCTTCTGGGATCTGATCGAGGATCATCCCATCGTCGCCGGCGCCATGGGCGTGGCGCTGGGTGCGGCCATCGGCGCCGCCCTGCCCGGCACCCGCTATGAGAAGCAGTGGGTCGGCGACTATGCCGACGAGGCGACCGAGCGGGCCAAGGCCATCGCCATGGACGCGCTGGACCGCGGCACCCGCGCCGCCCAGGCGGCCGCCCAGACCGTGGTCGAGTCGGCCAAGGAAGACGTTCGCGACGTTGTCACCGAAGCCACCAACGCCGCCCGCGAAGAGGTGAAGAAGCCGGGCTGATCCCCGCTTTCATCGCCACAGGACCGACCCCGCGCCGCCCCCGGCGCGGGGTTTTTCCGCATTGGGGGTCTCTCTTGCCACCCTGCGGCAAACCGCCGCACTCTGTCCCCTGACCTGCGGCTTCGCTGTAGCGTGGGGACAATCGCAACGCTATAACCAAGCGGCGTTGACGGGTATTGCCGGCACATCAGCCATGCAAACCCGCGAAAGCCGCGGAAACCCTGCACTTTTATCGACAAACGCCCCTTGCCCCCCGGAGCAATCAGGACTAAATTGGTCCTGTATTCGAAACCGGGGTGAAACGGGGTGCGGGCATGATCCGGCTGAGCAAGCTGACCGACTATGCCATCGTCGTGCTGAGCGAGATGGCGCGCCAGGTCGGCACGGTCCATACCGTCGCCCATCTTGCCGACCGCACCGGCGTTCCCGCTCCCACCGTCGCCAAGCTGATGAAGGCGATGACGCCGGCCGGGCTCACCACCTCGCAGCGCGGCGCCGCCGGCGGTTATGCGCTCAGCCGGCCTGCCGATGCAATATCCATCGCGGAAATCATCACGGCGCTCGACGGCCCCATCGCGCTGACCGCCTGCGTCGACGGCGCCGACAGCCAGTGCGGGGTGGAGCAACTTTGCCCCATGCGCGGCGGTTGGGAAAAGGTGAACCGCGCCATCCGCGGTGCGCTGGAGGAGGTGTCGCTGGCCGACATGATGGTCCCGATCACCTTCCCGGCTCCCGCAGCCGCAACGAATTCCACAGCCGCCCAGCCGGCCCGCCCTGCGCACTGAACGGCGCGCACCGAACAGCATTCTTGAGAAGGACGAGGCAAAGCCATGGCCGCCCAACCGGAAACCGTCGAGCAGGTCCGCGCCGTCACGGAGCAGAAGTACAAGTACGGCTTCACGACCGACATCGAGGCCGACGTCGCGCCGAAGGGCCTCAACGAGGACATCGTCCGCTTCATCTCCGCCAAGAAGGAGGAGCCGGAGTGGCTGCTGGACTGGCGCCTGAAGGCCTTCCGCGTCTGGCAGACGATGGAGGAGCCGCAGTGGGCCGCCGTCAGCTTCCCGCCCATCGACTATCAGGACGCGCATTACTATGCGGCGCCGAAGAAGAAGGCCGGGCCGAAGTCGCTGGACGAGGTCGATCCCGAACTGCTGAAGACCTACGAGAAGCTGGGCATCCCGCTGCGTGAGCAGGAGATCCTGGCCGGCGTCGAAGGGTCGGAGGGCAAGAGTCCGGCCATCGCCGTCGACGCCGTGTTCGACAGCGTGTCGGTCGCCACCACCTTCAAGGCGAAGCTGGAGGAGATGGGCATCATCTTCTGCGCGATCTCCGAGGCGGTGCAGAAGCACCCGGAACTCGTGAAGAAGTATCTCGGCTCGGTCGTGCCATACACCGACAACTACTATGCGACGCTGAACTGCGCCGTCTTCACCGACGGCAGCTTCGTCTACATCCCCAAGGGCGTGCGCTGTCCGATGGAGCTGTCGACCTACTTCCGCATCAACCAGGCGAACACCGGCCAGTTCGAGCGGACGCTGATCATCGCCGACGAGGGCGCCTATGTCAGCTATCTCGAAGGCTGCACGGCGCCCCAGCGCGACGAGAACCAGCTGCACGCCGCGGTGGTCGAGCTGGTGGCGATGGACGACGCAACCATCAAGTATTCGACCGTCCAGAACTGGTATCCCGGCAATGCCGAAGGCGTCGGCGGCATCTACAACTTCGTGACCAAGCGCGGCGCCTGCCGCGGCAAGAACTCCAAAATCTCCTGGACGCAGGTCGAGACCGGCTCGGCCATCACCTGGAAGTATCCGAGCTGCATCCTGCAAGGCGACAACTCGGTGGGCGAGTTCTATTCGGTCGCCATCACCAACAACTTCCAGCAGGCCGACACCGGCACCAAGATGATCCACATCGGCAAGAACACCCGGTCGACCATCGTGTCGAAGGGCATCTCGGCCGGCAAGGCGCAGCAGACCTACCGCGGGCTGGTGAAGATCCTGCCCAGGGCGGAGGGTGCGCGCAACCACACCCAGTGCGACAGCCTGCTGATCGGCGACCAGTGCGGCGCCCACACGGTTCCCTACATCGAGAGCCGCAACCGCTCCGCCCGCATCGAGCATGAGGCGACGACGGCCAAGATCAGCGAGGACCAGCTGTTCTACTGCCGCCAGCGCGGCATCTCGGAAGAGGACGCGGTGTCGCTGATCGTCAACGGCTTCTGCAAGGAGGTCCTGAAGGAACTCCCGATGGAATTCGCCGTGGAGGCGCAGAAGCTGGTGGGCATCAGCCTGGAAGGCAGCGTGGGCTGAGGGCTTCTCCCACCCACCGAAGAGAACGTGAAGACCGGACGGCGTGCCGGCGGCCTGAAGAAGACAACGAGGCGAAGACGATGATCGAAATCAAGAACCTGCACGCCACCGTGGACGGCAAGGAAATCCTCAAGGGCGTCGACCTGACCATCCGCCCGGGCGAGGTCCATGCCATCATGGGGCCGAACGGCGCCGGCAAGAGCACCATGTCCTATGTCCTTGCCGGCCGCGACGGCTACGAGGTCACGGAAGGGTCGGTCACCTATTACGGCAAGGACCTGCTGGCGATGGAGCCGGAGGAGCGGGCCGCCGAGGGCGTCTTCCTGGCCTTCCAGTATCCGGTCGAAATCCCCGGCGTCGGCAACACCACCTTCCTCAAGACCGCGATCAACGCCATCCGCAAGCATCGCGGCGAGAAGGAGCTGGACGCCATGCAGTTCCTCAAGCTGATCCGCGAGAAGACCAAGGCGCTCGGCATGAGCGACGAGATGCTGAAGCGCGCCGTCAATGTCGGCTTCTCCGGCGGCGAGAAGAAGCGCAACGAGACGCTGCAGATGGCCGTTCTGGAGCCGAAATTCGCCATCCTCGACGAGACGGACAGCGGTCTCGACATCGACGCGCTGAAGATCGTCGCGGAGGGCGTCAACGCGCTGCGCTCGCCGGAACGCTCGATGCTGGTCATCACCCACTACCAGCGCCTGCTCGACTACATCGTTCCCGACCATGTCCATGTGCTGGCCGCCGGCCGCATCGTGAAGTCGGGCGGCAAGGAACTGGCGCTGGAGCTGGAGAAGAACGGCTACCGCGACTTCGGCGCGAGCGAGGCGGCGTGATGACGGCCAACCATTCCCCTCTCCATCCGATGACCTACTCGACGCGCGGCGCCGATCCGGCGACGGCGCCGGCCTTTCTGGCACCGCTCGATGAGGTGGGTGCCGGCCTGCCCGGCAGCGGCCTGTCCTGGCTGACCGACCTGCGCGCCGCCGGACGTGAGCGCTTTGCCGCCGTCGGCCTGCCGACGATCAGGAACGAGAGCTGGCGCTACACCAACCTGCGCGACCTCGCCAAGACCAGCTTCCAGCCGGCCGCCCCCGCCGCCGCCGTGATCGATTTTCTGCCGACCGTGCGGGCCGAGGGGCAGGACGGCCCGCGTCTGGTCTTCGTCGACGGCCGTTTCCGCGCCGACCTGTCCTCGGTCGAGGGCCTGCCGCCCGGTGTGGAACTGCTGAGCATCGCCGCGGCGCTCAACAGTCACACTGACCTGCTGGCCGACCATATCGGCCGCCTCGCCGCGGCGGACGACCGTCCGCTGGTGGCGCTGAACAGCGCCTATCTCGCCGACGGTCCCGTCCTGCATGTGCCGGCCGGTGTCCAGGTCGAGCGCCCCATCGAGCTGGTCTTCGTCTCGGTCGGGTCGGAGTCGCAGGCGACCTCCTGCCATCCGCGCACCCTGCTGATCGCGGAGGCCGGGTCGAAGGCGGTGGTGGTCGAACATCATGTCGGCCGTGGCGCCGGCACGACGCTGGCGAACCACGTCACCGAGGTGTTCGTCGGTGAAGGCGCCACCCTGCACCACTACAAGTCGCAGCGCGACGGCGGCGGAGCCATCCACCTGTCGCACATCGCGGCGACGGTGGCGACCGGCGGCTGCTACGACAATTTCATCCTGACGACCGGTGCGAAGCTGTCGCGCAACGAGGTGGTCAGCCGCCTCGACGGCACCGACGCCCGCACCCATGTCAGCGGCGGCTATCTGGTCCGCGGCACCCAGCATGCCGACACCACCACGCTGATCGTCCACGCCCAGCCCAACGGCACCAGCCGCGAGGTCTACAAGGGTGTGATCGACGACACCGCCCGTGCGGTGTTCCAGGGCAAGATCACCGTCTGCCCCGGTGCGCAGAAGACCGACGGCTACCAGTTGAACCGCGCCCTGCTGCTGTCGGACGGGGCCGAGATCGACAGCAAGCCGGAGCTGGAGATCCACGCCGACGACGTGAAGTGCAGCCACGGCTGCACCGCGGGCGAACTGGACGACGACGCGCTGTTCTACCTGCGCGCCCGCGGCATCGACCGCGACACCGCCCAGGGCCTGCTGATCGGCGCCTTCCTGTCGGAATCCCTTGAGGAAATCGCCGAAGAGTCGATCCGCGACGCCTTCCAGGGGATCGTGGCCGGCTGGCTGGAGGAGCAGAAGTAACCATGTCCGATGCCATCCTGAACCAAGCCTACGACGTGCAGCGGGTGCGGGAGGATTTCCCCATCCTCGCCCGCAGCGTCCACGCCAGGAAGGGAAAGCCCGGCAAGCCGCTGGTCTATCTGGACAGCGGGGCGTCCGCCCAGAAGCCGCGTCAGGTCATCCAGGCCATGACCCGCTTCCTGGAGGAGGACTATTCCAACATCCACCGCGGCGTCCATTTCCTGTCGCAGACCGCGACCGACCAGTTCGAGGCGGTGCGCACCAAGGTCGCACGCTTCCTGAATGCGCCGAACGACCGCTGCATCGTCTTCACCCGCAGCTCGACCGAGGCGATCAACCTCGTCGCCAGCAGCTATGGCCGGACCTTCCTGAACGAAGGCGACGAGGTCATCCTGTCGATCATGGAGCATCACGCGAACATCGTTCCGTGGCAACTGCTCCAGGCCGAGAAGAAGATCGTCATCAAGGTCGTGCCCTGCGACGAGGACGGCGTCCTCGACATGGACGCCTACAGGAACCTGCTGTCCGACCGCACGAAGCTGGTGGCGATCACCCACTGCTCCAACGTGCTCGGCACCGTCACCCCGGCCAAGACCATCGCCAGGCTGGCGCATGAGCGCGGCGTTCCGGTGCTGTTCGACGGCAGCCAGGCGGTGGTCCATGGCACGGTCGACGTGCAGGACATCGATGCCGACTTCTACGTCTTCACCGCACACAAGCTGTATGGCCCGACCGGCCTTGGCGTGCTGTACGGCAAGTACGACCTCTTGAAGAAAATGCCCCCCTATCAGGGCGGCGGCGACATGATCGAGAGCGTCAGCTTCGAAGGCACCACCTTCAAGGCGCCGCCGTCGCGCTTCGAGGCCGGCACGCCGCCGATCACCGAGGTGATCGGGCTGGGCGCCGCCATCGACTATATCGAGGCTCTCGGCCGCGACGCCATCGCCGCGCACGAGCACGATCTGCTGCAATACGCCACCCAGCAGCTGTCGCAGGTCGATGGGCTGCGCATCGTCGGCACCGCCCCCGGCAAGGGGCCGATCATCTCCTTCGCTCTGGAGGGCGTGCACCCGCACGACGTCGGCACCATCGTCGACCAGTATGGCGTCGCCGTGCGCGTCGGCCGCCATTGCGCCGAGCCGCTGGCCGAGCGGTTCGGCGTCGGACCGACCGTCCGCGCCTCCTTCGGCCTCTACAACACCCGGGAGGAAGCCGACGCCCTCGTCCAGTCCCTCCAGGCGGTCAAGGAGTTCTTCGGAGCATGATGGACGATCTGCGCGAGCTGTATCAGGAAGTGATCCTGGACCACGGCAAGAATCCCCGCAACTTCCGCCATCCCGACGACGCCAACCGCGAGGCGAAGGGCGAGAACCCGATGTGCGGCGACCGCTTCATGGTCTATCTGACCCTGAAGGACGGGGTGGTCGACGACGTGGCCTTCCAGGGCCGCGGCTGCGCCATCTCCACCGCCAGCGCCTCGATGATGACGGAGCTGGTGCATGGCAAGACGGCGGCGGAGGCGGAGAAACTTTTCCACGCCTTCCACGAGCTGTGCACCCAGGACGAGCCCGACATCCCCGAGGGTGTCGACGACGAGACGATGGAAAAGCTGATGGTGATGTCCGGCGTGCGCCAGTTCCCAGTGCGGGTGAAGTGCGCGACCCTGGCCTGGCACGCCATGAACGCGGCACTCCATGGCGAGGCTTCGGCCTCCAGCGACCAGTTTTGACGGAAGGGGATCGAAATGCCCGATGAAGCCCTGACCCAGCGCCCGATGGCTCCCAATCCGGCTGAAGCCGAGGCGCATTTGAAGGCGCAGGCCGCCGCCGAGACCGCCCCCGAGAGTGCCGCCGAAGCCAAGGCCGAATCCAAGGACTTCGCCCCGATGCCCCAGCCGCCCGAGGGCTACGACCCGCGGGAGGAGATCATGGATCGCGTCGTGGCGGCCATCAAGACCTGCTACGACCCTGAGATCCCGGTCGACATCTGGGAACTGGGGCTGATCTACCGTGTGGACATGGATGGTCAGCGCAATGTCGAGATTGATATGACGCTGACCAGCCCCATGTGTCCGGTGGCCGGCGAACTGCCCGAACAGGTCCGTCAGGCCGTGCTGGGCGTCGAGGACGTCAACGAGGTCAAGATCGAGCTGGTGTGGGAGCCCCCGTGGCACCAGGGCATGATGTCCGAGGAAGCCCGCCTGCAACTGGATATGTTCTGAGCCGTATTAGGAGACCGTCACCATGGCCCGCCCCCTGCCCAAGGCGCTCACGATCACCGACGCCGCCGCGGAGCGCGTCAAGGCGCTGATGTCCAAGGCCACCGACGACATGGTCGGCCTGCGCATCGGCGTGAAGGCGCGCGGCTGCTCCGGCCTCAGCTACGACGTTCAGTATGCCAAGGAGAAGATGAAGTTCGACGAGGTGGTGGAGGACAAGGGCGTCACCATCCTGATCGACCCGGCCGCCGTCATGTTCCTGATCGGCAGCGAGATGGACTATGTCGACGACAAGTTCCAGACCGGCTTCGTCTTCAAGAACCCCAACGAGAAGGGCCGCTGCGGCTGCGGCGAGAGCTTCCACGTCTGAGATTCAGCAATGCCTCCACCGCCACTCGCGGCGGTGGAGGAAATATAATGATAATTCGCGCGTAATTTTGACTTATACCCCCACTTGAGCTATGTTGACCGTGTTGCCACGCAAAGTTGGGGGTGTGGGATGGTCCAAAGCGTTTACAGCAACGCCTGGGCGGCATTGACCGGCAAGGCCGGTACAACCGCAACAGCGCCCTTGTTCGCCAGCAAAGCCGCTTCGTCCGGTATGCCAAACAAAGCGGAAACGGCGTCAGCCAACGCATCGACCGCCCCTGTCGGCGATACCGTTGCGGTCAGCAAACTCGGCAAGGCGCTGAGCGGCCTCGCAGCGAAGGCATTCGAGCATCTCGACTCCGACAGCAAGAAGCAGTTGGAAGGCCTCGTCGAATCCGGCCGTGTGTCGGCGGATGACGCTGTGAAGGGGTTGCGGTCGCTGGCGAAGAATGCGCTGTTCAACCGCTTCGTGACCGAAAGCGGTCACAGTGCCGAAGAACAGCAGATGTCCGACCGCATGAAGGTCGCGCACGAACAGAGTGCCGCTGCGGCGAAGGCCACCGAGAATCCAGATTATTGGTCGGCGCTCAAGGAAATGGACCAACTGGGCGAAGCGCGAAAAAATGGCTCCGTCAGTCAGGAGGAGGTCAGCGCCATGCACCGCTCGATCTCCGAACGCCTCAAAGGAACCACGCCCCCCGGTGCCATCCATGTGTCAGACGAGGAGCGTTCCTTAATGGGGGCGGTCTTCACCAGCAAGGCCAATCGGTTCGCCGATCTGAACTTTGGTGACGATGATCGGGAAACCAGCTCGACCACCGACAAGATCGCGAGCAAGGATGAGTTGGACGCTGCCGACCGGCTCTTCGCCGTCGGCTTCAAACTCGAAAACAACGCTATGGCGCGCTTCGCCGCCGATTACGACATTCCCGGTCTGGGCAAGGGCACGATGCCGGCGTGGTTCAGCTTCAAACCAGTCAGCCGATAGATTTCCGGGTTCCCGATTATACCGCGCCGCCTTTCACTGCCCCTCACGACATCGGATTCGCCGGCGGCTTCGGCATCTCCGGCAGCGGGATGAACTCGCCATTGTCGAGATCCGGCAGCTTCATCCGCCCGGCCCGCCAGTCCGCCTTGGCCTGCTCGATCCGCTCCTTGCGAGACGACACGAAATTCCAGTCGATGAAGCGCTGCCCCAGCGGCTCGCCGCCGACCGCCATGACGATGGACTGGGTGGCGGCGGTCAGCGCCGCCGGGTGGCCGGGCGCGAAGACGATCATCCGCCCCGCCTCGAACCGCTGCCCTTCCACCTCCACGCTTCCCGCCACTATATAGGCCGCGCGCTGCCATCCGTCCTCCGGCAGGGCGACGCGGGCGCCGGGGGCGAGATCCCAATGGATGTAGAACAGAGGGGAATGGGTCTTCACCCCCGCCCTGGCCCCGAACGCCTCGCCCGCCACCAACCGGCCGCGCACGCCGCCTTCCTCGAACAGAGGCAGGTCGCCGGTGCCGTAATGGGCAAAAGCCGGGTCGGTCTCCTCGTCCGCTTCCGGCAGGGCGACCCAAGCCTGGATGCCGTGCATCGTCCCGCCCTCCATCCGGGCACGCTCGAAGCGTTCGGAGTGGGTGATGCCGCGGCCGGAGGTCATCCAGTTCACCTCGCCCGGCCGGATCGGCTGTTCGGAGCCCACGCTGTCACGGTGCATGATCTCGCCCTCGAACAGGTAGGTCACGGTGGACAGGCCGATGTGCGGGTGGGGACGCACGTCGACATCGCGGGGAAGACCCGGCTGGAAATCGACCGGCCCCATATGGTCGAAGAAGACGAAGGGGCCGACCATCCGCCGCTGGACGAAGGGCAGAACCCGCCCCACTTCGAATCCGCCAAGGCTTTTGCGGCGCTGCTCGATCACCAAATCCAGCATGGGTCTTCCTCCCGACGGTTGAGGCTTGTTTCGTTCAGGCTTGTTTCGTTCAGGCGTTCGGATCGCGCGCCACGGTCTGGATAACCTCGAATCCCTCAAACTCCGGCGGCCCGACATAAAGCGGCTTGCGGGCACCGGCATTGCCGTGGGCGTTGCGGAAGGCTTCCGACCGCGTCCAGCCCTGGAAGGCGCCTTCGGACTCCCAAACCGTGTGGGAGGAATAGAGCCGGTGATCGTCCCGGTCGGGCCCCCGCAGCATGTGGAACTCGACGAAGCCCGGCACCTTGTGCAAATGCACCTCGCGGTTCAGCCAGACCTCCTCGAACTCCTGCTCGGCCCCATGGCGGACCTTGAAACGGTTCATCGCGATGAACATGCGGCATTCCTTTCCGGCGTGGTCGACAGGCCCGACCCGGTCGAGGATAGAGGTTGGCAGCAGCGCGGGGCAATCAACCTGACGCGCCGTCGCTTATGATCTTGCGGTGCCGGACAGGGGACGCCGAATCCGCAAATCTCTCATGCAGATCAATGCCTTGATGTCGGTTTTTCCCAAGCGCCCACATGCTTTACGACCGATGGGATACAATGCGCACGCCTTCCTCGCTCTGGAAAAGCCGCCATGCACGTTCTTCGCAAGTTCTTCGCGATCTCCACACAGGCCGGGCGCACTGAACAGTGCAACAACCTCCGAAAACTGTTTCACAGTGTTCCAAGCGTCCGGTTCGATAAGGGTTGTCCGTGTCTGGACCCTTAATGCCGTTAAGCTCTAATGTACCCATAAGAGGTACAAGGTCCGCGGGCAGGGTGACCGACCCAGTGGCCGGGGGGAGCGAAATGACCGGAACAGTCCCAAAGCAGACGGGGACGGTGCAAGGCCGTGCCGAGCCCCCCGGCGCCATCGCCACGCTCGTCACCCTTTCCGTTCCCTTCCTGCTCGTGCTTCAGGGAGCCCGTGTGCCGGGGTCGGTGGAGTTGGCCCATTACCTGCCGTTGCACACCTTCTTCGAGACCTTCTCCATCGCCGTCGCCACCCTGATCTTCGCCATCGGCTGGCACTCCCGGAACGACGACACCCCGCCGGCCCTGATGGCGCTGTCCACCTGCTTCCTCGGCGTGGCGCTGCTCGATTTCGGGCATCTGCTATCCTTCACCGGCATGCCCGACTTCGTGACGCCGGCCGGCCCGGAAAAGGCCATCGCCTTCTGGCTCGGCGCCCGGCTGGTGGCGGCGCTGGCCCTGCTGATGGCGGCCGTCCTTCCCTGGAAGGCTGGAGCGGGGAACTCGGTGGCCTTGCGTTATCCGCTCATCGGCGGGGTGCTGCTGACGAGCGCCGCGATCTTCTGGGCGGTCCTGTGGCACCCCGACCTGCTGCCGCGCACCTATGTGGCCGGGAGCGGGCTGACGCCGCTGAAAATCGCGGCCGAATATCTGCTGGTCCTTCTCTATGCCGGGGCCGCGGCGATGTTCTACCGCCGTCGGCGCGCGGCGCATACGCTCGACGTCCACCGCATGGTGATCGCCGCAATCGCCATCGCGATCAGCGAACTGTGCTTCACGCTCTATCTCAGCGTCTACGATCTCGCGAACATGGCAGGCCATGTCTACAAGGTCATCGGCTATTGGTATCTGTACCGCGCCGTGTTCGTGACCGCTGTGCATCACCCCTATGACGCCCTGCACCAGTCGGAGCGCGACCTCTGGCGGGAAAAGGAGCAGGCCCGCGTCACCCTGCTGTCCATCGGCGACGGGCTGATCGCCACCGACACCGCCGGCCGCGTCAGTCTGATGAATCCGGTGGCGGAGCGGCTGACCGGCTGGACCCTGGGCGAGGCCGCCGGCCGACCGGTGGCCGAGGTGTTCGACATCCAGAATGCGGAGACGGGGCGGCGGGTGCCGGTGCCGGTCGAGCAGGTGCTGGCAAACGGCGACATGGTCGGCCTCGCCAACCACACCGTTCTGGTGTCGCGTGACGGAGCCCGCAGCCACATCGCCGACATGGCCTCGCCCATCCGCGACCGGGACGGCACGCTGCACGGCGTCGTCATGGTCTTCCAGGATGTGACCGAGACCTATGCCAGCCGCGAGGCGTTGAAGGACAGCCTGTCGCTGAACACCGGAATCCTCGAAAGCGCCGCCTGCGGCATCATCGCCACCACGCTGGACGGCGTCGTCCGTGTCTTCAACCGCGAGGCGGAGCGCATCTTCGGCTACCCGGCGGCGGAGATGATCGGCAGCGCCGACCTGCCGCGCCTCTATGACCCGGACGAACTGCGCGCCCACGCCGACGGGCTGTCCATCGAACTCGACCGTCCGGTAAAGGCGGATTTCGCGGCGCTGGTCGCCCACACCCGGTGCAGCGGCCGGCCCGAACCCGGCGAATGGACCGGAGTGCGCAGGAACGGCGCCCGCATCTCGATTTCCACCGTCACCAGCGTGCTGCGCGACAGCGGCGGTGCGATCCGCGGCTATCTGACCGTGGTGATGGACGTCACCGAGCGGAAGCAGGCGGCGCGGCAGATCGAAAATCTCGCCTTCTACGACCCGCTGACCAACCTGCCGAACCGGCGCCTGCTGATGGAGCATCTTGACGTCCATCTGCGGGCGGCCCGGCTGGGCGCGCACTGCGGTGCGCTGATGTTCCTCGATCTGGACGATTTCAAGGGTTTGAACGACGCCCGCGGCCACATGATCGGCGACATGCTGCTGCGCGAACTGGCGGCACGGCTCAACGCCACCCTGCGCAAGGGCGATCTGGTCTGCCGGTTGAGCGGGGACGAGTTCGTCATCCTGTTGCCGGACATTGGCACCACGCTGGAGGAGGCGACCGCCATCGCCTCAAAGGTGGCGGAAAAGCTCCGGCTGGCCGTGGCCCAACCCTTCCAGCTCGACTGCTGCGAGCACAGCATCTCCGCCAGCATCGGGCTGACCGTCTTCCCCAAGACGCCGGACGAGTCGGTCGAGGATCTGCTGAAGCAGGCCGACACCGCCATGTATGCCGCCAAGGACAGCAGACGGAACACCATCCGCGACTATGACCCCACCATGCTGATCGAGGCCCAGGCCCGGCTGCTGCTGCTCCAGGATTTGCGCAAGGCGGTCGATGCCGGAGAATTCACCCTGTTCCTGCAACCGCAGACCAGCGCCGACGGCACGCTGGTGGCGGCGGAAGCGCTGATCCGTTGGCAGCATCCGCAACGCGGCTTCGTCGCCCCCGGCGCCTTCATCGCGGAGGCCGAGGAATCCGGCCTGATTCTGCCCATCGGCGATTGGGTCCTGATGGAGGCCTGCCATGTGCTTCGCCGGCTGTCCGATGCCGGCAGCGACTGCCACCTGTCGGTCAACATCAGCCCGCGCCAGTTCCGTCAGCCGAACTTTTGCGCTGGCGTCATCGCCGCTCTGCGTGCCACCCGGACCGACCCGCGCCGCCTGATGCTGGAGATCACCGAAGGCATCGCGGTCGGCGACTGCGCCGACACCGTCGCCAAGATGTCGGAGCTTGCCGCTCTCGGCATTTCCTTCTCGCTGGACGATTTCGGCACCGGCTTCTCGTCGCTGTCCTACCTGAAGCGGCTGCCGGTGCGGGAAATCAAGATCGACCGCTCCTTCGTCCAGGATGTCGACAGCAACAGCCACAATGCGGTGCTGGTGGAGACGATGCTGTCGATTGCCAGCCGTCTTGGCCTGAAGGTGGTGGCGGAAGGGGTTGAAACCGCGGCCGAACGGGACTTTCTCGAGGATCGTGGCTGCGCGGTTTTCCAGGGCTATTACTTCGACCGCCCGATGCCGGTCGAAGACTTCATCGCCAAATATACGAAGAAACCGGAGATTCTTGAGATGGAAGAGCCGGCCCACGCATGATGGTGGGCCGGCACCCTGCTTTGGTTACTTCTGGGCCACCATCTTGGGCTGGCCGTTGCTCCAGACATACATGACATAGTTCGGCTTGGTGATGTCGCCCTTCTTGTCGAATTCCACCGGGCCGACGACGGTGTCATAGCTGCCGGAATGCAGGGTCTTCGCCAGCTTGCCGCTGTCCGTGCTGCCGGCCTTCTGGAGCCCCTCGGCGATCACCTGGACCGCGGCATAGCTGTAGAAGGCGAAGTTGCCCGGCTCCGGCAGGCCGGCCTTCTTGAAGGACGCGATCAGTTCCTGCGCCTTCGGATCGCTCGCCGCCGACGCGCTGTCGGTGTACAGCGTGCCCTCGCCGGCCGGGCCGGTAATCGACCAGTATTCCTGGTTGTTCAGGCCGTCGCCGGCGATGAACTGCGGCTTCATACCCTGTTCCTGCGCCTGACGGACGATCAGGCCCAGTTCCGGATGGTAGCCGCCGTAATAGACGGCATCGATGTTCTTGTCCTTCAGGCTGGTGATCAGCGCCGAGAAGTCCTTCTCACCCGCCGTAACCGACCCGCGATAGGCGACCTTGCCGCCGGCCTTCTCCAGCGTCTCCACCACGACGTCGGCCAGCCCCTTGCCATAGGCCTGCTTGTCGTCCAGCACCGCGACGTTCTTGCCCTTGAAGGTCTGGGCCAGATAGTTCCCGGCAACCACGCCCTGCTGGTCGTCGCGGCCGCAGACGCGGAAGATGTTGGGATGGCCCTTGGCGGTCAGCAGCGGATTGGTGGCGGTCGGGGTGACCATCACCACGCCTTCCTCCTGGTAGACGTCGGCCGCCGGGATGCTGGCGCCGGAGCAGAGATGGCCGACCACCGCCGTCACCTTCTCACGCACGAACTGGTTGGCGACGGCCACCGCCTGACGCGGGTCGCAGGCATCGTCGCCCACCTTCAGCACCAGCTTCTGACCCAGCACGCCGCCCTTGGCGTTGATGTCCGCAACCGCCTGCTTGGCTCCGTACACCGACTGCTCGCCCAGCGCCGCGACCGGGCCGGTCGTCGCCGTGCCCAGGCCGATCACGATATCGGCCTGCGCCGTGCCGAAGCCGGCCAGCAGTGCCGTCGCGCTGACGAAGGAAAGGACGGTGAGACGCATGATTGGTTCTCCCAGGATGACCATTTTGTGCCGGACCATATCCGCCGGCCACGGCATGTATCCTTTTCTGACCGATACGACAGGATTTTGAAAGCGCGATCATGGGTTTCGCAGCGCTCCGACGGGAACCGCGACCGTTCGCCGCCATCGTCGGACTTTCCCCTATTTGAGGCAGTCTTCGACCTGCAGCGGGATTTGAGCAAGGCAGGAAAACCGAAGCCGAAAACAGGACGAGCGCCGCTCAGTACTGTTGTCCAAGGACACAGGTGGGAGATGGACGGCCATGGCCTCGCAGATTCCGTTGTCTGAGGACAGCAGCGCGATCGATCCGGCGCTCGATGCATTGCGCAACGACCACACGCACGAGATCGCGCCTGACCTCGCCTATCGGCGGCTTGGCATCGTCAATGTGGTCTTCTGGGGTCAACCCGGAGCCGGAGACCGCGGCTGGGTGCTGATCGACGCCGGTTTGATGGGCACCAAGGGCTTCATCCGCTCCGCCGCGGCGGAGCGGTTCGGTCGCGATGCCCGACCCGCCGCCATCGTCCTGACCCACGGCCATTTCGACCATGTCGGGGTTCTGGAGGATCTGGCGGAGGAATGGGACGCCCCGGTCTACGCCCACCCGCTGGAGCACCCCTATCTGAACGGTCGGGCCGCCTACCCGCCCGGCGACCCGTCGGTCGGCGGCGGAGCGATGGCGGCCTTGGCGCGCTTCTACCCGCGCAAGCCGGTGGATGTCGGATCGCGCCTGCGCGCCCTGCCGGAGGACGGATCGGTCCCGATGATGCCGGGTTGGCGCTGGGTTCACACGCCGGGGCACAGTGTCGGCCATGTCTCCCTCTGGCGGGAGCATGACCGCTCGATGATCGTCGGTGACGCCTTCGTCACCACGGGCCAGGAGTCGGCCTATGCCGTCGCGGTTCAGCGGGCCGAGATGCACGGACCGCCGATGTATTTCACGGTGGAGTGGGACAAGGCGCGGGAGGCGGTCGCCCGGTTGGCCGCCCTGGATCCGGAGCTGGTCATCACCGGCCATGGCGAACCGATGCAGGGGGCCGAGATGCGGGCCGCGCTGCATAAGCTGGCCGACGAGTTCGACAGCATCGCCATCCCGCGGCAGGGGATCTATCTGGAAAAGCCGGCGCGGGCGGAGGACCGCAGCGCCTATCGCGCGCCCTGACCTCCGCCTCATTTGGTGCCGGCAAGAAAAACCCCCGCCGGATCGCACCGGCGGGGGTTTCCTTTACCGACCGCTGCTTGCGGCCATCAGGCCGGAACGGCGACCTTGTCCGCGACTTCCTGGAAGGCCGGGATCTGGTCGAAGTTCATGTAGCGGTAGATGTCGGAGGCGGACTTGTTCACCACGCCGACCTGGGCGAGATACTCCTCGGTCGTCGGGATCTTGCCCAGCAGCGCCGCGACGGCGGCCAGTTCGGCCGACGACAGGTAGACGCGGGTGTCGATGCCCAGACGGTTCGGGAAGTTGCGGGTCGAGGTGGAGACGGCGGTCGAACCCTTGCGGACCTGCGCCTGGTTGCCCATGCACAAGCTGCAGCCCGGCATCTCCATGCGGGCGCCGGCCTTGCCGAGGGTGGCGTAGTAGCCCTCCTCGGTCAGCATCATCGCGTCCATCTTCGTCGGCGGTGCGATCCACAGGCGGGTCGGGATGTCCGAATTCCCGTTCAGGATCTTACCTGCGGCGCGGAAGTGGCCGATGTTGGTCATGCAGGAGCCGATGAACACCTCGTCGATCTTGTCGCCGGCGACCTCGGACAGCGTCTTCACGTCGTCCGGATCGTTCGGGCAGGCCAGGATCGGCTCCTTGATGTCGGCCAGATCGATCTCGATCACCGCGGCATAGTCGGCATCGGCGTCCGGACGCAGCAGCTGCGGATCGGCGATCCACGCCTCCATCGCCTTGATGCGGCGCTCCAGGGTGCGCGCATCGGCGTACCCGTTGGCGATCATCCACTTCATCAGCGTGATGTTGGAGGTCATGTACTCGATGATCGGCTCCTTGTTCAGGAGCACGGTGCAGCCCGCCGCCGAGCGCTCGGCCGAGGCATCGGTCAGCTCGAACGCCTGCTCGACCTTCAGGTCCGGCAGACCTTCGATCTCCAACACGCGGCCGGAGAAGATGTTCTTCTTGCCCTTCTTCTCGACCGTCAGCAGGCCGGCCTTGATCGCGTAGAGCGGGATGGCGTTGACGAGGTCACGCAGGGTGACGCCCGGCTGCATCTCGCCCTTGAAGCGGACGAGGACCGATTCCGGCATGTCCAGCGGCATGACGCCGGTGGCCGCGGCGAAGGCAACCAGACCGGAGCCGGCCGGGAAGCTGATGCCGATCGGGAAGCGGGTATGGCTGTCGCCGCCGGTGCCCACGGTGTCCGGCAGCAGCAGGCGGTTCAGCCAGGAGTGGATGACGCCGTCGCCCGGACGCAGAGCCACGCCGCCGCGGGTGGAGATGAAGTCCGGCAGCTCGTGGTGGGTCTTGACGTCCACCAGCTTCGGATAGGCGGCGGTGTGGCAGAAGGACTGCATCACCAGATCGGCCGAGAAGCCCAGGCAGGCCAGGTCCTTCAGCTCGTCGCGGGTCATCGGGCCGGTGGTATCCTGCGACCCCACCGTCGTCATCTTCGGCTCGCAATAGGTGCCCGGACGGACGCCCTTGCCTTCCGGCAGGCCACAGGCGCGGCCGACCATCTTCTGGGCCAGCGTGTAGCCCTTGCCGGTGTCGGCCGGGGAGGCCGGCTGGCGGAACAGCTCCGACGCCGGCAGGCCGAGCGCCTCGCGGGCACGGGCGGTCAGGCCACGGCCGATGATCAGCGGGATGCGGCCGCCGGCACGCACCTCGTCGAAGATCACCTCGGAGCGCACGGTGAATTCGGCGATGACCTCGCCGTTCTTCAGCGCCTTGCCCTCATAGGGGCGCAGCTCGATGACGTCGCCCATCTCCATCTTGTTGACGTCGAGTTCGATGGGCAGGGCGCCGGCGTCTTCCATGGTGTTGAAGAAGATCGGGGCGATCTTGGTGCCGAGGCAGACGCCGCCGAAGCGCTTGTTCGGGACGAACGGGATGTCCTCACCGGTGAACCACAGCACCGAGTTGGTGGCGGACTTGCGCGAGGAGCCGGTGCCGACCACGTCGCCGACATAGGCGATCAGGTTGCCCTTCTGCTTCAGCGCTTCCAGCTGCTTCGTCGGGCCGCGCTGGCCTGGCTCGTCGGCCTCGATGCCCGGACGCGGGTTCTTCAGCATGGCGAGCGCGTGCAGCGGGATGTCCGGACGGCTCCAGGCGTCGGGGGCCGGCGACAGGTCGTCGGTGTTGGTCTCGCCCGACACCTTGAAGACGGTGAGCGTCATCGACGCCGGGACTTCCGGACGCGAGGTGAACCACTCGGCATCGGCCCAGGACTGCAGCACCGACTTGGCGTTGGCGTTGCCCTTGTCGGCCAGTTCCTTGACGTCGTGGAAGAAGTCGAAGACCAGCAGGGTCTTCTTCAGGCCTTCCGCGGCGGCGGTGCCGCACTCGGCATCCGACAGCAGGTCGATCAGTGGCTGGACGTTGAAGCCGCCGAGCATGGTGCCCAGCAGTTCGGTGGCCTTGACCTTGGAGATCAGCGGAGAGCTGTCGGCGCCCTTGGCGACGGCGGCCAGGAAGCCGGCCTTGACGCGGGCGGCATCGTCGACGCCGGCCGGAACGCGGTGGGTGATGAGGTCGAGGAGGAAGGCCTCCTCGCCCGCCGGCGGGGCCTTCAGCAGGTCGATCAGCTCCGACGTCTGCTTCGCGGTCAGGGGCAGAGCCGGGATTCCGAGGGCGGCGCGTTCGGCCGCGTGCTGGCGGTAGGCTTCGAGCACGGCAGGGTTCCTCATAAATGAAAGGCCGGCCCTTGGATGGGAACCGTGAGACGGCCCGCTTGAACTCAGGTCGGGTTTATATGCCTGCTTAAATGAAAGTGCAAGGGGGCGCCCCGCTTACGTGAAGCGGGCAGGACGAAGCTGCCATTCTTTTTGCACTGGTATTACCGGCGCTTGGTATGACCACTTCGTCTTCCCGGCTTTACTTCAGCGCGGCCGCCTGCTCCGGCGTCAGCAGCACGATGCCGTCCTCGTCGGAGAACAGGATGTCGCCCGGCCGGACGGCGGCGCCCGGCAGTTCGACAGCCACATCGACCAGCCCCTGCTCGCGGCGGGTGGAGGCGCGCGGGATCGATGCCAGCGCCTTGATGCCGAGCGGCAGGGTCGCCAGTTCGGCCACATCGCGGACGCAGCCCCAGATCACCACGCCGGCCCAGCCGTTTTTGACGGCCGACGCGGCGATCATGTCGCCCATCAGGGCGCAGCGCAGGCTGCCGGCGCCGTCCACCACCAGAACGCGGCCGGCACCGGGGGTTGCCAGCAGTTCCTTGACGCGGGAATTGTCCTCCAGGCACTTCACGGTGACCACCGGACCGGTGAAGCGGGTGACGGCGCCGAAGTCGCGGAAGCCCGGCAGGACATAGCGGGCGTCGTCCTTGAAGCGGTCGAACAGGTCGCAGGTGGGGGTGATGGGAGCGGCAATCTGGTCGGCGGCGGTCTGGTCAATCGTCATGGGGCTTTGAACTCCACAGCGTGAACGGTGCAGGGACTTTCTCGCGTCACCTCTTGCGCCAAAGGCGGGCGGCAGGCAAGAGCCGCGCGCCGCGATGGCGGCAGGTCGGCGAACGTGACGCAGGAGACTTGCCGAACGTGCAATCGACGTCCCGGCAACCGCCACCCATATTTTCAAAAAGACGAAGAAAACGGATGGTGCCTTTCCCATGAAATCGCCGAACTTCGCGGCGTTCGCCGCGGCCGGTGCGCTGACGATGCTGGTCTCCGCCTGCGCCTCGACCCTTTCGCCCCCACCGGTGGCACAGCCCGATCCGGCGCTGCTTTCCGTCATCAACAGCAACGTGACCAACGACTGCAACCCGCAGACCGCCGCGGTGCTGACCGGCGTGGGCCTGCCTGCCAGCAATGTGCGTGGCGTGAATTACGGCATCTATCGCGATGAATACCGCGACAAGATCGTCCGCTGGGACGCCTGGGTGTATCTGAAGGACCAGCCGGGCTCGCTGGTGGTCACGCTCGACGAGGATTGCCGGCCGATCCAGATCTATGCCCGCGAAGGGGCGAAGCTGCCGGCCGGACGCTGAAGCGGAGAACCGAGGCCATTCCTCGATGGAGCCGCTCCGCCTGCCGACGGGCGGCTCCGCCGGGACGGTGCCGCATTCCCGAGATCGTTTGAGAACCTCTGACCTGTCTTAACTTTGGCGGACAGGAATTTTCCCGACCCCTCGACACCCTCCAATCATCGCTTCGAATTCTAAGTTTCCATTTGTCTATTCTTCATACTTACATATGTTTTACTTTAAATTTTTGAATTTCGCCTTGACGCCCGGATCCGATGTGGGTAACGCTAATCCCGCAGCCTGATTGTGGTCATTCTGACCGCTGCCGAAAGCCTTCCGCACCGCCACGATCCGTTCGCGAGCCGGATTTCATGGGAAAGCCGCCTGCTTCCCATGACACGGCTTGCGCGTCCGTGACGCACTGCTGCTGGCCTGCCGGCTAATGGCCGACCGGAAAACACCGCATCAGGAGAAGACATGGCGGAGCAGAGGTCCATGCGTGCCATGGGCATGGTCGCGATCTTCGTCGCGGCGATCCTTTTCGGGGCGGCGGGAGCGGCGGCGAAGGTGCTGTTCGTCGGCAATGTGTCCCCTCTCGACCTGACGGCGATCCGCAGTTTCGTGGCCTGCGCCGTTCTCGGGCCGATCATGGCCCTCATTCCGGGTCGGTCATTTCACATTCCGCCCCCTGCCCGGCCGATGGCGCTGGCGGCGGGCATCATATTCGTCGTGGTGAATGCGACCTTCTATCTGGCCATCGACATGATGAATGTCGCGGCGGCCATCACGCTGGAATACACCTCGCCCTTCTTCGTGCTGGTGCTCGGCGCGCTTTTCGGCGGCAAGCGCATCCGTGGTCGCGATTGCGGGATCGTGGCACTCAGCCTCGTCGGCTGCTTCCTTCTGACGGGGGGAGGCGGCGAATGGGTAAGGCTTTCCGCCGGTCTGGCCGTCGGACTCGCCTGCGGCCTCGCCTTTGCCATATTCAACATCATCGGCAACGCCTGCAAGGCGCGGGGCATCGGCGCCACGGCGCTGACCTTCTGGAATTTCGCCATCTCTTCCGCCGTCTGGGCCGCCGCTCTGCCTTTCCTCGGGGTGCACAGGCTGGAGCCGACGGCGGAGATGATCGCCTACATCGGCTTCATCGCGGTGGTCGCCACCATCCTGCCCTATTGGCTATTGCTGTTCGGCCTGCGCCATGTCGATGCGCTGCCGGCGACGGTGATCGGGTTGCTCGACCCGCTGGCCGCCGGCCTCATGGCTTACTTTCTGTTGGGAGAAACGCTGACCCCCGCCAACATGGCGGGCATCGCGCTCGTCTCCCTTTCCGTCATCCTCGTCACGCTTTCGGAACGGCAGAAGAGCAGCGCGCCGGCAAAATCGCCCCGCAGCCCCGCCGAAGGCGCCCCCCTGCTGGAGGCAAACAATGGTTGATACCCCGGCCGCCCTTCCGCTCGATCATCTCCGTATCGAGCCCGATCTGGACCGGCGCTCCCTCCCCCATATCCAGGCGGCCGGAAAACGGCTGGAGGATTTGTGGGCAAAAGGCACGGACCATTGCCCCAGCCTGATCGGCGCCGCCGCGTCGACCGGCCGGATGATCCATCTCGATCTGGACCTGACCGGCGACTGTGCCCTGAAATGCTTCTATTGCGACCGCACGCCGGACCGTTACAACGGCGTTCCCAACCGGCGGGAACTGACCACAGCGGAGCGCAAGGACATCATCCGCCAAGCCAGGGCGCTCGGAGCCACGACGGTCGAGTTTCCCGGTGCCGGGGAACCGATGCTTGACCCCGGATTCTGGGAAATCATCTCGTTCATCCACGAGTTGGGCATGACCAGCGTCGTGTTCACCAGCGGCTATCACCTGGACGAGGCGGCGGCCGACCGGCTGTACGATCTGGGGGCAACGATCTTCCTGAAATACAACAACATCGACACCGTCGTGCAGGACCGCATGGTCGGCCTTCGCGGCTATGGCGAGAAGGCGCACGAGGCCATGCGCCTCCTGCTCGCCCGCGGATTCAACCGGACCATTCCGACCCGCCTTGCAATCGACGTCGTCGTGACCCCGAAATACCATGACCTGGACGGCGTCGCCGACCTGTTCCGCTGGTGCAGGGACAACAATGTTCACAGCTATATCGTCACCCTCATCCCCGAAGGATTGGCCGACCACAAGTCGATCCTGCTCGAACGAAACCGTGCCGACGATCTGATCGAACTGATGCGGGGCATCGACGAGGAGGAATACGGGATCGTCTACCAGCCCAGCAGGCCGATGGGTGGGGGCTACCGCTGCCGGCAGGTCAATTGCGGCCTGTTCGTCAATCTGTTCGGCGAGGTCTACGATTGCAACGGGCTTTCCCGCCTGATCGGCCATGTCCGCACGGACTCGCTCGAAGCGATCTGGAATTCCGCCTATGCGCGCCATGTGCGGCAGCCGGACCAGGATGGCTTCTGCCTTGTGCGCGAACGCCAATGGGAAGGGCGCGACCAGTCGGCCGTGGCCCGCAAGCTGGAGGATTATCACAACTGGCAGGCGGCCAATGCACCGGACGACATCGTCGAACGGGCGAAGGAGATGGTGGGGGTTGGCCGCATCGAACTCGCCCGGACCGGTGCGGTCGCGGTCGGTTCTGGCGATTAATGGCGGGGAGCGATATGAGCACGCGCGTCGTCGAGGACTCCGCCGTCCGCTGGATTTCCGGCGCTTGGGAGGGGCCGGAAGAGAACCAAGACCGCCCCGTCGCCGAAGACGGTGCCGGCATTCTGTTCCTGGAAATTCCGTTCGACCATGCGGTCAGCCATCGGCCGGGCACACGCTTCGGCCCGTCCGCGATCCTGGCGGTTCTGGACGGCTTCAGCCTCTATTGCACGGACAAGCGGACCGATCTCAGCCGGTTGCGGCTGCGCCGCTTCGGCGACATCGAGGTCACCAACGACATCCACGCCACCTATCGCCACATCGCGGAAACAATCGCCGGCCTGGCTCCCGGCGACACCCCGGTGTTCCTGGGCGGCGACCATTCCATCACCGACCCGATCCTGCGCGGCCTGCTGCGCCGCCATCCGGACCGCAAGCTCGGGCTGATCGTCTTCGACGCCCATTTCGACTCGCGCAGTCCGGTTCCGGGGAAGGAGCATTCCGGTCATTGGATGCATACGGTGGCCGAGGTGTTCGACCATCGCCACAGCGTCCAGCTCGGCATCGACGCGCCGATCTACTCCGGCGCATACATGGAACTGGCGGAAGCGGCGGGAATCATGGTCCGCACCCCATGGGACATCCGCCGCGCCGGGCTTGCCGCGACCGTCGCCGAGGCGATCCGGCATGCGGTGGAGCCGACCGACGCGGTCCATGTCTCCATCGACATCGACTGCCTGTCCGCCGGCTTCGCTCCGGGCACCAGCGTTCCCAATGCCGCCGGATTGACGCTCTGGGAGGTCGCCGACGCGGTGTTCGAGATCGCACGCAGCGCAGCCCACGCCAGCCTGGACATCGTGGAGGTCAGCCCGCCGCTGGACTGCAGCGGCATCACCGCCCAGTCCGCGGCCCATCTGGCGATGAATTTCCTGGCCGGCCGGGCCGCCCGCCTCCGAAAAGGCTGATCCGGCCGCCTAACGCTCCGACACATGTGCATCCACGGCGCGGTCATGGCGCTTCAACCTTTCCTGAAGCGTGTCGCCCATGCGCAGGGCCACGGCGATGGACAGGATGTCGCCCAGCACCAGATGGGCGATGCGGACGGTCATCGGCGAATGGATGTCGAAATCGTCGGCCACATCGGCGACGAGGCTGACCGTCGCCATGTCGGCGAGCGGCGAACCCGAGCGGGTCAGAGCCACCACGTCGGCCCCGGCCTTGCGGGCGTTCTGCACGGCGTCGAGGATGTCGCGGGTGCGGCCGGTGCTGGACACCGCAACCACGGCATCGCCCTTCGCCAGGGTCAGGGCGGAGGCGAAATAGACGTGGGAGTCGGTGTAGGCGACGGTCGGCATGCCCAGCCGGAAGAACTTGCGCTGGATGTCCTCCGCCACCGTGCCGGAATTGCCGGAGCCGTAGAACTCGATCCGGCGGGCCGCGGCCAGCACGTCGGCGGCGCGGTCCACCGCGTCGGCCGGCAGGTTGTTGCGCACCTGCATCAGGGTGGCGATGGTACGGTCGAACAGCTTGCCGGCCAGCACCGCCCCCGGCACACCCCCTGGAACATTGCCATCCGCATCCAGCTCCCCGCCCACCGACAGGTCCTGATGCAGAAACGGCATGCCGCCGGCGATGTCCTGCGCCAGCTTGATCTTGAACTCGCGGAAACCGCGGCAGCCCAGCGCCGCGCAGAAGCGCGCGACCGTCGGCTCGCTCACCCCGACCCGGTCGGCCAATTCGGCCATGGACAGGTTGATCACGTCGCCCGGATGGGCCATCGCATAGTCGGCCAGCTTGCGTTCCGACGGACGGATCTGGTCGCGGACGGCGGCGATTCTCGCCAGCATGTGGGGGGCGCTCCCTTCTGATTGTGGGTCAGCATAGCACATGTAGCAAAGCTACATATACAGCGCTGCGAACGACCGATTCCGTCGCGGACGCAGCCTGCCCTTTCCGAGCGTTTCCAACCGTTACAGCCTTGCCCTGCGACAAAATGCCGAGCCTGTCCGCCTTGTCCGGAAGCCCGTCCCGGAGTATGTAGTAAAACTACAGAACGGGCGCAACGCAGGGCACCGGTCACCGCATCGGCCGCCCCGCGCCCGGTCTGAAAATATGACGTGTATCAACGAATCCGGCGCCGATCGCGCCTATGCTTCCAATCGTCCCGCGCGGTTCGCGGGCACCACGAGACCGCCGACACGGCCATTGACCCGCGCCGACGGCTATATCTCTGAGGAGTCATCATGGACACCCTGCTGATGGACGGACTTGCCCAGGCCACGGAGCAGCAGTCCGCCGCCGACCCCTGGCGCGGCTTCGCCCCGGGCGTCTGGCGCCGCTCGGTCGACGTCCGCGATTTCATCCAGCGCAACCTGACCCCCTATGAAGGGGACGCGGGCTTCGTCGCCGGTCCCACCGCCCGCACCACCGCGCTGTTCGCCAAGGTCACCGACCTGCTGAAGCAGGAACGCGCCGCCAAGGGCGGCGTTCTGGACGCCGACACCGAAGTTTTCGCCTCGATCACCTCGCACGCCGCCGGTTATATCGACCGCGAACTGGAAGTGATCGTCGGCCTGCAGACCGACAAGCCGCTGAAGCGCGCGATCATGCCGTTCGGCGGCTGGCGCATGGTCAAGACCGGGCTGGAGGCCTATGGCTACACCCCGTCGCCGAAGCTTGAAGAGATTTTCCCGGTCCTGCGCAAGACGCACAATGACGGCGTGTTCGATGTCTACACGCCCGAGATGCTGCGCTGCCGCAAGTCCGGCGTCATCACCGGCCTGCCCGATGCCTATGGCCGCGGCCGCATCATCGGCGACTATCGCCGGCTGGCGCTGTACGGAGCCGATTTCCTGATCAAGGACAAGAAGGCCCAGCTGGCCTCGCTGGAAGTCAGCCGGATCGACGAGGACGTGCTGCGCCTGCGCGAGGAGATCTCCGAGCAGATCCGCGCGCTGAAGGAGCTGGTCGAGATGGCCGCCTCCTACGGCTTCGACGTCAAGCGCCCGGCCGCCACCGGCCGCGAGGCGGTGCAGTGGACCTATCTGGCCTATCTGGCGGCGGTCAAGGAAGCCAACGGTGCCGCCATGTCGCTGGGCCGCGTGTCCAGCTTCCTCGACATCTACATCGAGCGCGACCTCCGCGACGGCGTCATCACCGAGGCGGAAGCCCAGGAGATGATCGACCATTTCGTCATGAAGCTGCGTCTGGTCCGCTTCCTGCGCACGCCGGAATACGACCAGCTGTTCTCGGGCGACCCGACCTGGGTTACGGAATGCCTGGGCGGCATGGGGCTGGACGGCCGGACGCTGGTCAGCAAGACCAACTTCCGCATGCTGCAGACCCTGCACAACCTGGGGCCGGCGCCGGAACCGAACCTGACGGTCCTGTGGTCGGAGAAGCTGCCGGACGGCTTCAAGCGCTTCTGCGCCGACACCTCGATCAAGACCTGCTCGGTCCAGTACGAGAGCGACGACCTGATGCGCGGCTATTGGGGCGACGATTACGGCATCGCCTGCTGCGTCTCGGCGATGCGCATCGGCAAGCAGATGCAGTTCTTCGGCGCCCGCGCCAATCTGGCCAAGACGCTGATGTACGCCATCAATGGCGGCAAGGACGAGGTTTCGGGTGAGCAGATCGCCCCGGCCTACGCGCCCATCACCGGCGACGTGCTGGACTATGACGAGGTCATGGCCCGCTTCGAGCCGATGATGGAGTGGCTGGCCAAGGTCTACATGAACGCGCTGAACGCCATCCACTACATGCACGACAAGTACATGTACGAGCGGATGGAGATGGCGCTCCACGACCGCGACATCCTGCGCACCATGGCCTGCGGTATTGCCGGCCTCAGCGTGGTGGCGGACAGCCTGTCGGCGATCAAGCACGCCAAGGTGAAGGTCATCCGCGACGCCAACGGCCTCGCCACCGATTTCGAGATCGAGGGCGACTATCCGGCCTTCGGCAACAACGACGCGCGGGTCGACGACATCGCGGTGTGGGCGGTCGAGCGCTTCATGACGGCGCTGCGCAAGCAGAAGCCCTACCGGAACGCCATGCCGACGCAGTCGGTGCTGACGATCACCTCCAACGTGGTCTACGGCAAGAAGACCGGCAACACGCCGGACGGCCGCAAGGCTGGCCAGCCCTTCGCGCCGGGCGCCAACCCGATGCATGGGCGGGACAAGAAGGGCGCCATCGCGTCGATGGCCAGCGTTGCGAAGCTGCCCTACGCCCATGCGCAGGACGGCATCAGCTACACCTTCACCATCGTCCCCGGCGCGTTGGGCCGGACCGAAGACGAACGGGTGAGCAATCTGGTCGGCATGCTGGACGGCTATGCCGCGCAGGGCGGCCACCACATCAACGTCAACGTCTTCGACCGCGAGACGCTGCTGCACGCCATGGACCATCCGGAGCTGTATCCGCAGCTGACCATCCGGGTGTCCGGTTATGCCGTGAACTTCATCAAGCTGACGCGCGAGCAGCAGCTCGACGTCATCAGCCGGACGTTCCACGACAAGCATTGAGGGGTGTCGGCGGGTCGGTTCCCTCTCCCGCCCCGGGAGAGGGAAGGGGCCCGCCGCAAAGCGGTGGGAAGGGTGAGGGGTTATTCAGACATGGATTTCCGATCCTTGGGCTACCCCTCACCCTCCCCACTTCGTGGGTCCCCTCCCTCTCCCGGGACGGGAGAGGGCACACCCCGGATCGCAAAGTTTTACAATTGGATCGGTTATGACGCCCCCCCTCCCCCAAGCCCGCCCCGGCTCCGTTTCCGGCTGGATCCATTCGGTCGAGACCGGCGGCACGGTGGATGGGCCGGGGATCCGCTATGTGCTGTTCATGTCGGGGTGCCCGCTGCGCTGCCTCTACTGCCACAATCCCGACACCCAGCACATGCATGACGGGACGCGGACGACCTCCGCGGAAGTCCTCGACGACATCGCGCTCTACGCTACCTTCCTGCAACGCGCCCATGGCGGCTTGACGCTGAGCGGCGGCGAGCCGCTGGTGCAGCCGGAATTCACCGCCGCCGTCCTGCGCGGGGCGAAGGCGCTGGGGTTGCACACCGCGCTCGACACCTCCGGCTTCCTCGGCAACCATGCCGACGACCATCTGCTGGAAGACGTCGACCTCGTCCTGCTCGACATCAAGGCCTTTTCCGAGAAGACCTACCGCCATCTGACCGGCGTTCCGCTGCGCCCGACGCTGGAGTTCGCCGAACGGCTGGCCGGGCTGAACAAGCGCATCTGGCTGCGCTATGTGCTGGTCCCCAACCTGACCGACGACGCGGCCGAGATCGACCGGCTGGCGGAGTTCGTCGCCGGGCTGGGCGTGGTCGACCGGGTCGACGTGCTGCCCTTCCACAAGATGGGCGAGCACAAGTGGAAGGCGCTGGGACGCAAATACATGCTGACCGACACCGAGCCGCCGTCGCGCGAGCTGGTGGAACGGGTGCGCAAACAGTTCCAGGCCCAAGGGCTGCGGGCCGACTGAGCCCCCTGCCGAAAACGTCATCGACACGTCACGAAGGCGACACGACGCCGTCACGCGCCCTCGCCTAATACCCCCTTTGGAATTCGCTTGGGTTTCAATTGGGGGGTTCTTTTCAATGCGGACGATACACCGCGCGGGATGGTTGAGGACGGCGCTGCTGTCCGCCACCGGCCTCGCCTCTCTCATCCTGTCCACCTGCGGTGTTGCGATGGGGGTCGCCTCCGCCCAGACCGTGGACAGCGTGACCGTCGGCGGCTCCAGCTTCGTCAACCAGGGTCTGGTCGGCGTCGGCCGGATCGGCTCCGCCACCCGCGACAAGTATGGCGAGACCTTCGGCTCGATGTCCGGGCTGACCTTCGATGCCAAGTCCTGGCGGCGCACCGGCGACAGCTACAGCGGCATCATGTATGCCCTGCCCGACCGCGGCTACAACGTCGCCGGCACCACCGACTACCGGCCGCGTTTCAACACGCTGGCCCTGTCGCTGACCCCCTATTACGGCAGCGCCGCGCTGGCCGCCGGCAGCGGGCAGCAGTCGCAGATCGGGCTCAGCCTGCTCGACACCACCCTGCTGACCGAGGCAAACGGCACCGTCACCACCGGCCTCGACCCGCAGCCGCGCACCGGCGTGCGCGCCGCCGCCGGTGGCCTGCCGGCCCTGCCGCAGGCCTACAACGGCAAGGTCAGCCTCGACACCGAGGGCATCGCCCGGCTCGCCGACGGCAGTTTCTTCATCAGCGACGAATACGGCCCCTACATCTATCACTTCTCCGCCACCGGACGGATGATCTCGGCGGTGCAGCCGCCGGCAGCATTGCTGCCGGTGCGCAACGGCGGGCTGGATTTCGCCTCCAACAACCCGACCACCGGCCAGCCGGCGCCGACCCCGGCCGACCCGGTCACCGGGCGGCAGAACAACCAGGGGCTGGAAGGCCTGTCGCTGACGCCGGACAAGACGAAGCTGGCGACCCTGCTGCAAAGCGCCACCCGCCAGGACGGCGGCACCGGCGGCAGCAGCGCCACCCGGCGCAACACCCGCCTGCTGATCTACGATGTGTCGTCCAACCCGGATAGCCCGGCGCTGATCGGCCATTACGTCGTGCCGCTGCCCACCTTCCGGTCCGGCAGCAGCACGCTGGTCGCGGCGCAGAGCGAGATGCTGGCGCTGAACGACAAGCAGTTCCTCGTCCTGTCGCGCGACAGCAACAACGGCCAGGGGCTGAGCGGCACCAACTCGCTCTACCGCAGCATCGACATCGTCGACGTGTCGAACGCCACCAATCTGGTCGGCACCGCCTATGAGGGCACCACCCCGGTCGCCCCCGGCGGCAATCTGGTGGCCTCGGTCACGCCGGTGTCCTACAGCCAGTTCCTGAGCATCAACAACAACGGCCAGCTGGCGAAGTTCGGGCTGCACAATGGCGGCGCGCAGGACGCCAACCTTTTGTCGGAGAAGTGGGAGGCGATGGGGCTGCTGCCGGCGCTCGACGCCGCTAGGCCCGACGATTTCTTCCTGTTCGTCGGCAACGACAACGACTTCCTGACCCGCAACGGCTATCAGGTCGGCGCCGCCTATGACGCCGGGGCCAATGTCGACACGATGCTGCTGGTCTACCGGCTGACCCTGCCAACCTACGTCGATCCGCTCGCCATCGAATCGCTGCGCCAGACCGCCCTGCCGGTGGCACGCGGCCTCGGCAACGCGTCGGTGGCGATGGCCGACGCGGCCTCACGCTCGGTGCGCAGCCATCTGAACGGCCTGCGCTTCCTCGGCACCTCCGGCGAAGGCGGCGGACAGGCCGCAAGCGGCCCGGCCATCAGCGGCTGGGCCGGCGGACGGCTGGGCTACAACAACGCCGACGACACCGGCATGGCGCTCGGCGGCGACACCGATTCGCGCACCGGGCAGGTCGGTGCCGACATCCGCATCGCCGACACCCTCGTCGCCGGCTTCGCCGTGGGGGGCACGCGCAACAGCCTGTCCTTCGGCGACACCGGCAGCGCCAAGGTCCGCTCCGCCTCGATCAGCCCCTATGTCGCCGGCCAGTACGGCGGCTTCTTCGGCAGCCTGTCGGGCACCTATTCCTTCGACACTTACGACAAGATCGCCCGCAACACCGGCGCCTACGGCCTGACCGCCCGCGGCGAGACCAAGGGGCGCAGCTGGTCGGTCGGCGTCGACGGCGGCTATGAGCTGGGCGAAGGGGCCTGGTCGTTCGGGCCGGTCGCCGCGGCGCGCTACACCCGCGCCACCATCGACGGCTACACGGAGGCGGAAGCCATCCACCTGAACGGCATCCTGCCGAGCCAGACCCAGCGCGGCTGGAGCTGGGAGTTCGGCGGGCAGGTTGCCCACCGCTTCGAGACGGAGAGCGCGTCGATCACCCCGCAGGCCCGCCTCAGCTACGAGTGGAACCGGGTGCGCGGGGCCGAGACGCTGGCCGCCACGCTCGCCAACCGCACCACCAGCAGCCTGGGCACGGTGACCCGGACCTTCGGCACGCCCGAACGCGACGGGTTGCGCGCCGGGGCCGGCGTCACGCTGCTGAGCGGGGCGGTGGCGTGGCAGGTCGGGTATGACGGCAAGTTCGGTCACGACAACCGCGACCACAGCGTCTTCACCTCGGTCGGCTACCGGTTCTGAGAAACCGGCAAGTCGGACGGGAGACCCTCCCGCCCGACTTGCCGTGCCGCTCCGGTTAAAGACTACGCCGGACGGATCGCCTGGGCGAAGGTGAACAGCATGGTCGGGTCGACCGCCTTCTTCACCTCGGCCAGCTTGGCGAGATTCTCGCCGTAATAGGCCCGCTGCCAGTCGGCGAGCGACGGATCGGGGAAGTTCTGGAAAGCCCCCTGCGCCCTGGTCCGGCGGTTCACGTCGTCGTAGAAGCGCTGCTGCCACTCCAGCGCCTGCTCGATCAGCAGGGCCGAATCCGTCGGCCGCCACCAGTTGGCCTCGACCGAGAACAGCCAGTCGTATCCGCGGTGGACATAGGCGGTTTCCGTCGGGCCGACGCGGTTGATGGCGCCGCCAACCTGGAAGAACTTGAAGGCGACCGGCATCGAGGTGGCGGGCATCCTGGCCGCCCAGTCGAACATCGCGGCAATGGCCTCGTCGCCGATGTCCGCCGCCGTCATGTAGCTGGATTTTTCCTGGTAGTAGTAGGGGAAGGTGGTTTCGGTCAGGAAATCCTGCCCCGTCCAGTAGGGCACATTCTCCTCAAGCGTGGACTGGCTCCAGTCGATCGACTCCCAGGTGGATTTGAAGATTTCCTTCAACGTCACCCTGGATTTGTGCAGCTGGCCGAGGATCGACAGCTTGAGCGGCACGTTGGCGCAGCGTTCCTGCCAGCTCGGAATGGTGACGTTGATCTTGCTGCCGAACTCGTCGGGGGCTGCCGACAGTTCGGTCAGCAGGAGCTTCAGGATCTTCGGCAGATCCTTGCCGGTCCAGACCAGATTGAACACCGTCACCGGCTCCGCCGGGCGGGTTTCCAGGGTGAAGGAGGTGTTGATGCCGAAATTCCCGCCGGCACCGCCGCGGCAGGCCCAATAGAGGGCGGACTCGCTGTCCGCATTGGCGTTCACGTGGCTGCCGTCGGCCTTGACCAGTTCCGTCGCCCGCAGCAGGTCGGACGCCATGCCGAACTTGCGCATGTTGAAGCCGATGCCGCCGCCCAGCAGGAATCCGGCGGCACCGACCGAATCGCAGCGCCCATGGGTGATGGTGCGGCCCAGCCGCTCCATCTGCTTGTAGACGTAGGAGTTCAGCGTGCCGCCCAGCACCCGGACCAGCCCGTCGGATCCCTTCACCGGCTCCGCCCCCGCCATCAGCGTCATGTCGATCAGCAGGCCGGGCGTGGTGGAGAAGCCGGCGTAATTGTGACCGCCGGACCGCACGGCGAAGGGCATGGCCTGCTGCTTCACCCAGGCGATGCAGGCCTGGACATCCTCCGGCCGCGAACAGCGGGCGATGCCGGCCGGCAGGGTGGCGCCATAGCGCAGGTTGTTGGGCCGGCAGATGTCGGCGAAGAACGGATCCTCCGGCCGCAGCACCCCGCCCTTCACCCCCTTCGCCAGATCGGACCAGGCCGACGGCGGCGGGCAGTATGCACCGCCGGTCTCCGCCGCGAGGGCGGAGCCCGGCATCAGCCGGAGCGCGGCGGCGGCACCGGCGAACCGGCCGGCCCCGACGAGAAAATTGCGGCGGGAAGCGTGCAGTCCGAGCGCCATGGGCCTGTCCATCCTGTTTTATAAGTTGTGTTTTTCTATATTTACTATCCTATTGATAATAATTCCCGTCAACCACGCCCGGATCAGGGGCCGAACACCTCCTCGGCCACCGCATCCAGCAGGGCATCGTCGCTCTGCTGGTTGCCGTTCGTCAGGAAGATCAGCGCAGTGCGGCGGCCGGGGTAATAGCGGACGTCGGCCTCGAACCCGTCATAGCGCCCATCATGGCCAACGCCGCGTCCCCAGCGGTCCTTCCACAGCGCCACACCCAGCCCCTGCCCCTCTTCGTTCTCCGATGGGGTCAGCATGCGGCGGACCGTCGCCGCCCCCAGCAGCCGGTTGTCGCGGAACAGGGCGAAGACGAAGCGCTCCAGATCGCCGGCGGTGGTGACCAGCGGCCCGTCGCCGGTGGTCGCCGCCCAGGACCGCCGGCTGACGTCGCCCTCCTCGGTATAGCCATGGGCGAGGCTGCGGTCGCGCGGATCGGCGCCGACGCTGGTCGAGCCCATCCCCGCCCGCTCCAGCACCCGGTTCCGCAGAACCTGCGCGAAGGGAACGCCGTCGCGCCGCGACGCGATGTGGCCGAGCAGGACGTAGTTGCTGTTGGAGTATTCGTAATGCCCGCCGACCGGACCGGTTGCCTTCTCCCCCGCCGCATAGGCGAGCAGGGTGCCGTCGCGCGGCAGCCGTTCCGGCTTCGCCGCCTCATCCGCCTGATAGGCATCGGTGATGTAGTCGGGAATGCCCGAGCTGTGGTCGAGCAGATGGACCAGCCGTGCCCGGTTGGCGTTGGCGATCCTGTCCAGCGGCAGGTCGGAAGCCAGCTCCCGCACCGGCTGGTCGAGCGAGAGCAGCCCCTCCTCCACCTGTTGCAGCACGGCGGCGGCGGTCGCCATCTTGCCGACGGAGGCGACATAGAAGCGGGTGTCCTCCGCCACCGGCCGCCCGCCCTTGCGGTCGGCGATGCCGGACACCACCACCCGCCGCCCGTCCGGACCCGACACCAGAAGGATGCCGCCGTCCAGCTCCTCGTCGGCGAGGAAGCGGTCGAGCAGCCGTTGCAGACGGTCTGGCTTGGCGGCTGCGGCATCGGACAGCGGAACCGCAAGAGCCAGCAGGAGAGCCAAGCCGGGTATCAGCCGGGGCAGATGCCCAATGGAAGGCCCGATGAGACAACGAAAACCGCTGGATCCGCCCTGTCCTTGCCCCTGCATGCCACCTGTCCCCGTCCCGTGAGCGGCCCGGCGGGATTACGCCGAAAGCCATAGCCGGAACTGAGGGTATGACTCACAATCGGGAAAGGGCAAGCTGGGGAATCTACCGCTTCGCCATCGGGCGGGTGCTGCCGCGGACCACCAGTTCGCAGTCGAGATTGTGGTGCTTCGGCGTGACGCGGACGCCGTCGAGCGCAGCCAGGATCTGCGTGGCGCTGAGGCGGCCGATCTCGCGCTGGGGCGGGCGGACGGTGGTCAGCGGCGGCGGGCAGGAGCTGCTGAAGGGAAGGTCGCCGAATCCCACCACCGCCAGATCGTCCGGCACCTTCAGGTCGCGGCGGGTGACCTCGAACAGCACGCCCAGCGCCAGCGCGTCGTTGGAGCAGACCACGCCGTCGATGTCGGGATGGCGGGTCAGGATCTCGTCGATCAGCCAGCGGCCGACCTCGGTCGTGGCGGCATCGGGGACGGTGAAGTCGATGGGATCGTGCAGGCCGCGGCGCATCACCTCCGCCTCATAGCCGTCGGTGCGGCTGCGGACGCGCAGATCCTGGTGGGCGGCGGCGCCGATGTAGGCGACCTTGCGGCTGCCCTGGTCGTAGAGGTGGCTGGTCTGCATGCGGCCGACCTCGAAATGGGAGAAGCCGACGCTGATGTTGACCGCCTCGCCGGGATGGCCGGGCATGTCCCACATCTCCACCACCGGCACGCCGCAGGAGGCCAGCATGGCGCGGGTGCGTTCGGTGTGGTGGAAGCCGGTCACCACCATCGCCGCCGGCGACCAGGCGAGGAAGGCGCGGATCAGGCTTTCCTCCTCCTCCGGGCTGAACTCGCTGACGCCGAGCAGGGTCTGGTAATGCGCCGCCTGGAACATGCCCTGCAGTGTGTTGTAGGTCTCGGCGAAGAAGGAATTCAGGATGGACGGCAGGATGACGCCGACGGTGCGGCTGCGCGCGGCGGCGAGGCTGCCGGCGACCAGATTGGGCACATAGCCCATCTCGTCGATCACCCGCGCGATGCGTTCGGCAAGGTGGCGGGACACCGCCTCCGGCCGGCGGAGATAGAGAGAGACGGTGCTGGCCGAGACATCGGCGGCGGTGGCCACGTCGGTCATCGTCACCCGCTGGGTGCCGCGGCGCGTCCGCTTCCTGGTTTCGGTCGTCTGCATCGTCGGTCTTCCTCACGCATCGGAGTGCGGCGTTTCAGTGCCGCGTCGGCGGGTTGGCAAGCGCCAGTTCGGACAGCGCCAGGATCGCGTCGTGAACGAGCTGATAGGCGGCCTCGATCCGGCCGAGCGCCGGATCGCAATCCTCCCCGCTGTCACGCGTTTCCTGGCGCACGGCCCGGAACAGGCTCAACGCCTCACGACCGATGATCCTATGGCTTGCCCACAGACCGCAATCCTCTTGCAGAGCGAGCGGGATATGCAACAGGCGATGGCGCAGCACGGCCGCGTCAAGCTCCAGTTCGGCGATGCGCCGCATCAGAACGGGTGTCATCGATGTCACAGCCTTCGGGGCGCGCCCCGATGGACGCGCCCCGCTTTCCCACAATAAAGCTGCCGGATCAGCCGGCGACCAGATCGGCCATGGCGGCCTTCATGCCCTTCGCCTCGATGGCGGCGAGGCTGTCGGCCACCCGCGTGGCGAGGCCGGGGACGGCGGTCAGGTCCTCCTTCCACAGGCGGACGTCGGACAGGATGGCGGCAACCAGCGCCTTCGGATCGCTGCCGTTGGCTGCCCAGACGGCGCTCATGGCGGCGATCACCTCGGCATTGTCGCTGATCGGGTAGACCCCGGCCTCGCGCTTGCCGGCATAGGCGCCGCCGGACAGCTCGCCGCGGTAGAAGTGCAGCAGTGCCGCCAGCGAGAAGGACAGGCCGGCCGGAGCGGAGCCGTTGCGGACCACCGCGTCCTTCAGGCTGGGCAGGACGCGCACCTGCCACTTCGACACCGAGTTCAGCGTGATCGAGATCAGCTCGTGCCGGATATAGGGGTTGCCGAAGCGCTCCATGATGGTGCGGGCGTAATCCTGCCGCTCGGCCTCCGGCAGGGGCACGTAGGGGACGATCTCCTCGAACATCACTGTGTTCAGGTAGGCCGACACGGTCGGGTCGTCCATCATCGACTTGACAGTGTCCAGCCCGGCGCAATAGGCGGCCAGTGCGCTGGCGGTGTGGGCGCCGTTCAGGATGCGGACCTTGCGGGTGCGGTAGGGCTGGAGATCGTCGGTCCACACCACGTTCAGGCCGGCCTTGTGCAGCGGCAGCTCCTCGGCCAGATGGGCCGGCCCCTCGATCACCCAGACATGGAAGGGTTCGGCGGCGACGGCCAGCCTGTCCTCATAGCCCCACTTGGCGCTGAGGGCCGCGGCCTCGTCCTTCGGATAGCCGGGGACGATGCGGTCGACCAGCGTGTTCAGGAAGTGGTTGTGCGTCTCGATCCAGTCGGCGAAGCCGGCCTCCAGGCCCCAGCGCCTGGCATGGGCCAGGACGATGCGCTTCAGGTTGGTGCCGTTGGCCTCGATCAGCTCGCAGGGCAGGAAGACCAGACCGCTGTCGGCGCTGCCGCCCAGCGCCTTGTAGCGGGCATGCAGCAGGGCCGCGACCTTGGCCGGGAAGCTGTCCGGGCAGGTGCCGGGGGCATAGGCCTCCTCGCGGTCGGCGATGCCGGCCTCGGTGGTGTTGGAGACGAAGAAGCGCAGCGCCGGAGACGAAGCCAGCTCGACCATCCGCCCCCAGTCGGCATAGGGGCTCAGCGACTCCGACACGCAGGAGACGACGCGGCGGGATTCGACCTCCCGCCCGTTCTCGATGCCGCGCAGAAGGACGGTGTAGAGGTTGTCCTGTGCCTTCAGCAGCGGCGCGATGCCCTGGTCCAGCGGCTGCGCGATGGCGACGCCGGCCTTGGTCAGCCCCTGCCCATTGGCGACATCGACCATCCAATCGACGAAACCGCGCAGGAAGTTGCCGTCTCCCACCTGAAGAATGGTCACGGGCAGGGTCGGGGCGCCGTCGGTGTGAGCGACGTCGAACGCGCCGCCGGCAAGCTGGTCACGGGTCAGGGAACGCATGACTGGGCATCCTTAAGGGGAGCTGAAAATCCGGGCCCGGCGCCAGGAGGGCAAGCACGGGCGATGGGTTCAATATACTAATATATTAATGGGCCAGACAAGGGGAAAAGGGTGCGGCATTGTGGTGGGGAGAGGACGACACTCGGCGGAAGTCCTCTCCCCCTGTGGAGAAGGAGTCCCCCCTACTCCTTGAAGCCGGCCATATGCTCAAACAGGTGGCGCTTGCGGCGGATCTCCGCCTCGGCCTCGTCCAGCAGGGCGTGGTAGCGCTCGGGATTGCCGCGCTCCACCGCGCTGAAGCGGGACTCGCCGGCCATGAAGGCGGCCAGTCCGGCCGACGGCGCACCGCTGTCCAGTTGCAGGGCGGTCTTGCCTTCGGCCAGCCGCTGCGGGTCGCGGCGGTAAAGCGACCAGTGGCCGCTGTCCACCGCCAGCTTCTGGTGCTCCAGCCCGTGCGACAGCTCGAAGCCGTGGGCGACGCAATGGCTGTAGGCCAGCACCAGCGAGGGGCCGCGGTAGCTCTCGGCCTCCGTCAGGGCGTTCAGCGTGTGGCTGTCGCGGGCGCCGAAGGCGGTGCGGGCGACATAGACATGGTCGTAGGCCATCGCCATCAGCCCCAGATCCTTCTTTGCCGCTGACCGGCCGGCGGTGGCGAACTTGGCCGAAGCGCCGATGGGCGTCGCCTTGGACTGCTGGCCACCGGTGTTGGAATAGACCTCCGTGTCCATCACCAGGATGTTGATGTCGCGCCCCGACGCCAGCGCATGGTCGAGACCGCCATAGCCGATGTCGTAGGCCCATCCGTCGCCGCCGACGATCCACACGCATTTGCGGACCAGATAGTCGGCCAGCTGCTCCAGCCGGCGGGCCAGCGGATCCTTCAGCGGGGCGAGCCGCGTCCTCAGCGTGGCGACATGGGCGCGCTGGGCGGCGATACCGGCGGCGTCGTTCTGGCCGGCCTCCAGCAATGCCGTGACGAGGCCAGGCTCAAGATGGGCGGACAGCAGGGCCAGCGCGTCACGCGCCTGTTCGGCCATCCCGTCGATGGCGACGCGCAGGCCGAGGCCGAACTCCGCATTGTCCTCGAACAGCGAGTTGGCCCAGGCCGGACCGTGGCCGGTGGCGTCGGTGGTGTAGGGGGTGGTCGGCAGGTTGCCGCCATAGATCGACGAGCAGCCGGTGGCGTTGGCCATCACCATGCGGTCGCCGAACAGCTGGGTCAGCATCTTGATGTAGGGGGTCTCGCCACAGCCGGCGCAGGCGCCGGAGAACTCGAACAGCGGCTCCAGAAGCTGGCTGTGCTTGACGGTGACCGGCACCGACTCGCGTGGGATGGCAGGCAGGCTGCGGAAGAACTCGAAGGCCTCCTGCTGGCCGGCCAGCGCCTGGATGGGGCGCATCTCCAGCGCCTTGCGGCCGGAGCCGCTCTTGTCCTCCACCGGACAGGCGGCGACGCACAGCGTGCAGCCGGTGCAGTCGGCGGGAGAGGCTTGCAGGCGATAGCGGCCGCCGGGGAACTCGCGGCCCTTGTAGGGGATGGTCTCGAAGCCGTCCGGGGCACTGGCCAGCGCCGACTCCGGCACCACGGTGGCGCGGATGGCGGCATGCGGGCAGACCAGCACGCACTTGTTGCACTCGATGCAGAGATCGGCGTTCCAGCCCGGCGCCTCCGCCGCGATGTTGCGGTGCTCATATTTCGAGGTGCCGGTCGGCCATGTGCCGTCCACCGGGAAGGCGGACACCGGCAGCCGGTCGCCATGGCCGGCGATCATCATGGCGGTGACGCGCCTGACGAAGTCGGGGGCGGTCTCCGGCACCGGGGCCGGGCGGCAATGGCCGGCGGTGACATGGTCGGGCACCGGGACGGGATGCAGGTGGGCCAGCGCCTGATCGACGGCAGCGATGTTGCGCGCCACCACCTCATCGCCGCGACGGGAATAGGTCTTGGCAATCGCCGCCTTGATCTCGGCGATGGCGTCCTCGACCGGCATGACGTTCGACAGGGCGAAGAAGCAGGTCTGCATGATGGTGTTGACGCGGCGGCCGAGCCCGACCTCCCGCGCGACGGCGCCGGCGTCGATGGCGTGCAGGGACAGCCTGCGCTCGATGCAGAGGCGCTGGACCTCGGCCGGCAGGGCATCCCACACCTGCTGCGCCGTGCCGGGAGCGTTCAGCAGGAGGGTGGCGCCGGGGGCGGCCATCTCCGCCACCTCCACCCGCTCCATCAGCGGCAGATGGTGGCAGGCGACGAACTGGGCCTGCCCGATCAGGTAGGGGGCGCGGATCGGATCCTTGGAAAAGCGCAGGTGCGACACGGTGGTCGAGCCGGACTTGCGGCTGTCATAGACGAAATAGGCCTGGGCGTGGCCGCCGCTGCGCGACTGGATGATCTTCAGCGAGTTCTTGTTGGCCCCCACCGTGCCGTCGGCGCCGAGGCCGAAGAAGACGGCACGGGACACGCCCGGCTCCTCCACGGCCCAGTCCGCATTCCAGGGAATCGAATGGTGGGTGACGTCATCGGTGATGCCGACGGTGAAACGACGCTTCGGACGGTCTCGGCCCAGCTCGTCGAACACCGCCTTCGCCATGGCGGGAGTGAACTCCTTGGACGACAGGCCGTAGCGGCCGGCAATCACCACCGGATCGATGGCAGCCGTATCGGCGGCGCGGGCTTCGGACAGGGCGGCGACCACGTCGAGATAGAGCGGATCGGCGACGGCACCGGGTTCCTTGGTGCGGTCGAGCACGGCGATGCGCCGCACAGTCGCCGGCAGGGCGGACACGAAATCGGCGATGGCGAAGGGACGGAACAGGCGGACGGTCAGGCAGCCGACGCGCTCCCCCTGCCCGATCAGCCGGTCCACCGTTCCGTTGCAGGTCTCGGCACCCGATCCCATGACCACCACCACCCGCTCCGCCTGCGGATGGCCATGATAGTCGAACAGGCGGTAGGCCCGGCCGGTGCGGGCGGCGAGCCGGTCCATCATCTCCTGCACGATGGCCGGGCAGGCGTCGTACCAGGGATTGGCGGCCTCGCGCGCCTGGAAGAACACGTCGGGATTCTGCGCCGTGCCGCGGACGACCGGATGGTCCGGCGTCAGGCCGCGGCGGCGGTGGGCATCGACGCAACGGTCGTCGATCAGGGCGCGCAGATCGTCGTCCGCCAGTGGCTCGATGCAGTTGAACTCGTGCGAGGTGCGGAAGCCGTCGAAGAAATGCAGAAAGGGCACGCGCGCCCGCAAGGTGGCGGCATGGGCGACGAGCGCCAGATCCTGCGCCTCCTGCACGTTGGCCGATGCCAGCATGGCGAAGCCGGTCTGGCGGCAGGCCATCACGTCGGAATGGTCGCCGAAGATCGACAGCGCGTGGGTCGCCAGCGTGCGCGCCGCCACATGCATGCAGAAGGGCGTCAGCTCTCCGGCGATCTTGTACATGTTGGGAATCATCAGCAGCAGGCCCTGCGACGCGGTGAAGGTCGTCGCCAGCGCGCCGGCCTGCAAGGCGCCATGGACCGCACCGGCCGCCCCGCCCTCCGACTGCATCTCCACCACCTGCGGCACGCTGCCCCACAGGTTGGGGCGGCGCGCCGCCGACCATTCGTCGGCGAATTCCCCCATCGGCGAGGACGGCGTGATCGGGTAGATCGCGATGACGTCGCTGGCGCGATAGGCCACGGAGGCCGCCGCCTCGTTGCCGTCCATGATGCGGACGGAAGAGGCGGGCCTGATGGGGGCGGTGGAGGTCGGGCTTTGGGTCATGCCGGAAAAATCCTTTGTGCTGGCGACAGTCGTCTCCCGAGGGGGGCGTCTTCGATGACGGGGCCGGCGGGTCTCTCAAAAGCCGGCGCGGGGTGCGGCAGAAAACGGCGGTCGACCAGGGCGAATGGTCGGTCCGAATCGGGTCGGAGACATTGACGCCGGTCAGTCCGGAGCGGAATTTCCGGGTGCCGCCGCTCTGCGCTGCACAACTGTCTGATATATTACTTTTGCAAGGAAGGCCCCAGATTGTCGCACTGCAGCAATTGGCAATGACCGAGCGTTTCCGCGGAGATGGCAGGGGCATTGCGGCCGTCCCCTCATTACCCGCGGGATGGAAACGGCGCATAGCCCGTTGATCCAGGTCATTTATGGCGAGCCGATGCTGTGGCTTCCTACAGGCGGATGAACCGGACAGACCGGCCCGCCTTTAAAATCCGAACAGCAAAACAGTCCTTACAACCCTCAATTATATTGCATCGCAGCAAGTAACCGCTCTCGAGAAACGGGCAGGTTTTGCTGCAACTGCGAAGAAATCAGCGCATCGCATCATTGGACTGCGACATTTTCGCAAGAGCCGAAGGCGGCACCGGAAAACCGCTTGCACCCAACACTGATATATTAATATAACTCCGTCAGCGATGCTCCCGCCCCTCTTGACGCAGAGCGGAAGCGACCCATTCGCCCGGCACCGAACACCCGCCGGCCAGGCGTCCCGCCCGAGGATCGCCGCCTGAAGGGCCTGTACGTGCGCACCGGCGCCTGCCGTGGCAGGCATGTGAGGAAAAGATGAACAAGATCCGTGGTTTGCGGTGGCAAATCCTTGCCCTGATGATGCTGGGCACCGTGGTCAACTACATCGACCGCAACACCCTGGGCATCCTGGCGCCGACGCTCAAGGAACAGCTCCATTTCACGACCGAGCAGTATTCCTTCATCGTCAGCGCCTTCCAGCTCTGCTACAGCCTGATGCAGCCGGTCGCCGGCTACATCACCGACCTGATCGGGCTGAAGCTGGGTTACGCGATGTTCGCCGGCGTCTGGGGCATCGCCGCCGCCATGCACGCGCTGGCCGGCAGCTGGCAGTCGATGGCCTTCTTCCGCGGCCTGCTGGGCGTCAGCGAAGCGGCGGCCATGCCGTCGGGTGTCAAGACCTCCACCCTGTGGTTCCCGGCCAAGGAACGCTCCATCGCCACCGGCTGGTTCAACACCGGCAGCTCCATCGGCGCGATGATCGCCCCGCCCTTCGTCATCTGGCTGTCGCTGACCTATGGCTGGCAGGAAGCCTTCCTCGTCACCGGTCTGCTGGGTGTCGGCATGTCGGCCCTGTGGTACATGCTGTACCGCAACCCGGAGAACCATCCGCGCCTGACCAAGGAAGAGCACGCCTACATCCTGGACGGCCAGGAGCAGGTCGAGCTGCCGAAACCGTCGATGAAGCGGGTGCTGGGCAAGGGCAAGTTCTGGAGCATCGCCGCCGCCCGTTTCCTGACCGAGCCGGCCTGGCAGACCTTCAGCTTCTGGATCCCGCTGTACATGGTCTCCACCCGCGGCATGGACATCAAGCAGTTCGCCTTGTTCGCCTGGCTGCCGTTTCTGGCCGGTGACATCGGCTGCATCCTCAGCGGTTACCTGTCGCCCTTCTTCGTGAAGCGCTTCCGGATGTCGCTGGTCAACTCCCGCATCGCCGGCGTCGGCGTGGGTGCGGTGTGCATGGTCGGCCCGGCGCTGATCAGCTTCGCCGCCAGCCCGATCACCGCGATCTTCCTGTTCTCCCTCGGCGCCTTCGCCCACCAGATGCTGTCCAGCCTGCTCTATGCCCTGGTCACCGACACCTTCGAAAAGCAGGACGTCGCCACGGCGACCGGTTTCGGCGGCATGGCCGGCTACATGGGCGGCATGATCTTCTCGCTGATGATCGGCCAGCTCGCCACCACCATCGGGTACGAGCCGCTGTTCGCCTGCCTGACCGTGTTCGACCTGACCGCCTTCGCCATCATTGCCCTGGTCCTGGGCCAGCGCGGCCCGAAGTCCGCCGCCGCCGTCCCGAACGCCACGGCCGGCGCCGACTGACGGTCCGCCCGCCCCTGAAACATCCCTTCAATGTGATCGAGACGCCCTCCGGCTCACCGCCGGGGGCGTCTTGCGTTTGGGCGCTATCCGGTCGCCTGTCCGGCCGTTCCGAATAAAAATCTGACCGCAAGAAGGAAAGCCGCTTGCCAGACCGATGAGATATTAATATATTAGTCCTGTACCGCTGGATGCGCCGTGGGTTGACCCGGCACAACTTGTTGGACGTTCCTCTCGGACTTCAAAGCCGCTGGTTTTCCGGCGGCTTTTTTTTGCACATCCGATCAGAGGATGACCGGTCTGGGGACGGCGGTCAGTTGAACAGGCAGGACTGGCTGTCGATGATGGCGGCGGCGGCCACGGCGGCGGATCGGATAGGTTCCAGCACTCCCGCTTTTATTGCGCCAGCCCGCGGCGCCCGCCGACTTCGTCCAGATGATCCAGCATATCGGCCGGGTCCTCATAGACGCGCAGCGCGCCGGATCGTTCCAGCTCCTCCCGGCCATAGCCGCCGGACAGCAGACCGATCCCCAGCGCCCGCGCCCGCTTGGCGGCGATCATGTCCCAGATGCTGTCGCCGACCACGAAGGCGCTGGCGATGTCCACGCCGATGCGCGCGGCGGCGGCCAGGAACAGGTCGGGGTCGGGCTTGGCATATTCGACCTCGTCACGGGTGATGACGGCGGCCTTCGCCGGATCGACACCCAGCTTCTCCAGCGCCGGCCGCGCCGTCTCCATCCGGCCGCTGGTTGCGATGGCCCAGGGGATGTTCAGCTCCGTCAGCGTGTCCAGCAGGTCGCGTGCGCCCGGCAGCGGAACCACGCCGGGGGCCAGCCGCCTGTAAGCCTGCGCATGGCGCTGGCGCAACCGGTCGAGAAGAGCCTGGTCGGCGCCGAGACCGGTTTCGCGCAGCAGCATGTTGGTGAACAGCCCGCCGCTCATGCCGATCTTGCGGTGGATTCGCCAGACCGACAGGGCGATGCCTTCCTCGTCCAACGCCTCCTTCCAGGCCAGCACATGCTGGTAGACCGTGTCGGTCAGCGTGCCGTCGAGGTCGAACAGGAAGGCGTTGGTCAGACGGGGGGTGCCGGTCATGTCCAGTATCCGCGATTTGTGGTGGTTGGACCACAGATGGGGCGGACCGGCTGCTTTCGCCAAGCTTTTGCCGCGGACGGCAATGGATTTCCCTCAACGATAATCCACGCGAATCGTCGCGGCACTTTCACCACGCAGGCGCGTAGACTGCTGCTTCCGCTGGCGCGTTGACTTCGCTACAGTCCACCGCCAAGCTTGCCGCCGGTTGGTTCGGTGCAGTGTCGGGAGGGAGAAAAGCGCGTGTCGGAAAGGCCGGAGGATGTCGACAACCCGTCGACCGACGACGATCTGGTCACTTTGCTGGACCAGGTCAGCCGGCTTGTCTATGGCATCAGCTTCACCGACGGGCTTTTCCCGGCCCAATGGGTGGCTCTGCGCTATTTCCATGACGCGCCGGAGCCGGCGCGCACCCTGACCGCGCTGGCGCGGTTCCAGAAAATCCACTTGGCACCGGTGTCGCGCACCGTCTCCACCCTGGTGGACAAAGGGCTGCTGACCCGCCGCCCGCACCCCGGATTCAAGCGCGGCTGGCTGTTCGACCTGACCGACGAAGGCCGAATCCTGCTGGAACGCGACCCCCTGCGCCAGTCGCTGAGCCCGCCCATCGCCGCCATGGCGGCGAACGAACGGGCGATGCTGGGCCGGCTGATGAAGCGGATCATAACCCACATGCAGACGGACAGCGGCGACGGCGAAGCCGGAGGGGAGAAGACGGACGGCACGCCGGTCGCCTGACCCGGCCTGCCGCCTCTTCCGCTCCTGCCCCGCCATTCCGCCCCATCCCATCAGAACGTCAGCCGTTCGATGTTCTGCAGCACCAGCTGGTGATGGTTCTGGTCCTCCAGCGTGACGGTCGTCTCCTGGGTGAAGGTCAGGCCGTGGCCTGACGGATCCACCGTGTAGGCATGCCCGTCCAGCTGCTGCATCCAGTTGGTGCCGGCATTGGCGACGAAGGCGCCGACCTCCACCACGTCGGTCCAGCCCGCCCCGCCATTGATGGTCAGGTTGCCGTCGCGCGGGGCGAAGATGAACAGGTCGTCGCCGGCCCCGCCGGACATGCTGGTGGTGCTGCTGCCGGCATGCAGGATGTCCGCACCCGCGCTGCCGGTCATCGTCGCGCTGTTCGAGACCAGCACCTGCACCGCCAGCGGATCGCTGGAGAGCCCCTGATCGTCGCTGACCATCACCTCCAGCGTCCGGGCGCCGCTGCCGTTGGGCGTCAGGGCCAGATGGTGGAGGATGTCGGTGTAGGTCGCGGTGGAGGCCGTGCCGGACAGCGACAGCTGGTGGTTGGCATCGTCCCAGCTGACCTCGATCCCGGTGCCGGCCACCGTCTTGCGTCCGGTCGACGGATCGGTCGCGATGGTCAGGCTGTCGAGGTTCAGCGTGTCGCCGGTCTGCGACCCGGCGGCGATGCGGATCGACATACCGGACATGACGCTGCTGTCCACATCGGTGATCGTCGCGTCGGAAACCACGGCCGGATGGTCGGTCGCATCGGCGGCGATCACGGTGGTGGTGTGGGCGGCGGCCAGCGTCGGCTTGTCGTTCACCGGATCGACGGTCACCGCCAGGGTCTGGGTGACCGCCGCGCTGCTGGCCCCGTCCTGGGCGGTCGCGGTGACCGACAGGGTGACGGTGCCGTTGGCGTCGGCCGGCGGGGTGTAGGTCAGGCCGGTCAGGTCCGCCGCGCTGAGGGTCCAGCTGCCGTCGCTGTTGTGGGTGCCGTGGTTCAGGCTGGCGCCCGCCGGCATGCCGGAGATCCGCACCGTCACCGTTTCCGACCCGTCGGTGTCGGTGGATGCGGCGGTGATGGTCAGCGGGATCGCCGTGTCCTCCGGCCCATGGACGGCCGGTGTGGTCAGCGTCGGGGTGTCGGCAACCGGCGTCACCGTCACCGCGAGCGAGCGCGACAGGCTGGCCGGCGTGGCGGTGCCGTCGGTCGAGGTGGCGGTGACCGACAGGGTGAAGCTGGTGCCGCTGTCGTGGGGCGGCGTGATCGACAGGCCGGCCAACTGGGCCGGGGTCAGGGTGATCGCGCCGTTGCTGACCGTCAGGGTGTTGCCGGCGCTGTTGGTCAGGCTGGCGCCGGTCGGGATGTTGGCGATGGTGACGCTCAGCGTCTCCGACGGATCGGTCAGGGCCGGGGTGATCGACAGGGCGACCGTGCCGTCCTCCGCCACCGTCGCCGGATTGACCAGCAGGGTGGGCGTGTCGGAAACCGGATTTACCGTGACCGCAAGCTGCGCAACGGTGCTGGCCGGAGCGGCGCTGCCGTCGGTCGAGGTCGCGGTGACGGTCAGGGTGAAGTCGGCATCGCTGTTCGACGGCGGCGTGATCTTCAGCCCGGCAAGCTGCGCCGGCGTCAGGGTGATCGAACCGTTGCTGATCGTCAGCGTGTTGCCGGCCGTGTTGCTGAGGCTGGCGCCCGCCGGGATGCCGCTGATGGTGACCGTCAGCGTCTCCGAGCCGTCCGTGTCGGTCAGCGCCGGGTTGATGGCCAGCGCAATGGCCGTGTCCTCGTTGCCGGTTGCGGCGGACACGCTGAGCGTCGGGGTGTCGGACACCGGGTTGACCGTCACCGCAAGCGTCGAGGACACCGACACCGCAGCCGCACTGCCGTCCTTGGCGGTGGCGGTCACCGTCAGGTTGAAATCGGCATCGCTGTTCGACGGCGGCGTGATCGCCAGCCCGACCAGCTTGTCCGGGGTCAGCGTGATAGACCCGTTGCTGACCGTCAGCGTATTGCCGGCGCTGTTGCTCAGCGTGGCGCCGGTCGGGATGCCGCTGATCGTGATCGTCAGCGTCTCCGAGCCGTCCAGATCGGTCAGCGCCGGGGTGATGGTCAGGGCGATGGCCGTGTCTTCGTTGCCGGTCGCGGGAGACACGGTCAGCGTCGGAGTGTCGGTGACCGGATTCACCGTGACCAGGAGCGGTGCGCTGGTGTTGGCCGGTGCCGCGCTGCCGTCGGTGGCGATGGCCGTGACGGTCAGGGTGAAGTCGGCATCGCTGTTCGACGGCGGTGTGATCTTCAGCCCGGCAAGCTGGGCCGGCGTCAGGGTGATCGACCCGTTGCTGATCGTCAGCGTGTTGCCGGCCGTGTTGCTCAGGCTGGAGCCTGCCGGAATGCCGCTGATGGTGATCGTCAGCGTCTCCGAGCCGTCGGTGTCGGTCAGCGCCGGATTGATCGTCAGCGCGATGGCCGTGTCCTCGTTGCCCGTCGCGGCGGACACGGTCAGGGTCGGGGTGTCGGACACCGCGGCCAGGGTGATCGGCACGGTGACGGTCCTGCTCGCCGTGCTGCCGTTGGACTCGATGCTGACGGCGGTGACGGTCAGGGCGATCGCCGCATCGCTGTTGGCGGGCGGGGTCAGGGTCAGGCCGGTGAGCTGGGCCGGCGTCAGGGTCCAGCTGCCGTCGGCGTTCTTCGTTCCGGCCGACAGCAGCGCGCCCGTCGGCACGCCGGCAATCGTCAGCAGCCCCAGCCGCTCCGACCCGTCGGTGTCGTACAGCGCCACCGAGAGGTTCAGCGGCACGGCCGTGTCCTCGGTGCCGGTCAGCGGCGCCCAGGTGATGATCGGCTGGTCGGCGACCGGATCGACGCTGACCCGGAACAGCTGGCTGGTGGTGGCGGTGGCGCCGGTGGAGGCTTCCGTCGTCGTCGCGGTCAGAGTCAGGTTGAAGTCGGTGCCGGCGTTGGCAGGCGGCATCAGCTTCAGCCCGGACAGCTGGGCGGCGGTCAGGGCGACCGAGCCGGCGGTGGGCGTCAGGGTGGTGCCGTTGGCGTCGATCAGCACCGCACCGGCCGGCAGGCCGGACAGCACGATGGCCATGGTCTCCGATCCGTCGGTGTCGACCAGCGCCGCCGTCAGGTTCAGCGCGATGGCGGTGTCCTCGCTGCCCGAGGCGTTGGCGACGATGACGGTCGGCGCGTCGGCCACTGCCGTCACGTCGATATGGATGGTGGCGGTGGTGCTCGCCGTGTCCTTGTTGGAGCTTTCCAGGCTGGTGGCGGTCAGCGTCAGGTCCATGCCGCCTGAATAGTTGCGCGGCGGCGTGACGGTCAGGCCGGCCAGTTCCGACGGTTTCAGGGTCCAGGACCCGTCACCGTTGTTGGAGCCATGGTTCAGCACGGCACCGGCCGGCAGGCCCGACAGGATGACCGCCATCGTCTCCGACCCGTCGGTGTCGACGAGGCTGGCCGACAGGTTCAGGGCGATTGCGGTATCCTCCGCCCCCGTCGTGTCATGGACCGTGACGGTCGGCGCGTCGGCGACCGCGGTGTAGGTGACCGAGAAGCTCTTGGTCGACCAGGCGGGGGCCGCCGTGCCGTCCTGGGAGGCCGCCTCCACCGTCAGCGTCACCGTGCCGGAATAGTTGGCCGGCGGCGTCAGCTTCAGGGCCGCGCGGTCGCTCGCCGACAGGCCGGTCAGGTCGTAGACGCCGTTGCCGAGCGACGTTCCACCCGACAGGGTGAAGCCGGCCGGAACCGTCACCCGCAGGGCGGTGATTACCTCGCCGGTGCCGACCAGATCGGTGACCGCGGCGTCGATGGACAGGTTTGCGGCATGATCCTCCAGCGCCGTGGCGGCGCTGACGGAAATGGCGGGGGCATCGCTGACCGGCGCCACCTCGACATTCAGCGTTTTGGTCGTGGTCGCGCGGTCGGCGTTGCTGATCTCGCGCGAGACCGCCGTCACCGTCAGCTGGAAGGTGCCGCTGGCATCGTGCGGCGGGGTGAATTTCAGCCCGGCCAGCTGGCCCGGCGTCAGCACCCAGCGCCCGGTGGTGGAGTCGAGATAGCCGGCTGACAGCGAGGCGCCGGCCGGCACCCCTTCGATGATGATGCTGGCGAGCGTTTCCGACCCGTCGGTGTCGGCCAGCGCGGCGGTGATGTCCAGCGCGATGGCGGTGTCCTCGTTGCCGGACGCCGTCTGCACGGTCAGCAGCGGGCTGTCGGCGACGGCGGTGACGGTCACGGCCTGCGTCAGCGTGGTGTGGGCGTTGCTGCTGCCCGAAACCACGTCGATGGAGAGCGTGAAATCGGCATCGCTGTTCGACGGCGGGGTCAGTTTCAGGCCGTCCAGCTGCGCCTTGGTCAGCGTGATCGAGCCGCCGGTGACGGTCAGCGTATCGCCGGCCGTGTTGGTCAGGCTGGCGCCGGCCGGGATGCCCGACAGGGTGACCGTGGAGACATCCTGCCAGTTCGCCAGACCGTCCTTCAGGCCGAGCGCGACCGACGTATCCTCGGCGGTGGTCACGGCATGCGGCCGGTCACTGCCGACGCTGGGGTCCAGCACCGGGGGCGGGGGCGGA
>NZ_WHOS01000034.1 GCF_013340935.1 Azospirillum melinis | reverse complement strand
TGCCGATCAGCTCGGTGCCCTGGAAGCGGATGGAGCCGGTGCGCTTGCCCATGATCCCCATGATGGCGCGCATGGTCGAGGTCTTGCCGGCGCCGTTGCGGCCCAGCAGCGTCACCACCTCGCCCTGCCGTACCTCCAGCGAGACGCCGTGCAGCACATGGCTCTCGCCGTAGAAGCCGTGCAGGTCGGCGATCTCCAGCATCGCAGTCTTGGTCATCGCGCCGTCAGGCATGTCCGGTCCCCCCCGTGCCCATATATGCTTCCATCACCTGCGGGTTCCTGGAGACGACCTCGTAGGGTCCCTCCGCCAGGATCTCGCCGCGGCGGAGCACGGTGATGGTGTCCGACAGATGGGCGACGACCGACAGGTTGTGCTCCACCATCAGCACGGTGCGGTCGGCGGCGACGCGCTTGATGAGTGCCGCGGTGCCCTCGATGTCCTCATGGCCCATTCCGGCCAGCGGCTCGTCGAGCAGCATCACCTCCGGGTCGAGCGCCAGGGTGGTGGCGATCTCCAGCGCGCGCTTGCGGCCATAGGGCAGCTCGGCGGCGGTGTGACCGGCCCAGGGAGTGAGGTTGACCGCCTCGATCAGTTCCAGTGCCCGGCCGTGCAGGTCATGGAGCGACGATTCGGATTTCCAGAAATGGAAGCTGGTGCCGAGCGGCCGTTGCAGCGCGACGCGGACATTCTCCAGCACGCTCAAGTGCGGAAACACGGCCGAGATCTGGAAGGAGCGGACCAGCCCCTTGCATGCGATGTCGGCCGGCTTGGTGCGGGTGATGTCACGGCCCTTGTAGAGGATCTGGCCACGCGTCGGCGTCAGGAACTTGGTCAGCAGGTTGAACACCGTGCTCTTGCCGGCGCCGTTCGGGCCGATCAGCGCGTGGATGGTGCCGCGGCGAACCTGGAGGTTCACCTCCTTCACCGCCACGAACCCCTTGAACTCCTTCGTCAGGTTGCGCGCTTCCAGGATGATGTCGTCGGTCATCGGCGGTGCGATCCCTTGCCGTTCGTCGGTCGTGCAGCCCCGGCCGCCGATTCCATGCGGGATCGCCGGCCGGGGTGTCCATTCCCGTCTCCGTCCGTCAGCCCTTCACGAGGGGGCACTTGCTTTCGGACAGCGGCAGGAAGGCGTCATTGCCGGGGATGGTGCTGAGAATCCTGTAATAATCCCAACGTCCCTTGGACTCTTGCGGGCTCTTGACCTCGACGAGGTGCATGTCGTGGACCATGCGGCCATCGGCGCGGACCTTGCCGTTGCGGGCGAACATGTCCTCGATGGGCATGGTCTTCAGCTGGTTGACCACGGTCAGGCCCTTGTCGGTGCCGCTGGCGTCGATGGCCTTCAGGTAGTTCAACACCGCCGAATAGACACCGGCCTGCACCATGGTCGGCATCCTGCCCTCATGGCGCTGGCCGAAGCGCTTGGCGAATTCCCGCGTCCGCTCGTCGGTGTCCCAGTACCAGCCGGTGGTGATGATCATTCCCTTGGTCACGTCGAGGCCGAGGCTGTCGATGTCGGTCAGGAAGACCAGCATGCCGACCATCTTCTGGCCGCCCTGGGTCAGGCCGAACTCGTTGGCCTGCTTCACCGCATTGACGAAGTCGCCGCCGGCGTTGGCGAGCGCCACCACCTGCGCACCCGACGCTTGCGCCTGAAGCAGGAAGGAGGAGAAATCCGGCGTTGCCACCGGCGCCCGGACGGTGCCCAGGATCTCGCCGCCGGCCTTCTTCACCGCGTTCGCCGTGTTGGTTTCCAGGCTGCGGCCGAAGGTGTAGTCGGCGGTGATGAAGAACCATGACTTGTTGCCCTGCTGGGTCAGGGCGCGGCCGGCGCCATTGGCGAGCGCGTAGGTGTCATAGGTCCAGTGGACACCGGTCGGAGAACATTTCTCGTTGGTCAGTTCGGTGCTGCCCGCGGTGGAGTTCAGGTGAACCCGTCCGGTCTCGCGCGTCACCTCCTGCACCGCGAGCGCCGCGGCGGAGTTGCCGACATCGACGATCACGTCGACCTGCTCGCGGTCGATCCATTGGCGGGAGACGCTGGCGGCGATGTCGGCCTTGTTCTGATGGTCGGCGAAGACGAGCTGGACCGGCGCGCCCTTGACCTTGCCGCCGAAATCCTCCACCGCCATCTGCGCGGCGACCACCGAACCGCGTCCGGCAAGGTCGGCATAGATGCCGGTCATATCGTCGAGCACGGCGATCTTCACCACATTGTCGGAGATCTGCGCCTGCGCCGTGCCGGCCAATGCGCCGGTCAAGGCGAAGGCGGCGATGCCCGCAAGCAGAGCGGTCTTGAGCGTCTTCATGCGTTTGTCCTCCCGGTTCCGGTTGATTTGAAGAATTGTCTCAGCCCTTGGCTGCCGCCGCGTCACGCAGCAGGCGACCGAGCAGGAACTGGTCGCTGTCCCCATGGGCCAGCCGCATCTGGTCGGTCTGGGCGTCGATGGCTCGTTTGGTCATGCGCAGGGCCAGCGGCGGAACCGCCGCCGCGTCGCGCGCCATCCGCAGGCTTTCGTCAACCGCGGCGCCATCCTCCGCAACGAGGTCGGCCAGGCCCCAATCGAGCGCCAGCGCCGGATCGACCCGCAGGTCGGTGAACAGCAGCCGCTTGGCCCGCGCCGGACCGACCAGCGAAACCAGACGCGGCAAGCCGCCCCAGGCGAGGTTGAAGCCGAGCCGGGCCTCCGGCAGCCGCAAATGCGCGCCCCGTCCGAAGACCCGCAGATCCAGCGCCAGCGCCAGCACGCCGCCGCCGCCGACCGCCGGCCCCTCGACGGCGGCGATGGTGAGCTGTGGAAGCGCCGCCCAGGCATCGCACAGGGCGCGCCCGCGCTCGACCGCAGCGTGCTGTTCCAGCACATCCGCGCCGGTAGGCCAGAGTAGCGGATCGGACAGGTCGATGCCGCCGGAAAACACCGTGGCGGTGCCGGTCAGCACCACCGCCCGCGAGGTGGTGTCGGCACGCAGGCGGTGGGCGACGTCGGTCAACTCCTCCATCGCCGATGCGCTCAGGGCGTTGGCCCGCCCGCCGCGGTCGTAGCGGACCAGTGCCACCCCGTCCGCATGCTCGATTGAAACAACACTCATCCCGTTTGCTCCTCCCCACCGGGGCTTCGCCGGCGCCGCCAGCGGTTATCGTTGATGTCTCCTGCCTAACATTCTACCGAGTATGTTGCAATCTTTTGATTGGCGGTGCAAACATATGGACGGCAGCAGCCATCACGGGCGCGAGGCCCGTGGTCCGGACAGGGTTTGAAAAGAACAGGGAGGGTTTTCGGCGATGCATGGCGATGATTGGGCGCGGATCCCCACGGCGGAGGAGTGCGTGCTGCGCAATCTTCTGGAAGGTCAGGCCGCGCGGCAGCCCGACGCGGTGTTCGTCGCCTTCTGGCGGGGCGAAAGCTGGAGCTACCGCGAGACGCTGGAGCGTGTCCGCCGCCGCGCCGCGGCCCTGCGGGCGCAGGGCGTCCGCCAGGGCGACCATGTGCTGTGCTGGATGGGAAACGGGCCGGATCTGCTGACCGCGTGGTTCGCCATCAACTATCTCGGCGCGGTCTATGTGCCGCTCAACACCGCGAGCCGCGGGCGCCCGCTGGAGCATATGCTGGAGAATGCCGGCGCCACGGTCCTCATCGCCCATGCCGCCCTGATCGGCCGTCTGGCGGAGATCGATCGCGGGCCCCTGGTCAGGATCCTGACCGTCGGCACGGCGGATTTGGACCCGCCGGAACTACCCGGCGTCACCATCGCGCCGCTGGTCGATGCCCCGGCCGACGCCGATCTTACCCTCGCGCTCGACCGGCCGATCCAGCCTTGGGACCCCCACGCGATCATGTATTCGTCGGGCACGACCGGCGCGGCCAAGGGTGTCGTGACCTCCTATGTGCAGATCTACACGATGGGGCCGGACGCCTTCGACAGCATCACGGCGGACGACCGCTGCATGATCTGCGGGCCGATTTTCCATTGCGGCAGCACGCTTTACGTCTATTGCATGCTGGGCAAGGGCGGGTCCCTGGCAATGGTTCCGGAGTTCCGGACGCCGGATTTCTGGGAGTCGATCCGCGACACCGGCAGCACGGTGGTCCTGCTTCTGGGCATCATGGCGAATTTCCTGCTGAAGGCGCAGCCGGATCCGCGGGACCGCGACCATACTCTGAAGAAGGTTTTCATCGTCCCGTTCGGCGAGGACGCCCCCCGATTCGGCGCGCGCTTCGGTGTCGAACTCCACACCGTCTACAACATGACCGAGATCGCCAGCCCGCTGACTGCCGGGCCGCGGACCGCCGGACCGGACGGGATGGTGCCGGGCCTGTGCGGCCGCGCCAGACCCTGCTTCGAGCTGCGGGTGGTCGACGGCAACGATGCCGAACTGCCACCGGGCACGGTCGGCGAACTGATCATCCGCTCGCACCGGCCCTGGGCGCTCGGCTCCGGCTATTACCGCAATCCGGAAGCGACGCTGGCGTCCATGCGCAACGGCTGGTTCCACACCGGCGACGCCTTCCGCATGGAGGCGGACGGCCGCTTCTTCTTCGTCGACCGCCTGAAGGACGTCATCCGCCGCCGTGGCGAGAACATCTCCTCCTTCGAACTGGAGGCGGAGATCTGCGCCCACCCGGCGGTGCGCGAGGCGGTGACGGTCGCCGTGCCCAGCGACGTCGGCGAGGATGAGGTGCTGGCGGTCGTCGCCCCGGTCCCCGGCGCTGCGATCGACCCTGCCGAACTGGTCGGTTTCCTGGCCGCCAGGGTGGCGCACTACATGGTGCCGCGCTATGTCCGCGTGGTGGAGGAACTGCCCAAGACGGCCAGCGGCAAGCTCCAGAAGCACATGTTGCGCGCCGACGGTCTGACGGAGGATTGCTGGGACCGCGAGGCCGCGGGCATCCGCCTCAAGCGCGAAAGGCTCGGCTGAGAGGCGGTCGAACGCTCGGGTTTCCAACGATGGCGGAGGCCCCCTCTCCCGCAATGGGAAAAGGGCTTTCGCTCATCCCGGCGCGTTCAGTCCCTGCATGATCGAACCCACGATCTTGTCGGCGAGGATCTCGCGGTCGTCACGGGTCTCGGCCGGACGGGGGCGGTACCAGATCGACAGCCAGTTGATGGCGCCCAGCGCCACCTTGACCGCCACCGACACGTCGCTGGTGCGGATCGAACCGTCCTCGACCCCCTCATAGGCGACCCGCTTGAACAGGCTTTCGAAGTCGTTGCGCACGGTCATCAGCTCGGCCAGCGTGCGGCGCTGCTCGGGCGTCGTGGCGCCGAAGCGGTGCATCTCGACCCCCTGCACGACCACCGCCTCCAGGGCGAGATTCTCCATCATCGACAGGGCGTGCTGGCGGAACATGGCGCTGAGGCGCGCCGCCGCCGGTTCCGGCCCCTTCATCACCGGGGTGACGGCCTCGAAGTTGCGCCGCATTCCCTCGCGGTGAACGTCGAAGAACAGCTCCGTCTTCGAGCGATAATAATGGTAGATGCGCCCCTTCGTAGCGCCGAGACGCCGCGCCACGTCATCGATGCTCGTCGCGTGATATCCCTGCTCCATGAAGCATTCGGCAGCGGCGGTTAGGATATCGATGTTCCCGGTCTTGTCGATGCGGGGTGACAGCTGGCTCTTTTCACTGCTCATCGTCCAGTTCCAACTCGATAATTTCGTCGGCGGTCAACCCGTTCCGCCCACATCGTCCCCTCGCGGCACCCCGGCAGCGGCCGGTTACGCGAAGCTAGGACCAATCCATCCCACAGGCAACATTTCTGCCTGGACAGAGCGGGCAGGCTCACATACTACTTGGTAGGTTTTTTGTGCGTGACGCAAGCAAACTTTGCGGCGGGCGCACCCAACCGAAGGCCAGACGGATATGGCCCACATGAACACGGCCCAAACGACCACGGGAACGCGCCCAATGAACGAACCCATTTCCGCCGGGGATCTGGAGCTGCGCGCCGGCGGCGAGATCGGTGTGTCGCGCTGGTTTGTGATCGACCAGACGCGCATCGACGCCTTCGCCGACGTCATCGACGACCACCAGTTCATCCATGTCGATCCCGAACGGGCAAGCCGCGAAACCCCCTTCGGCGGCACCATCGCCCATGGCTTCCTGTCGCTGTCGCTGCTGACCGCGATGGGCCAGGGCGTGTTGCCGGCGATCGCCGGAGAGGCGATGGTCATCAATTACGGCTTCGACCGCGTCCGCTTCCTCGCCCCGGTCAAGTCCGGCGCGAGGGTCCGCGCCCGCTTCGTGTTGAGCGAGGCAACCCGCCGGTCGGATCGGGAACTGGTCGCGCGCTATGCGGTAACGGTGGAGATCGAAGGCGGCGGAAAGCCGGCACTGGCGGCCGACTGGATCATCCTGACCCTCTTGAAAGAACAGGTGAACGCAGCATGAGCATTCAATCCAACGGAATCGATCCCGACGGCATCCGCTTCGACGGGCGGGTCGCCATTGTCACCGGGGCGGGGAACGGGCTGGGGCGCGGCTACGCGCTGGAACTGGCGGCGCGCGGCGCCAGGGTGGTGGTCAACGACCTGGGCGGCGGGCGCGACGGCCGCGGCGCCCCCGACACCGCCGAGACCGCCGCCGAGACTGTGGTCGCGGAGATCCGCGGCCGGGGCGGCGAGGCCATCGCCGACGGCGCGAACGTCACCGACCCGGCGCAGGTCGCCGCCATGGTCGAGCGCACCCTCGGCCTTTGGGGCCGCATCGACGTGCTGATCAACAACGCCGGCATCCTGCGCGACAAGAGCTTCGCCAAGATGGAGCTGGAGGATTTCCGCTCGGTCGTCGACGTGCATCTGATGGGGGCGGCCAACGTCACCCACGCGGTCTGGCCGATCATGCGGGCGCAGGGCTATGGCCGTGTCCTGATGACGACCTCGACCTCGGGCGTCTACGGCAATTTCGGCCAGTCGAACTACGGCGCGGCGAAGGCCGGGCTGGTCGGGCTGATGAACGTCCTGCATCTGGAGGGCATCCGCAACGGTATCCACGTCAATGCGGTCGCCCCGACGGCGGCGACCCGTATGACCTCCGACATCCTCGACGAGACGGCGCTGGCCCGGCTGAACCCGGATTTCGTCACCCCGGCGGCGCTGTTCCTGGTGTCGGAGCAGGCGCCGAGCCGCACGGTGATTCTCGCCGGCGCCGGCACCTACGCCCGGCTCGCCATCGTCGAATCGGACGGCGTCTTCCTGCCCGAGGGCGAACGGACGCCGGAGGCCGTGGCTGCCCGCTTCGCCGGGATCGCCTCGCTCGACCGCCAGCACGAGATCGACGCCGGCCTGAGCCATGTCGACCGCATCCTGAAGCGCGCGGCGGACGCCGCCGGCTGAGCCAACCGGCCGAGACAAGGAGAAGACCGGTGAGAGAAGCCGTCATCGTATCCACCGCCCGCACGCCCATCGGCAAAGCCTACCGGGGCGCCTTCAACGACACCCAGGCGCAGGCGCTGGGCGGGCACGCCATCGCCCATGCCGTCGCCCGCGCCGGGATCGATCCCGCCGAGATCGACGACGTGGTGCTAGGCGCCGCGCTGCAGCAGGGCGCCACCCACATGAACATGGCCCGGCAATGCGCGCTGCGCGCCGGACTGCCCACCTCGGTGGCGGCGCAGTCGGTGGACCGGCAATGCGCCTCCGGCCTGATGGCCATCGCCATCGCCGCCAAGCAAATCGTCGTCGACGGCATGACCGTGGCGGTCGGCGGCGGGCTGGAATCGCTGTCGCTGGTGCAGACCGACCGCATGAACGTCGAGCGATGGCGCGATCCCTGGCTGGTCGAGCACCGCCCCGACGTCTACATGGCGATGATCGAGACGGCGGAGATCGTGGCGGCGCGTTACGGCGTGCCGCGCGAGGCTCAGGACGCCTACGCCGCCCGCTCCCAGGCCCGCACCGCCGAGGCGCAGGACGCCGGGCGCTTCGACTCGGAGATCGTGCCGATCACCACCACCATGACCCGTCTCGACAAGGCGACCGGCGAAACCACCCACCATACGGTCACGCTGGACCGTGACGAGAGCAACCGGCCGGACACCACGCTGGCCGGGCTGTCGGCGCTGAAGCCGGTGTTCCGCGACGGCCAGCAAATCCGGGAAGGGCGCTTCGTCACCGCCGGCAACGCCTCGCAACTGTCGGACGGGGCGTCGGCCAGCGTGCTGATGGAGGCGGCGGAGGCCGAACGCCGGGGCCTGCACCCGCTTGGCCTCTACCGGGGCATCGCGGTCGCCGGCTGCGACCCGGACGAAATGGGGATCGGCCCGGTCTTCGCGGTGCCGAAGCTGTTGAAGCAGCACGGCCTGACCGTCGACGACATCGGGCTGTGGGAGCTGAACGAGGCCTTCGCCGCGCAGGTAATCCACTGCCGCGACCGGCTCGGCATTCCTGACGAGCGGCTGAACGTCAACGGCGGTGCCATTGCCGTCGGTCATCCCTATGGAATGTCGGGCGCCCGCTTGGTCGGCCATGCCTTGATCGAGGGCAGGCGCCGGGGCGTGCGCCATGTCGTCGTCACCATGTGCGTCGGTGGCGGCATGGGCGCCGCCGGCCTGTTCGAAGTCGCCTGAGCCCCCGAAACGAACCAGAGACAGGGAGGAACCCTCATGGACCGCAAGCACGACACCCGCGCCTCCTACCCCCATTTCCAGATCGTCCCGACCCGATGGATGGACAACGATGCCTATGGCCATGTCAACAACGTGGTCTACTACAGCTACTTCGACACGGTGGTGAACCAGTACCTGATCGAGAACGGTGCGCTCGACATCGAAACCAGCCCGGTGATCGGCTTGGTGGTGGACACCGGCTGCAGCTACTACGCGCCGGTCAGCTTCCCTGACCGGGTCGAGGCCGGGCTGCGCGTGGCGCGGCTGGGCACCAGCAGCGTCCGCTACGAGGTCGGGCTCTTCCGCAACGACGACCCCACCCCGGCGGCCTGCGGCCATTTCGTGCATGTCTACGTCGATCGCGAGACGCGCCGCCCGGCGGCGCTGCCGGAGACGCTCCGCACGGTGCTCGGGCGGCTGGTCGTGCCGGCCGAAACCGCCTGACCCCTTTCCGGTGAGGACCGAGACATGATGGACTTCGTGTTCGAAACCACGCCGAAGCTGGTGTGCGAGGTGGGGGCGGCGGCCCGGCTGGGTGAGATGGCCAAGGACCTTGGCATCCGCCGCGCGCTGATCGTCACCGACGCCGGTCTGGTGGCGGCCGGGTTGCTGGAGCCGGTCGAGGCCGGCTTCAAGACCGTCGGCACGGCATGCGCCCTGTTCTGCGACGTGCTGGCCGACCCGCCGGAAGAGTCGGTGGCGCTGGCGGTCCAGGCGGCGCGCGCCGCTGGAGCCGACGGGGTGATCGGCTTCGGCGGCGGCAGCTCGCTCGACACCGCCAAACTGGTCGCCCTGCTGGCCGGCACGCCGCAGGACCTGCCGGACATCTACGGCATCGGCCTCGCCAAGGGGCCGCGCCTGCCGCTGATCCAGGTGCCGACCACCGCCGGCACGGGGTCGGAGGTGACGCCCATCGCCATCGTCACCACGCCGACCAGCGAGAAGAAGGGGGTGGTGTCCAGTCTGCTCTACCCCGATCTGGCGGTGCTCGACGCCCGTCTGACGCTCGGGCTGCCGCCGCGGGTCACCGCGATGACCGGCATCGATGCGATGGTCCACGCCATCGAGGCCTACACCACCCGCCACAAGAAGAACCCGCTGTCCGACAGCCTCGCGCTGCGGGCGCTGGGCTTGCTGGGCGGCAACATCCGTGCCGTCATCGCCGACGGGCGCGACGTCGCCGCCCGCGCGGCGATGCTCCAGGGCTCGCTGCTTGCCGGCATCGCCTTCGCCAATGCGCCGGTCGGGGCGGTCCACGCCCTGGCCTACCCGCTGGGGGGCCATTTCCACGTGCCGCACGGACTGAGCAACGCGTTGATGCTCGGACCGGTGCTCGAGTTCAACCGACCGGCGGCCGGGGAACTCTATGCCGAACTCGCTCCGGCGATCATGCCCGGCCGCTCCTTCGCCACGCCGGACGAAGCGGTGGCTGCCTTCATCGACGCCATGCGCGATCTCGTTGCTGCCATGCCGATGGAACAGCAGCTGGAACAGCTTGGCGTGCGGCAGGATGATCTGCCGATGCTGGCGGCTGACGCCATGAAGGTGCAGAGGCTTTTGATCAACAATCGGCGCGATGTCCGCTACGACGACGCCTTGGATCTCTACAGACAAGCATGGTGAAGAGGCGGTTCCAATGGTTCCGTTGCAAAGTTTGCGGGCGGGCGTGACCTGCCCCCCTGAACCCGCTCCAGCCCCTATTTGAGGGATGGGCAAATCAGGAGGAAGGAATGGCCCGTCGAAAGCGGCATACCCCCGAGCAGATCATCAGCATGCTGCGCGCCATCGAGGTGGCGGTAGCGCAAGGGCGCACGGTCGCGGAGACCTGCCGCGAGCACGCCATCTCGGAGCAGACCTACTACCGCTGGCGCGCCGAGTTCGGCGGCCTGAAGCTGGCCTTCTGCAGAACGAGGTGGCCGCCTTCGTGTCGCGGGTCAGGGCGGCGTAACCTTCCCGTAAGAGCAAGGCAGGGCGGGGGTGGCGCAACGACGTGTCTCTAGTGCTCACGACGGGCCATCCCGTCGAGCTGGTTGTCGACAAACCCATGCTCGCGAACGGAGCCAACTGGGAAGCGAAGCCCGCGTAAGAGGCTGACGGTCGGCGCTCGCCGCCCACCGATGCCGAACACAGGGAACCGGCGGCGCGGACGGGGCAAGGCCGAAGCCGCCCGCAGGGCGGGGGCGCGTCCGCGCCCGCCTTGACGCGGAGCACCGCCGGTTCAGTTCTCGCTTTGGAGGCAGTCTCGAACGTCCGAATCTGACCCGAAGCGGACGGCGGCGTCGCTGATCCGGGTGGCCGCATCGAGACAGGAAAAGCCAAGCAGTGCCCTGGTTGCCGCGGGCCGCAGCCTCAGATCTCAAATCCCCTTCTGCACAGCCAGCACCAAAGCAGCCAAAAGTCCTTTCCATCATTCCACGCCCGGAACAGGCTGTGCGACGTAGCCGAGCGGGCGGCCCGAGACCGGATGCGGCATCACCCCGAAGGGCAGGCCGTAGATACGCTCCAGGGTTGCAGGGGTCATCACCTCGTCGGGAGCGCCGCGGGCGATCAGCCGGCCGCTATGCAGGGCCAGCAACTCGTCGCAGACACTGGCGGCCATATTCACGTCGTGCAGGACAATGACGACGCCGAGACCGTGCACACGGCTGAGACGGCGGATCAGGGTCAGCACCTCCACCTGGTGGGCGATGTCGAGGGCGGAGGTCGGCTCGTCCAGCAGCAGGGCGCCCGGCCGCTGGGCCAGCAGCATTGCGAGCCAGACCCGCTGGCGCTCCCCGCCCGACAGCATGTCGACCTGCTGGCCGGCAAAGTCCGCTACGCCGGTCTGAGCCATCGCGTCCTCCACCGCCTCCCGGTCGCCGGGCCCGAAACGGCCGAGCATCCCGTGCCAGGGATATCGGCCGAGCGCCACCAGTTCCCGCACCAGCAGGCCAGGGGCGGCGGGCGTCTGCTGTGGCAGATAAGCGAGGCGTCGGGCAAAGGCACGCGCCTTCCAGGCGGCGAGCGGGTGGCCCTCGAAGCGGATCGTCCCGGCCGAGGGGATGAGCTGGCGCGCCATCAGCTTCAACAGGGTCGATTTGCCCGACCCGTTGTGCCCGATCAGCCCGACGACCCGGCCGGGGGCCAGTGCAAGAGTCAGCGGGTGCAGCAACGTGCGGCCGGGTACCGAGGCGACCACGGCCTCCAGTTCGAAAAAGGCGGCGCTCATCGTCCGGCATTCCCTGCGATGTCTTCCGGAACCGCTGGCGCGGACACAAGCGCGATGCGCCCGTCGGCCATGTGGACCACACGGTCGGCAACGCCGAAATAGCGGTCGTCGTGCGAGATCACCACCAGCGCCCGGCCCTGGCGGCGCAGGTCGGGCAGCAGCTCGGTGTAGAAGAGGTGGCGGAAGCCCGGATCCTGGTCGGCAGCCCATTCGTCGAAGACGATCACCGGCCGCCCGGCAGCCCAGGCGTTCAGCAGAGCAAGCCGCTTGCGCTGGCCGGTCGACAGGTCGGTGGTGGAGAAGACGCCGTCGCGCAGCGAGACCTTGTGTGCGATGTCCAGCCGTTCCAGGTAGCGCTCCGCCTCCGACGGCAGGCCGGCGCCAGGCGTGCCGACCTCGTCGAACAGGTAATAGTCGGTGAAGACGGTGGCGAAAAGCTGGCGGTAATCGTCGCGGGCCGCCTCGGCGACCGGCCGCCCGTCGAGCCGGATGGCGCCTGCCTGCGGCGCGTAGAGGCCGAGCAGAAGCTTGATCAGCGTCGTCTTGCCCGACCCGTTGTCGCCGACGATGAACAGGATCTCGCCGCGCCGGATCTCCAGGTCGATGGGCCCGACCGTGAAGCCCGGCCGGCCATCCTCTCCGGCCGGGTAGGCGTAGCGCACGCCGTCGAGCGCGATGGCGTGGCGCAGCTCCGGCGTCGGCCCGCCCGGCTCCTCCAGCGCCACCGGCTCGCGTCCGTCGAAGTCGGCGGCAAGCCGGGCGACCCGCCGGAAGGCGACCTGCGCCTGTCCCAGCGCCGGCAGCGCGCCGACGAGCTGGTCGATCGGCCCCTTGACGTAGAGCAGCACGATGGCGAAGCCGCTGACCGCCGCCGGTTCCAGCGCCAGCCGCTCGCGCAGCAGCAGCGCGACGCCGATGACCAGGAAGAACAGGCCCGAGCCGACGGCGTCCGCCGTCCAGAACAGGCGCATGGCATGGCTCTTGCGGCGGGCGATGCGGTCGACCGCGCCGCCCAGCAGGACCCCGAACACCCGGCGGCGGCGCGGCCGGTCGACGCGCAGCTCCTTGGCGCCCTCGGTGATGGCCCGGTACTGCTTCTGAAGGTCGTCCTGGGCATCGCGGACGTCGGCGTAATCCTCCATCCAGGCGCGGCGGGCGTGGTGGGTGACCAGCACCCCGGTCGCCACCGCCAGCAGAACCAGCAGCAGCAGCGCGGGCGACAGCGCCAGCAGATAGCCGAAACAGCCGAGCGTCACCGCCAGCGCCACGGCGTAGCCGGAGACGTTGAAGGTGAAGACGCTCACCGCCTCAACGTCGTTGACCAGCGAGGCGACCAGCCGGTGAATCCGCTGCCGCTCGATGGCGGCGACCGGCGCGCGCAGGATGCGGGCGGCGATGTCCTTGCGCAGCGCCGCGATCACCTTCTGGCCGGTCAGGCTGTTCCCGACGCCGGCTGCCGCCTTACCCAGCACGCTCAGCCCGCACAGGCCGGCGAAGGCCAGGAAGAAGCCGGCGCCGACCCCGCCGGGCTCCTGGAGGCCGCGGTTGACCTGCGCCAGCAGCGCCGCGGTGGCGAGGCCGCCGGCCACCCCCAGCAGGGTCGCGGCCAGGGCCGTCGGCCAGAAGGGACGCAGCAGGCCCAGCGCCGCGCAGAGCAGAGCGAAACGGTCCTGGTTGGGATCTTGCTTGGAATCGTTCATCGCCGCAACAGCCAGAGAAGGTAGGGAGCACCCAGCAGGGTCGCCAGCAGGCCGGCCGGCATCTGGGAGGGGAACAGCAGGACACGGCCGAGCCAGTCGGCCACGACCATGACCAGGGCGCCGGCCAGCGCCGCCCCGGCCAGCTGCGGCACCGCCCGCTGCAACCCGAACAGCCGGGCCGCGTGCGGCGCCATCAGCCCGACGAAGCTGAGCGGCCCGACCACCAGCGTTGCCGCCGTGGTCAGCGCCGCGACCAGCAGCAGAACCAGCCCGCGCGCCAGCGGCAGCCGCAGGCCGAGAGAGCGCGCCGCCGCCTCGCCGAGCGGCAGGATCTCCAGCCAGCGGGCGCAGAGCAGCGGCAGGGCAAGCAGCGGCAGGGCAGCGGCCCAGGCGGCCATGGCGATGGCCGGCGTCACCAGATAGGTCGAGCCGGTCAGCCAGCGGAACAGGATAAAGGCGCGCGGGTCGCCGCTCGACAGCAGCAGCGCCACCACCGCGCCGAAGACGGTGGTCAGCGCCACGCCGGTCAGCAGCAACCGTTCGGGCGCGTGGCCGTGCCGACGGCCGAGCAGCAGCACCGCACCCAGCGTCGCCAGCGCGCCGGCCCCGGCGGCGGCCACCTGCGCCTCGACCGGAAAAGCGGGAACCGCGAGGTGGAGCAGGATGACGCCGAAGGCGGCGCCGGTGCTGATGCCCAACACCTCCGGCCCGGCCATCGGGTTGCCGGTCAGCCGTTGCAGCAGCACCCCGGCCGCCCCCAGCATCGCCCCGGCGGCCATCGCCGCCGCCATGCGCGGCGCCCGCCAGTACAGCAGCGGCTGCAGCTCCGTCCAGCCGCTCAAGCGCCAGCCGCCGACCCCTTGCCCCACCGTCAGCGCCAGCCAAACGGCGAGCGCCAGGACCAGCAGCCCGGCTGCCAGCCAGGGGATGGGCCGCGCCAGCCGGTGCGACGGCGCCTCGGCTGTGACCGGCAGGCCGCGGCCCTGGCCACCGGGCCTGGTCAGCAGCCACAACAGCAGCGGTGCACCGAGCAGCGCGGTCAGCGTTCCGGTCGGCAGCTCGCGGCCGCCGCCAGCCAGTTGCGGGACCGTTTGCGCCGCCGCGTCAGCCAGCCACAGCAGCGCGGCACCCAGCGGCGGTGCCCAGGCCAGCCGGGCGTCCAGGCTGCGGGCGCCGGCCAGCCGCGCCATCGCCGGGGCAGCCAGCCCGACGAAGCCGATCACGCCGGCGGCGCTGACCACCGCCGCGCTCAGCGCCACCGCCAGCGCCAGCGCCGCCAGCCGCAGGACCCGTACCGGAACACCGAGGCCGACGGCGCCCTCCGCCCCCAGATCGAGCAGGGCGAGCGGCCGCGCCAGCAGCAGGGTGAGGGCGGCCCCGGCCGCCAGCTGCGGGGCCAGCGCCTGCGGGATCGCCCAGCCGTTCTGGCTCAGCGATCCGCTCGCCCACAGGAACAGGGCCTGGAACCCGGCGCCGTTGAACAGCATCAGGCCGCTGGCCAGCGCGCTGCAGGTCAGACCGACGGCCAACCCGGCGAGGATGACGACGGCCGGCGCCAGCGCCGCCCGCCACGCCAGCCCGACCACCAGCGCCGCCGCTCCGGCTCCGCCGGCCAACGCAACCAGACCGCGTGGCATGCCGCCGGAGCCGACGCCCAGACCGGGGGCCAGCATCGCCGTCGCCATCAATGCCAGTTGCGCGCCGCCGGCGACGCCCAGGGTCGAGGGTTCGGCCAGGGGGTTGCGCAGAACCTGCTGGAACAGCACCCCGGCCAGTGCCAGGGCGCCGCCGCACAGCAGGCTGGCGCACAGGCGCGGCAGCAGGCTGTCGGTCAGGATCAGCCGCCGCACGTCGCCGCTGTCGCCCGCCAGCAGCCAGCGCCAGGTTTCGACGTCGCCCGGCGAGCCCGGCAAATAGGGATGCGCCGCCACCGCCGTCAGCCCGGCGGCAAGCAGCGCCAGAAGACCGACCAGCCCCCCGCAACGGTAACGATTGTCAGCCACGGACCGCCTCCACCGGCGACAGCGCCGCCGTCAGCAGCCGGGCCAGCCGCTCCACCGCCGGCAGACCGGCCGAGCCGAGGACGGAGCCGATCTCGTACGTCCGCCCGTCGCGCGCGAAAGACATCGCCTGCCAGAAGGGATTCGCCGCCATGGCCGTCAACCGGCCAAAGCCGCCGAGCGCCACATTGACCAGCCGCGCGTCGGGCACTCCGGCCAGCCGCTCCAACCCGACCGGGACGAACTCGCCCATCGACGATTCCCCATTCCAGGCGTTGCGCAGCCCGAGCCGGCCCAGCACCGCATGGTGCAGGCTCGATGAACCGAAGACGTTGACGTGGCGCTGGTCGAGGATATTGACGAGCCAGACTGGCCGGTCGGCCAGCGGCGCCAGCGTGGCCGCGGCCTCTTCCAGCGCCGCCTCGGCGCGGGCGGCCAGCGTCTCGGCCGCCGCCTCCAGCCCGAGAAGGGCGGCCAGCCGCCGCGTCTCCGATCCCGCCCGCTCCAGCACGCCGGCCCCCGGCCGGTCGAGCGTCACGGTGACAACCGGCGCCACCCGCTCCAGCGGGCCACGCATCGCCTCCAGCCCCGGCGTGATCAGGATCGCGTCCGGCTCCAGCGCCTGAAGCAGCTCGAAGTTCGGCGTGAACAGCAGGCCCACATCGACCACCCCGGCCGGCAGCGCCGGGGCGCCGGCGTAGCGTGTGCCCCAGGACGGCGCCGGCACGCCGACCGGGACGCAGCCCAGCGCGACGCAGCAGGCCGCCAGCCCCCAGTCGAGCACGGCGACCCGCCGCGGGGGAGCCGCCGTCGCCGTCTTCAAGGCGGCCAGCCCGCCCAGGCCAAAGGCGACGGCGCCGCCCAGAAGGCTGCGCCGCGACAGGGGGAAAGCCCTATCGACCATGGATGTCACCAGGAGTAGCGGACGCTGGCATAGACCGTGCGGCCCAGTCCCCAGCGGCAGCCGACGGCCGAGCAGACCGACACATACTCCTTGTCGAAGATGTTCGAGGCATTGACCGACAGTTGCGTCCCCTGCAAGGATGGCACCGCCTGCCCCAGGTCGTAGTGGACCGCCGCGTCGAACACCGCGTAGTCCGGGATCTTCACCGTGTTGGCGTTGGTGGCGTAGGTCGACCCGACGTAACGGCCGCCGCCGCCGAAGCCCAACCCCTTCAGCGCCTGCTCCTGGATCGTGTAGTCGGCCCACAGCGAGGCGATGTGCGCCGGCACGTTGTTCAGCCGGTGGCCGGCGTTGCCGGCGTTGTCCTTGGTGATCTCGTTGTCGAGATAGGTGTAGGAGGCGCGGACGCTCAAGCCGTCGGTCAGGCTGGCGACGCCGCTCAGCTCGACGCCGCGCGAGCGGACCTCGCCGGTCTGGACGCCGAAGTTGGCGTTGACCGGATCGGGCGTGGTGACGTTGGTCTGGCGCAGATCGAAGGCCGAGGCGGTGACGAAGCTGTTGAGGCCCTTGGGTTGGAACTTCACCCCGACCTCGACCTGCTTGCCCTTGGTCGGTTCGAAGGCGGCGCCCTGGCGGTTGGTGCCGGCGACCGGCTGGAAGGAGGTCGCGTAGCTGGCATAGGGTGCCAGACCGTTGTCGAACAGGTAGGTCAGCCCGATCCGGCCGGTGAAGGCGCGGTCGAACTGGCTGGTCCGCCGGTTGGTCAGGCGGTTCTCGCTGTCGGTCGTCGCCCAATCCTCGCGCCCGGCAAGCAGCAGCGACCAGCCGCCCAGCCGGATCTGGTCCTGGAGATAGGCGCCGACCTGGCTCTGAGTCTGATAGGCGTTCTGGAAGACGCCGGGCAGCGTGATGACCTGATTGTAGTTCGGCGTCAGGATGTCCAGCGTCGGCGCCGTGCCGAAGCGGGTGAAATTGTCCCAGCCGATGCGCTGGTAGTCGAGGCCGGCAAGCAGAGTGTGCGACAGCGGCCCGGTCTCCAGCTTCAGCTCCGCCTGGTTGTCGATGGCGAAGGTGTCGAGCCGCTCGTCGGCGGTGTAGGTCTGCCGGTTCAGAGTCCGCTGGTCGGCCCGGAGGTTCAAGCCCTGGACCGAGGCGTAATCGACGTCGATGTGGGTGTAGCGGGCGTTCTGCCGGACCGTCAGTGCCTTGTCGAAGCGGTGCTCGAACTCATAGCCGATCTGAGTCTGGTCGCGCTTGAAGCTCTCGAAGCCGGTGTCGCCGGTGTAGAAGCTGGGCGAGATCTTGCCGTAGCGGTTCGGCTGCAGCGTGCCGGAATAAGGCAGCAGGTTCCAGATGCCGCCCTTCGGGTCGTGCAGGTAGCCGGCCAGCAGGGTCAGGCTGGTGTCGTCGTCCGGCTTCCAGGTCACCGACGGGGCGATTGCGATGCGCTGTTCCTTGGTGTGGTCGGTCTGGGTTTCGACGGACCGACCGATGCCGGTCAGCCGGTAGAGGACGCGGCCCTCCTTGTCGAGCGGCCCGCCGAGGTCGAAGGCGCCCTGCATCATGGCGCCGGTGCCGGTCTGGACCTCCACCTGATGCAGCGGCTCGGCGGTCGGCCGTTTGGCGACCATGTTGAGGATGCCGCCGGGCGACGCCTGCCCGTAGAGGACGGAGGAGGGGCCGGTCAGCACCTCCGCCCGTTCCAGCAGGTAGGGCTCGGTCTTCGGCACCGCCCAGGTGCCGGAGAGCTGCTTCAGCCCGTTCAGATACTGGTCGAGTGCGAAGCCGCGCGCCGACAGGCTGTCCAGCCGGTTGTCGGCGTCCTCGCTGATCTGCACGCCGGGGGCGTAGCGCAGGACCGACCGGACGGTCTGCGGCCGGCGGGCGTCCAGCTCCTCCCGGGTGATGACGGTGACGGTCTGCGGGGTTTCCAGCAGGGCGGTGCCGGTCTTGGTGGCGCCCACCGCGGCGGGAGCGACGTAGCCGTCGGCCGCCAGCGCCGGGTTGCCGGGGCTCGCCGTCACCGACACCGCAGGCAGGCTGAGCGTCGCGCCGCCCTGCGGTCCAACCGCCTGCTGCCCAACCCCTTGCTGCCCGGCCGCATCCTGTGCCCAAACCGGCGTCCAGACGGTCGCCGCCGCCGCCAGCATCGCCGGAATCGCGGCATTGCGCCGGCTCTTCTTCTTCCTCCGGCTCTCCGCCGCCCGGATCCGCACCGTCTGCCCCATCGCATCCTCTGTCGTTTGTCCTGCTGTGCGCCGGAAGCATCTACCGGCCCCTAATGAGAATGAGTATCATTCCTCATTGCATTCCGCTCCTGCGGGCGGGACAGGAACTATCGAGACGAGGCCATGCGGCTGCTGAATTATTCGCTTGCCAGCCTGGATGCGCCCGAACAGCCGACGGTGCTGGCGATCGGGCGGGAGCGCGGGACGAAGCCGGTGACGATCCGCTGGCACAGCCATGCCCGCGGGCAGGCCGTGGTCGTATCCACCGGCCTGCTGACGATCTACACCCGCCAGGGCAACTGGATGGTGCCGAGCGGCCATTCCGCCTGGATCCCGCCGGGGCAGGAACATGCGTTGCGGTTGTGCGGGAATTTCTCCGGCTGGTACGTCTATGTGGCGCCGGAGATGTGCGGCCGGTTGCCGGACCGCTTCGGCAGCGCCTCCACCCCTAGCCTGCTGCGGGAGGGGATTGCCCGCATCAGCCATTGGCAGGACGGCGCCGATCCCGGCACGCGCGAGGAGCGGCTCGGGCTGGTGGTCCTCGACGAAATCGCGGCACTGCCGCTGGAGCATGAACATCTGCCGATGCCGGCCGACCGCGCGATGGCGCAGATCGCCCGCATGATCGTCGACGACCCGGCGGACGACCGGTCGCTCGATGCGCTGGCGGACGTGGTCGGGTTGTCACGGCGCACCGTCACCCGCCGCTTCGCCGACGCGACGGGAATGAGTTTTTCGGCTTGGCGCCAGCGTCTCCGCCTGTTCCAGGCGGCGGAGATGCTGATGACCGGCGCCTCCGTCACCACTGTGGCGCTCAACCTCGGTTACGACAGCCCGAGCGCCTTCACCGCGATGTTCCGCCGCCATTTCGGCGTCACCCCTTCCCGCTTCGCCAACCATCGGGAATATCCGCCACCGCACCAAGACTCATCGTCGAAGTGATGGTGGGCGAATCAAGGCAATCCGTTTTGCGGATGCGGCGTTGTTAAGCCGCCCCGCACCTGTAGAGCCGGCATCTCACCAATTTGGTCAGTATCGACGATACCAGCCTCCGCAGGCTCGCCCGGGTCACCGTGGCATAAATATGTCCACCACGTACGGGCGTGATACCTGTCGATCAATGCGGTCCGCTTTTGGCGCAAAGCAGACTTCACCCATTGTCCGCTAATGCTCGCTGTTCCGGCTTAACGTATATCGTGCTGTCCTGCACGATGCTGACCGAGATTCGGGGCAGCCTCACAAGCCGGTCGCCTGGGTGAGAGTGACGCGGAAACGGCCGCGGCGGCGTTCGTAGCGGCTGGTCATCTTGGCCGAGGTATCCTTGGGCGAAGCGCTCTGGGGGCCGCTGCATAACGGCGAACGTCTCACCAAGACGCCGCAGGTGTCACCCTTTCTCCTTTTCCCGCCGGACCCGGGCCACCGCGCCCCGCGTCGCCCGCAGGCGCTCTGTGTAGCGCGCCGGCATCACCGGTGAGGACCAGCGCCCCGCCTGCATCAGCCCGGGCAGGTCGACGCCGGCGGCCAGCAGGTCCTGGGCGGCGCCGACCCGCAAGCTGTGGCCGCTGAAGCCGACGGCCAGCGGGTTGGCGTCGCCGGTGCGCCGTTCCACCACGCGGCGCACCGCCGCCGGGCTCATCCGTTCGCCGGCCCCGCTGCGCGACAGGTGGCAGAACAGGAAAGCCCCGTCCCGGGTGCGCGGCCCCTCCCCGTCCGGTTCGGCCGGCCATCGCGGCGCCACCGCCCGCCAAGCGACGAGCGCCGCCACGGCCTCAGCCGACAGCCAGGCCTCGGCGCCCTCCCCGTCCTGGTCGGTCTTGGAGCGGCGGATGCGGATGGTCGCCTCACCCGGCTGCGCATCCGGGTTCAACGCAAGATCGACCGAGTGCAGGTCCTCCCAGCGCAGCGCCACCAGCTCGTCGGCGCGGGCCAGGGTGTCGCGGCCGACCAACAGCAGCGCCCGGTCGCGGAGATCGATCGGCTTCAGCGGTTTCGGCCGGTCGGGCTGGGCCGGATTGAGGCGGTCGAGGATCGGCGCCAGCATGGCGTCGGTCAGGGCGGCCGCCTGCCGCCGCTCGGAGCCCACCGCACGCGCGTGGCCGCGCCGTTCCAACGTCACGCTCCAGTGCCGGCAGGGGTCGGCGTGCCCGGCGGCGCGGTGGATCAGGCTGATCGACGCGAGGTAGCGCGCGATGGTCGCTGGCTTGCGGGAGCTGCCGAGTTCCCGGATGTAGTGCCCGACCGTCGCCGGCTCGGCCGGCAGCCAGGACAGCCCGTGCTGCCCGCACCAGCCGGCGAACAGCCGAATGTCGGCCGCGGTGGCGCGCAGGGTCGCCTTGGCATAGCCGCGCTGGGCGACGGCCATGAAGCTGTGCAGCGCCGCCATCGCGGCATCGGTCAGGTTGGGTTCGAGCACCGGCACCGCGACGGCCGCCCCGGCGCATGGGTTGGCGAAGCCACCGGCGGCGTGCCACCAGGCGAGCGAGCTGCGGTAGCGCCGCAGGGTGGCGGAGGAGCGGCCGTCGACGGCAGCCGCGGCCAGGAAGGCCGCCACGGTTTCCCGGCTGGCTGGCATCGCCGGACGCCCGGTCTGCCCGCACCATGCCACGAACAGGCGCGCGTCGCCGAGCAGGGCGCGCCGGGTGGGCGCCGCCATGGCACGCGCGGCGAAGGCCGTGCGCAGGCGCGCGACCTCGGCGGGCGTCAGGGTCGGGACCAGAGCGAAGGGAATGGCGGCGTCCGGGGCCATCAGCGGGCGGTCTGGGAGCATGGCGTCATCCTAGCGCCGCCGGGCCTCCTGTCGATTTTCCGGGATCGCTGGACTCAGGTTCAAGCAATTTCAAATCTTCCGCGTTTCCCAGGATCGGTGGAAAATAAACCAAGATCCCCGGATTGATGTCCAGGATCACCGGACGATGTCGATACAGAACATCGTCACGGTGGCGGTCATGCCGCAGAGCAAACCCAATCATCAATCGGCCATCGACGAAGAGTGGCACGAGGCGGTGCGCCGGGAGCGCGTCGTACGGCCGCTGGCAGAGCGAGAGCGTTTGACGCGGGCGGAGGTCGGCGATGCCGCTGCCATATTAGGGCTTAAGCGGAGCCGCATCTATGCGCTCGTGGCGCTCTATCGCGAGAAGCCGGTGACAAGCGCCTTGATTCCGCCGAAGCCGGGTCCGGCCCGAGGGTTCCGTTGCCTGGAGCCGGAGATCGAGAGCGTAATCGAATCGGCAATCCGCGATTATTACATGACACGCCAGCATCCCACGGTGGCCGGGTTGCGGCGGCACATCGAGCACGAGTGCAAGGCGCGGAGCCTTTCGACGCCATCGGTGAAGGCTTTGCGTGTCCGCATTGATCGGCAGGGCCGGAAAGCTCTGGTGAAGGCGCGGGAGGGACCGAAAGCGGCCCGTGACCGGTTCCGCCCCGTCTTCGGCGAGTATGTATCGGATCACGCGCTCCAGGTCGTCCAGATCGACCACACGCGGGTCGATGTCATGGTCCTCGACGAGATGTACCGACTGCCCCTTGGGCGCCCCTGGCTGACGTTGATCATCGATGTCGCAAGCCGGATGGTCGTGGGGTTCTATCTGACCCTGGAGGCTCCGTCGGCGACTTCAGTCGCCATGGCCATGCGGCACGCTGTGCTACCGAAGGTGGATTGGCTTGCGGAACGTGGGGTGTCGGCACCTTGGCCGGTCGCGGGGCTTCCGGAAACCGTGCACATGGACAACGGGAAAGACTTCCATTCGAAGGCTCTGGAGCGCGGCTGTCGGGAGTATGGCATCGAGCAACAGTATCGGCCGCCGGCGACCCCGCATTTCGGGGCCACATCGAGCGGTTGATCGGGACAATGATGGGCGCCGTCCATCTGCTGCCGGGAACCACCTTCTCGAACATCGACGAGAAGGGCGACTACGACCCGGAGAAGACGGCGGTTATGACGCTGTCGGAGTTGGAGACGTGGCTCGCCATTCAAATCGTGGGCGTCTACCACGCCAGCATTCACAGCACCCTTCAGCTTCCGCCAATGACGGCATGGGAGGACGCCGTTGCCCGGCGGCCCACCCCGGTGCGTCATCCGGCCGACCCGGAGCGATTCCTGTACGATTTCCTGCCGTTCGAGAAGCGGAAGGTGACGCGGGAGGGCATCCGGATATTTAACATCCACTACTGGGACAGCATTTTGAGCGTATGGGCCGGACAAACGGACTCCCGGATGCCGGTCAAATATGACCCACGCGATTTGTCGCGGGTGTTTCTCCAGGCTCCCGATGGAAAGCACTGGCCGATCCGCTACCGCGATCTGCGCCGGCCGCGCATCACACGCTGGGAGCACCTGGAGGCGATGCGGGTGCTGCGGGAACGGGGGCGCAGGTCCGGCGACGAGGCCATGATCTTCGACGCAATCGAGGCCCAACGAATGCTCGTCGCCGAGGCTGCGGCACGAACCAAAGCCGCCCGACAAGCGGTGCAACGTACCGCTTATGCACTCGCCGGGTCTGAGGCGGCGAGCGCAATGCCGGAGCGGACGGAGCCTTCACCACCCTCGCCCGCCGACGACGGTCCGCCGACCGATCGGCCCCTGTTGCCCTACGATGTGGAGGAATGGTCATGAGCGAGGGCTTCGAACACCTTCATCCGGCCTATCGCGAATACGCGTGCCTTGCCGACCATGAACGCATCGAATGGATCCGGGCCGACCGCTGGATCAACCACCGGAGGGCAGAAGCGGCGCTCGGTAAGCTCGAAGACCTGCTTACCTAACCGAAGCGGGATCGCATGCCATGTCTGCTGCTCTTCGGTGATGTCGGCATGGGCAAGACAAAGATCATTCGCAAGTTCGTGCGGGACCACCCAGCGGTCTTCAACGAGGGAACGGGGGTGACGACCATGCCAGTGGTGGCGTTTCAGATGCCGACCCAGCCGGACGAGGGGGATTTCTACGACGAACTGCTGACCGCTCTCGGCGTGCCGCAACGGCGAGCGGGAACTGTGCGTGGCGCTCGCAACCTGTGCAGGCGTCTCTTGGGTGAAATAAACGCCTGGCTGCTGGTCATCGACGAGGTGCATGCCATGCTGGCCGGCACCTACCGTCAACAGCGGATTTTCCTGAACACGCTGCGGTTCCTGACCAATGATCTGCGCATCCCCTTGGTCTGCGCCGGCACCGACGAGGCTAGGATGGCGTTGCTGACGGATCAGCAGCTTGCCGATCGGTTCGATGCGCTTGAGTTGACGCATTGGCGGGACGATCAAGCATTCCGCGACCTGCTTGCCAGCCTCGCGGCAATCCTGCCGTTGCGGCAACGGTCGTCCCTCAGCAGCGCCTCCGTCAGCCGGCGCGTGCTGTCGATGACGGATGGAATCACGGTGCGTGTCTTCCGGCTGATCGAAACCGTGGCGATCTCGGCGATCCGAGGGGGCCGGGAGATGATCGATGAAGAGAGTTTCACTGCCGAAGATCTCGTGCTTCCGCTGGTTTCCATGACCGTCAAGGCGCAACGCGGCATGGGACGGAAGACTTCGGTAACGGTGTAGGCGATGACAGTTGGCTCCATCTTGGCGTCGACGGTGCTGCCGCTCGCCCCCCGGCCGATGGACGACGAGCTGCTGTCGTCGTGGCTGTTGCGGGTCGCTTGCCGGTACGACCTCGACGGCGGTGACTTGCGGGGTATCCTGACCACGCTGGGTGACGATACGGAAGCCATCCTGACTATGAACGGTCTGGATTACCGGCCGACTCACCAAGAAATTGCCGCGCTTGCCTCGGCAGCCCGGCTTCCCGTCGAACGTCTTTCGACCCTTGCTCTGAAGACGGCCAACCCGACTTGGCCGCGGCATTGGTACGCCTGGGATTGGGGCGCTCTGGATCCGATCAACGGAACCGAGCGCTATGCCGATGCTCTGGCTCCCGGGTGGTGCGATCTCTGCCTGAGCGAAGATCGCGCCGCCGGCCGGCATACGTACCTGCGTCGTCATTGGGCGTATGCGGCGGTTGGCTTTTGTCATCGACATCACCTGCCGTTGCGTCATCTCTGTCCATTCTGTCAAACGGCCAGCACCCTCCGGTTTGTGCCGTCCGATGGCGGAACCCGACTGTCTTGTGGAGACTGCGGCCGCCCGCTTGATGAGTATGCGGCGGCAGGTCCCAAGGATGCTGCCGCCAGCACGAGCACCGGCAACATCCTGATCGATCACGCGTGGAGTGTGGTCATGGCCTTCGAGACGGACCTTTGTCGGGCGCTGAACCACCGGACACCCACGGCTCGATGGATGGGGCTATCGCGCCCAGCGGGGTTCATTGCAGCGACCGAGGACCTGATTGTGGCGCTGATGGCCGGCCAGGGCGCCTACCCTCGCGAACATGCGATCAATGCATTCGACAGTGCCGCCTTTCCATTGTCTGGTAAGTTCAGATCAAGAATCGACCTGCAATACTGGGCATGCTGCGTGCCGCCGGCGCGGCGTCGAAGCCTGTTGGCCGCCGTGATCTCCCTTCTGCTGGATGAGGAAGCCAGTGCTCTGGTTTCGGAGTCTTGGATCGGATCTTACCGGTGGACCGCCTCTCTGGATTGGCTGTACCGCTGGCTCGGTGAGCACCAAAGGGCATGGCTGGTTGCTCGGAGCGCGGAGTGGCCGGAGCTTCTGCGGCAGCGGTTGGAAAAGATCGCTGATGAGACGTCTGTGAGGCGGGCGGCCCACCATGGCCGGAAAGCCTCCGTTCCACGCCAGAAGGCAGGGGGGCCAGTTGCGCGCAAGCCGTTTCCTGGAAAGACACAGGGCACCCCGCCATCCACATCGCAGGCACTCGGGTTGCAGGATGCCGCCCATTACCGGCATCTGGCGGAAGCGATTCTTTCAAGCCCCGAGTGGTTGGCTGTGCGCCATGCCTCGCCAGCGGTGCGGAGACGCACGTTGCATCGGTTGTCGGAGGCCGCCCTGGCGGCCTCCCGCACAGCCCATGGGCATGCCGGTCCCTCTTAAACGTGCCGGCTTCCGATCATCGCGCTTTAGTCGGAAGAAGTGGCGTAGCCGCGCAAGGGACGCGTCCGGATGTCGATCCGAAGACCGGCCGTGGAATGCAAGGCAGCGGCCGCGTCGGTGGCCGGGGCGGCAGGCAGGTCATTGATCGGACGGCGCGGGCACGCGGGCGACGAAGCGCCCTTTGACGCCGTCCGGCCAGTCCCTGTACGCAACGATCCCATCGTCGGTCGCGCCATAGGCCAGAAGATAACCGACGAGCGCCTCGACAGCCGAGCGCTCCGGCGGCAGGTCGCCGAGAACGTAGCCCATGCGCCCCGACGAGCGGATGTGGACGACGCAGGGCCGTCGGCAGCTCATAAGACAGCGCATGGTGCCGACGCGGACATTCTCGGCGCCGGTGGATGCGAGAACACCCTCAAGCAGGGCCGCGAACATCGCTCCGGTCCATCCGGGCTGCGGGTCCGCCCCAAGGTCCGCCGCGGCCCCGGGGCCGGGCTGGCGGCAGGTTTCGCAGACGATCACGTCGATGGGCATGGCTGGTCAGTCTCCGGATTGGGTCATGTCGGGTATCGAGGTCGGGTATTGGGGAAGCACCACCGGGATGCCGGCGGCCCGTGTCACGGCGAAGGACACGCCATAGGCCTCACGCAGCAGGGAGGACGTCAGAACGGTCGCCACGTCTGCCGCAATCACGCGCCGGTCCGGCATCAGCAGGACGAGATCGTCGCAGCAGCGGGCAGCCAGCGACAGGTCGTGGAGCACGACGACGACGGCACGGTGCTGCTCGACCGCTTCGGCCCGCAGCAGCATCATGATCCGGAGCTGATGGCCGGGATCGAGGGCCGCCGTCGGCTCGTCGGCAAGCAGGACCGGGGCGTCCGTCGCCAGGACCCTCGCCAGCATCACGCGCGCCCGCTCGCCGCCCGACAGGGTCGGTACCGTACGTGCCGCAAGCTTGGCGACGCCCGTCGCCGCCATGACCCGCTCGACGATGTCGTCATCCACCCGTCCCGGTCGGCCGAGCGGACCGAGATGCGGCAGCCGCCCGAGCGCCACCGTGCGGCGGACGCTCAACGGCCAATGGACGTGGTGGCCTTGCGGGAGATAGCCGAGCAGGCGCGCCCGGGCTCTGCTGTCGGCAGGCAGCGGCTGCCCCTCGAATCGGATGTCGCCGCCATGAGGCAGCAGGCCGGCGACCGCCCGGAGAAGGCTGGACTTGCCGACGCCGTTCGGCCCGATCAGGCCGGTGACGGCGCCGCGCCGGGCGGTGAAGCCGGCGCCGTCCAGGATCGGCCGCCCGCCCAGATGCAGGGTGATTGCGGAAGCGGACAGCATCGTCACCATGCCTCCCGACGAACGCGCAGGATGAGGAAGAAGAAGGGCGCGCCGACCAGCGCGGTGAGGACGCCCAGCATCACCTCCTGCGCCGTGGGGATCAGGCGGGACGCCAGATCGGCCAGCGTCACCAGCACCGCTCCGCCCAGCGCACTCGGCAGCAGCAGGCGCCCGGGCTCATGCCCGACCAGCGGGCGCAGCAGATGCGGCACCACCAGCCCGACGAAGCCAATCGAGCCAGAAACCGCCACCGACGCCCCGACCGCCGCGGCGCTGCCGCCGACGACGGCCAGCCGCAACCGGGCCAGATCGATCCCCAGGCTGCGGGCGGCATCCTCGCCCAGGGCCAGGCCATCTAGCCCGCGGCCGGTGGCGAGCAGCAGGCCGCCGCCGGCCAGGATGAAGGGAAAGGCGGTGAGCGCGTCGGCCGGTGTCCGGTCCTTCAGCGATCCCATCAGCCACAGCAGCATCTCGGTGACGGCATAGGGGTTGCTCCTGCGGCACCGCCACATCCTTTGGCGCCATGATCTCCAGAGGGGCAAGTCGGAGGTCGTCCGCCGATGCGGTGACCGCGCCGGCAGCAACCCCGAGAGCGGCCCCAAAACTGGCCATGGCGAATCGAAGTTGGAAATACTTGGTGGAACGGCTTGTCGGCATGCTCTGCCACGTCCTGCTGCAGGCATGGAGGCGCGTTCGGACAAGCGGTGCGGCCGCAAAGCCGCCCGTCCGGGGCCACACATCCATGCCGGCTCCGGAGACCGAAGCCGTTGAACGGGCGTTGCCGAACGGACGCCACGACGCGAGGCCCCGCGTCTGGAGAACCATTCACCTGCGACAGGCTTCAAGGAGGATTAATCTTCCCGGAATCCGGCCGCGGCAACGCCAATGGACGCGTCACCACGACGGGTTTCCGCACCTTCGACACACCCCGATCGAAGGCAGAGTGACGCTGTCGGAGGCAGGTCTCCTGGCTCGCGGGTCGTCATCCGGCACCGCCTTCCCGATCGGGGTCATGGACCTCCGGTCAGTGGCTTTTTGGCGCCGACTCGCCGCTCACAGTTGCGGGGACAGCCACGGCTTGCAGCAGGCTTGGACGCCTGTCGCTTCCGTCGTTCCCTTTTAATCTCCCGGCTTGCACCTGGGAGAACCGCCGACAATGCCTGCCGTGATAGAGGCAGACCGCGGGCCTGTCAACGCTGGAACCGTTAGCGGTCAATTCAGCGAAAAGCGGATCGGCACCGCCATGTCCAACCGGCCGCCGGGTCCGGCATCGGGAGGAGGCGGCATCGGAGAGGCCCGATACACCAAAGCGCAGGCTTCAACATCGAGCAGGTCGTGGCCGGAACCGCCGGTCACGGTGCAGGCCGTGACCGTGCCGTCGCGGGCAAGAGTGAAACGAACCTGCACCGTTCCCTCTTCCCTCCGCATGCGGGCCAGCCGCGGATAGGTCTTGGCCCGTTCAAGGCGCCCGTTGACCGTCGCGGCGTAGTCGGCCGTGACGCTGGACGATGTGGATGGGGGAGTGGGTGGGGCCGATAACGGTAGCCCCGCCGCTGCGGTGGGCGTTGCTGCGGCAGGAGAAGGCGTGCCTGCCGTCGTCGGCTTCGGAAGCGCGGCCACCGCCGGTGTCCGGGGTTTGCGCGACGGCGCCGTGGACGGACGAGGTGGCGCAGGAGGTGGGGACGGCGGGAGGGCGGAAGAATCCGCTGCAGCGGGCTCCTGCACCGGTGGAGGAAAGACCGGCGGTTCCGGTACCGGTACGACCGGAGGTAAGTGCTGAAGGTCCGGTGACGGTTCAGGCACGGCCGCAGCCGGCTCTGATAGCGGCTCTGGTGTGAAGGAGGACGGGGGTGGAATCGGGAGTTCCGGCCTCACCGGCTCGGGCATTGCGGGCAATGGTTCGGGAGCCGATGCGGAGAGGCCGGCGGTGGCTTCGGAGGCCTCCGCCACCGCCGGCTCTTCCATCACCAGATCGACGGCGATGACATCCGGACCAACCGCTGGCTTGGCGCTGGGAACTGCCGTGGGGATCAGAAGCCATGCAGCCACGGTGGCGTGGAGGATCATCGAGGCGGCGGTCGCCGCGACGATGCAGCCCTCCCCCACCGGCGGCGCACCTCGCCCCGCGGCCTGCCTTGCAGCCTCGGCCACGGCTCAGAAGGTCACCCGCACACCGCCATAGGCGGCACGCGGCGGGGCGGCGCTGATGAAGCGCGGGTCAGTGGCGCCCGGTGCCTCGGCGATGGGAATTTCGCGCACGCCTCCGAAGGTGCCGAACGTCGCGTAATGCGCGTTGGTGACGTTCTGCACCAGCGCGAAGAGCTGGATGCTGTCGGTGACCTGATAGCTGGTGTTGGCATCGAGCGTGGCATAGCCGGGAACCTTCCCCACCGACCCCGCAGGATCCCCGGTGTAGGTCTGGCCAGAATAGGCGGTCAGCGCACCACCCACCGTCCAGGCGTCCGTCACGTTGTAGCTGCCGCCGAGCTTGAAACGGTGGGCCGGCACGCCGGGCAGACTGTCGCCGGCACGGGCGCGGACGGTGCCGGTCGTCCGGTTGCGGTTGGGATTGTCCGGGCTGTTCAGCACCAGGTCGCTCTGGAAAGTCGCCTCGACGTAGGCGTACTGGGCGTAGACCGACCAGCCCTTGCCGGCCAGCTTCGTCCCCGCCTCGATCCCCTGGCGGCGGGTGTCGCCGGCGTTCACGAAATAGCCGCGCCCGCGGACGCCTGAGGCCACGTTCAGGATGTCGTTGCTGAGCCCGGTGCGGAACAACCCTGCATTCCAGGAAAGGTGAAGCCCCTCGAAGGCCGGCGCGTCGGTCCCGCGCAGCCCGGCTTCCCAGGTGCGGCCGACCACCTGCTTCAGCGGCGGGTCGGACAGGAAGAAGTTGGTCAGGGTGCAGGGCCGGCTCGGGTCGGCGCAGGACAGCTCGGCAGCGGTCGGCACACGGTTGCTCTCCGAATAGCCGAGATAGCTGCTCAGCCCCTTGTCCAGCGTGTAGGTCATGCCTGCCGCGGGGTTGAAGCGGGTGTAGGTGTTGGTGCCGTTGAGCGCGCTGCCCAGCTTGTCCTCGGTGGAGATGCGGGCGATGTTCAACCGGCCGCCGGCGGTCAGAGCCAGAGCGTCCGTCACGTTGAAGGTGTCCGACAGGTAGGCACCGACATAGGTGTTGGTGGCACGGATGGACACGGGGGCGATCTCCCCGTCCGGCTGCGCGACGATGATGCCGGTCGGGTCCACGGTGCGGTCGGCGGTCAGGGTGCCAAGCTCCGAACTGGCGTTGAAGCGGGTCACGCCATAGTCCAGGCTGGTGCCGACCACCAGGAAGTTCCGGTGGCCGAACAGCGGCTCCTGAAGCGTGCCCTGGAGCGTGCCGCCGCCGGAGGTGGTCTGGGTGCTCGTCCGGTTCAGCACGCCGCCACGCGTATCGTTCAGAAAGTCGGCGATCGGCTTGCCGGTGCTGTCATAGAGGATCGGACCGGTGTCGTTCAGGCAGAGCCGGCCGGTGCGCAGCCCGGTCGGTTCGCCGGTGCGGTCGTCGATGCGGTCACGGTTGCGGTCGGTGATCGTGCAGCTTTCCGCGTCCACCGTGTCACCGTTCAGCGTCTTGCGCTCGTAATGGCGCAGATAGGCGGTGCCCTGGAATGACAGCGTGTCGGTGGCCTGGAAATCGGCGCGCACCGTCGGCATGACCAGCCGGTTGCGGGTGTTGTCCGGATAGGTGAAGACGTGCGAGCGCGCCGCCTCGACCAGCTGGATCGGCGCCGGGCCGTTGCCAGTCAGGCTGTTGTCGGCGGCGGTGAGGTTGACATTCAGCTGCCCACGGCTGCCGCGCACCCCGATGTCGCCGTAGAACTGGCGCAGGGTGGAGGGAGAATGCTCGCGCCAGCCATCCTCGTGCAGCAGTTGGCCTGCAACATACCCGGCGACGTTATCGACCTGCCGGCCATATTCGAAGCTGCCCTGGACGCGGCCGAAGGAGCCGCCCTGGAGGACGAGTTGGCCGCCCTGGCTGGTGAAGCCGTCCTTCATCCGGATGTTGAGCGCGCCGCCCAGCGCGTTGAGCCCGAAGGCCGGGGTGTTCGACACCACGTCCATGTCGTCGACGGCAATGTCGGGGATCAGATCGAGATTGACGGTGTCGCCGAATACCTCGTTGACGCGGACGCCGTTCTGATAGACGGCGAGCCCCTGTGCATTCCCGATCAAGGGCGAGGCGGTGAAGCCTCGGAACTGGAGATCCGGCTGGAAGGGGTTGTTCTGCGCCGCGTTCAGGTTCACGGCGGGAACCCGCCGTTCCAGCGTGCCGGTCACATCTGCAGCGCCGCGCTCCGACAGATCGCCCTTGGTCAGGCCGGTCAGGTTGGCTGGCACAGTATCGGCTTCGATGCCCGGCCCGACCAGCGGCGTGGTCGTCACGTTCACCGGTGCCAGCGTCACCGGCTCCGCCGCCACTGCAAAACCGATCCCCAAAGAGCAGGAACCGATGACCCAGGCTCCCAACGCATGGAATCGCATGCTTCCCCCCAAATACTTGATATTTTGATTATTTGAGCTGCCAATCCCTCCAATCGCCAATTGCACAATGGGGGCACGAAACATTCCCCGTTTGCCGACCGGTTCTTCCTGGTCCAGAACCGGGAAAATTCGGCAATATCCAAATCTCACAGTTCCAAAGGACAATGGCACAGCGACCGCCCCAACCGTATGATTGTCGCTTGGGGGAGGGTCGCATGACGCTGGTAGCATGTCCCTGAAGCGGCGCCTGATCGCCCTGTTCGCGCTGTTCCTGCTGCTGTTCGTCGGAGCGGGCGGCAGGGCTCTGTTGCAAAGTTTGCCGGCAGGCGCGAGATGATGGTTACGAACATCACCGCCGATGCTACGCCGCCTGAAGTTCGAGTTTCTGGCTGATGAACTGGACGGCCTCGGCGAGCACATTGGGTCCAAGGTTGAAGGCGCGTTCGACGAGGCGCGCCTCGCCCCGCATGTCGCGGGTGATGTTGAAGCTGGACGCTTGACCTTTGCGAAGCGCCCGCATCACCTCAAAGCCCTTGATCGTTGCGTAGGCCGTCTTCAGGGTCTTGAAGCCCCGCACCGGGCGGATCAGCTGCTTCAGCTTGCCGTGGTCGGCCTCCACCACGTTGTTCAGATATTTGACCTGCCGGTGCTCAGTCTCCTCGGGACACTTGCCCTCGGCCTTCAGCTCCGCCAAGGCCGGTCCGTAAGTTGGCGCCTTGTCGGTATTGATGACCATCGGCTTCTCCCAATCCTTCAGGCCGTTCAGCGCCTTACCGAGGAAACGCTTGGTGGCGGCGGTGTTTCGCGTAGGAGAGAGGTAGAAGTCGATGGTGTTGCCGTGCTTGTCGACCGCCCGGTACAGGTAGGCCCACTTGCCACCGACCTTCACGTAGGTCTCATCGACCCGCCAGCTGGTTGACCGTGGGCAGCGCCACTGCCAGCGTAGCCGCCTCTCGATCTCCGGCGCGTACTTCTGAACCCAGCGGTAAATGGTCGAGTGATCGACCGCAACGCCGCGCTCGGCCATCATTTGCTCGAGGTCGCGATAGCTGATACCGTATCGGCAGTACCAGCGCACCGCCCACAGCACGATCTCTCCCTCAAAGTGGCGTCCCTTGAAGTCCGACACGGCTTGGCTCCATCCAACCTCCAGCCATTCCGCAGCCTGCCGGCCGAATTTGCAACAGAGCCCAACGGACTGGGCGGCACAGGCGTAAGACGGCGTCAGGGAGCAACGGTTGACGGAGGTGAAGTGATCGGAGATTACGCCATGTCGCTCCACGCTCAGCCATCTGTCCCATCTATCCCCCCGATCCCGGAAGAAACCGCTCGTGTCGCCCACGCCGCCTTTCCGAGGGGAAATCCTTATCTGACACTACGCGATGATCTCGGTCCGGCCTTTGTGGACAAGGACTTCGATGACCTCTATCCCAAACGCGGCCGGCCGACCTATCCCCCCTGGCGACTGGCGCTGGTGACGCTCCTACAGTTCCGCGAGGGGCTGAGCGACCGCCAGGCGGCCGAGGCGGTGCGGGCGCGCATCGACTGGAAGTACCTGCTCGGCCTGGATCTGACCGACGCCGGCTTCGATCACAGCGTCCTGACCGAGTTCCGCGGTCGGCTGCTGGCTGGGGGCGCCGAGGAACGCCTCTTGGAGCGGGTGCTCGATGCCGGCCGGACGCAGGGCCTGCTCAAGGCCCGCGGGCGACAACGGACGGACTCGACCCATGTGCTCGCCGCTGTCCGGGAACTGAACCGGTTGGAACTCCTGGGCGAGACGTTGCGCGCGGCACTCAACGCCCTCGCGGTCATGGCCCCCGCGTGGCTGCGCGGTTTGGCGCTCCCGGCAGCCCGTATGTGAAGCCGCGCACGGCCGTGCCCCCTCAAATTCCATTTTTATCAACGCGCTTTCGTACTGTTCGGCGTCAGAACCCCGCGCCGATTCACACCGCAATTGCCCTTGAGTCCTCCGACGTCTGAACCGCTTCAGGCTTGGCAGCCCCGACAAACGCCCGTCAAATCCGCGACGGTGTCATGTGAAGTTCCATCACGCCGTCGGTGGCGGACAGCTCCGTGACCATCCGCGAGGTGTCCGGCGACCCGCTGGTCTTCAGCGCCAGCTTGTACTCGATCTGGCCGGCGCCGTTCATGAGGTGGTATCCCCAGTCCACGACCTCGAAGCCGCGTTCCCGCGCCAGAACCTGGATGCTCTCGGCCGGCGGCGCCTTGTCCCGCGTGAAGACCACGGTCAGGTGCGTCACCGTCCGGTGCGGCAGGATCGGCTCCAGCCGCCGCAGGCCGACCATCGCCGCTATGGTCAGGGCGGTGGCGGCAAATGCCGCCACGTAGAAACCGACACCGATGGTGACGCCGATGGCGGCGGTCGTCCAGATCGAGGACGCGGTGGACAATCCCCTGATGGAATGGCTTTCCCGCATGATGACCCCGGCACCGAGGAAGCCGAGCCCGGTGACGATGCCCTGGATGACGCGGCTCGGATCCGCGGAGCCGGTCCAGCCGGCCGCGGCGCCGCCATACCACAGGTGCGGATAGGCGACGATCACGGTCAGAGCCGTCGAGGCCATGCAGACCAGGCCGTAGGTCCGCATGCCGGCCGCCCGCCCCTGGTAGGAGCGCTCGTAGCCCAGCAGCACGCCCGTCAAAAGGGAGCCGACCAGGTGCAGCAGGATGACGCCGTTGGCCACCAGCTGCCCGTGGGACCAATAGACCTGAAAGATGTCCATGACCATCGCCTGTCGTTGAAGATCAATCGGCACCGGCCGGTGCCGGAACCGCGCCCGGCTGCGACGCCCGTCGAGCCCGTGCCGGTGTTTCACCAGGGTCCGCTCGGGCTCATCCCTCGAGCAAAGCGGCTTCCTCCCGCTGCGGCCGATGGGTGTCGGCATGCGGAGGGAGCGCATCCGGCCGCGGCCGTTCGATCCGGAACCAGGCGACGTACAGCGCCGGCAGGAACACCAGCGTCAGCAACGTCGCCACCGCCAAGCCGCCGATGATGGCGTAGGCCATCGGTCCCCAGAAGACGGTCGGCGCGATCGGGATCATGCCGAGGATCGCCGCCGCCGCGGTGAGAAGGATCGGACGGAAGCGATGGGTGGCCGCGATGACGATCGCATCCCATGGGTGATGCCCGTGCGCCTTCTCGATCTCGATCTGGTCGATCAGGATGACCGAGTTGCGCGCGATCATGCCGATCAGCGCCAGCACGCCGAGGATCGCGACGAAACCGAGCGGCTTGCCGGAGGCGAGCAGCGCCGCGACGACGCCGATCACCCCCAGCGGTGCGACGCTGAGCACCAGGAACAGCCGGTTGAAGCTCTGGAGCTGGATCATCAGGATCGTCAGCATCAGAAGCAGCATCACCGGCACCACCGCGATCACCGACGCCTGCGATTTGGCGCTTTCCTCCACGGTCCCGCCGACATCCACATGGTAGCCGGCCGGCAGGGAGGCGTTCAGCTCGGCGAATTTCGGCGCCAGCGCCTCCACGACCGTCGCGGGCTGGGCGCCTGCCGCGACGTCGGCCTGGACCGTCAGCGTCGGCTTGCGGTCGCGGCGCCAGATGAACGGCAGTTCCTGGCCATACTCGATGGAGGCGAGCTGGCTCAGCGGAACGGTCTTGCCGTTGGGCAGGGGGACGGGAAGCGACCGGATGGTCGCCAGCGACACGCGCTGCTCGGCCGAAGCCCGCGTCAGCACATCGACGAGATAGATGTCGTCGCGCATCTGGGTGACGGTCACGCCGGTGACCACGGCATTCAGCGTCTGGGCCAGCCCCTGGGAACTCAGCCCCAGCAGGCGGGCCTGATCCTGGTCGACGCGGATCTGGACGGTGCGGGCCGGTTCGAACCAGTTGTAGTTCACCTTCTGGACGGTACCGTCGGAGGCCATGATCCGGGCGGCCTGCAACGCGATCCCCCGCACCTTCTCGGGATCGGGACCACTCACCCGGTATTGCAGCGGCCAGCCCACGGGCGGTCCCAGCTCCAGGGGATAGATGCGCCCGACGACGCTGGGGAATTCGGTCTCCAGTGCCTGCTCCAGCCGCGCCTTCACCCGGTCGCGCACCTCCGCCCCCTTGGTGACGACCACCGCCTGGGAGAAGAAGTCGTTGGGAAGCTGGACGTCGAGCGGCAGGTAGAAGCGGACGGCCCCGCGGCCGATATAGGTGCTCCAGCGCTCTACATCGGGATCCTTGGACAGGATGCCGTCCAGGCGGGCCGACAAATCCCGTGTGGCTTCGATCGAGGCGTTCTGCGGCAGCTTCAGATCCACGAGCAGTTCGGGCCGGTCGGAGGACGGGAAGAACTGCTGGGGAACGAAGCGCTCGCCGTACAGGCCCAGCGCGAAGATCGCCAGCGTCAGCGCGATCGTGACCCAACGCGCCCGCATCGCCAGGTCCAGCAGGCGCCGGAAGGCACGCATGAGCGGACCGCCTTCCTCGTCATGATGCGTCTTCGGCTTCTTCAGGATCCAGACGCCCAGCAGCGGCGAGAAGAGGACGGCGACGAACCAGGAGGCGATCAGGGCGATGGCGACGACGGCGAAGATCGAGAAGGTGTACTCGCCCGCCGCACTGCGGGCGAAGCCGATGGGCACGAAGCCGGCCACGGTGACCAGCGTGCCGGTCAGCATCGGAAAGGCGGTCGAGGTATAGGCGAAGGTGGCGGCCTTCTCCTTGCCGTCACCCCGCTCCAGCCGGGTGACCATGGTTTCCACGGTGATCATCGCGTCGTCGACCAGCAGGCCGAGGGCGATGATGAGGGCCCCCAGCGACACGCGCTGCAGATCGATCCCGAGGATTTCCATCGCCACGAAGACGATGGCCAGCACCAGCGGGATGGAGCATGCCACCACCGCACCCGCCCGCGTGCCGAGGCTGACGAAGCTGACGGCCAGGACGATGGCGATGGCTTCCCACAGCGCCTCCATGAATTCGTCGACCGCATGCTCGACGGTGGCGGGCTGTTCGGCGACCAGCGTCGCCCCGACCCCGACCGGCAGTTCTTTCACGATGTCGGCCATCGCATGTTCGATGTTGTGCCCCAGCGCCAGGACATCGCCGCCGTCGCGCATGGCGATGGCCAGCCCGATGGCGTCCTGGCCATTGACCCGGAAAACCGGCTGCGGCGGATCCGCCGGACCGCGGGTCACGCGCGCGATGTCGCCGAGCCGGATGATGCGGTTGTTGGCGACGAAGTTGACGGCGAGAACATCCTGTTCGGAGCGGAAGGCACCGGTGACGCGGAGCATGATCTTCTCGTCGCCGGTCTGGATCACGCCGGCGGGGGTGACGGCGTTCTGCGCCTGGAGGGCGTTGATGAGCGCCGAGCGGTCGATGCCCATTCCGGCAAGCTGCTCGGTCGAGAACTCCACATGGATGCGTTCGTCTTGGGCGCCGAGCACGTCGATCTTGGAGACGTCCGGCACCTGGAGCAGGCGCGACCGCACATCGTCCACATAATCCTTCAGCTCGCGATGCGAGAAGCCGTTGGCGGTGAAGCCGTAGACGATGCCGTAGGTGTCGCCGAACTCGTCGTTGAAGCCCGGCCCGACGATGCCCTGGGGCAGGGTGCCGCGGATATCGCCGATCTTCTTGCGCACCTGATACCAGATGTCGGGCACCTTTGCGGCGGGCGTCGATCCCTTCAGGTTGACGAAGATCGTCGACTGCCCGGCGGTCGTATAGCTGCGCAGGTAATCGAGACCGGGCGTTTCCTGCAGCTTGCGCTCCAGCCGCTCGGTGACCTGCTTCAGCGTGTCGTTGATGGTCGCCCCCGGCCATTGCGCCTGCACGACCATCGTCTTGATGGTGAAGGTCGGGTCCTCGTTGCGGCCGAGCCGGGTATAGGCACCGATGCCGGCGACGGTGAGCACCAGCATGAAGAAGGCGATGAGGGACCGGCGCCCGATCGCCCATTCCGACAGGTTCAGGCTTTTCACGACTGACCTCCCAGCAGGCGGACCTTCTGCCCGGGACGCAGCACCTGCGCACCGGCGGTGACCACCGCCTCGCCGGCCGCCAGCCCTTGCGAGATCACCACGCTTGACGGCTCGTGCTGGAAGATCTCGACGCTGCGCAGGGAAACGGTCTGGCTTCTCGGATCGAAGACCCAGACGGCCGGCTGGCCGTTCGACTGGGTGAGCGCACTGGCCGGAACTTCGACCCCCTCCGGCGGGCTCAGCCGGATGCGGCCGGCCACGGTGGCCCCGAGCCGCATGGCGTCCGGCGGATCGATCAGGCTGACCTTGACCTGGAAGGTCCGGGTGGTGGGATCGGCCTGCGGGGCGACCTCGCGGACACGGCCGGCCGCCATCACCGACGGATCGTCGGCCAGCGACACCGCGACGACCGGATCGCGCGGTGCCGTGCGGATGAGTTGGGAGGGCACGTCGAACACCGCATCGCGACCGCCCTGGCGGGCGACCTGCACCACCATCTGCCCGGCCCGCACCACCTCGCCGGGTTCGGCACCGGTCGCGGTGACGGTCCCGGCGGTATCCGCCAACAGGTCGGTGTAGCTCAGCATCTCCTCGGCATTGCGCAGCTGCGCACGGGACGAGGTGACCTGGGCCTCGGCGGAGTCGAGCGCCTGCTGGGCCTGATCGAAGCTGGCGTTGGTCGTCCAGCCATTCTTCAGCAGCTCCTGCTGGCGCCGGAAGGCGTTGCGGGCCTGGGTCAGCTGCGCCTGGGCCGCCGACAGCCCGGCCTGTGCCTGGCGCAGGGAGTTCTGCTGAATCTGCGGATCGAGCTTGCCGACGACCTGTCCCGGCTGGACGAGATCGCCGACATTGACGCGCCGCTCCAACAGCCGGCCGTCCAGGCGGAAGGACAGGTTGGCCTGATCCTGCGCCCGCACCTGCCCGGTCAGCGTCACCGGGGCGCCCTGCACATTGCGCTCGACCGTGATCGCGCGGACAGGCCGGACGGCGGGTTCGGGTGGCGCATGCTCCTGGCAGCCCGCAAGGGCGGCGGCTATGACGCTGACCGCTGCGATCCTGGATATATGCATCGTCTTTGCTTCCTGACTTGGAAAATGTCTCAGTCCGCTCGCAATGCGGTCAGCAAGCACCGCAGTGGGGAGCCGAAGTGTGGAGCGCATGTCCGATCGGGATGTCGGGTTCGGAGGAGGTTTCGCGGTCACCGGATCGCAAGCGGCGGCGGCCCGGTGAACCAAGCTCAGGCAGCGCCTTTGCAGAGACCCCGGATGAACAGGGTCACGGCCTTGCGGGTGAAATCATCGCGTTCCGCTTTGGACGGCGGACCGGCAATTCCCAATTCCGGAACGGAGTGAAAACCGCCTGAAAGCGCTGCCAGGAACTGTCTTGCGATGAAGGCCGGATCCGCGATGCCGACGCAGCCGCGGCCGGACAGCCGCGCGAACAGGATGGTCAGGGCGGAAACGATCCGTTGCGGTCCGGCTTGGCAATAGAGATGCCCCGCCAGCGGTATGCGCGGCGCCTCGCTCAGGGCCGACTGGCGGATCATGATGGTGTCCGGGGACCACAACAGATCGACGAGACGCCGGGCGACCCGGTAAAGCGCCTCCTCCAGGGGCAGGTCGGCCACATCGTCCGGAACGAAGTCCGTTCCATACTGGCGGCAGGCAGCCTGGATCGTCGCCACGAACAGCTCCTCCTTCGAGGAGAACCGGGTGTAGAGCGTCGTCTTCGACACGGCCGCACGCTGCGCCACCAGGCTCATCGAGGTCGCGGTGTAGCCAAGCTCCAGGAATAGCCGCTCCGATGCGGCCAGGATGCGATCGGTCCTGGGATCGCATCTGGCCGGGAGGGAGGTGGTTTCGATGCTCATCCGGGCCGCTCCCGCCGTCACGCCGCCTTGGCGGGGCCGTTCTGATGACTGCGGAACAGCACCTCAAGCCGGACAAGCCGTTGACCCCTCTCCGGGCTGTCGCATTCGTCGGCACCGACAACCTGCCGCACGGTTTCGAACGCCGCGTTGCAGGTGGCGGGATCGGAGGGCAGCATGGCACCGATCGCATCGACCGCGCGTTCCTCGTCGATCAGCAGTTGGAAGAACTGCTCGCGCAGCATCTCCTTGAAGACGTCCAGCGTCTGCTCCTCCGGATCCTGGGCGCGCAGGCGCTGGATCATCGCGAAGGTGCGTTCGTCGGCACTTGCGGTCGCCCCCAATGCGTACAGAACGGCACGGGTCACCGCTTCGCGCAGGCCGCCATCGGCGATCCGGCGGCGCAGATCGTCGATGCGTTCACGCACGTAGCGTTCATGCGCGGGATCGATGGCGGGGCGGCGCGCTGCGGACTCCGCCGCACCGCAGAGGCCGAGCACAGCCTGCATCGCCTGTGATCCATAGATCGCGAAGAACATCTCCTCCGCGGTCCGGTCGCGCCGGTCACGCCATGCGTTCAGCAACGTCTCCATGAGGTCGGACAGCCGCTCCTGCGCCGCAAGGAAGGGGTTGCCGGACGCGCAAGGCCGGCGATGCTCGCGCACCGTTTCGGCGACACTTGCCAGCATCGCGGCGCCGGGTGTCCGGTCGTTCACCATCTCGTAGGGCAGGCGTGACGGGTGCAGGGCACGCACCGCAGCCGCCAGAGGCTCCAGCGTCATCAGGCGCACCCATGGCTGCAGCATTGTGCGATACAGGCCGAGATTGATCTCCGACAGGCGTGCCGCCGCGGCGAAGGCGCGGTCGTCCTCGGGGCTGTTGCAGCCAAACGCCCGGATGTCGTCGAGCGTGCGTTCCTCGAAGCTGACGATGTGGTCGCCCAGCCCCGGATCGGCACCGTCAGGGCGGGGCCGGATCACCGCCTCGTAGAGGCCCGGCGGCAGGCAGTCGATGAAGTCGATGTTCTGGACGAACTCCGCATACTCCTTCCGCGCCACCGCGGCGGACACGAAGATGCCGAGGTGCCCGGCATTGGCATGAACGCTGTAGACGATGGTCTGCCCATGGGCGCGGATGTCGCGGACATCGGCGTAGAGGTCGAGGATCCAGCCCAACGCCTGCTGAGGCGGGGTAATGTTGTCGCCGTCGGAGCAGAAGCAGACGATCGGCGAGCGGATGTTGCGCAGATCCACCATCTCGCCGGAGCCGGTGACGATCCGCGCGGTGGACAGGCGGTTGCCGACGAACAGGTTGTCGACGATCCACTGCATCTCCCCGGCATTGAGCAGGACATGGCCGCCCCACCAGCGCTCGAATTCGAGATAGCGCGCCTCTTCGCTGTCCACCCGGGCATAGAGGCCATAGGGCTTGGACCACAAGGTATTCGCCGGGTTCATGTTCTCGAAGTTCTGCACCAGCCAGGCGCCGTCGAACAGGCCGCCCCCGAGGTCGCCAGTCAGAGCGGTCAGGGCGCTGCCGCCGAGCAGGCCGCCGGAATAGCGCATCGGATTGCGGCCATGCACCCCGGCCCAATAGGACAGTGGCGATCCCGCCACCAGGATCGGGCCGAACAGCTCGGGCCGCAGCGCGGCCAGCATCAGCACCGCCCAGCCGGCCTGGCAATTGCCGATGACGAAGGGCTTGCCCTCGGCTTCGGGGTGACGGGCGATCACCGCCTCCAGGAACACAGCCTCGGCGGCGGCCACATCCTCGATCGTCTGTCCGGGTACCGGATCGGGCAGGAAGCCGATGAAATAGCAGGGATGGCCGGCCTTCAGCGCCATGCCGATCTCGCTGTCGGCCTTGAAGCCGGCGATGCCCGGCCCGTGGCCGGCCCGCGGATCGACGACGACGACCGGACGGGCGCGCCGGTCGGTCGGCGGCGCATCCGCCGGCGGATCGATGCGCACCAGACCATAATTCACCGGACGGTCGAGCATCCGTCCGTCGATCAGAACCTCGCCATTGAAATGCAGCACATGCGGCGCATCCTGGCTCGCATGGTCCAGATACTGGTTTCCCCGCCGGCGCATCACATCCCAGAACAGGACGGTTCGCTGCGCTCCGTCCAACGCAAAGTCGACGGCATCCTGCAGTGGGCGCAGGGCCACTTGCCAAGGCGATTGCACCGTATCGGCGGAGGGCAATTCCTGCTTTTGACGTTCCAGCATGATCAACTCCAATTCCCTGACCACGTTCGGAAAGGCCCGGATGGTCGGCGCATGCCCGGCACACGCGAAGACTCCGGGCGATTCTTGTTCCTGCTCGATGTTCGTAGGGAATTCCGGTCCGGCACTGTCGCAGCGGAAGCCGAAGACCGCCGGAACCATTATTACCGTACCGTACGGTATGATTTAAAAAGGTGAGCGTCAAATGAAATCGTACCGGACGGTCCAGTAAAGTTTTCCCCGGTCTAGCCGGCGGCAGGCGGCCGGTGCCCGGCATCGTTGCGCACCCCCTCCAAGAAGCGGTCGACCTCGTTCTTGAGCGTTTTCGCGTCATGAAGAAGACCGGCGGAGAGGTCGCTGATCTGGTTGGCCACCTCTCCGGTCTCACTGGCGGCAGTCCCGACACCGGAGATGTGCAAGGTCACCTCCCGCGTGACCATGGCGGCCTGTTCGACGTTGCGGGCGATCTCGGCGGTGGCTGCGGTCTGCTCCTGGACTGCTGACGCCACCGACCCATTGATTTCGCTCATTTCCCGGATCACCGCCGTGATCGAACCGATGGCCGAGACCGCTTCTCCGGTGCCGTCCTGCACCGCGGTGATCTTGGCGGCGATCTCCTCCGTGGCCTGGGCGGTCTGGGTGGCGAGGCTTTTCACCTCGGAGGCGACGACGGCAAAGCCCTTGCCGGCGTCCCCCGCCCGGGCCGCCTCGATGGTGGCGTTCAGCGCGAGCAGGTTGGTCTGCCGCGCGATGTCATTGATCAGCGCCACGATGGCACCGATGCTGCCTGCGGTCTCCGACAGCCGGCCGATCAGCGTGGAGGTGCGGACGGCTTCGCTGTCCGCGCGCAGGGCGACATCGCGCGACCGCTCCATCTGGCTGGCGATCTCGTTGCTGGAGGCCGCCAGTTCTTCGGCCGCCGCCGCGACGGTCTGGACGTTGCCGGACGCCTGTTCGGAAATTTCGGTAACCGCGCCGGCCCGTCCGATGGTGTCCCGGGCGGCGGCCGTCATCTGCTGCGACGACGCCTGCAGATGGGCCGCCGCCATGGTGAGGCCGTCGACCACCGTGCCCACCTGCCCCTGGAGCCGGGCGGCCATGCCGCGCAAGGCATCCTGCCGTGCCTCCTCCGTCTCGCACCTCTGCACTTCGTTGGCGGCGGCCAGTTCCTCCATGCGCAGGGCATTGTCCCTGAAGACCTGCACCGCAGCGGCCATCTCGCCAAGTTCGTCGCGGCGGTGGCGGGCGGGGATTTCCACAGTCCGATCACCCTGGGCCAGGCGCGTCATGGCCGCCGTCATTCCGCGCAACGGATTGACGATATCCCTGGCGAGCAGTGTGGACAGGATCAGACTGACCAGCAGGGCGGCGGCGGTGATCGATCCGGCCGCCAGCAGGCTCGACTTCATGTCGGCGAAAACGCCGTCTCGCTGTTCCGCCAGGATGCGGGACTGGATGTCCTCGGTATCGGCGGCGAGGGTGGCAAACTCCGCACCCAGGGCGGCCATGTCCCTGAACACCAGCTGGTTCAGCTCCAGGGTAGCGGCGACCGTCTCGACCGCCGTTGCCTTGTAGTCCGTCACCAGCCGCTGGATTTCACCGACCGCCCCGGCACGGGAGGCGGGCTGCGCATTCCGGGCCAGCGCGGAAGCCGCGGCGACGGCCTGCGCCGTGCCGTTTTCGGCCTCATGGGCCCGCTCCAAGTCCGGATCGGCATCGAAACGGCTGACCGCCAGCCGCGCCAGCATCAGGGTCCGCTCGGCCTCTCCGGTCGCCATCGCCGCGGACAGGTCGCCGTCATTGACGGCATTGCGCGTCACCTCGCCCAGCATCGATACCGCTCTGCGCCCGGTGTCGGCGAGATGCGACGTCAGCGCGTCCTTGCGCCGCTGCAGCGTCACCACCTTGTCGAAGCCGGCGAAATAGGCATCGAAAAGCTCGCGCATCCGCATGAGGTTGGCGTGCTGCCGAGCATCGCTGCTGGCCGCCACAGCAGCCGGCAGCACCTCGCTCAGCTGCTCCCGCATGCGCTGCTCGACCTGCAACGCCGCCTCATCGCCGCGGGTTTCGACGATGACGGTGTTGCGGCGTGCTTCGGAAACATTAGCCGTGATCAGCGCGACGCGCACCGCATTCTCGCCGACCGCGGAGTAGGCGAGCATGTGCTGGTGGGCGGATCTCAGCGCCGGGACCGTCGCCGCCGCGACGGTCAGCAGCAGGAGGAGGGCTGCGGCGAAACCACCGTAGATCCGTGTGGATATCTTTATACGGGCGAACATGTCGGCACTCCTGATCGACGACCCGCACCGCCCGCCGCGAAACACCGCAAAAGCCGATGACGCGCAACGCCGCAATCCACCCTGAGGGCGGACTTGCGGCTTCGGCAGCGTCGGGGCGCAGTTTGGCGCGACTGGGGGCAGGTCAAATTCTTTTGTCAAACCGTACCGTACGGTCTAACATTGGCGACTGACGCGGTCAAGACCATGCTCGATGTCGAGCACACAGGACGGTTCAGGAAATGAGGAGCCCCATGCGCAGGAAGACGGAAACCAAGCGCGACGCCATTCTCAATGCCGCGACCCTGGAATTCACAGAACGCGGTTACGAGGGAGCGTCGATTTCGGCCATCGTCGGCCGGCTCGGGGCGTCGAAGCAGACGCTCTACCGCTACTTCCCATCGAAGGACGAGCTGTTCGTCGAAGTGATGGCCCGCATCATCGACCGGCATGTCACCACTCCGCGGGAAGATCTGGAAGACACCGCGGATGTCCCCGGATCGCTGCAACGGCATGGGGAACGCTATCTGAAGATCCGCCTTTCACCGGAAATGGTCAGTCTGGCGCGGCTGGTGTTCGGGGAATCCGGCCGGTCGGACGTCAGCCGGCTGCTCCACCCCCGCGGCAAGTTGAAGGTGGCGAAGGACATCGGCCGCTTTCTGACGGCGGCCATGGAGGAGGGCCGGCTCCGGGTCGCCGACCCGGCCGTCGCAGCACTGCATTATCTGGCGCTGCTCGATGCCGAACTGTTCGAACCGGTGGTGCTGCGCGTCCGGGAACCGGCGGCAAACGATGAGATCGCCGCGGCCGTCGACCGGGCGGTCGATGCATTCCTGGCCGGCTACGGCCGCGAAGGAAAGCATGCGTGATGACCGCCGCCCCTGAGTCAGGGCTGATGGCCTGTCCGGAATGCGACCGGCTCCATATCGACCTGCCGCTGCGGCCCGGGGAAAAGGCGCGGTGCGTTCGCTGCGGCACCGTCATCCTGCGCTCGCCATACTGGCGGCCGGACCAGATGCTGGCGCTGGTGATGGCGGCGCTGATCGCCTTCCTGCTGGCCAACGCCTGTCCCATCCTGGAGCTGCGCGTGCAGGGCAGCATCAGCAGGGCCACCCTGCTGGATGCCATCCTCGCCCTCTGGAGGGAGGATCGCCAGATGGTGGCGGCGCTGGTGTTTGCCACCGGACTACTCGCCCCCCTGGCTGATCTGCTGGCCATGACCGCCCTGCTGGCGGCAGTGCTGACCGGTCGGCGGCCGGCCTATTTCGCGCCGCTGCTGCGGCTGATCCAGCAGGTACGTCCCTGGGGCATGATCGAGGTGCTGATGCTGGGGGTGCTCGTTTCCCTTGTCAAGCTGTCGCATCTGGCCCAGGTGGTGCCGGGGGTGGCTCTGTGGGCCTTCATCGCGCTGACGGTGCTGCTGGCAGCGGTGCTGTCCTACGATCCACGCTGCCTGTGGCAGCTGCCCGCCGGACGGAAGGGGGCGGCATGACCACCGCCCTGTCCCGTGGCCTGTGGGCATGCCGATGCTGCCGTCGGCTTTGCCGGCCAAGCGCCGGGAATGGCAGCGATGCAGAGCGTTGCCCACGCTGCGGAGCCACCGTCCGTCCGCGCAAGCCCGACAGCCTGTCCCGCACCTGGGCCCTGCTGATCGCCGCCGCGATCCTCTATGTCCCCGCCAACCTGCTGCCGGTGATGCAGACCTCCAGCATGCTGGGTTCGTCGCGCGACACGATCATCAGCGGCGTGGTCTATTTCTGGACGTCCGGATCGCCGGGGCTCGCTCTGCTGATCTTCAGCGTCAGCATCCTCGTGCCGCTGATCAAGCTCGGGGCACTGGCCTATCTGGCCTTCAACGTCCGCCGCCCCGGCGCCGCCGGCCCGCATGGGCTGGGACGGCTGTACCGGGTGGTGGAGCTGGCCGGACGCTGGTCGATGCTGGACATCTTCGTCATCGCCCTGATGGTCGGCATGGTGCGCTTCCGCACCCTCGCCACCATCGAAGCCGGACCCGGCGCCGCAGCCTTCGGCGCCGTGGTCGTCCTTAGCATGCTGGCCGCCGCCAGCTTCGATCCCCGTCTCCTGTGGGATGCAAGCGGACCATCAAGTCATGAACACTGATACGCAAACGGCCGCGGCCGATCCCTCCATCGCGCAACCGGAGATCGCCGGACCGCCGGTGCGGGACCGTCGCCACGGCAGGGTTTCCCTGGTCTGGATCATTCCAATCGTCGCGGCTCTGATCGGACTGTCGCTGGTGGCGCAGGCCATGTGGCAGCGCGGCCCGACCGTCACCGTGACCTTCGCCTCGGCCGAGGGCATCGAGCCCGGCAAGACAAAGGTGAAATACAAGAACGTCGACATCGGCGACGTGACCGGACTGGCGCTCAGCGCCGACCGGACGCGGGTGGTGGCGACCATCGGCCTCGCCAAGGACGCGGCTCCGTTCGCGGTCGCCGGCAGCCGCTTCTGGGTGGTGCGCCCGCGCATGGCCGGATCGGGCATCTCGGGCCTGGGCACCCTGCTGTCGGGAGCCTACATCGGCGTCGATGGCGGTCAGGGCCATGAGGCCCGCAACGCCTTCGTCGGCGAGGAGGAGCCCCCCGTGGTGCCGTCCGACATGCCGGGCCGCCGCTTCATCCTGCATGCCGACGATGTCGGTTCGCTCGACATCGGGTCGCCGGTGTTCTTCCGGCGGGTCCAGGTCGGCCATGTGGAGAGCTTCGCCCTTGATCCAGACGGCCGCCGCACCACGATGGGCATCTTCGTCAAGGCACCCTACGAGCGCTTCGTCACCACCAACAGCCGCTTCTGGCATGCCAGCGGCGTCGACCTGAGGATGGATGCGTCGGGACTGAAGCTGGAAACCCAGTCCCTGGCAACCATCCTGCTGGGCGGCATCGCCTTCGAGAGCCCGGACACCAGCGGATCGGCCCAGTCGCCTGCGGCCCAGGCCGCCGAAGAGGGCGCGCAGTTCAATCTGGCCGCCGACAGGGTCGACGCCCTGAAACCGCCCGATGGCGCACCCGAGTCCCTTGTCCTGCATTTCCAGCAGAGCATCCGCGGCCTGAGCGCCGGCGCACCCGTCGACTTCCGCGGCGTGGAGATCGGACAGGTGCGATCGGTCAGTGTCGAATACGACCCCGCCGGCACCGACTTCGTCTCGTCGGTGCGGATCGACGTCTATCCCCAGCGGCTGGGACGGGTCCGCGACGTATTTCCCGAGAACATGCCGCAGGATCGTCGCCGGGCCCTGCTGGCCGATCTCGTGCAGCGTGGGATGCGGGCTCAGCTGAGGTCGGGCAACCTGCTGACCGGACAGTTGTACGTCGCCGTCGATTTCTTTCCCCAGGCGTCTCCGGCACAGTTCGATCCGCGCCGCAATCCGATGGAGTTGCCGACCGTTCCGGGCGACCTGCAGGAAATGCAGCAGCAGGTGCAGAACATCCTGCGCAAGCTCGACACGCTGCCCTTCGACACGCTCGGCCAGGACGCCCATCGCCTGATGGTGGCGACCGAAGCCACCGTGACGCAGCTCGGCGGCCTTGCCCGGCGCGCCGACCACGACACCATGCCGGAAGTCCGTCTGGCAATCCGCGACCTGCGGCAGACGCTGGCCACCATCCAGGGATGCATCGCCGGCGATTCGCCGCTGCTGCAGGAGGTCCGCCAAGCATTGCGCGGTGTGGCCGATGCGACCCGCTCCGTCAAGGCACTGACCGATGGACTCGACCGCAGCCCGGAATCCCTGCTGCGAGGCAAGAAGGAAACGACCCGATGACACGCACCTGCACCCGCAGCCTTCTCCTGGCCCTTTGCCTCGCCCTGCCGGCCGGCTGCGGCATCTCGCCGCCGACGCACTATCACGCCTTGTCCCGTCCGGACGACGCCCTTCCCGCCTCGGGACAGGCGCGGATGCTGGTGGAGATCCTGCCCGTCGCCGTTCCCGAGTCCCTGACGCGAAGCAATCTGGTGCTCACCGACGAGGCGGGACGGGTGACGGTGATGGAATCCGAACGCTGGCTGTCCCCCATCGGCGACGAGTTGCGGCAGATTCTGTCCGACGGCCTGTGGAAGACCGCAAGGGCGTCCGACACCTATCAGGCGCCGGTGTCCGGTTCGGCGGTCACGCTGCCGCTCTTCCGCCTGGCCGTCCGGCTCGACCGCTTCGAGGCGGTGCCGGGCCGGGCCGCGATGATCGACGCTTCCTGGACCCTGCGGCGCCTGCCCGACGGCGCGGTGCAAGGTTGCCGATGGGCCGGCCGCCAGCCGGTGGATGGCCGTGATGCCGCCGCCGCCGCCGCCACGCTGTCCGCCGCCAGCCGCCGTCTGGCCGACCGGATCGGCGACAGCCTGCGCCATGTCGCGGCTGGGCAAGGGCTGCCCTGTCCGGACGAGAGCCGTTGACCGGCGGACGCCCGGCCGCAGGGGACCGGGCTTCGCCACTCCTTCGTTGACAGCAGCCGACGGCAGGTCTAATTTATTTTCAGAACGCGTTCATTGAACGCGTTTTCAAGGAACCGGAGCGGCAATGCCCGACCAAGCTCGTCCTACATGACAGGCCGGACGTCGTCGCTGACCATCGCGTCCCGGTTCCTCATGCGGGCGCCCCCGCCACCTGTCCGGTGGCGGACTGCCGCTCGCCTTCCCCTGCCATCAGGTGAATGCCATGACGTCCCTTCGTCTTCTTGCCGAATTCGTGGCCTCGTTCCTCATCATTGCCGTTCATCTCGCGCTGTTTTTCGCGATGTGACCCGCTCGTGCCAATCTCAAGGTCTGTCTGGAGCAGTCTGATGAAACATGCCCTTTTCATCGCGCTTGGAGCGTTTGCCATGACCATCCCTGTCGCAATCGCGCAGGTTCTGCCACTGCCGCCCATCACCTTCCCCACGAACGGGCCGCCGCCAGCCATTGAGCAGCAGTTGCAGGCATTGCAGCAACAGCGCCCGGCACAGACACGTCTACCGGACCAGCGCCCACCGGAGAACCAGTCGCAAGAGCAGCGCACTCTGTCGGATATCGTTGCGAAAAGGGTCGCGGAACATGTCCAATCTCTGTCGTGCGATCAGTTGGCAACGATGAAATCGGAACCGAAGCCGGAAATGACACAGGAGCTTGCGAAAATGCTGCGCAGCGACCCGCAGGTTCGCGCCGAATTCATCAGCAAAGTGGCGACGCCGGTGACGACCAAGCTCTTCGAATGTGGGATGATCCCGTGATCGCTCCCCAATACGGGCGGGGACAGCGGCTTCGCCGGAATGTCCCCACCCGCCTACCGGATTAGAAGCGGCCGCTTCCCGGTTGCCCATAGGCGGCCATGAAGACGCCCATCGCCCGGTCGACCGCCGCCGCGATTTCCTCGTCGGTGGCCGGTTCCCTGACCCGCAGAACGACCGGCTCGAACAGTTCCGCATCGAGCAGCGCCATGTAATGCAGCGCCGCGACATCCGGATCGGCGGTACGAAGCCGGCCGTCCTTCATGGCGGTTGCCAGAAACTGCCCGACATCGTTCGTCACCTTCATTTTGCCGCGCAGATGGAGAAGCCGGCTGACGTCCGACCGGCCGGATTCCCCGTACACCAGCCGCGCCAGACTGACCATTTCCGGTGAAAGGCGAACCTTCAGGTAACGCTCTCCATACCGACGCAGCGAGACTGCGACATCGGTGATGTCCATCATGTCAGCCTGCAAAGAGGCTGCGTGCTGGGTAATGGTTCGCACCATCACCTCGACGAACAGGTCGTCCTTCGATGGAAAATAGCTGTAGAGCGTCTGCTTCGATCCGCCGAGGCGAGCCACGATGGCGGACATCGACGCTCCCTCGTATCCGCGTTCGGTGAATTCCAGCGTCGCGGCATCGAGGATGGCCTCGCGCTTGGCTTCCGTCTTCATACGCATGGAAAAACTTACCCCTTTGGCCTGGGCGAAACTCGCAAGGCCACTGCACTCGGACATTTAACTGTACGGTACAGTATCATATAAAGTCAAAGTTTCCGATCCGATCCCGTCCAGCCGCGCCATTCGGGAGGCATACCAAGCCTCTTCACCCTTCGGACGATGTCCCGGTATGCTGCGAATGACCGTCGGATGTCGGGCCGTAGACTTTTCTGACGACCGCCTTTACCCGAACGGCTTTTCCCCCCGCCCTCTCATCGGTCGAGGTTGTATTCAGGCCAGCCAGGATCGCGTCCATCACGGTGTCGATCAGGAGCGTGGACGGCAGAAATGGAAAGCTGGCCGAGGAATTGGTGAGTGTCAGCACGCCATGGATGCCTGCCCACAGAGTCTGGGCGGCGAGATCGGGATCGCCGGGCCGCAACCGCCCACGCTCGATCGCCTCGGCGACACGCTGGCGGAAAAGCTCATAGGCGGCTGCGCGGACACCCGAACTCTTCAGCTCTTCCGCCAACTCCCCTTGGTCGATGATGAACAGCACATTGAAGCGAACAGGGTTTTCGGCCGCGAACTCCGCATAGGCGCGCCCGATGGCCCGGATTGCCGCGACGGGATCGGATTCGCTGTCCGAGATGTTCTGCATGCGGTGATGCAGTTCGCTGACCGCATCCCACCACAAGGCACGCAGCAGATCGCGCTTGGTCGGGAAATAGGCGTACAACGCCGAAGCCGACAGCCCCACCCGTGCACCGAGCGCACGCATCGACACAGCCTCAATCCCGGTGCTGTCGAACAGAGCCTGGGCGGCGCTCAGGATGCGGCGCTGGACGCTGTCGCGCTGTTCTTCGCTCTGGGGCTGTCTGGGCATGATGATAATCCACACTTGCTTTGAAACGCGCTGCCTTCAGGCGCGCAGCTGACGCAGTCCCAGCTCACCGCTGACCTGATAATCGAACCCGGAGCGGCCAGCAAGCATCGTGGAACCGTGACGCGGCGCCTCAATGCCGTAGGTAGTATCGGCTTGGCCGCTCCATCCAGCCTCATGTGCATTGACGAATGCCGCCAGCAATGCTCTCCCGGCGATTTCCGCCCACAGCGTCTGAGCGGCCAGGTCCGAATCACCGGACCCCAGCTGCTCGTTGTCGAACATCTCGGCTACACGCTGCCGGAAGATCTCGTAGGCAGCTGCGCGTAGGTTCAAGCTCCCTGCATCCTCTTGAGCTGTAACGAACAGCATTTTGAAGCGGACAGGCTTCTCCGCAGCGAATTCGACATAGGCGTGCGCAAGCGCCCGGACAGCTGCGACGGGATCGGGTTCGCTGTCCGAGATCCCCTGCATGCGGTGATGCAGTTCGCTGATCGCATCCCGCCACAAGACGCGCAGCAGATCGTGCGTAGTCGGGAAGCAGGGGGACCGCGCCGAACCGGACACCCCCACCCGTACCTTGGGCGCACGCATTGAAACAGCCTCGATTCCTGCACTGTCGAACAGCTCCCTGGCGGTGCTCAGGGTGTTGCGGTGAATGCGGCCGTGCTGATCCTCACATCGGAACCGCTTGGGCATGATGATGGCTCCCTCTTTCTGAACATGTTCACTGAACGCGTTCATTAGACAGCTTAGTCGGAAGCTCATGTCCCGTCAATGGATCGGGATGGCGGGAGAAAACAGAGACCGGAGATAATTGCAGCAGCCCGAGCGGTATGGCGACTGATCGGCACGTCTTCTGGTGTGCGCCCCAGATTCCGTCGGTAAAACCGATCGTCTGTAGGGCTGATACTCATAGGAACTGGTAAGGCCGGACCCTACGGATTGCCGAAGCTGCCGGTGGATAGCGTAGCCGCATGGGCCTGCCTCGTAGCAAAAGGATAGTCGCCCAGGATGTTGCTTGAGGAGCTTCTCGACCATGCGTGCCAGAGCGGCCGGCCGGTTTGGAATTTCGCCGAGAAACCGCACCTCGCCGGAACGCCCTTCGCTGGCGACACCGATGGCGATCGTCGCCTTGTGAACATCCAGGCCAATGAACGTGATAGGATCTTCCACGGTCCGTCTCCTGTGCATGAGGCAAGGCGCCGGCGATGAGCCGGAGCAACCCTCGAACGGTGCACATCGCGAGACGGACCACCATCCTCAGCCCAGCAGACATGGGGTCTTGTCGCCCCGGCGCGGCGCGGCGCCCGTCGGCGCAACCGGGTGGCGATCTCGGGGCCGAACTTTCGAGCCCACTGGCGGGCATCGTCACATTAACTTAATCGAGACCAAGGGGGCGCCTGCAGCAGCCCGCCGACGCCTATCATGCCGTCTTGCGGGCACACGTTTCCTGTCGCCAGACGGCGAAGGCGTCAGCCCGGTAAGCGCGATAGTCAGCGGCGCTCATGCGATGTCGACGTGGGTGGGCGTGCTGGTGTATGGGGCCATGGGAGGAGAGGAATTGCTGGGCTTGGCGCGGTGACGTGAAGCGCTTCATCCGCCGTTCGCGTTGGCGGGTCGGCTGGTGTGAATTCTCGGCGCGGTTATTGAGATACCGACTTTGCCGGTGCTCGACTCCGGGGATGATCTTGGCCTTGGCGGCGGCATAGGACTTCAGCTTGTCGGTGACGACGACACGCGGCACGTAGCGCAAGCCTTTCAGGAGTTTCTTGAAGAAACGCTTGGCGGCCTTGGTGTTGCGCCGGCTCTGCACCAGGATATCAAGCACCACGCCGTGCTGATCGACGGCGCGCCAGAGGCTCTGTTGCAAAGTTTGCCGGCGGGCGCGAGATGATGAATACGGGCATCACCGCCGACACTATGCGTCCTGGAGTTCGAGCTGCTGGCTGATGAACTGCAAGGCCTCGGCGAGCGCGCAGGGTCCGACGTTGAAGGCGCGTTCAACGAGGCGCGCCTCACCCCGCATGTCGCGGGTGATGTTGAGGGTCGCCGCCCTGCGCGATATGCTCGCTGTCGCCTGACCAACACGGAGCCGGAGGACGGGCTCTCTGCACCTACTCGCTCACCTCGGCGCGAGACCTGACGGAACCGGCTGACCGTAGTTACTGCGCGTGCGCGGCTTTGAGTCAGCGCGTTTTCTCATCTTCCGGGCCGTTCTCGGCGCGCGACGTCGGCGAATGACGGGCGACAGGCAAATTCCAATGATGTCGGATCGCCATGAAGCGAAGGCCAAAGCACAAGGCCGCTCCGGCCAGAGCGGAGACGCCGTAGGAAAGATCGAGCATCTTGCCAATCACGACGACGGCTGCGCCGGTCAAGGCGGCTACGGCATACAGGTCTGAACGCAGAACCTGGGGGATTTCCGCGAGAAGAACGTCGCGTGCAATCCCCCCTCCGATGCCGGTCAACATGCCGAGAAGGGCAGCCATCACTGGATTGAGTCCGAATCCGAGTGCCTTCTGCGCACCAGCGACGGCGAAGAGCGACAGCCCCGCTGCGTCAAACAGGAGTACGGGGCTGCGCAGCCTATCAACGCCGGCATACCAGAAGAAGGTGATGAGCCCCGCCAGGACGGAAACCAGCAAGTATCGCCCGTCAGTCAAAGCGGCCGGCGGGACCGCGCCGATCACCAGATCACGGGCGACCCCGCCAAAATTTCCGGCAACGAACGACAGGACGAGAGTGCCGAAAATGTCGAGGCGCCGGTTGACGGCAGCCACCGCCCCACTGATAGCAAACACGAAGGTCCCGATCAGGTCGAGAACATGCACGAAGGTTTCCATGACGATCCTGCCGTTCCAACCGAGAAGACCGACACGTCGAAACGCAAGCGCGAAACGACTTCATGAAATCTGAACAACCGAGGCGTGGTGAGCACACTGCGGTCTTTTTCTCCCCACCACACTCGTCATTCAAACACCGTCAGGTCGTTTCAAGCCATGCCAGCGCGCCGACGACCAATGCTTCGATCCCCGTCTCCAGGGTGGGATGCAGGACCGGTGCGAACTGAGGGTTGTGATTGACCGGCAGTTCGTTCAGCTTCCCCGCGGCCTTGGCCTTGGCGTATGTTTTGGGGTCATTACCGCCCACGAACCAAAACACCGAAGGCACCTGCCACGCGGTGCCAAAGCAACCGAAATCCTCGCTCGCTGGGGCGGGACCCGTGTGCTTCACCCGATCGGGAGAAAAGTAGCCGCGGAACGCCTCGGCAATGCGGTTGCTGGCGGCCTCGTCATTCACGTTGAGCGGGTAGCGGTCGAGTGGCGTGATTTCCGGCTTGCGTGGCGCGCCGGCGACTTCGGCCTCCCCATTGACGATCCGCTCGATCGCGGCAAGCACGTGCTTTCGCACGCCGGCATCGAACGTTCGCACATTGAGCTTGATGATGGCATCGTCGGGAATGACGTTCTCCTTCGTGCCCGCCTGCACCACGCCGACCGTGACCACGGCCGCGTCGGTCGCGGCGACCTCGCGGGACACGATGGTCTGAAGCCGCATGACCACGGACGCCGCCATGACGACGGGATCGACGCTGGCTTGCGGCATCGACCCATGCGCGCCGCGCCCGAACAGCCGGATCTGCAGACTGTCCGCCGCGGAGGTGATCGGCCCGGCGCTTCCGGCAACGGTGCCGGCGGGGCCGACCATGACATGCTGGCCAAGCACGACGTCGGGCACGGGAAAGCGGTCAAGCAAACCGTCATCGATCATTGCTTGGGCGCCCTGCGCGATTTCCTCGCCCGGTTGAAACACGGCCATCAGCGTGCCCTTCCAGGCGTCGCGCGCCCGCGACAGCAGCGTCGCCGCGCCGACCAGCCAGGCTACATGCATGTCGTGGCCGCACATATGGCCCACCGGAACCGTGTTCCCTTCGGGGTCCATCGCGGTGGCCTTGCTGGCGTAGGCAAGGCCGGTGTTCTCGGCGATAGGGAGTGCATCCATATCGGCGCGCAGCATCACCGTCGGTCCCTTGCCGTTGCGAAGCAGCCCGACCACCCCCGTCTTGCCGACCCCGGCCGTAACCTCGTAGCCGGCTTGCGCGAGCCTGTCGGCGGCGATGCCCGCCGTTCGCGTCTCCTGCATCGACAACTCGGGATGGGCGTGGATGTCCTTGTAGAGCGCCTCGACATCGGGCAGAAGGATCTTCATGCCCCCCAGAATGGCGGAAGCGCTTTTCGAGCGGGTCTGTTCAGCCATGATTGGCTCCTCTTCGTGCTCTCTGGTATGACGGCCACCGGAATGCGCGGATGTTGCACGTCGCTCCTGGGGCCGTTGGCGATGCCGACATTCCCGAAGCCGCTGCCGCCCGGGCCGTAGAACGACATCTTCTCCTCCACGATTTGGCGATCGACGGCGCTCCGATCGTTGAGCGCCATACCATTCACGCCACAGGGAACAACTGGATCGCGGTTTCCGACTCCATCCATATAAACGCCATCGACTATGAAGACACCCGACTATGGAGACGCCGTCGGTGATTTGGTCCGGCGCGGCGGGGGCGAGCGCAATCCCGAAGAGTTGCTGAGCCATCTCGCGCCGCTCGGATGGGAACACATCAACCTGACCGGCGACTATCTCTGGAGCGCGAACCGTATGCCAAGCACGGTTGGCTATCGCCCATTGCGTGCGCCCACCGAACTCCTGGCCGCATGATGTTCCAACTTTGTCCGCTTAACGTATATTTTCGTCCGTTCTATGGCGTCACCCCCTGTATGGCCGGACGGAACGCAAGAGCGTTCAGCCGATCACCGCCGAGCTGACGCCCGGCGACTACGACCAGCTACACAACTCCATCGCCAGCCGCTCCTGGGACACGGCTCCGCTCGAAACAATCCTGGTGCGCACGGCTGATCAGTTGGTCGGCGGTCCTGAAGGTGAGCGCATCAGGGCCGAGGATTTCGCGGACATCCTTCCGAGCGCCGTAATTCAGCCGCCTGCCCCACCCGACTGGAAGCGGTCCCTGGCCGCCGCCATGGACGAACTGGAACGGTCGCTCATTCTGGAAGGCCTTGAGGATTGCCGGGGTAACAAGCTTGAAGCCGCCCGGAGGCTCGGCCTATCGTGCACAAACCTCTACGCCAAACTGCGCAAACACGGCACTGCGTCGCATTCAGACAACTGATCCCAGACTCTAGACCGCGGTCGCGGGATGGAATTTGCACCAATTTCCCGCAAGAACGCTCTGTCCAAGGCAGCCGGCCTACCGGTCACCGCGCAGCGTCACGACGTGGATTCCCATCCATGGGCATTCCGCCGTCATTGTCCTACCATGGAAAGGGGGCGAGTCGAGTGCAATGTCGATGCGGTTGTAGCTGGCAAGACACTCCAACCGCGGTGTCTCACCTTCCATTCGAACAGGGCTTCCTGCAACACCCTGAGCCGCGAACTGCTCCCGCAGGGGCACCGTCAACTCGTTGCCCCTTGAATTCTAAAGCGAACCTGTCCAAATTTGCCCAATCATGACCCTGTCTTTCCGCCATGTCCGTAACTTCCTGCGTGCAGGCCGCGTTCACGCAGGCTCGCTCGCCCCGGATCTGGTCGCCTGAGGCAAGGCCCCCTGACCGTCCGGGGCCAACCCAATCTCCGAATTCATGAGATCCGCCCGATGCGCGTCCATGCGGCCGCCGGGCTAGCTGTGTCCAACCGCTGCATGACCGATGAAGCGCCGACCGGGTGGCGCGACCGGGTGGTTGGTGCATGTGCTTACTGGGAAAAACAAAGGAAGACTTTGATGCGTCCCGCAGACCAGTTTCCGCCCATCGTGCTGAAGGCCACTGACCATGACCGCCTTTTGGCATTGATCGAGGCTGCCTCCGATAAACTGCCCGACGTTTACGAGTATCTTACGGCCAAACTGGATCGTGCTGCGGTGATCGATGCCAGCGAGATCGCGCTTGCGGTGGTCACCATGGGCGCACGCGTGGCGTTTCGGGACGAGATGACCGGTCTGGAGCGCACTGTCACCCTGGTGTATCCGCATGACGCCGATCTCGCGGCCGGTCGGGTGTCGGTATTGACCCCCATTGGCGCGGCCCTCATCGGCGTCGCGAGCGGGCAGTCCATCACATGGTACACTCGCAAGGACGAGGCGAAGACTCTCACGGTTCTGGCCGTCGAACGTCCCGCGGAAGGTCAGGGCGCCATTGCCGCCTGATCTACACCCCGAGGGGTAAAAGTATCGCCGCGGGTGCGGATCAGCATCCAATCTCGGTCAGCACCAACCTTCTGCTATGTCATTGATTTGACGAAAGAAGGCGCTTAGCGGGTGGCTCTTCATCGGCGTCCGTGCAGGGCCACTCTCGACAGGGAATCCTTATCTTGAAATCAACGACATATCCTGCCGGTTCGTAGGGCTGAGGTTGGATGCCGATCCACAGTCAACGGACCGGAGGCGCGAGATCCATGTTCACTGGCCGCTTGGTGGAAGCGGACTGCATGGCGGACTGTATGGTCGCCAGATGGTCGCTCATCATGTCTCGCGCTTGGTCCGCATCCCGGCGGACCATAGCGTCCACGATGGCTTGGTGCTGGTCGCTGTGCTCCCCTCGGAACTCATCATCGCCGATGTGGCGATAGGTCTGGCCCCACTCCCTTTGCCATGGCGCACGGCTTCTGGCACCCGACACGAATTCCAGAAAGCTGATGAGGACCGGATTCCCGGTCGTCCGCGCCAGCGTGGTATGAAACCGGTTGTCCGCCCGTTCGCAGGCAAAAAGGTCGCGGGCGCTCCTTCCCTCCTCGATGCAGGCGCGCAGGGCATCAATTTGGGAGGGTGTCGCCGTCAGGGCCGCCGCCGCAGCGATTCCTGGCTCGATGGTCAGGCGGGCGTTCATCAGATCCCAAGCCGACGTCATCGTTACCAGCAGGGACGTGCGGACCGGTTCATGAACGGGGCGTGGGCCGTAGAAAGTACCCTGTCCAACATGGCGCCAGACCAAGCCTTCAGCCTCCAGCGCCTCCAGGCAAGCCCGCAGGGTTGTTCTGCCTATCCCCAGGAGTGGGGCAAGAGAGCGTTCGGGAGGCAACCGGTCATGCGGCATGCAGCCCTGCTCCCGAAGGAACTGCCGCAGCCGCTCCAGATCGGCAGCCCGGTGAGATCGCGCGCCCATGGTCCTCTCCCGTCCGGAGCCCAAGCACCTTCACTAAACCATTTAGCAAACCAATCATCAGCTAGTCCATCGTTCCCTGCGGGGGCGACCTTCGCTCTGGCGTTCCGATAGTGAGGACACATGGCCGAACCAAAATCATTGATGATGAGCCTGCTGGTTGTCGGCATCACGCTTTCCGCCGGTGGGGCACCAGCCTTGGCCTTTGACACCGCCGGCCGGTACTGCGACACGCCATCACGCTGCATTGATCCCATGGCCACGCATGGAATGGTGACCAGCTCGAATTATCTAGCCACCCAGGCCGGTCTCGACGTGTTGCGCAACGGTGGCAACGCTGTGGATGCCGCGATCGCGGTGGCGGCGACGCTTTCCGTCGTCTATCCGCAGATGACCAGCATCGGCGGCGACAACTTCTGGCTCATCCACAATGCCAAGACCGGCGAACTGAAGGCCCTGAATGCCAGTGGACGCGCCGGCGAGAAGGCCGATATCGCCTTTTACACCAGCAAAGGGTTGGAGAAGATTCCAGCCCGCGGCTATCAGGCGGTCACCACCGTGCCGGGCGCCATTTCGGGCTGGGATGAAGCCTATCGCTACGCCAAGGAAACCATGAGCCGCAGCTTGCCCTGGAAGCGGCTGATGGAGCCGGCGATTCATTACGCCCGAGAGGGTTTCGCCGTCACACCCAGCCTCGATTTCTGGTCAAAGGTCGACACCGACACCGCGGACAAGGAGTTCCACAACCTCCAGCGTTTTGACGAGTTTCGCCGCGTCTTTCTGCGCGCCGATGGTCAGCCCTTCACGACAGGCGAAGTGCTGAAACAGCCCGACCTGGCCGAAAGCCTCACGATGATCGCAGAGGGTGGCGCCGATGTCTTCTACCGCGGCGCGATCGCGGAAAAGATCGTTGCCGACCTTCAGGCGAATGGCGGTATCCTGACGTTGAAGGATTTCGCAGACCACAAGGCCGACTGGGTACAACCCATCCAGGTGCGCTACCGTGGATTCACGGCCCACAATCTGCCCCCCAACACGCAGGGCATGGCGTCACTCGCCATCCTCAACATTCTGAACAATTACGACGTGAAGGCGCTTGGCGAGGGGTCGGCCGACTACTATCACCTGATCGTGGAGGCGACCAAGCAAGCTTTCGCCGACCGCGACAAATACTTGTCGGACCCGGACTTCGTGAAGATTCCCGTCGATGAGCTGCTGTCGACCCAGCACGGCAAGGATCAGGCTGCTCGGATCGCCATGGACAAGGCGGCCACAAACGTGAAGCCGCTGGATCCCAAAGGCGACACCGTCTGGTTCGGCGTGGTGGACCAGGACGGCAACGCCGTGTCGATGATCCAGAGCGTCTACCATGATTTCGGCTCCGCCATCGTGCCGAAGGGAACCGGCATCCTGCTCCAGAACCGTGGCAGCTTCTTCACCCTTGATCCCACTCACGTCAACCGGCTGGAGCCGCGCAAGCGCACCTTCCACACGTTGAACCCGGCAATGCTGTTGAAAGATGGCAAGCCGTTCCTGGTGTACGGAACCATGGGAGGCGAGGGACAGCCTCAAACCCAGGCGGCCATCGTCACCCGCATCGTCGACTTCGGCATGACGCCGCAGGACGCGATCGACGCCCCACGTTGGCTGCATGGCCGGACCTGGGGCGCATGGTCCAACGACCTGAAATTGGAAGGCCGCATTCCCACCGCCGTCGCCGACGACCTAAAACGGCGAGGCCACCCCGTGAACGTCATTGAGAATTTCACGGATGCGATGGGGCACGCTGGCGCGATCCTCATTGAACCGGCCACCGGTGTGCTGTACGGCGCCACGGACCCACGCGGCGATGGCTCGGCGGCGGGCTATTGATGTCGCGGCAGCAACGGGCATTGTCGACCTGAATGGCCGGTCGCTTGGGAGGGGCCGGCCGTAGATGTTCCCACGGCCGGGCCGCAGGCGACCTTGCGGCCCCCACGACCCACCACCCTCTTCAGGGTTCTGGAAAGCCGGCCTTTGTCGCGTAGCGGCGGGCAAGAATGGCGCCGATCAGGATCTGGATCTGATTGTAGAGCACGATCGGTAAAATGATCATTCCGAAGCCGCTTGAACCGGCGAAGATCACCTGCGCCAGCGGCAGGCCGGAAGCCAGGCTTTTCTTCGACCCGCAGAACACCGCCGCAATCTCGTCCTCGCGCCGGAAGCCGAGCAGGCGGGACCCGTGGATGGTGAAAGCCAGCACGACGAGAAGAAGAAGGGTGCACAGGCAAGCCGCAAACAGCAGCGCTTCCACCGGCAACACCTTCCACAGACCCACAGTGACCGATTTGGAAAAGGCGGCGTAGATTATGAGGACGATAACCGATTGATCGTAGTTGTCGAGCCAATGCTTTCGGGCGGTGAGGAACCCACCCACACGGCCATGGATGGCTTGGCCGGCCGCGAAGGGCAGGAGAAGCTCGAACACGACATCGCCCAGGACGCGGTCGAGTTCGACCGATCCCGCGGCCGTCGAACTGATGAACAGCGCCATCAGCATCGGCGTCAGCAACAGCCCGAACACGTTGGAGCCGGCCGAGTTGCATACTGCCGCCGGCACGTTGCCTTTCGCCAGTGCCGTGTAGGCGATGGACGACGACACCGCGGACGGCAGGACCGCCAGATAGATGAAGCCGAGGCTCAGATCGGCAGGCAGCAGGGCGTTGGGCAATAGCCGGAGCGGCTGGACGATGAGCGGAAAAATGATGAAGGTGGTGGTGAAGACGAAGCCATGAAACCGCCATTGCTTCAGTCCGCCCAGAATGGCCCTGCGCGACAGTGCCGCGCCATGCCCGAAAAAGAGCAACATGACCCCCGCCGTGCCCAGCCAATCCACGATCTGCGCTGCCTGGCCAGTTGCTGGAAACACGCTCGCTACGGCGACGGCCGCGATCATCAATACAAGGAACGGGTCAAGCTTTATCATCGCATTCCATTCGGTTGCAATTCGCAGGCGCATTGCCGGGCGGTGTCTGAACCGCTATAGAAGAAGGCGATTGGCCTGCAAATTGGTCTGAACGAGAGTTGCCGATGTCCGGTCGCATGGGGGTTGCCGAGGCCGAGAGGCGTCTTCGCGCATATGTCGAAGACGAAGGGTTAGGACCGCAGGACCGGATCCCCCCGGAACGCACCCTGGCCACGATGATCGGCTGCAGCCGCGAAACTGTCCGGAGAGCGCTCCGCACTCTAGAAAACGAGGGGCTCATTTGGAGTCATCAAGGCAAGGGGACGTTCATCGGCCCGGCTCCGGCCAGGATCGACCGGCCGGTACAGCGCGTGATCGCAACAGCGTCGACTGCCAATCTGATCGAGGCGCGTCGCGTCTATGAACCGGCACTGGCCGCCGCCGCCGCCCAGTCCGCGACCGCCGACGACATCAGGACTCTGCGCGACCTTGCCCGCAGCACCGGTGCGGCGCAGGACTGGCGCGAATACGAGCATTACGACGACGCCTTCCACAAGGCGGTGGCACGGGCCAGCGCCAACCCGCTGCTGATCGCTATCTTTCTCACGCTCGCCTCGGTGCGGGACCGCGCGCCCTGGCAGCGCAAGCACGACGCGCTGTTCCGGAAAGCCGGCAAGCATGATTACACCGCCGAACAGGGCGAACTGCACTCGGCTATCGTCGATGCGATTGAAGCCCGCGATGGCGAGGCAGCACGGCGGATGATGCTGAACCATCTCGACAGCATCCGCGGGTTGCTTGAACGTACGTGAGGCTTCCGTCCACCACATGACCGCAGATGCCGGCAGCGCTGATTGAGTTGTCTGGCCTTGGTCTATGGTTCCGGCGACTCGGTTGGATACATGGCCGACATGCAGTCGATCATGGGGCCGGGTGAGATAACCATGATGCGTGTATTCGCCCCCTCCATATTGGCGGCTGAGCCCCACAAGCAGACCAGGGAGCCGCTCTGACGCTGATATGCGCTCCAACGCCCTTCTGATCATATGATCGTCATTGTGGCTAAGAGTGTGCGAAGCTGATGTGGGTCGATTGGCTTGCGGAGCAAGTTGATCTCTTCAGCTGTCAAGCTGTCATCAGGGAAAACAAAATCATTGGTCAGGAGAATCGCTGGAAACCTTTTATTTGAGAGGGCGCGGATAGCAAGAATGGAATCGATCCCGCTTTGGATTTCAAGAGGGTGATGATCAGAGATCATTACGTCGGGTGGCTTCTGAACTTCCTTGAGCGCGGGAAATGTTTGCCTCGCAGAAGAGGCATCCAGGACATCATAACCCCACATTTCGACGAGAGTCTTCATCGCCATTCGAAGGCACATACTATTCTCAATTAACAATACAAATTTTCGATCACTAATATTCTGTACGGCTTTGTTGTTCTGAGTGCGCATTGAAGGCCCCTCGATTGCTGCATGGAGAGCCTCTAGTTTGGCCGGAGATTGGTCTGCTAATTGGTCTGGACGAAACAAAAGAGGCGTTACGGCCTAGATGTTTAGTCCTGGCGTTTGATGGTGCGGACCTCATCCGGGGCCGATGACGCGTGCCTGAAGGATGTCGAGTTTGCCGCGGCCATACATCTGCCGCTTGACCAGCTTGAGCTTGGTGATCTGCCCCTCTGTCTGGCCGTTGGACTACGGCAGAGTGATTGCCGCGATGACGGCAGTCCGGTCCTTGGCCACCCCATTGGCGAAGGATCCCACCAAGCCCGCCTTGGCTCCCTGCAGCCAGGGTTCAAGTTCCTCGGCATTTTTCTTCCGGATCATCGACTGGAACGCCGCAACGATTTCACGCGCCTCGACCAGCATCGGCACTCCGCCCTCAATTGCCGCGACCGTTACCGTCTCCGCTTTGGTCAGAGCCTCCCGTCCGATGGTGAGCAAGCGCGCAATCGTCCGCGCCGCCGGCGTCCGGCTACGTTCCCCAGCCTGCGCCTGGTCTGAGCGCCGGCGGCGCGTCGCCCATTCGCCAACGATACGCAGGTTGCCCCGGAACCCGGTCCTCCTCAGCCGACGCCAAAGGTCCGTCGCATTGTGTCGCCCGGCAGCACACTGCGCATCCAGCCAGGGAAGATGCAGGTCAAGCGAGCTTTCCCGGATCCGAAACATGTCGGACCGCTGACCGCGGACGACCTTGCGACTGTGACCGGTACGGCGGACGATCTCCTTGATGGCGATGCCCTCCTTGGCCAAGGCGAGAATGACGCCGTTGGTCTCCTCCCAGCGCAGATAGCCCTCGTACTGGATATGCTCAGCTGCGGTGAGCAGACCGGAATCAACGGTTGTCGCTCCGATGACGACGCGGATCTGGCGCATCGACTTGCGCACGGCATCCAGGAAGGCGTGGCTGGCGTTCTCCATCAGGTGCCAGCGGTCCGCGACCTGGATGGCGTGCGGTAGAGCCTGCGAGATCGCTTGAGCGTAGGCGCCACCACGGTCGCGCCCCACGATGCCGGTCTGCTGCTGGTCCAGCAGCCAGTCTTCCGTGGTCGCCGGCTCGCGGTTGGGCAGGAGCGCGATAGTGCGGTGGCGATCAAGATCGCAGATGAGCGTTCCGTATCGTTGGTTGCGCCGCCAAGCCCAATCGTCCATTCCAATAGCTGATGGCGGCGGTAAAACAGGACAATCGTGCCGTCGCATGGCCCACAGAGGCGTGTCCTTGGTGATCGGCACCATCGGGCGTTTCCCCAGCCGGGCTGCGGGGCGTCCACCGAGGGCGAGACCGAGATGATAGACGAGACCGTCGAGCCGCGCCGTTCGGCGGGCCCATGGTTTCAGAACATTCGGATCGAAGCGCTCAGCGAAAATCCGTCGACGACAGGTTGGGACATCGCAATGGAAGCGCCGCGCCTGAAGGTGCAGCCGGACGTTACGGACCGAGAGTGGCAGGTCGAGAAGGAAGCGCTGGTATCTGCTGTGCACCTGAAACGAGTGTTCGCCACAGACCGGGCAAGGACTGAACGCGGCAGTGGAGCGCACCGTGAGCTGAACTGCAAGGCTGCTGTCTGCCGTTTCGACAACCAGAAAACCGGGTGGTACGCATCCCGTACAGTGAAGCGACTGAGCCATGATGCTGATCCCGCTGACGAAGCCAGAACTGACTACAATCCAGCACCATCAAAACTGCGACAGAGCCCTTATTCCATGCCGATTCACACCGTCAGTCTATCGGCCGGCCGTTGTTGACCTTGGCCATCGACCTCTGAACCCGGATGGTCTTCGGCTTCCACGCCTCGCTGCGCGCGCCCTGCGAATGCAGCGTCGCCTACACCCTCGAACAGGGCATCCGGGCAAAGGCGACCTGGCTTGCGGCCCGTGGCATCACAACACCCTGGCAGGTTTCCGGGATGGCGCAGGCGCTGCAACTTGACAACGCGCGGGAGTTCAAGGCGCGTGGCTTACTCTGGGGACGCCAGCGGCATGGGATCAGGACGGTGCCGCAGCCCCTTAAGGTGCGGTTTTCAGAATGCAGTGAGTCGGTTTGCGATGATGAAGATGGCTGCCGCGGTGAGCAGAGCGAGGATGATGTGGCCCAATCGATCCTGTCGTCGATCCAGGCGTTTGTTTGCCAGCAGCCAAGCGCAGCCATGCTCGACGATGCATCGGACCTTGCCGAGCCCCGAGCCGTGGGGCTCGCCGATCTTACGGATGTGCGGCTGAACCCTGTCGCGTAAACAGAGCCAGCGATTGTCGGCGCTGTCGTAGCCTGCGTCGGCGTAGAGCCTGCCGATGGCCGTGCAGACGACCTGGGCCAAGCGCAGCAAGTCAGGGAAGAGCTTGGTGTCATGCACGTTGGCGGGCGAAGGGAGGACCGCCAGCGGCAGGCCGTCGGTCGAGACGACCACGTGGTACTTGGTCCCAGGCTTGCCGCGGTCGGTCGGGTTCGGCCCGGTCAGGTCGCCGCCTCGCTTTGCTCGTACCGAGCAACTGTCGACCACGACATCCCAGGCAGCTGCGTCGGGGCCGGAGCGCGCCATGCGGACAAGGACGGCATGAACACGGCGGAGCAACGCTGTCGTGTCCCACTCGTCCAGGCGGCGGCGCAGGGTCGAGCCTGAGGCACGCCCGTCTGCTGCCCGAAGCTCACGCCATTGGACGCCCTCACGCAGGAAGAAGCGGAGCGTTTCGATGATCTCCACAGTGGGCATCGGCGGACGCCCGGGGCCGAGAGGCCGATCCTCGATCCGGTCGATGATTCCCGCCACCAAGTCCGCAACTGTCGGTCCCATGCCTGCCTCTCTGTGCCAAAGGCACAGGAAACCGACAGCACATCAGCGGGTTTCTGGAGGGCTGATCATCGGATGAGGGTTCTGGAAACGGCCTCTTATGGGCCGTTGCCGAAGAAGCTCCGTGCCCGCGAGCGTCGCTCGCTCATGCGCAAGCTTTCGGCGGCCGCCACCAAACTTTTGACCTTGCAGGGCGAAATTGGCCTGAGCATGAGCAACGCGACTGTGGATAGCTACTCCGGCACGGAGGCGAACCGACCAGCACTTCCCTCAGAACCGCCTCTCAGCTGCCCAAGAGGTTCGCTCGGACCTGAAGCAAATGCTCCTGAAGAGCCGCCCGGGCCTGATCGCCGTCGCGGTCATGGAGGGCGACGACGACTCGCCGGTGCTGCTCTTCATAAACGGCACGGCGCGCCGGGGTGAGGCTACGCACCTTGAGCCGCGCCCATTCCGGCTGGTTTCGGATGGCGTTGACCGCGTCGTACACATCGGACAGCAGACCGTTCTTGGCGGCCCCGATGATCGCCACGTGGAGCATACCGTCCCAGTGCTCAAACTCCGGGATGTCCTGGGCACGCTCCGCGTGGGTGAGGCACTCCTCCATCCGCTGGAGATCGGCGGCGGTGGCACGCCCGGCGGCCAACTCGGCCGCTTGCGGCTCAACCATCAACCGCAGTTCCATGATTTCCGCCGGGCTGGCGCCAATGATGCGACTGGTCAGGCTTTGACCGGCACCCGTGTCCTTCGGCGCCGCTTCCGACGAGACGAACGAGCCACGTCCGACATGCCGGACAATCTTGCCTTGCTCCTCCAGCACGCGCAGGCTCTTGCGCAACGTGTTGCGGGAGACCTTGAACCGCTGCTCCAATTCACGTTCGGTCGGCAGCTTGGTGCCGGGGCCCCAGGTGCCGTCGGCAATGCTCTGCTCGATCAGCGCGACAACCGCGCTTGCGCCGGAAGCAGCCCGGTCTCTGAGATTCAATGCGTCCATGATCACTCCGCAACCACGCCTGCCCCATTTGTAACCCAATATGGCGGCTCGCCTGTTGTGGCGCAACCGCAAACTCAGTGTGAACGCTAGTGCGCCAACCGGGAAGGCGAACGAAAAAGTCCGTAGAACGAATTTTTTTCTTGACCAATCGTGCTCCACAGCGCTGTTATTGGATCACACATGGCGCAAATTGGTGAATGGATGCACCAATTGGATCATTATTGGATTAATGGAGACAGCGCATGAAGTTCGTGACCTTTCAGCATGAGGGACGCCGCGCGGTCGGCGTGATCGACCCGGACAAGCAGCGCGTGTGGCCGCTCGATACCATTCAAGGTGAACCGGTCGGCGACATGCTCGACCTCATTCGCCGGTTCGACGCGATCAAAGGGCATATCGCGCTCAACGCCGCGGGAATTCCGCTGGCCGACGTCCGCCTCGATGCGCCGATCCCGCGTCCGGATCGCAACATTTTTTGCGTTGGCAAGAACTACCACGAGCACGCTCACGAGTTCACCCGCAGCGGCTTCGATGCCGGATCGAAGCAGGCTTCCGACGCCATCCCTGAAGCGCCGATCTTTTTCACCAAGCCGCCGGAGACCGTCATCGCCAATGATGAGCCAATCCGCTATCCACACGGCGTGAGCGACAGCATCGACTACGAGGCCGAACTGGGTTTGGTCATCGGCAAGGGCGGTCGGGGGATCTCGAAAGCCGAGGCCTACGATCATGTGTTCGGCTACGTCATCATCAACGACGTGACGGCGCGGGATTGGCAAGCGCGCCATAAGCAATGGTTCCTCGGCAAGAGCTTCGACACCTTCTGCCCGATGGGCCCATGGCTGGCGACGGCCGACGAAGTCGATGCCGCGAACCTGTCGCTCCGCTGCTGGGTCAACGACGAGTTGCGCCAGAACGCCAACACGAGCGATCTGATCTTCGACATCCCGACCATGATCGAGACTCTGTCGGCCGGCATCACGCTCTACCCCGGAGACGTCATCGCCACCGGCACGCCTGCCGGTGTTGGCATCGGCTTCACCCCGCCGAAGTTCCTGAAGCCGGGTGACCGCGTAACGATCGAAATCGACGGGCTCGGCCGCCTCAGCAACGTTCTCGACTGAACACGGCCGGTCTTCCGCAACGACAACAAGGGAAACGCCTTATGGCACAGCAATTGGCCGTCGAGGTGCATGGCGCCGGCGATCCGGTGATCCTGGTCCACGGGCTGGGCGGCACCTCCAACGTGTTCACGCCGCAGATCGGGGCGTTGTCGCGTTTTTTCCAATGCGTGCGGTTCGATCTGCCCGGTTCCGGGCGCAGCCCGACCGAGGGTGACGTTTCGATCGCCGGCTTTGTTGAAGCGGTCTTGGCGGTGCTGGACAGCCGTGGCATCGAGCGCGCCCATGTGGTCGGCCACTCGCTCGGCACCATCGTGTGCCAGCACCTTGCCGTCCTTCAGCCGGAGCGGGTGCGCAGTCTGGCGCTGCTCGGGCCGTTGCACGCGCCGCCCGAGGCCGCCCGTCCGGCTCTGCGCGACCGCGCAGCCAAGGCACGCGGCGAGGGCATGGTCGGCATTGCCGACGCGATCGTCCAAGGGGGCACCTCGGCCAACACCAAGGCCAGCCGGCCGGAAGTCGCAGCGTTCGTCCGGGAGATCCTGATGCGCCAGGACCCGGAGGGCTATGCCCGCACCTGCGAAGCTCTCGCCGCCGCCGAGCCGGCCGACGTGACGCGGATCACCTGCCCGACGCTGCTCATCACGGGCGACGAGGATGGCACGGCTCCGCCTCCGGCCGTACGAGCCCTGGCGTCGAAGATCCCGGGATCAAGCCTGCGCATCCTTGACCGCTGCGGCCACTGGACGACGTTCGAGCGTCCGGCGGCGGTCAACGAAGCGCTGGTCAATTTCCTGTTCTCCGCCGCCTAAGCGCCGTCGTGACATCGCACCGCTGCAGCACGTGCACGTCCCGTGGCGCAGCGGGGCCGTCCGGAGGTGAGCCCCCTTGGTGTGAACGTGTGGATGCCCGGCTTTGCCGGCCGCGCTCCGCGAGACGGAAGCGTCCATCCAGGGGTGAATGAAAACATAAGCCGGCAAACCGGCATCAACCCCGATCGATGAGGAGGAAACGATGCAAACGACCCTATTCACCAATGTGCGCGTCTTCGACGGCACCGGGGTGCAACCCTATGCCGGCGAGGTGCTGGTCCAGGGCAACCGGATTGTCGAGATTTCCCGACAGGAAGGGGCGATCTCGCGCGACGCGCACCGCCATGTGAACGGCTGCGGCGCCACACTGATGCCGGGCCTCATCGACTCGCACCTGCACCTGTCGTGGAACAATCAGCCCACCCTCGCGGCCATCCAGCAGATGCCGCCGGAAGAGCACGTTCTCTTCGCCGCCGACATGGCGAAACTGGTGTTGGACGCCGGCTTCACGGCTGGCTTCGGGGCTGCCGCAGCCAAGCCCCGCTTGGATGTCGTGATCCGCAACGCGATCAACGCGGGTCAGATTCCCGGGCCGCGGTACCGCGCCGCGGGTCAGGAGATCGCCACTCCCGGCGGGCTGGGCGACACTTCGCCGCCGCACATCGAACATGAAGGATTGAACTTCGGCACGATCGTGTCCGGGCCGGAGGAGGTCCGCAGGGCGGTGCGCCGTTACATCAAGTACGGCGTGGACAACATCAAACTGAACCTGTCCGGCGAAGAGATCACCGGCGTCGCGGCCGAGGTGACGCCGATGGCGCGCGATGAGATCGCCATGGCGGTCAGCGAAGCCAAGGCGCATGGCAAGACCCTGTGCGCGCACGCGCGTTCCTCGGAATCGGTCAAGCTGTGCGTCGAATTCGGCATCGAAGGCATCTTTCACGCCTCCTACGCCAATGAGGAGGCGCTGGACCAGCTCGAGGCCGTCAAGGAGCGGCATTTCGTGGCACCCGGCCTGGCTTGGCTGCTCACCACGGCCCGCGAGGCCGGCGCCTACGGCATCCTACCCGGCTCCCCGCTGTCGCTCCAGTACGAGCGCGAACTGGAAATCGCGGTCGATACCATGAAGAAGATGCACAAGCGCGGCATCACTGTTCTCCCCGGCGGCGACTACGGTTTTGCGTGGCAGCCGCACGGCACAAACGCCCGCGACTTGGAGATCTTCGTGAATCTGCTCGGCTTCACGCCGATGGAAACCCTGGTCGCTGCAACCAAGCTCGGCGGTCAGATCATGGGCATGGGTAATGAACTCGGTCTGATCCGGGAAGGATATCTGGCCGACATGCTGCTGGTCGACGGCGACCCGCTTGCGGATATCACAATCCTACAGAACCGGAACCGTCTTCTGGCGATTATGAAGGACGGCCTCTTCCACAAGGTTCCGGAAGTCCTCGTGGCGCGCGAGAGGGCCTGAAGCCAAACCCGCCCCGGCACCACCAAGCACATCGCTCCTGGCGATCTTCGGCCATTCGGGCATGGACACCACCGAGGGCCGGCCTCCCCCGGCATTGTCCGGCTCCGTCATAGCAGGGTGCCGTACCGACATAGAACAGAGGGGGAAGCAGCATGGATGATCTCAGCTGGCGCAGCATCCTGTTTGTCCCGGCATCACGCCCCGACCGCTTCGACAAGGCGCTTGCCGCGGCGCTGATGCGGTCTGCGTGGACCTGGAGGATGCCCCGTCGCGCCGGCGCACAAGGAGGAAGCCCGTGCTGCGGCCGTGCGCTTCCTGGCGGATTGTGGCGACGCTCCCGACCGCGTGGTGAGAATCAACACGCCACGCAGTGCGGCGGGGCTGCGCGACGTCCTTGCGCTCCTTGATGCGCGCCCGTCGAGCGGGACCATCGTCATTCCCAAGATCGACTCTCCTGTGGAAGTCTGTTGGGTCGATGACTTGCTGACCGAGGCGGGGCTCGCTCTCCGCCTGGTGGCGCAGATCGAGACGCTGCGCGGGGTTGAGCAAGCAGCAGCCATCACCGCCGCGACGCGTCGCGTGAGCGCCGTCATGTTCGGAGGTTTGGATCTGGCGGCGGAACTCGGCGTTCCAGCGACCTGGGACGGCCTTCTGTACGGTCGCTCGCGCGTCGCGCACGCCGCAGCCCAGGCTGGCATTCCGGCCATCGACATGCCCTTCGTCGCGGTTCGCGATGCCGACGGATGTCGCAGTGAAGCGCATCGGGCTCTGGCCCTGGGCTTCACCGCGAAGATGGCTATCCATCCAAATCAGGTACCCGTCATCAACGACGCCTACACCCCGACGGCGGACGAGGTTACCGAAGCCGAGCGGGTTGTCGCAGCCTGGAAGGACGCCCCGGAGGGTGTCATTCAAGTGAACGGAAAAATGGTCGAGCGACCGATTGTCTTGGCCATGCGGCGCACGGTAGCCCGCGCGCAGGCCTCCAGGCGAGCAGCGGCGCAGCCCTAGAAGTGTTGCTTTCCGCGAATTCCATCACCGAGACAACCGCCTGACTGACCCACAACAGGCGGACTGTAAGCAGTATCAAGGGAGGAAAAAGCTATGCGCTCATCACCGTCGTTCCGGCAGCGGCTCGCTCTTGGAGCGCTTTTGGCCGCCACGGCTGGCCTAGCCCTGTCCTGCCCGTCATTCGCCGCCGATGCCCGGACGGGCGGCGGCGCGGCCTCTGCGGAGCGCCGCCCGAACATCCTCCTGATCCTCGCCGACGACCTGGGCTATTCCGACATCGGTGCCTTTGGCGGCGAAATCCAGACGCCCAATCTGGACGCTCTGGCGCGCTCGGGGCTTCAGTTGACGAACTTCCATGTGTCGCCGGCCTGCTCGCCGACGCGCGCCATGCTGATGTCGGGGGCCGACAACCACGTTGCTGGACTGGGCACCATGGCCGAGCTTCCGACACCGGAGCAGAAGGGCCAGCCGGGGTACGAGGGGACGCTCAGCATGAACGTGGTTCCCTTCCCGGAACTGCTGCGCGATGCGGGATACCACACCTACATGGCCGGCAAGTGGCATCTGGGATTGACCGAGGAGTTGAGTCCGGCCGCCCGCGGGTTCGATCAGTCCTACGCCATGGTCCAGGGCGGGGCCGGCTTCTTCGATCAGACCGGAAACGCGCCGCCGCCGGACGGCAAGGGCACCAGCAAGGCCCGTTACCGGGAGAATGGCAAGGAAGCCACCCTCCCCAAGATCGACTACACGACGAATTTCTACACAGACAAGATCATCGATTACATCGCCAGCAATCGGGCCGACGGCAAGCCGTTCTTCGCCTATGCCGCCTACACGGCACCGCATTTCCCCCTGCAAGCACCGGACGCCGTCATCGAAAAATACAAGGACACCTACAAGGCGGGTTATGACGTCATTCGCAACGAGCGGTTCAAGCGCATGCAGGCGGCGGGTCTGATCCCCGCAGACATGAAGCTGCCCGCCCCGTCTGCGGTGTGGCCCAAATGGACGGATCTGACGCAGCAGCAGAGAGACATCGAGGCCCGCCGGATGGCGGTCTACGCGGCCATGGTGGACGTCCTCGACCAGAACATCGGTCGGCTGGTCTCCTACCTGAAGGAGATCGGCGAGTTCGAGAACACGATCGTCGTCTTCCTGTCCGACAACGGTGCGGAAGGGAGCGACATTCTGGATCTGGTACCCGCCAAGTGGGTGAACGAGACGTTCGACAACAGTCTGGAGAACGTCGGGCGGCCGGGATCCTATGTGGGATATGGGCCGGGATGGGGGCAGGTGAGCGCGACGCCGTTCCGCCTCTACAAGGGCTTCCCGACCGAAGGCGGCGTGCGGTCGCCGACCATCGTCTCCTACCCGAAGTTCGCGCGGAGCGGTAAGCGGGATGACCAGCTCGCGACCGTCATGGATCTCGCGCCGACCTTCCTCGAGGCCGCCGGCGTCACGCATCCCGGCGGGAGCTACAAGGGCCGCACCGTACATCCCATGCAGGGTACCTCCCTGTGGCCCTATCTGAATGGCCGATCCGACCGCGCGCATCCGAGCGACTATGTCCTGGGCCTGGAACTGTTCGGGCGGGCCTCCCTGCGGAAGGGCGACTGGAAGCTGGTCTGGGTGAACAAGCCCTGGGGCGCCGGCGAATGGCACCTGTACAATCTCGCCGAAGACCCGGCAGAGGCGATCAACCTCGCGGACGCTCAGCCTGAGCGAACCAAGGAGCTGCTGGCCTCCTGGGAGAGCTTCCGCGACAGGAACGGCGTCATTTTCAACGACAAGATCGCCGACCAGCTCCAATACAGCAACGGCACGCGCTACTACGACGAGCTCGAGCGCTGACAGCGACCGTCGTGACCGCGACCAAGGTAAACGGGGAGAGCGCCACCGAAGCCAGCGGTGGCGCTCTCCCGAGCCGACCGGCGTCCAGCTCAACGAAAAAGCGCGGGAGATCGTCCCATGCCTCGCAGGATCCTTTTCCCTTTCATCTCCCTGCTCGCCCTATGCGTCTCCATCGGCGCAGCCGGTCTCAGCGCGCCCCATGCGGCACCCGTTGCACCACCCTCCGAGCCGGGGTTGCTGTGCCAGTCCTATTCCGGCAAACCGGACGGTGGAGATCGTCACGCCGGCATGGCCTGGGTGCCCGGCGGCGAGACCACCATCGGGTCCGATGAGCATTACAGCGAGGAGGGGCCGGCCACCAAAGTCCGGGTGGATGGCTTCTGGATGGACCGCACCGAGGTCACGAATGCCCAATTCGCACGATTTGTCGAAGCGACCGGCTATGTGACCGAGGCGGAGCGTGTCGTCCGCCTTGCCGGCGCCGGTTCGCCACGGCCAGCCGGATCGGTGGTGTTCGTGAGCCCGCTCGACCAGATGGGCGGGACCAACAGCTGGTGGCGGCTGATGCCCGGAGCGAACTGGCGTCATCCGGAAGGTCCCGGCAGTGACATCGAGGGACGCAGGAACCACCCCGTCGTTCACGTAACCCATCAGGATGCCCTGGCCTACGCCCGATGGCTGGGCCGGGAGCTCCCGACCGAGGCGCAGTGGGAATTCGCCGCCCGCGGCGGCCTCGAGGGGGCACCATATGCCTGGGGTGGGGAATTCACGCCCCAAGGGCTCGCGATGGCCAACACCTGGCAGGGCTTCTTTCCAATCCGGAACACCCAGGCGGACGGATATCGGGCGACTGCGCCCGTGGGATGCTTCAAGGCGAACGGTTACGGGCTTTACGACATGATCGGCAACGTGTGGGAGTGGACGTCGGACTGGTACCGGCCCAGGCACGATGGACTCGACTCTCCCAATCCGACAGGACCCCGGCAGGAGGACAGCTATGACCCCCGGCAGCCGGACATCCCCAGCCGGGTTATCAAGGGCGGGTCATTCCTCTGCGCGCAGAATTTCTGCCAGCGCTACCGCCCGGCCTCACGCCACCCGCAGGAGGTTGCACTCGGCGCAAGCCATCTGGGATTTCGCACAGTGCTCATGCCTTGACGCTGACAGTTGCACATCGTCGACAGAACAGTGGCGCTGGTCAAATTCCATCGACCGGACTGCCACAGCCGCGATAGGCGGCAAGCGCATCACATGATGCCGTCACGCGTGCGCATCACGGCTTAACCGCTTGGCGGGCCCGCCACGTCGACACCGGGAAGGTCGCTACTGTGCCGGCGAGATTCACCGCCAGCTCCGCATGTCGCGCTGACGGGCGGACCGCCTTGCGGCCACGGCCGTGGGCATCGCTCAGCTTGTTGCGGATGCTGGCCAAGCTGTTTACGACGCTCTGGCAGTTGCCGAGGATGGTCTTGAACACTTCCTCGGTGTGCTGGTCCAGGGCAAGCTGAAGGTGTTCGGCGGCCGTCCGGTAGAGCTTCGGTAGCTCCTCCCGATCACTGTAGGTCCCGCCAGCATCTTCGATGATGTGCTTGCAGACGGTCTCCAGCAATGTTCGGGCCGAAGTGATCGCGCCCTCTGGATGGGTTGCCCGCCGCTGCAGCGCCCGGGTCCAGGCTTCGTGCACACTGGCTTCGTCGAAGGCGGCGAGCGTTTCCGAGATGAGAGGGTCGGCCGGAGCCTCGGCGGAGCCGCCGGTGGCTTTGACAGTGAACAGCGGATAGCCCGACACGGAAGCGGTTTCGGCTAGGTGGAAGCCATCACGCTCCAAGAGAGGATTCAAAACCGCGACCAGCCGGCGCTGCTCATCCTCCTCCCGGGTGCGGGGATGCAGCAGAGCCTCTAGCCCGAATAATTCATCAGGGCTGGCGCAAGGGGCGGCGGGCGCAAGGCTAATCCACTGAATTCGTGTATGATTCTGGTGCTGAAGCAGTCTCACCACGGATCACCGGAGTTCACGCCCGCCAT
>NZ_WHOS01000033.1 GCF_013340935.1 Azospirillum melinis | reverse complement strand
TGGCCAGGAAGGTGATCAGCGCCACGAAGGAGCCGATCATGTAAATCTCGCCATGGGCAAAGTTGATCATCCCGATGATGCCGTACACCATCGTGTAGCCGATCGCGATCAGGCCGTAGATCGCTCCAAGCGACAAGCCGTTGATCAATTGCTGAAGAAAATATTCCATCAGGCAGGCTTCTCCCACTCTCCCAGATCAACGAATAGGCAGGCACGCAAAAAAGATTGAGCCGTGTGCGGCAGCGGAGTTCCGATCCGGATGAACGGGGGAGAACATCCAGGACCGAGGCAGGGGACGCTTGGAACCCCGCCGCCGCACCCGGTTCTTGCCGAAGCCCCGCCGGATGCGGGATCCGGCGGGGCTTCGGGCGAATTCGTTACAGGGGACCGCTGCGGGCCGGCATGCAGGGAGCCGGGATAAGGCCGGCCTTGACCCAGGCGGGCATCTTCCGGATACGCGACGAGGTCGCGGGGGTGCGGTCATGCACCCGAGCGGCATTCCGTCGTTCGACCATGGTCAACAACTCCCACTTGCGCGGCACGGGCTTGCGCCGTGGCGTCCCCACCGGCATCGCTGCCGGACATCCTGTTGTGAATCGCGGGCCAGTTCGGACGGAGTGACCGTCCGGACAGCACCAGTCGGCGAAAGGCGCCGTGCCTTACCCTGTTCAAAACTGTTCTTGGTCTTTGGCCCCGGCACTTAAGAGCCGGTTGCATATGTTACCCTTTTTCTTGTGACAGACAGGTAATGCAACTTGATCCGTAGGCGCAACACTCTCTTTCCAAGGGTCGAAAAAAACAACAATCGTTCCGAAGCATCGCGCCTTTTCCGTTCAAAATTTCTACCCTTGGCGTTTTCGAGAAATATCGTTCAGTTTATTGTCAACAGCTGTTCACATCATCCGCGGACCGTTTCGCGCGGGTCGGTGAAGGGCTGTGCAAGCGCCTCGGCCACCGCCGGATGGGTCAGCCGGCCGGCCTGGACGTTCAGCCCGGCCAGCAGGTGCGGATCCTCGGCCAGCGCCCGTTTCCAGCCCTTGCCGGCCAGCGCCTGGACGAAGGGCAGAGTGGCGTGGTTCAGCGCCTCGGTGCTGGTGCGGGCGACCGCACCCGGCATGTTGGCGACGCAATAATGCACCACGCCGTCCACCACATAGGTCGGGTCGGAATGGGTGGTGGCGTGGCTGGTCTCGAAACAGCCGCCCTGGTCGATGGCGACGTCCACCAGAACCGAGCCGCGGCGCATGCCGGCCAGCTGGTCGCGGCGCACCAGTTTCGGCGCGGCGGCGCCCGGCACCAGCACGGCGCCGACCACCAGATCGGCATCGGCGACCAGCCGGTCGAGCGTGTCGGCGGACGCATAGACGGTCTTCAGCCGCGGTCCGAACAGGTCGTCGAGTTGGGCCAGCCGCGGCATGGAGCGGTCGGCGATGGTCACGTCGGCGCCCAGCCCCATCGCCATGCGGGCGGCGTTGGCGCCGACCACGCCGCCGCCGATGACCAGGACCTTGCCGGGGAGCACGCCGGGCACGCCGCCCAGCAGGATGCCGGAGCCGCCGTTGCTCTTCTGCAAGGCGACGGCACCGACCTGGATCGCCATGCGGCCGGCGATCTCCGACATCGGCGCCAGCAGCGGCAGGCGGCCGGCACGGTCGGTGACGGTTTCATAGGCGATGGCGGTGCAGCCGCTGTCCATCAGCAGCCGGGCCTGTTCGGGATCGGGGGCGAGGTGCAGATAGGTGAAGAGCACCTGATCCGGCCGCAGCCTGCGACATTCCGCCGGCTGCGGCTCCTTGACCTTCACGATAAGCTCGGACCTCGCAAAGATCTCCTCGGCGGTTTCGGCGATCTCGGCGCCTGCCGCACGGTAGGCCTCGTCGGAAAAACCGATCTCGGCGCCGGCGCCGCTCTGCACCAGCAGGGAATGGCCGTCCGCCGCCAGTTCGCGGACAGATGCCGGCGTCAGCCCGACGCGGTATTCGTGGTTCTTGATTTCCTTGGGAACGCCGATGCGCGTGACCATGCGAGATCTCCCCGATCCGAACGCCCGTTTCAGTCAATCCGGCCAATCGAATCCAGCAGAACCATCTGGTATCCCAGGAAACCATCGGTAGGGCGGATTGTCTCAGCGATGTCACTATACGGCTGGCGAAGCGGGTGAATCTCTGCAAAGCCTTGCATGAATCCCCCATAGTGTGGTGGAGCTTTCGTACGATCCGCCACGTCTTCGAATAAAGTTGCATGCACGCCCTGGACGCCCTGGACCACAAGATCCTGCGCCTGCTCCGCAAGGATGGCCGGATGAGCAACGCCAAGCTGGCGGCGGAGGTCGGGTTGTCTCCCTCCGCCTGCCTGCGCCGCCTGCACATGCTGGAGCATTCCGGCGTGATCCGCGGCTATACCGCCATCATCGAGACGGCGGACGAGGAGCGGTCGGTGACCGTCATCGTCCAGATCACGCTGGAACGGCAGACCGACGAGTATCTGCGCCGCTTCGACGCCGCCGTCCGCCGTTGCCCGGAGGTGCGGGAGTGCTACCTGCTGTCCGGCAGTTCCGACTATCTGTTGCGGGTGGTGGCGCAGGATCCGGGCGATTACGACCGCATCTACAAGGACTCGCTGTCGCGCCTGCCAGGGGTGGTGCGCATCCAGTCGAATTTCGCCATCCGCAGCGTCGTGCGCCCCGGCAGCCTGCCGGCGCTGGAGGATCGTGCGGACTGACCGCTGAGGGAACGTCTTCCTCTTGCCCAAGGGGGCAGGTTCGCTCCGGAAGGGCTTGCGTCAGGGAGGGGGAGGCCGCGTGCCACCGTCGTGATCGTGTAATCCTTGAATTCCGGAGCGAACCTGTCCAAGTTCGGGGAACCATGACACTGCCGCCCCGCCATATCCGTAACCTCCTGCGTGCAGGCCGCGTTCACGCAGGCTCGCCCGCCCCGGATCTGGTCGCCTGAGGCAAGGCTCCCGGACCGTCCGGGGCCAATATAATCTCCGCATCCAAGAGAGCCGCTCGAACCGCATCACTGCGGTCGCGGGTTTATCACGTGCAACCGCTGCATGACCGATGAGGCGTCCACCGGGGGGCGTCGCCCGGCAGCCGGTTGTGCATGCCGAGAAAAGCGAAGGAAGATTTTGATGCGTCCCGCAGACCAGTTTCCGCCCATCGTGCTGACCGCCACCGACCATGACCGCCTCTCGGCTCTGGTGGAGGCCGTTTCCGAGAGGTTGCCCGATGTATATGCATACCTCACGGTCGAACTGGAGCGCGCTGCGGTGATCGATGCCGGCGAACTCGTGACGACGGTGGTCACGATGGGCGCGCGCGTGGCGTTCCGGGACGAGGTAACCGGACAGGAGCGGACTGTCACCCTGGTTTATCCGGGTGATGCCGACCTCGCGGCCGGTCGGGTGTCGGTGCTGACCCCCATTGGCGCGGCCCTCATTGGCGTCGCGGAAGGACAGTCGATCACATGGTACACGCGCGAGGGCGAGGCGAAGACCCTCACCGTTTTGGCCGTCGAGCCTCCCATTGCGGACGGGGGCGCCGTCGCCGCATGATCCGCGGTCGCCGACTGCACGCAAGACGCTTCACAACCGCTTCGCCGGCTGGGCGGCTATAGCCTCGCGACGTTGCTCCGGTTCGTGCCGTCCGATGGGGAATACAGCCCTGTGCCAAGGCCGCTGATCTTCCATGGTCCCTCTCACCCGAACAGGTCGAGTTCCGGGTCCGGCGCGGTTTCCGGGTGGGTCAGGTCGGTGCAGCCGATGCCGATCAGGCGGAAGGCGCGGCCGTCGACCTCGCGCTCCAACAGGGCGACGCCGGCGGCCAGGATCGCCTCGGCCGAGCGGGTCGGCTCCACCCGGCGGGAGCGGGTCAGCTGCTGGAAATCCTTGGTCTTCAGCTTCAGCACCACGCTGCGGCCGAGCAGCCCCTCGCGCTCCAGCCGGCGGGAGACCTTGTCGGCCAGCGGGCGCAGCTCCTGCGCCAGGGCGGGCAGGGTGGTGACGTCCCAGTCGAAGGTTTCCTCCGACGAGATGCTCTTGCTCTGCGACTCCGCATGCACCCGGCGGGAATCCTCGCCACGGGCGTAGCTGTAGAGCACCCGGCCCATGGCGCCGTAGCGCTTGACCAGCCAATGCTCGTCCCTGTCCTGAAGGTCGCCGACGCGGGTGATGCCGTCGGCGAACAGCTTGCGCTCCAGCGCCGGGCCGACGCCCCACAGGATGGTGACCCGCTTGGGCGCCAGGAAGGCCGCCGCCTCCGCCCGGCCCAGCGCGGAGAAGCCGCGCGGCTTGTCGAGGTCGGACGCGATCTTCGCCAGCAGCTTGTTGTAGCTGAGCCCGATCGAGGCGGTGATGCGCAGTTCCCGCTCGAAGCGGCGGACGATCTCCACCAGCGCCTGGGCCGGGCTGATGCTGAGGCGGTCTTCCACGCCGGTCAGGTCGAGATAGGCCTCGTCGATGCTGATCGGCTCGACCAGCGGGGTGAAGGCCTCCATGATCTCGCGGGCCCGATGGCCGACCTCTTTGTATTTGGCGATGTTGGGGCGGATGATGGTGGCGTCGGGGCAGCGGTCCAGCGCCTCGCGGATCGTCATGGCCGAGCGCACGCCCGATATCCGCGCGACATAGCAGCAGGCGGCGACCACCCCGCGATGGTCGTCGCCGCCGACGATCACCGGGCGGCTGGCCAGCTCCGGCCGGTCGCGCTTCTCCACCGTGGCATAGAAGCTGTCGCAGTCGATGTGGCCGATGGGCAGGCTGTGCAGCTCGGCATGGCGGAACAGCCGCCGGCTGCCGCATTTCGGGCAGCGGGTCACGTCACCCGATCCTGCGCCGGGGAGGGCGGCGGCGCAGTCGCGGCAGACGCTGTGCAGGGCGGTGGTCATGATGGCGGCAGCTTAGCAAAGGGCCGCGCGAACCGCCAGCTTATGCGTACAAAGGAAGAACGGAATGCGAGGTCAGCGCGACGGCGACTTCGCCCGGTCGGCGGCGGCGATGCGGGAGGCGATGGCCTGCAAGCCACCCAGCAGCAGCTTCGCCATCCCCCAGTGGTAGAGGGCCGATCCGGCCAGCACCGCCAGCAGGGCGCTCCAGCCGCCGATCCAGCCGGCGAGCACGGCCACGACGAGGGAGGCGGCGGCCGAGACGACCAGCGCCACCAGAATCGTCAAGCCATTGGCTCCGTTGATCCGGCCGAGGATCGCCGCCCGCTCCATCGCCGCGGCGCCGAGCAGGAGGACCAGCGACAGGGTCAGCGAAATGATCAGCAGCAGGACCATGGCGCACTCGGGACTGTGGTCAGGGGATTGTGGCTAGGGGAAAGAGGCGGGCCTCACCGCAACACGTCGCCGCCCACCGCCAGCCGGCCGGCGACGACGGCGGCCTGGGTGCGGCTGACCACGTTCAGCTTGCGCAGGATGCTGGAGACATGGACCTTCACCGTCTGCTCCGACACGTTCAGTTCGCCGGCGATCTGCTTGTTCAGCTTGCCGTCGACGATCATCGTCAGGATGCGCAGCTGCTGCGGCGACAGCGAGGCGAAGCGGCGGGCGGAGTCTGCCTCGTCGGCTTCCGACGAGACGGCGGACAGCGGCGGCGCCCAGGTCTCGCCGGACAGGATGGCGCGGATGGCGTCGGCCATCGCCGGCATCGACAGCGACTTGGGGATGTAACCCGACGCGCCATAGGCCAGCGCCCGGCGGATGGTGTCGGGATCCTGCAAGGCCGACAGGATGGCGACCGGCACGGTCGGATGGTGGGCCAGCATCAGGAACAGGCCGGCGAAGCCGTGGGTGCCGGGCATGTTCAGGTCGAGCAGGACGAGGTCGATCCCGTCCGGCCGCTGCCCCACCGCGGTCATCACCGAATCGAGGTCCGGGCATTCGATCACCCGCACCTCCGGCATCGCCCTGCCCAGCGCGTCGCGCAGCGCCGCCTGCACCAGCGGATGGTCGTCGCCGATGACGATTGTCGTCTGTCCGGCGGCCGTTTGCCCGGCTGTCGCTTGTTCAGCCGCCGCTTGCCCGGCCGCCGCTCGTCCAGCCGTTTTCGATGCGCCTGCTGCGCTGTCCTTGTCCATGGCTTCCGCACTCCCCCCATTTGCGGCCGCCCGGCTTTTGTCCGGTTCCAGCCTTAACGCTCGGCCACGGCCGCCGTCTGCAAGGCCGCCCCGTTCAGGAAGCGGCGCAGCGACGCCGGCTTCACCGGTTTGTAGAGCACCCCGCAGCCGCAACGCTCCGCCTCCGCCCGCACCGCTTCGGAGCGGTCGGCGGTCAGCAGCAGCCCCTTGACCGGACGGTCCCACAATTCCCGCAACCGCTCCAGAACCGCAAGCCCCGTCTGGCCGTCCCCCACGTGATAATCGACACAGATTACATCGGGAAGCGCTCCGTCGAAGGGAGCGAGCGCCGTCAGCGCGCCTTCGACGTCCGACGCGGTCGCCACCCGGCAGCCCCATTGGCCGAGCAGCGCGCGCAAACCCGCCAGGATCGGCTCCTCATTGTCGATGCACAGGACCAGAAGCCCGGCTGACAGGGCGGCGGGGGTGGAGACCGGCCGGGTGACCGGGGTGGCGCGGGCCTGCTCCATCGGCACCTCCACCGCGAAGCCGGTGCCGCGCCCGACGGTGGAGCGCAGGCTGACGGGATGGTCGAGCAGCCGGGCGATGCGGTCGACGATGGCGAGGCCCAGGCCCAATCCCTTGTCGGCCGGGTTGCCGCCGCCGTTTTCGCCGCCCAGCCGGCGGAACTCCTCGAACACCTCGTGGCGCTTGGCCTCGGGGATGCCGGGGCCGGTGTCCCACACCTCGATGCGCAGGCGATCGCCCCCCAGAGAATTGCCGTGAAGAGGATCGCGGCGGCGCCGGCAGCCGAGCAGGACGCGGCCCTTCGGCGTGTAGCGGATGGCGTTGGACAGGAAGTTCTGCAACACCCGGCGCAGAAGCTGCGGGTCGGAGCGCACCACCGCACCGCAGCCCACCACCTTCAAGGTCAGCCCGCGTTCCTGCGCCAGGGCGGAGAACTCCACCCCCAGCCCGCCGAGAAGCTCGTCGATGGCGAAGCTGCGCATCTTCACCCGGACATTGCCGGCGTCCAGCGAGGAGATGTCGAGCAGCCCGCCCAGCAGCATCTCGGTCGAGCGCAGGGAGGCTGCGGCGTTGTCGATCATGCCGCATTCGGACTCCCGCTGGTCGGGCGTCGGCAGCGGTCCCCGCATGCTCTCCTCCAGCGCCGAGACGAACAGGCGGGCGGCGTTCAGCGGTTGCAGCAGATCGTGGCTGGCGGCGGCGAGGAAGCGGGTCTTGCTGGCATTCGCCGCCTCGGCCTCCGCCTTCGCCTGTTGCAGCGCGTCGGTGCGTTCCTGCACGCGGTGCTCCAGGCTTTCGTTGGCCTCGCGCAGCGCCTCGGCGGCGCGGTAGCGCTCGGTCACGTCGGTGTAGGTCGAGACATAGCCGCCTTCCGGCAGCGGGTTGGCGACGATCTCCAGCACCGTGCCGTCGGGGCGGCGCCGCTCGTAGCGGTAGGGCCATTGCTGGTTGGCGGTGTCGCGGTTGGTCAGCAGTGCCGTCATGTCGTGGGCGCTGTATTCGCCGCGCCGCTCGTTGAAGCGGATCAGGTCGGCGAAGGGCACGCCAACCCGCACCATGTCGGCCGGCAGGTCGAGCAGTTCCAGATAGCGGTGGTTCCAGGCGGCGATGCGGTGGTCGGCGTCGATCACGCAGATGCCCTGGCCGATGTTCTCCAGCGTCGCCTGGAGAAGCTTGCGGTTGAAGCGCAGCGCCTCCGACGCCTCGTCCAGCATCGCCATGGCGTCGCCGCGCGACAGCGAGCGGCCCTGGAGCGAGGCGGCCATCACCACCCGCGCCGACGCCGCCCCGATGGCACCGGCGATCAGCGTCTCGGTGAAGCGGACGGCGTCGAGGTCGGCGGGTCCGGTCTCGCCCTTGCGTCCGGCGGCGTACGCATCGAAGGCGGCGTTGCCGCGCTCCGCCCCGACGAAGCGGATGGCAAGCGCCCGCAAATCGGCCAGCCTAGCCAGCGCCTGGGGGGTGTCGTCCTCGTCGCGGTCGGCGCTGGCGCTGGTGTAGAAGACGGCCTGGGTGCGTTCCACCGCGCTGGGGCGGGCCAGCAGCGAGCCGGCGACGAAGGCGATCAGGTTGGCCAGAAGGCTCCACAGGCTGGCGTGCGAGATGGGGTCCAGCCCCTCGATCCCGAACAGCGCCTGCGGGCGCAGCCAGCCGATGCCCCAGGGGCCGAAATCGAGGAAGGCGTCCGGCACCGGCACGATGCGCGCCATCGACGGCACCAGCAGCGTGTAGACCCACAGCAGGAAGCCGGCGCCCAGCCCGGCCAGCGCTCCCACCCGGTTGGCACGCCGCCAGTACAGCCCGCCGAAGAAGGCCGGCCCGAACTGCGCCACGGCGACGAAGGACAGGAGGCCGATGACGGTCAGCGGATAATCGCGGTCGACCAGCCGGTGCATGACATAGGCCAGCAGCAGGATGCCCACCACCGACAGCCGCCGCACCAGCAGGAGCGTGCCGACCATGTCGCGCCGGCCGACGCGGGCGGCGAAGCGCGGGCGGCTGAGCAGCAGAGGCATCACCACGTCGTTGCACAGCATGGTGCTGAGCGACACCGCGGCGACGATGACCATGCCGGTCGCCGCCGACAGGCCGCCGATGAAGGACAGCAGGCTGAAGCCGCTCGCCCCCGCCGCGATGGGCAGGGTGATCATGAAGGTGTCGGGGTTGATGCCGTCCTCGAAGGTGATCAGCCCGGCGACCGCGATGGGGATCATCAGGGCGCTCAGCGCCACCAGATAGGAGGGGTACATCCAGGCGGCGGCGCGCAGATGGCGGGGATTGTCGTTCTCCACCGTCATCACATGGTACATCTGCGGCAGGCAGAGGAAGGCGATGATCGAGATCGCCGTGTTCGACCACCAGGTCGGGTCGGTGAAGTCGGGCGACAGCAGCGGCTCCGCCTGCGGCCGGGCGATCAGGTCGGTGTAGCCGTCGAACATGCCCCAGACGATGAAGACCGCCACCGCCAGGAAGACGGTCAGCTTCACCAGGCTTTCGAAGGCGATGGCCAGCATCAGGCCGCGGTGATGCTCGCTGGCGTTGATGTGGCGGACGCCGAACAGGATGGTGAAGACCGCCATCGACAGCGCCACGGCGAAGGCGGTGTCGCCCCAGACCGGTGGCGGCAGCGCCGCCGGGGCGGCCAGCGAGGGGGCCGTGAGCACGTCGAAGCTGGCGGCGACCGCCTTCAGCTGCAAGGCGATGTAGGGCAGCACGCCGACCAGCGCCGTCAGCGTCACCAGCGCCGCCACCGCCTGGCTCTTGCCGTAGCGGGCGCCGATGAAGTCGGCGATGGAGGTGACGTTCTGCGCCTTGGTGATGGCGATGGTCTTGGTCAGCACCGGGCGGGCCGCCAGCAGCAGGATCATCGGCGCCAGATAGATCGGCAGGAAATCGAACCCGCTGGCCGAGGCCCGGCCGACCGAGCCGTAGAAGCTCCAGCTGGTGTTGTAGATGCACAGCGTCAGCGCAAAGAGGATCCCGGTCGCCCGCGGCGAGGCCGACAGCAGCGCGCCCCCTGCGGTGCGCCGGTCGCCCCACCAGGCGATGGCGAACAGAACCCCCAGATAGGCCGCCGAAACGGCCAGCACCAGCCAACTCTGCACGACCGACGGACCTCTTTGGGGTGGAAAGGGGGAAACTGTGCGACGACCCTATCGCAATGCTCTCGCCGCCAACAACGGGCGGGCTCGCCATTGCTCAAAAACTGTGCAGAGCTAAACGAAGGTAGGGGGCGCAAATGGTTTGTTGCTGGAACTATTCTGCGCCTGCCGGACGCCGCCGTCCCGGTCGCCGCTGGTGCGACGGCTGGCGTTCCCGCCCCGGTCCCGGGCATACGCCCAAGGGTCCGGGGACCGCCGAAGCGGCCGTTTCCGTCTCCTCCCTCGTACGGGGACGGCCGCTTCCGCGCCTGCCGTCCGGCCCCGCCGGCAGTGGGACAAACGGGGGTCCCTGTCGGTTTACTGCGTCGTCATCGCTGGGAAAGCGTCGCGAACGGCCCAATCTATGGCAAGATGGTCCATCGTAAGGGAGCCCGGCCGTCGGTGCCGGCCCCGGTGCGTGGCCTGAAACGGAAGACGGACGCCCAAGAGAATGCTGATCGATGCCTATTTGGGGTTCCGGGTCGGGGACGTGGTCCTGGACCGTGCGGAGCTTGCGGCCGGCACCGCCACCATCAAGGAGATCCACGTCGTTCCCTGTGATTGGGCGCATGGCCTGACCGGCATTGCCGTGATGGAGAACGGCGCCGAGCGTTTCATCGTCCAGCTGAAGAAGGTGCGCCCCACTGAGGAAGAGGTCGAGACCGAAAGCAACGTCCGGCCGCTGCGCCACCGCGCGCGCTGAACCCTGTGTCTGCCCCCTGTGTCTGACATGGCAAGGCCCGCCGCTCCGGATCGGAGCGGCGGGCCTTTGCTTTTCCGGCGGGCGCGGTGCCCGCCGGCCCGTCAGTGACGGGGGTTCAGTGACGAAGCTGGACGCGCCCGCCGTTCCTGCGCGCGTCATCGACGCTGGCGATGGCGGGAAGGCCGCGCAGGAAGGCGGCGCCGGTGTCGGTCGCCTCGAACAGGACATGGCCCTGGCGGTCCTGGCCGCGGAAACGGGCCTCGGTCGCCATGCCGGCATTGCGGACGGCGGCCGACAGGTCGGACACGGCCTTCCAGATGCGGGCACGGTGTTCGGCGGCGCTGGAACAGCCGGTCGCATCCGCGACGGCCAGCGTTACGGTAAAGGAATGAAGCTCGATCGCCATGGTGGCACCACGGAACTTGGAGTGCGGGATTTGGAAAACCCGGATCGTTCCGGCCATCGGCCGGATACGGCGCCGGCCCTTGGGATCGAGAAACTCAGTCGTAACGGGGAAGCTTCGACAGGACGATGTCGCTGATGAGGCCGCGGAGCTGGCTGACCGGGAGCTGTTCGACCGGAATGCTGACAGCGCGGGCGTAGGTCTCGCAAACGTGCCAGGCGTGGTCGGGTTCGACCAGGATGTGCCGGGCGAGATCATGTTCGTCGGCGTTCGCCCGTCCGGGGAGCGCCTTTTCACAGGCCAGAGCGGTTTGCACCATATCGCTGGCCAGATTGTGCAGGTTCATGGATGGCACCTTCCCATGCTCGGGGAATCGTTGGGGGCACGAACAAACTAGACCTTCGTTCCGGATTCCACAATGGCGCCTATGACGTTCGGCTGTGACAATTCGACGATGGAGCCACAACCGGCGCCCTGGCGATGCCGCCGCGGATCGGCCGATACAGGGACCAACATAGGTCGCGACGAATTATTCCGCCTGTGACCGTTTCGCGGGTCTGACGCGGCAAATTCTGGCCGGCTCCGCCGCCACTGCGCTCTTGCGCCGGGCGGGCTTTTGCTTATGGGCGCTACGATCCGTCCCGCCTCCAACACCATTGCACAGGCCAGCCGGCTGTGGATTGATGAATGGGTCACCATCCATACCGGAGACCGCACCATGTCCGCCGACCTGTGGCTCGCCTTCGCCGCCGCTTCCGCCATCATGCTGATGATCCCGGGGCCGACGGTGCTGATCGTCGTGTCCTATGCCCTGGGCCATGGGCGGAAATCGGCCATGGCGACGGTGGCCGGGGTGGCGCTGGGCGACTTTACGGCAATGACCGCCTCCATGCTGGGGCTGGGGGTGCTGCTGTCGACCTCGGCGGCGCTGTTCACCCTGCTGAAATGGGCGGGTGCCGCCTATCTCCTCTATCTCGGCATCAAGCTGTGGCGGGCGCCGGTCCGTGAGGCGGAGGCGGTGGCCGACGACTCGGCAGGGGAGCAGGGCGTGCGGCCCTGGCGCATGATGCTGCACACCTATGCCGTCACCGCGCTGAACCCCAAGAGCATCGTCTTCTTCGTCGCCTTCCTGCCGCAGTTCCTCGACGCCGGCCGGCCGCTGGCCGGGCAGATGGTGGTGATGGAGGCGACCTTCCTGGTGCTGGCGACGCTGAACGCCGCCGGCTATGCCCTGCTGGCCTCGGCGGCGCGCCGCGCGGTCAGGACGCCGTCGGTGCAGCGGACGGTCAACCGGGTCGGCGGTTCGCTGCTGATGGGTGCCGGGCTGCTGACCGTGGCCTGGAAGCGGACGGCTTGAGCCGGTTCATTGACAAATCATTATAACTTCACCGAAAATTGTCAGAGAATGGGGTGATGCACGCGCCGGTAATTTTTTGACGCCGGCCAAGGCGAATCGATCCGCGGGGGCGGTGATGGTCGACGGGGGCAAGAGGGCCAACATGGCGGACACTCTCCGGCGGGATTCCGCCGGGGATGTTCTGGAATTCGCCGCCGAAGCGGAGGAATCCGCTGACGGCGGGCGGCGCAATCCGCCCTGGCTGATCCTGATCGTCGACGACGACCACGAGGTCCACGCCATCACCCGCGTCGTGCTGGGCGAGATGATGTTCGAGGAGCGGCCGGTCCGCTTCCTGTCCGCCTACACCGCAAGGCAGGCGCGGTTGCTGCTGGCCGAGCATCCCGGCATCGCCGCCATCCTGCTGGACGTGGTGATGGAGACCGACGATGCCGGGCTGAAGCTGGTCCGCCACATCCGCGAGGAGATGGGCAACCGGCAGGTCCGCATCATCCTGCGCACCGGCCAGCCGGGGCAGGCGCCCGAACGGCAGGTGATCGCCACCTACGACATCAACGATTACAAGGCCAAGAGCGAACTGACGGCGCAGAAGCTCTACACTGCGGCGGTCGCAGCATTGCGCTCCTACCAGCACATCGCCACCATCGAGCATGGCCGCCAGGGGCTGGAGCGGGTGATGGAGGCGGCGGTCCATCTGGCCGGGCTGCGCTCGCGCCCGCAATTCCTGGCCGGGCTGGTCGGGCGGGCGGCGGCGCTGGTGACCGGCGCCCACTCCGCCCTGCTGTGCGCCGCCGGGGAGGACGGGCGGCCGTCCATCGTGGCGGAGGCCGGGTTGCCGGCAGACGGCCTGCCGGCGGAGGCCACGATCATGGCGGCGCTGGCCGACGGGCAGACGCGCTGGAGCGACCGCTGCGGAGTCGCCGTGCTGCGCGGCCGCGATGCGCCGCCGCTGGCGCTCTGCCTGCTGGGGGGCCCCTTCGCCGCGGGCGACCGGCCGCTGGTGGAACTGCTCTGCACCAAGGCGGCGGTCGGGCTGGACAATCTGCGGCTTTACGAGCGGCTGAACCAGGCGCAGATCGCCACCGTCCATGCGCTGGGCAAGCTGGCCGAATACAAGGACGAGGTCACCGGCGACCATGTGAAGCGGCTGGGCCGCTGGGCCACCGCCATTGCCCGCGAACTCCAGGCCCGCAACACTTTCGCGCAGGAGCTGGACGACTGGTTCTGCGACACCATCGGGCTGGCCAGCGTGCTGCACGATGTCGGCAAGGTCGGCATCCCCGACGCCATCCTGCGCAAGCCGGGCCGGCTGGACGAGGCGGAGATGGCGGTGATGCGCGACCATGCCGCCATCGGCGGCAGCATCCTGCGCGATGCCTGCGGCGGCGACCGCCACGGCTACCTGTCGATGGGCGCGGAGATCGCCGAGAGCCATCACGAGAAGTTCGACGGCAGCGGCTATCCGAAGGGGCTGGCCGGCGACGCCATCCCGCTGGCCGGCCGCATCGTCGCCGTCGCCGACGTGTTCGACGCCCTGCTGCACCGCCGCCCCTACAAGAAGGCGTGGGACATCGGCGAGGTTCTGGACCTGCTGCGGGCGGAGGCGGGCGGCCATTTCGACCCGCGGGTGGTCGAGGCCTTCCTGGCGGTGCTGGAACGCGACGGGGCGGGGGCGTAAGCGCCCGCCGCCCCGCTTGGTTTTCGAAGGCCGGCCTGTTGAAGGCCGGTTTTCAGACGCCCAGCACGTCGCGCATGCTGTAGAGGCCCGGCGTCTTGTCCTGCGCCCACAGGGCGGCGCGGACGGCGCCCTTGGCGTAGATCCCGCGGCCGGACGCCTTGTGGGTCAGCTCGACCCGCTCGCCCTCGCTGGCGAAGAACACGGTGTGGTCGCCGATCACGTCGCCGCCGCGCAGGGTGGCGAAGCCGATCTCGCCGCGCGGACGGGCGCCGGTGTGGCCGTCGCGCACCTTCTGCCAGACATCCTCCAGCGCCACCCCGCGCCCGGCCGCCGCGGCGCGGCCGAGGCCCAGCGCGGTGCCCGACGGCGCATCGACCTTGCGGCGGTGGTGCATCTCCAGGATGTCGATGTCGTAGTCGTCGTCCAGCGCGTGGGCGACCTGCTCGACCAGCGCCAGCAGCAAATTGACGCCCAGCGACATGTTGGGCGACTGGACGATGGCGGTGTGGGTGGCCGCGGTGGCGATGGCCGCCTGCTGTGACGGGTTGAGGCCGGTGGTGCCGACGACCAGCACGGTCTCCGACTGGGCGGCGAGCGCGGCGTGCCGCTCCGTCGAGTCCGGGCTGGTGAAGTCGATCACCGCGTCGGCCTCCGCGAAGAGCGCGACCGGATCGTCGATGGCGGTCACGCCCAGCGGGTCGATCCCGGCGAGGATGCCCAGATCCTTGCCCAGCGCCGGGCCGCCCACCCGCTCGGTCCCGCCGGCCAGCGTGCAGCCCGCGGTCGCCGCGATCTCGCGCACCAGCATCTGGCCCATGCGCCCCGCGCACCCGACGACACCGATCTTCATGACGCCCATCCTCTGTTCAGCTCTTAAGGCCGGACTTTCCCGCCCTCCCAGCGGTTTAGCACAGGCCCGGCCGTGGCTTAAGCGCCAAGGCAGCCGCGCAGCGATGCGGCGAGGTTGCGCATCAGGGTGGGGTAGAGCGCCTCGCCCTCCGGCAGGTCGGCGCCTTCGGGGTCGAGCACGCCGGTCTTCGCCTTGGTGCCCTCGACCACCGTACGGACCAGCGTCGGTTCGAACTGCGGCTCGGCGAAGACGCAGGCGGCGTTCAGACCGGCGATCTTGGCGCGGATCGCCGACAGCCGCTTGGCCGACGGGCGGCGGTCGGGGCTGACGGTGATCGATCCCACCGCCGACAGGTCGTAGCGCGCCTCGAAATACTGGTAGGCGTCGTGGAAGACGACGAAGGGCTTGTCCTTCAGTGGCGCCAGCGTGGCCTTCAGTTCCGCATCCAGCGCGTCGATCGCCTGGAGCGTGCGGTCGGCGTTGGTACGGTAGGCCTCCGCATCGGCCGGATCCCTGGCGGCCAGCGCATCCGCCGTCGCGGTGACGATGGCGCGGGCGTTGGCGGGATCGAGCCAGATATGGCTGTTCAGCTCGTCATGGTCGTCGTCGTGGTCCGCAGCCTCATGGCCCTTGTGGTCGTGATCCTTGTGGCCGTGCTCTTCATGCCCATGGTCATGTGCCTCCCAGGCGCCGCCTTCGCGTGTCTGCAGCAGGGTCAGGCCCGTCTGCTCCATCAGGGTCAGCCGCGTCGCCTTCGGTGCGTTGGCCTTCAGCGGCTTTTCCAGGAACCCTTCCAGTTCGGGACCGACCCAGACCACCAGATCGGCGGCCGACAGCGCCTTCGCATCCGACGGCTTCATCGTGTAGCTGTGCGGCGAGGCGCCGCCGCGGACCAGAAGCGTGGGCGTCCCCACCCCATGCATGACCGCGGCGACCAGGGAATGGATCGGCTTGATCGACACCACGACCTTCGGTGCCTCGGCCCAGGCCGGCAGGGCGGCGGTGGCGCTGGCGATGGCGGCAAGAGCGCTCAGGGTGCCGGCCACGAAGCCGGGCAGCGCGAATCGACGCATGGGAGGGATCCTCTCGACTTGCTGGACAGGCTGCCGGTTTCAGAGCATAGGGAAGCCACAGTCATTTTGGTGTCACGTTATAACGTAACATGTCAATACCCCACCCAAACCGGGATACCTCCGCCCTCTTCGCCGGCCCGCTCGCCTGGACCGAGGATCTGACCGTCCGTTTCGGCGGCCGCACCGTGCTGGACCGTGTCAACATCGCCGTCCAGCCGGGCGAAGTGGTGACGCTGATCGGCCCGAACGGTGCCGGCAAGACGACGCTGGTGCGCGCCGTGCTGGGGCTGACGGCGCCCAGTGGCGGGCGGGTGCTGCGGCGCCCGAACCTGCGTGTCGGCTACATGCCGCAACGGCTGTCGGTGGACCAGACGCTGCCGCTGACCGTGCGCCGGTTCCTGGCGCTGTGGCGGCCGGTGACCGCCGATCAGGTGGCGGCGGCGCTGGAGGAGGCCGGGGTGAAGCGGCTTGCCGACTCGGCGGTGCAGACGATTTCCGGCGGCGAGATGCAGCGGGTGCTGCTGGCCCGCGCCCTGCTGGGCGAACCGGACCTGCTGGTGCTGGACGAGCCCGATCAGGCGGTGGACGTGCATGGGCAGGCGGAGCTGTTCAACCGCATCGCCCAGGTGCGGCAGCGGCGCGGCTGCGGCGTGCTGCTGGTCAGCCACGACCTGCACACGGTGATGGCGCGCACCGACCGGGTGATCTGCCTGAACGCCCATGTCTGCTGTTCCGGCCGGCCGGAGGATGTCAGCCGGCACCCGGAATACCATGCCCTGTTCGGCGGCCATGCCCGCGACCTCGCGGTCTATGTCCATCACCACGACCATGCCCATGCCGAGGACGGCAAGGTCGTCCACGACCATGACGGGGACTGCTGCCATGGATGAGTTCGTGATCCGCGCCCTGCTGGCCGGCGGCGGCATCGCTCTGCTGGCCGGGCCGCTGGGCTCCTTCGTGGTGTGGCGGCGCATGGCCTATTTCGGCGACACGCTGTCCCATTCCGCCCTGCTGGGTGTGACGCTGGGCTTCCTGCTGGGCGTCAACCCGATGATCGGGGTGATGGTGGTCTGCGTGTCGCTGGCGCTGGCGCTGGTGGCGTTGCAGCGCCGCCGCCATCTGGCGGCCGACACGCTGCTCGGCATCCTGTCGCACGGCTCGCTGTCGCTGGGGCTGGTGGCGCTGGCTTTTCTGGAGACGCTGCGCGTCGACCTGATGGCCTATCTGTTCGGCGACATCCTGTCGGTGACCGATGGCGACCTGATGGCGATCTATGGCGGCGGGGCGGTGGCGCTGACCGGGCTGGCGCTGCTGTGGCGCCGGCTGCTGGCGGTGACGGTGGACGAGGATCTGGCGCGGGTGGAGGGCATGCCGGTCGATGCCCTGCGGCTGGCCTTCATGCTGCTGATCGCGCTGGTGATCGCCATCGCCATGAAGATTGTCGGCATCCTGCTGATCACGTCGCTGCTGATCATACCCGCCGCAGCTGCCCGCCGCTTCGCCCGCACGCCGGAAGGGATGGCGGCGCTGGCCTCTGTCCTGGGCATCCTGGCGGTGATCGCCGGAATCCTGGCTTCGCTGAACTGGGATCTGCCGGGCGGCCCGAGCGTGGTGGTGGCTGCCGCCGCGCTGTTCCTGCTGGGATCGCTGGTGCCGTTGCGGCGCTGACGCGAACCACCGTGCTGGCAGCGCTGTCTGCAATCAGAAAAAGAACACGTCTGTGTGAGTTTCCCGTTTTCGGACGTGACCGCCTGCGCCATAGTCCGCCGGCGGACGCGATGGCGGGAGGGCCGCCATCGCCGCCGTACCAAGGGAGGGCTGGAGGATGGAGAAGATCCTCACTCTCCTGATCCTGGTGCTGGAGATCGTCAAGCGGCTGCTTGACCTTCTGACGCACTAAGATCGGGCAGGCGGGCCGGGGAATGCCGTCCTCGGCCCGCCTACCCCCGATATTGGTGCTGCACCCGCCCGCTGTCAACGGGCAGCCCGAAAACACTCATTCGTCGATGTTGCGGGCCAGGACTTCGCGCTTGCCGGAGTGGTTGGGCTTGCTGACCACCCCCTCGGTCTCCATCCGCTCGATCAGGCGGGCGGCGGAGTTGTAGCCGATGCGCAGCTGGCGCTGGATGAAGCTGGTCGAAGCCTTGCGCTCGCGGCAGACCACCGCCACCGCCTTGTCGTAGAGGTCATCGCCCGATCCGCCGCCGGTGCCGGGCAGGGCATCGTCGTCGAAGGATTGCTCGCCCTCCTCGTCCTCCAGGATGGCGTCGACATAGTTCGGCTCGCCCTGCGCCTTGAGGAACCTGACGATCTGCTCGACCTCATGGTCGGAGACGAAGGGACCGTGGACGCGGGTGATGCGGCCGCCGCCGGCCATATAGAGCATGTCGCCCTGGCCCAGCAGCTGCTCGGCCCCCTGTTCGCCCAGGATGGTGCGGCTGTCGATCTTGCTGGTGACCTGGAAGCTGATGCGGGTCGGGAAATTCGCCTTGATGGTGCCGGTGATGACGTCGACCGACGGACGCTGCGTCGCCATGATCAGATGGATGCCGGCGGCGCGCGCCATCTGGGCCAGACGCTGGATCGCCGCCTCGATGTCCTTGCCGGCCACCAGCATCAGGTCGGCCATCTCGTCGACGATGACCACGATGTAGGGCAGCTCGGTCAGGTCGAGCGGCTGCTCCTCGAACAGCGGCTTGCCGGTGTCGGGGTCGAAGCCGGTCTGGACGCGGCGGGTCAGCGACTCGCCGCCCTCGCGCGCCTCGCGCAAGCGGGCGTTGTAGCCCTCGATGTTGCGCACGCCCAGCTTGGACATGTTGCGGTAGCGGTCCTCCATCTCCCGCACCGTCCATTTCAGCGCGACCACCGCCTTCTTCGGATCGGTGACGACGGGCGTCAGCAGATGGGGGATGCCTTCATAGACCGACAGCTCCAGCATCTTCGGGTCGATCATGATGAAGCGGCAGCGCTCCGGCGGCAGCCGGTAGAGCAGCGACAGGATCATGGTGTTGATCGCCACCGACTTGCCCGAGCCGGTGGTGCCGGCGACCAGCAGGTGGGGGAAGCGGGCGAGGTCGGCGACCACCGGCTGGCCGCCGATGTCCTTGCCGAGCGCCAGCGCCAGCTTGCCGCCATGCTTGTCGAAGCCTTCCGCCGCCATCAGCTCGCGCAGCAGCACGGTCTCGCGCTTGGCGTTCGGCAGCTCGACACCGATGACGTTGCGGCCGGGGACCACGGCGACACGGACCGACACCGCGCTCATCGAGCGGGCGATGTCGTCGGCCAGACCAATGACGCGGGAGGATTTGGTGCCGGGGGCCGGTTCCAGCTCGTACAGGGTGACGACCGGGCCGGGATGGACCTTCTGGATCTCGCCGCGCACGCCGAAATCGCCCAGCACGCCTTCCAGCTGGCTGGCATTGCGCTGAAGCGCCGCCTCGTCCAGCTGTTCGCCGCGGATGCCGGTCGGCGGCACCTGCAGCAGGTCGAGCGGCGGCAGCTCGTAGCCCGGCGGACCCTCTTCCTCGCCCAGCGGCAGGCGGCTCTGGCGCGGGTCCGACTTGTCGCCTTTGTTCTCCGGTGCGGCGGATTTGGGCGGGGTGACGATGGGAACGGTGCGGACCGGCTTGTCGACTGCGCCCAGAGCAGTTGTGCTGGGGGCGGCAGCCGGGCTTGCCGCGGTGCCGGTCGTCGGCGGAACCCGGCCGGCGTCGAGGCCGGCGGGGGGAAGCGGCGTCACCTGAACGGCTTCGTCGAAGCGCGGGATGTCGCGTTTGTCGCCGCGCAGCGAGGCGTCCACCGCGACCGAGGCGGCCTGCGCGGCAGTGCGGCCGTGGCGGCGCAGGGAGTCCACGCCGTTGCGGGCGCCCTGGCGGATCAGGCGGACGCCGTTGACCATGCCGCGGCCGAGTGCGCGGAAGCTGGCGATCCATTCGCCGATCGACAGGCCGGCCGCCAGGAACAGCACCAGCCCGCCGCCCACCGCGGCGGCGGTCGCCACCATCGGCTCGGCCCCAAACAGGTTGCCGACCCCGCGCAGCAGCACCTGGCCGATGCTGCCGCCCGGAAGCGGGGCCAGCGGATCGGTGGAGGCATCGGTCAGGCCGGCCAGCGCCATCGCCACCAGGAACACGCCCCACAGTGCCAGGACGGTGCGGAACAGCGGGTTGCCGAGCTTGCGCTGTGCGCCGAGGCGCCAGCCCCAGAACATCGGCACCAGCGCGATGACGAAGGCGGCCCAGCCCAGCGACTGGATCAGCAGGTCGGCGGCATAGGCGCCGGGGATGCCGAACAGGTTGTGCGTGCCGCCCGCCGTGGCAGGGACCGAGTTCAGCGAGGCGTCATGCGGGTCGTAGCTGCCCAGCAGCACCATCAGCAGCAGGCCGAACAGCCCCAGCACGAAGCCCATCGCCTCGCGCGCGCGGGCGACGACGAAGGCGCGCATGGCCGGCGAGAAGAAGGGCGGCTTTTCCTGCCGGTTGCGGCCGGGGCGGATGCGGTCCTTTCCCGGCTCCTTCGCGGCTTCGCGGGGCGCTCCCTTGCGCGGGCTGGGGGCGGGCCGTCCCAGGCTGGGCCGGGGGCGCGCGGAGGAGGGGCCGGCGGGTCGGGCCATGGGACGGAAACCTCGTGCTGTAGAAACCGAAAAAGGGGCTGGGCGGAACCGGGTGCCGGAACCGCTCAGCCGAGAATGCGGACGATGGAGGCGCAGGCCTGGGCGACGGTGTCGGTGTCCTGCACCAGGGCGACGCGGATGAAGGCCTCGCCGGGGTTCGGCTCGCCGGGGTTGCTGCGCGACAGATAGGCGCCGGGCAGGACGCGGACCGCGCCCTCCGCCCACAGCCGCTTGGCGGCCTCCTCGCCGTTGCCGACTTCCAGCCAGAGGAAGAAGCCGCCGGCCGGGCGGTAATAGCCGTAGCGGCCGCCCAGTTCCGCCTCCGCTGCCGCGAACTTGGCGCGGTAGGCGGCGCGGTTCTCCTCCACATGGGCCTCGTCCTGCCACAGCGCGGTGCTGGCGGCCAGGATCGGCAGCGGCATGCCGGCACAGCCGTAGCTGCGCAGGCGGGAGAAGCGGCCGATCAGCGCTGGGTCGCCGGCGACGAAGCCGGAGCGCAGGCCGGCGGCGCTCGACCGCTTGGACAGGGAATGGAAGACCAGCAGGTTGGACCAGGGCTTGCCGTCCGCGTAGGGCAGGCCGGCCGCGACCTGGAGCGCGCCGACCGGCGGGGCGTCCAGCCAGATCTCGGCATAGCATTCGTCGACCGCCAGCACGAAGCCGTACTGCCGCGCCAGGGCGATGGCCTTGGCGAGATAGGCCGGCGTCGCCGCGGCACCCTGCGGGTTGGCGGGGGTGCAGAGGTAGAAGAGCGCCGTGCGCTCCAGCAGCTCCGGCGTCAGGGCGTCGAGATCGGGCAGGAAGCCGGTCTCGCGGGTGGCCGACAGGAACACCGGCTCCGCCCCCGCCATCACGGCGGCCCCCTCATAGGGCGCGTAGAAGGGGTTGGGCATCAGCACCGCCGGCTGCCGTCCGGCCTTCCGCGTCGGCACCGCCAGCAGGGCCAGCATGAACAGCGCCTCGCGCGTGCCCGACAGCGGCAGGATGGAGCTGTCGGCATGCAGCAGCCCGGCCGGCAGATCGTAGCGGCGGGTCAGCCAGTCGCCGGTTGCGGCGCGGAACTCCGGCGTGCCGCCGACCGGCGGATACTTGTTCCAGCCGGATGCGCTGGCGCGCAGCGTCTCCTCGATGATGGCGGGCGGGGTGTGCTGCGGTTCGCCAACCGTCAGCAGGACGGGAGCGACATTGGCGCGCGGGGTGATCGGCGCCAGCAGATTGGCCAGCCGGGTGAAGGGATAATCGGTCAGCAGGTCGAGCCGGTCGTTGCCGATCGCCTCGGTGAAGACGGCACCGCTGTTGACGCTGAAATCCGCAGAAACCATGGCGACCGCAACCCTCTTCGCAACCCCGGATGCCGCACCCCGGCCCGGGGAGGCGGCCATGTCTTCGATTGAGGGACCGATCCTATCGGCGGGGCACGGGGGGCACAAGCGCCCAGAACCTTTGGGCGCGGCGGGTGGCCGAACGGTCACAGGAGACGGAAGACAGTGTCCTTTCGGGTCGCTTCTCTATTTCATCCGGGCGATATTGACGCCCGGTTTTCATCCGGGTAAAATGCGAACATCACCACGGGAGTTCCGACCATGTCCGTCACCGCCGAAACCCTCTGCACCGCCTTCCGGGGCGAGCGCCGCCTGGCCGCCGGGGATGCGCTGAGCGTTGCGCGGGTGGTGCGGACGGCACTGGACGCGGAACCGGATGGGCCGCCGGTGCTGGTGTTCGACGATGCCACCGGCAAGGTGGTCGACCTCGACCTGCGAGGAAGCGATGAGGAGCTTGCGTGGCGTCTCTCCCCACCGCCGCGGGGGCCGGGGCGGCCGAAGCTGGGTGTCGTCGCGCGGGAGGTGACGCTGTTGCCGCGCCATTGGGACTGGCTGAATGCCCAGCCGGGCGGCGCGTCTGTGGCGCTGCGTAAGCTGGTAGACGAGGCGCGCAAGGGCGGCGAGGCGAAGGACCGGGTGCGCCGGGCGCAGGAAACCGCCTACCGTGTCATGCTGGAACTGGCCGGCGACCGTCCGGGCTATGAGGAGGCGGTGCGGGCGCTCTATGCCGCGGACCGAGCGCGGTTCGAGGCGCTGACGGCCGACTGGCCGGCCGACGTGCGCGATTACGCCCGTGCGATGGCGGCGGAGGTCTTTGGCGACGGAGATAAAGGGCCGGCTGAGGGATAGGAAGCCGGCTGAAGATGTGAGGACAGGCGCGCGGGAAGCGCGCCCGCCGGGTCCGTTCCCGCCGGAAGGAGCGGACCCCGAGGGTCGGCAGCCTTACAGCGCCTCGGCGTTGGTCTCGCCGGTGCGGATGCGCACGGCCTGGGCGATCTCCAGAACGAAGATCTTGCCGTCGCCGATGCGGCCGGTGTTGGCGGCCTTCTGGATCGCCTCGACAACCTGCTCATACTGGTCGTCGGACACGGCGACCTCGACCTTCACCTTGGGCAGGAAGCTCACGGAATATTCGGCGCCGCGGTAGATTTCCGTCTGGCCTTTCTGGCGGCCGAAGCCCTTGACCTCGCTGACGGTCAGGCCCTGGATCCCGAGCGACGTCAGCGCCTCGCGCACTTCGTCGAGCTTGAACGGCTTGATGATGGCCATAACCAGTTTCATGTGGCTTCCCCTTAAAGCGTTGTTCCGGCCGCGTGCAAGGCTGTGGCAGCCCCGTTGCGGTTCCAGTCCGGCCCGACACCGTACCGTTCCCCCGCCGTTGGCCCAAGCCTGTTCGCGTCGACCGCAAAAATCAACGATTACAAGAATCGTGCCGGTTGAAATGCGCTGCAACGATGGGAATATGCCTGTTGATTGGGCGCCCAAAAGGGCGGCATTTGCCCAAAATTCGTTCAGCGACAATCTGTCCGGCGGTCTGCCTGTGCCGGCCGGGGACTGGACACTGGACAGGACGCCGCAGTGCGACAATTGTCTGACCGCGGCGTTGCCGGTGAGGTCAAGGGGCAAGGCTCAAGTCCCGCCGGCGACCCAGCGCACGCATCTTAAGGCGAGAAGGCAGCGAGCATCATGGCCGTACCGAGCACCGAATCGGGCAACGCGACCGTCCCCCCGCAGGGCGGGGACATCACCACGGAGGTCGTGGTGCTGGGCGGCGGCCTGGCCGGGCTGACCATGGCGGCGGCGCTGGCCGGTGCCGGCGTGCCGGTGGTCTGCATCGACCAGGACAGCCCCGAGCGCATGGGCGAACAGGATTTCGACATCCGCACCACGGCGATCTCCTACGCCTCCAAGATGGTGCTGGATGCGGCGGGCGTGTGGCACCACATGGCCGACAAGGCCGGCCCGATGCTGGACATCCGCATCGCCGACCAGTTCTCGCCGCTGTTCATCCATTACGACCACACCGAACTGGCGATGGAGGGCAAGCACCAGCCCTTCGGCTGGATTTTGGACAACAAGGACATCCGCCACGCCCTGTTCACCCGCGCGGCCGAACTGCCGGGGCTGGTCCATCTGGCGCCGGCCAGGGCGGTGACGGTGGAGCGGACGCGGTCCGGCGTCTCGGTCCGGCTGGCCGACGGGCGCACCGTGCGCGGCCGGCTGCTGGTCGGCGCCGACGGGCGGCGGTCGATGGCGCGCGACAGCGCCGGGATCAGGGTGCGGCGCTGGTCCTACGACCAGAGCGCCATCATCTGCACGATCCGCCACACCGAGCCGAACAAGGGCGTCGCGGTGGAGCATTTCCTGCCCAACGGCCCCTTCGCCGTGCTGCCGATGACGGACAACCGCTGCTCCATCGTGTGGAGCGAGAAGACCTCGCTGGTCGACACCTATCTGAAGCTGCCCGACGACCAGTTCGTCGACGAGCTGCAACGGCGCTCCGGCGGCTATCTCGGCGAGATCACGCTGCTGACCAAGCGCGAGGCGTGGCCGCTGTCGGTCCTGCTGGCCGACCGCTTCATCGCCGACCGGCTGGCCCTGGTTGGGGAGGCGGCGCACGCCATCCACCCCATCGCCGGGCAGGGGCTCAATCTCGGCATGCGCGACGTCGCGGCCCTGGCCGAGGTGGTGGTCGATGCCTATCGCCTGGGGCTGGACGTCGGCGGGCCGGAGGTGCTGGCCCGCTTCCAGCGCTGGCGCCGGTTCGACACCGTGCTGCTGGCGGCGGTGTGCGACGGGCTGGTCCATCTGTTCTCCAACAGCATCCCGCCGGTGAAGCTGGCGCGCGACCTGGGCATGGCGGTGATCAACCGGCTGCCGCCGGTCAAGCGCTTCTTCATGAAGCACGCCATGGGCGTGGTCGGCGACCTGCCGCGGATGATCAAGGGCCAGCCTCTTTAACTCTTTGAGCAGCCATTCAGAGCGGACACCGGTAATCCTTGGCAGCGGGGGGCGGACACCTTATGTCCGCCATACCGGCCGGTTAAGGAGCCGGGCTCCGAACGACCGAGGATGAAGACCGTGCTTCGCCGCCTTTCCGCCGCCCTGCTGTCCGCCGCCCTCATTGCCCCGCTGCCGGCCGCCTTCGCCCCGCCCGCCATCGCCGCGCCGGCCACCCCCGTCTCGCTGACGGCGCAGGATCAGGCGGTCGTCGCCAAGGTGGAGGAGTATCTGAACGGTATCACCACCCTGCAATCGAAGTTCCTGCAGGTGGCGCCGAACGGACGGCAGGCGACCGGCACCTTCTCCCTGTGGCGGCCGGGCAAGATGCGGCTGGAGTATGACCGGCCGCTGAAGGACTTCATCGTCGCCGACGGCACCTTCGTCTTCTATTGGGACGGCGAGATGCGCCAGCAGTCGAGCGCCCCCATCGGCTCGACGCTGGCCGATTTCATCCTGCGCAAGAACATCCGGCTGTCGGGCGACGTCACCGTCACCGACGTGTTCCAGGCCCCCGGCGTGATCGAGGTCAGCCTGCTGGAGACCAAGGACGCCGGCAAGGGCACCCTGACCCTGGTGTTCGAGGACCGGCCGTTCCAGCTGCGCAAGTGGCGGGTGCTGGACGCCCAGGGCCTGACCACCGAGGTGGCCCTGCTGAACCCGCGGACCGACGTCACCTTCGACCGCGAGATGTTCTATTTCAAGGAGCCGGCGCGCGGGTCGGACTTCGGCCGCAACAACTGAGCGGCCGGCCGCGGGCGGGCAACAAAACCCTTCGCTTCCTGTTGTCATTGCACAGAGTGGCAGCGGGAGGCTTTGCATGTCCCACGATCAGGTGGACCGGTCCAGCCTCGACCGGGAGTTCGATCCGCAGCCCGGACCGGCGGGCCGCCTGCGCAGCATGAACAGGGTGCTGGCGCGCAACTGGTGGGCGCTGGCCCTGCGCGGGGCGGCGGCGATCCTGCTGGGGGTGCTGGCGCTGCTGATGCCGGGGGTGACGGTGGCGACGCTGGCGCTGACCTTCGCCGCTTATCTGCTGCTCGACGGCGTCTTCGCCATCCTGGCCGGCCTCCGCGCCTCCCGCCACCATGAACGCTCGCTGCCCTTCATCCTGGAGGGGGTGGTCAGCCTGATCGCCGGCATCGTCGCCGCGCTGTGGCCGGCCGCCAGCCTGTTCGCGCTCGTGTTCCTGATCGCCGCCTGGTCGGTCATCACCGGCTTCGCCGAGGTGATGGGAGCCTGGCGGATGGAGCGCACCCACGGCAAATGGGCCTGGGGCGTGGCCGGCGCGCTGTCGATCCTGTTCGGGCTCAGCATGTGGATCCTGCCGGCGCTGGGCCTGCTGGCGCTCGCCTGGGGTGTCGCGGCCTACCTGATCGCCTTCGGCGTGCTGGCTCTGGTGACGGCCTTCCGCCTGCGGCACTGCCATCGCGGTAACAGCGCCCCGAATGGAGGTTCCGGCGGCGGGATGGCGGCGGCGCTTTGAGCGGGGCGTTGTTGAGCGCCCCGGCCTGACCGTTGGCCTATCGTACAATTCCCTGCGCAAACAGTCTCTGGCAGCCTGAAGTCCGGCACGATGTTTGCTGCGTTGCGGCAAAACGGCTGCGAGGGGCTGTGTCATGACGCCGCACCGACCGACTCTTGGGCAAACTGCCGGCCAGCCCGGCGGGAGCCGCACAGGAACTGTGCAACACAACATCCTGGCCGCCGCGGCCTGCGGGGTGTCGGACTTCATCGCCGCCCAGGGCGGCTGCCCCGATCAGGTGTTCCACCGCGCAGGCGTGGAGGAGCGTGCGCTCGGCCAGCCGACGCTGGCGCTCGACCTCCGTGCCTATGTGGCGATGATGGAGGTGGCGGCGGCGGAGACCGGCAACGACAATTTCGGCCTGGTGTTCGGCCGCCAGTTCCAGCCGGAGATGCTGGGGCTGATCGGCTCCATCGCACTGGCCGCCCCGACTTTGGGGGCGGCGCTCGACCATCTGGCCCGGCTGTTCCCTTTCCACCAGCAGGCGACCGAGACGCGCTTCGTCCGCGAGGGCGAGCTGCTGCGGCTGGAATACCGCATCCTCGACGGCCGCATCGTCGAGCGGCGGCAGGATGCCGAGCTGACCATGGGCATGTTCGCCAATGTGGTGCGCGCCTGCCTTGGGCCGGCGTGGATGCCGGAGGAGGTGCATTTCGAGCATCCCAAGCCGGAAGGCTGGCGCCAGCATGAATCGCTGTTCGACGCGCCGGCCCATTTCGGCCAGCCCACCAACGCCATCCTGCTGCGCGACCGCCATCTCGACCGCCGCATGCCGGGCGGTGATATGGCGCGGCTGACCGGGCTGTGCGGCACGCTGATCGACATCGCCCGCGGCACCGGCACGCCGCCGCTGCTCGACCGGGTGAAGGCGGAGGTGCGGGCGCGGCTGCCGGAAGGCCCGACTTACGTCGAGGACATCGCCGACCGGTTGGGCATCGCCCGCTGGACCCTGCAACGCCGGCTGGCCGACGAGGGGCTGAGCTTCTCCGATCTGGTCGAGGGGGTGCGGCGCGATCTGGCGGCGGTCTATATCCGCCAGCGCCATGTCCCGGTCGCCGACATCGGCGCGTTGCTGGGCTATTCGGAGGTCAGCGCCTTCAGCCGCGCCTTCCGCCGCTGGTTCGGCATGTCGCCGGCGAAGATGCGCGACGCGAAGGGCTGATACCGCCACGTCAGCGGATGGCGGCGACCTTATGGCGGCCGGGCGCCTCCTGCCATAAGATCGCCGCCTGGACATCTCCGGGGCAGGGCAGGGCCGGCATGGCGCGCGCATCAGGGAATGCATTGGGGAATCGTCACCGCTTCTGGCGGGACCCGGCACTTCCGCATCTGGAGGCGCGCAGCATCGAGGACGGGCAGGAGGTCTGCTACGGCTGGCACAGCCATTCGACCTTCTCCATCGGGCTGGTCACCGGCGGCGCCAGCGATTTCCGCATCGGCGCCGAGTGCCACCGGGTTGCCGCGGGCACCGTCGTGCTGATGAACCCGGACGAGGCCCATGCCTGCAACCCGCTGGACAGCCGGCCCTGGTCCTATCGGATGCTGTATGCCGATGCCGCGTGGCTGGCGGCGGTCGAGGGGGAAACGGTATTCCGGCCCTTCGCCCCGCCTCTGAGCCGCGATGCGGAACTGGCCGGCCGGCTGGACCGGCTGTTCGGCGTTCTGTTCGATCCGGAGCCCGACAGTGCCCGGAGGGCGAAGGCGGCCCGGTCCTTCTTCGCCGGGCTGCGGCAGGCGCTGGGCGGGGTGGCGTCCACCGCCGATGAGGACGGCGGGCATGCGGCGCTGGACCGGGCCGCCGACTTCATCTCCGCCCACTGCACGCAGCCGCTGCGGCTGGCCGACATCGCCGAGGTGTCGGGATTGTCGCCCTCCTATCTGGTGCGGTCCTTCAAGGCGCGCTACGGGCTGACCCCGCACGCATACCAGATCAACCGCCGCATCCAGTACGGCCGGCGGGAGCTGCAGCGCGGCCGGCCGATCGTGGAGGTGGCGCTCGATGCCGGCTTCGCCGATCAGGCCCATTTCCAGCGGGCCTTCAAGCGCCACGTCGCCGCCACGCCCGGCCAGTACATGCGCCGGGAGTGAGGGTCAGGCGGCGCAATCAGGCGGCGATGCCGATATGGACGGCGCTGGCCGCGAGCAGGGCGGCCATGGCGCGGTTGAACAGCCGCATCCGCCGCCCATCCGCCAGCAGATGGCGCAGCCGGGCGCCGGCATAGGCCCAGCAGGCGACGGACAGGAAGCAGATGACGAAATAGAGCCCGGCGAAGATCCAGAGCCGAGCCGGATCGTCTCCGGCATAGGCGCCGACCCCGGCCAGCGCCGCGACCCAGGCCTTGGGATTCAGCCACTGCATGGCGGCGCCTTGCAGGACGGAGGGCGCCGGGGGCGGCTCGGCGTCGGCGATCCCGCCGCCGCTTCTGCTGTCGCTTCTCCACAGCGTCCAGCCCATCCACAGCAGGAAGGTGACGCCGGCCCAGCGGATGAGCGCGGCGGCGGCGGGCCAGCCGCGCAGCAGTTCCGCCAGCCCGAGCCCGGCCAGCACCAGCAGCAGGACGAACCCCAGCGTGGCGCCGGCGACATGGCGCAGGGTGGCGCGCAGGCCGTGGGAGACGCCACTGGACAGCGCCACCACATTGACCGGGCCGGGGGAGATCGAGGCGGCCAGCGCGAAGCCGGCCATCGACAAATAGAGCGTCATCATCGCCGCCGTCCTATTTCAGCAGCGGCAGCGAGCCGGTCAGCGAGCGCACCAGCGCCGCCGGACCGTGCAGGCAGAGGCCGAGATAGCGCAGATCCTCCTGCCGGGCGGCGGCGAGGCGCCGGCTGTAATCCTCGTAGCTCTTGGCGCGCTGGGCGATGTCGGTCATGCCGATCACGCCCAGCCCTTCGGCCTCCCGCTCCGCCGCCTGCCGGCGCAGCGCGCGCAGGCCTTCGGAATCGGACACCAGGATCGGCATCACGATGGTGGTGATGCCGGGATGACCGATGCCGTCGGCATCCCGAAGGTCGCAGCCGACCAGATCGGGCCGCAGTTTTCCCAGCGTCATCGACAGGGCGGCGGCGGTGTTGGCGATCAGCCCCGGCGGCAGGGCATGGTCGATGATGAAGGCGCAGCGTGTCACGTCGGCTTTTCCTGTGTTGGACCAAGGTCGGGCCGGCGGATTTTTGCGGGTCGGGCAGGGGCGGGTATTGAAGGAAATTACCCAGGGCCGGAAGGAGAGCAGGGGTGAAGCAGGGCTGCAACCGGTGCCCGCACCGCCTACACTGTCCCGGCAGCACCGCCGCCTGGAGGTGCTTCTTGCGGTTACTTGGGGCGCCGGGATGTCCACGAACTACATCAATACCTTCATCACGGCCGCAGCTGACGGTAAGGCGCAGACGGGCATCGTTCCGTCCAAGGCCGGCACGGTCGGCGAACTGCAGCTCTCGCTGCTGCTGGGGCGGCCCTACGTCCTGACCAGCGACGATCTGTTGCTGGAGGTCTACATGATCCGCAACGGCATCCCGCCGGAAGAACGCGAGGCGGCGCGCGACCGTCTCTTCGCCAAGCCGCAGGCCTGTCTGCGGGCGTCACCGCTGGTGAAGCAGTATGGCTGGGGCCTGCATCATGACGGCGCCGGGCGGGTCGCCGCCTATGGAATCGAGAGCGATGCCTACCGTGACCTGAGCCGCCGCCCGGATCTGGCCGTCGTCGCCGGGATGCGCAACAGCCGCGGCTGACGGCACCGGTTCAGATACCCACCTCCACCGCCGCGTTGACGACGTAGATCTGCTCGTTGCGGTCGTTCTTGTCGGCCAGGAAGATGCCGCTCGGCGCCAGCATGCCGCCGCTGGTAACGTGGATGCTGACCGCGCCATAGGGGAAGACGGCCTTCACCGCCTCGTGGTCCAGCCGGTCGGCATCGGCCGGCACGGCGAGGTGGACGCGCACCTGCATTTTGCTGGTGTCGCCGTCCACCAGCGCCCGCATGCCCGGCATCGAGTTGCGCTCTATGGCGTTGCGCACGGCGCGGACGGCGGCCTTGGTCACGTCCTGGCCGTGCAGATCCACCCCCATGCCGAGTTCCACGAACATCACCTGCTTCATCGCGCCCCTCTTCATCGCGTTGGGCTTTCCTGTCGGTGTCGGATGACGGGGATGATGGCGCGGACCCGCGGCAAGGGCCAGGGGGCGGCGGCGGATTTTCGGGGGATGGAAGGCAATAGCGCCCCGCTCATTCCATCGGCAGCCCCACGTAATTCTCCGCCAGCGCCGTCATGGCGGCGCGGGACTGCACCAGATAGTCCAGTTCCGCCAGATGCACGCGCTGCTCGAAGGGCGATTCCCGCTCGTTCCGGTGCAGCATGGTGGTCATGTACCAGGAGAAGCGCTCCGCCTTCCAGATGCGGCGCAGGCAGGTGGCGCTGTAGCCGTCCAGCCCCTCGGTGGTGCCGGACCTGTAATAGGCGGTCAGGGCGCGCGACAGCACTGCCACGTCGGCGACCGCGAGGTTCAGCCCCTTGGCACCGGTCGGCGGCACGATGTGGGCGGCGTCGCCGGCGATGAACAGGCGGCCATGCTGCATCGGGTCGCAGACGAAGCTGCGCATGGCGATGATGTTCTTCTGGAAGATCGGCCCTTCGGTCAGGGTCCAGCCGCCGTCGTCCTCCAGCCGGCGGTGGAGTTCGGACCAGATGCGGTCGTCCGACCAGTTGGCGATGTCGTCCTTGGGATCGACCTGGATGTAGAGCCGCTGCACCTCCGGCGAGCGGGTGCTGAGCAGGGCGAAGCCGCGCTTGTGGTTGGCGTAGATCAGTTCGGGGTGCGACGGCGGGGCTTCGGTCAGGATGCCGAGCCAGCCGAAGGGATAGACCATCTGGTATTCGTTGCGGATGGCGGCGGGAATCGCCTGCCGGCTCGGCCCGTGGAAGCCGTCGCAGCCGGCGACAAAGTCGCAGCGCAACTCTTCCAGCGGCCCATCGGGGCCGCGGCGGAACCGCACGCGCGGCGCCTTGCCGTCGAGGTCGAGGAACTGCACGTCGGACACGCCGAACAGGATGGTGCCGCCATCCTCCAGCCGGGAAGAGACGAGATCGCGGATCACCTCGTGCTGGGCATAGACGGTGACGCGCTTGCCGCCGGTCAGCTCCGCCATGTCGATGTGGTGGCTGCGGCGGTCGAAGCGCAGCGTGATGCCGGAATGGAAGTGGGCCTCCCGCATCATGCGCTCGCCCAAGCCCATATCGTTCATCAGGTCGACCACCCACTGCTCCAGCACGCCGGCGCGGATGGTGCCCTCGATCTCCTCGCGGCTGCGGTGTTCCAGGATGATCGACTCGATTCCCTGGCGGTGGAGCAGATGGGACAGGAACAGGCCGGCCGGGCCGGCGCCGACGATGGCGATCTGTGTGCGGGTCGATGTGTTGGCATGCATGTCTCTCGCCCTCCTTGGGGACCAGGGGCAGGTGTGTTTTCGCAAATTGTTGATCACACCAATCATTGGTGTTCATGCTATTCCCGGGCGGGAGGGCCGGACATAGACGAACCGGCGAAAGGCTTGTACTTTTCAACGCCTGCCAGACGGAGCCCCGTGCGATGTCCGCCCAGCTTGCCCACAGCGCCGAACCCATTCCCCGCTATTGGCTGTACGGCGAACCGCCGGCGGTGCCGGAGCTGCGCTTCGTCCATATCGAGACGATTCCGGAGCGGATGCGCTTGTACAATTGGGAGGTCCGTCCGCATCGCCACGATGGGCTGAGCCATGCCCTGCTGGTCGGGGAGGGCGGCGGGCGGCTGACCGCGGACGGGGTGGAGGTGGCGTTCCGCGCCCCGGCGCTGATCGTCGTGCCGGCGCAGGTGGTGCACGGTTTCCGCTTCGATCCCGGCACCGACGGGCATGTGCTGACCATGTCGGAGGGGTTCCTGGCCGGCGTGCTGGCGGCCGCACCGGAGGCGGAGCTGCGCGACGCCCCGGCCCTGCCGCAGGCCTGGAACCTCGAGGCCGGCTCGGACGGGGCGGCGGCGCTGGACCGCTGCTTTGCCGAGATCAGGCGGGAGTTCCGCGCCCACCATGTCGGCCGGGCCAGCGCCATCGCGGCGCAGGTGATGCTGCTGCTGGTCGCCGCCGCGCGGCTGGCGGCCGACCGGCGGCGGGACAGCGCGGACCGCGACGGGCAGGGGGTGTCGCCCGACCTCAGGCTGCTCGCCCGGCTGCGGCCGATGGTCGACGAGCGGTTCAGCCAGCATTGGCCGGTGGAGCGCTATGCCGCAGCGCTGGGCGTCACGCCGGGCCGGCTGAACGCCGCCTGCCGCCGGGTCACCGGCCTGTCGACCCTGCAGCTGGTGCATGCCCGGCTGATGCTGGAGGCGCGGCGCTCGCTGATCTACACCAGCCATGGCATGGCGGAGATCGGCTATGCCCTGGGGTTCGAGGATCCGGCCTATTTCTCCCGCTTCTTCACCAAGCGCGAGGGGCGGTCGCCGCAGGCATTCCGCCGCGCCCATGCGGATGGCGGAACGGGAGGCAGCGTTGACGGGAACGGCCTTGACCGGACCGGGGGCGTCTCACCACAGTAACAGCCTTGCGTCCCGTGGCGCGGATGCGGACCGATTCAATGCTTGGGCCCGGTTTGCGGGAAAGGGTGGTGGCGATGGACAGCCTGGACGTCACGATGCGCGAGCCGGCCGAAACGGTCGAACAGTCGCTGTGGCGCCGCCTGCGCGCCGATGCCGTCCGAGTGGCGGAGGAGGAGAGCGGCCTCGCTCCCTTCCTCTATGACGCGGTGCTGGCGCGCGACGGTTTCGGCCCGGCGCTGGCAGCCCTGCTGGTGCGCAAGCTGGCCGACCGCGCCATGCCGGAGGACCGGCTGGCCGCCGTGGTGCGCGACGCGATGGAGGCCGACCCGGCCATCGTCGAGGCCGCCGCCGCCGACCTTGCCGCCATCCTGGCGCGCGACCCTGCCGCCGACGGCTGCCTGACGCCCTTCCTTTATTTCAAGGGCTACCATGCCCTGCAATGGCACCGCGTCGCCCACTGGCTGTGGCGGGGCGGCCGGCACGACCTTGCCCATTTCCTGCAAAGCCGGGTGTCGGAAGCCTTCGCCGTCGACATCCACCCGGCGGTGCCGGTCGGGCGTGGCGTGTTCATCGACCACGGCACCGGCGTGGTGATCGGCGAGACGGCGGTGATCGGCAACGACGTGTCGATCCTGCAGAACGTCACGCTGGGCGGCACCGGCAAGGAGCATGGCGACCGCCACCCGAAGGTGCGAGACGGCGTTCTGCTGTCGGCCGGGGCCAAGGTGCTGGGCAACATCACCATCGGCGCCCATGCCAAGGTCGGAGCCGGCAGTGTCGTTCTGAAGGACGTTCCCGGCTGCGCCACGGTGGCCGGCGTGCCGGCCAAGGTGGTCGGCTGGTGCCGAGACGAACCGGCGCCGGCGCTCACCATGGACCAGAGCCTGCAACAGGGCGACTACAGCATCTGACCTGCCTCTCCCGCGCTCCGTCCCTCTGCTGTCACCGGAAATCCCGCTTCGCTGTGCCTATATGGAGGGAGGCGGGCATGTGGTCCGGAGCTGGGGCAGGGCGCGAGGGCAGTGAGGGTGTTGCTGGCATTTCTGTTGACGCTGGTCCTGCTGCTGGCCGGGCCGGTGTTCCTGCTTGCCTCCGGCGCGGTCCCGACGGCCGTCGACTGGAGCCGCATCGACCGCAGCCCGGTCGGCCTCGCCCCCGATGCGGCGGTGACGCCGGAGGCGGTGGTCCAGGTTTATGCAGCCCGCGTGCTGTCCTGGCGCGGCGCCTTCGGCGTGCATCCCTGGTTCGCGGTAAAACCGGCCGGCGCCCGCAGCTATACGGTCTACGAGGTGATCGGCTGGCGCGCCTATCGCGGCCTGTCGGTGGTGTCCGTCAGCAACCGCGACCCCGACGGCCGCTGGTTCGGCGCGCAGCCCGCCCTGCTGGCGGAGTTGCGTGGCCCCGCCGCCGAAGCCGCCATTCCCAAGATCGCCAAGGCCGCCGCCGGCTACCCCTATGCCGGCGAGTACCGCGTCTGGCCCGGCCCCAACAGCAACACCTTCGCCGCCTGGGTCGCCCGCGCCGTGCCGGAACTGCGGCTCGACCTGCCATCGACCGCACTGGGCAAGGATTATCTGGGCCGCGGCGTGTTCGCGCGGGCGCCGAGCGGCACCGGCTGGCAAATCAGCCTGTTCGGCGTCGCCGGCCTGCTGCTGGCTCTGGAGGAGGGCATTGAGCTGAATGTGCTGGGACTGACCATCGGAATCGACCCGCTGGACCTTGCGGTGAAACTGCCGGGAATCGGACGGGTGGGATGGTTCGAGTCGAAGCCGCTTTGAGAGGATCGGAAGAATTCGATGGGGAGGTGGAAGAGTACGGCCAGTTGGCTTGACCGGAAAACACAACCCACGCCTTAGAGTGCCTATCAAATACCCGAACTAATGCGCTGAGACAGTTGATTTCCCTCGACCTCAGTCCGGTTCTGATTCGCACTCTTAGAGCACCTAACAAAACGGCATTTGTTCTGTTGAGAGGGGCATGGCTGCACCTCTCGTCCCCGACGCCCTTTGAGCCCTGATTGAACCGTTGCTCCCACCGGAACCGCCCAAACCGAAGGGCGGGCGGCCTCGGCTACCGGGCCGCGCTGACCGGCATCCTGTTTGTGCTGCGCACCGGCATTCCTTGGGAACTGTTGCCTGTGGAGATGGGATGCGGTTTGGGCATGACCTGTTGGCGCCGGCTGCACGAATGGCAGCAAGCCGGCGTCTGGGAGCAGCTGCATCGCGTGCTGCTTGACCGCCTCGGTTATGCCAACGCCATCAACTGGGATCGCACAGCGGTGGACAGCGCCAGCGTTCCAGCAAAAAGCAACCGTGTCGCCAAATGGCGGGACATGAACCGGCCGTGCTCCGGGTCAAGGCTCACGCTGGCGCGTGCCCGCCCTTCGGGCGGCGGTGGCCTTGACCCGTCCGCGCGTCCGGTTCCTTTGGTTTGGCATACGGTCGGCGCCGGGCGCCGACCATCCGCACCCTGTTAGACGGCTTTCTGAAGCGCAAAGCAGAATCACCGTTCACCATGCAGAAATTATTGATTGTTCTCAGACGGATTTATATTTTGGTGAGCGCTCTAAGGTGGAACGCCCGAATTTCTCCTCCCTCTTCGGCTGCGTTCCGCTTCTATTGTCATGAACGGAAAAAGCTATGCTGAACGTTTTGATCTATGCAAACTGCCAGGGCGGAGCTATCGCGAAGTTCATCGCGCCAATTATAGCAGAAAGATTTAATGTTTCTATAAAGCATCGCAATAGCTATGAATCCGTACTACTGTACAGAGAAAGCGGATATACGGGAGAAGAAGTTCCTGAAGACTTTAGGGAAGATATTCGTCAAGCAGATATTTTTATATATCAGCCTTTGAAGAGAAAATATGGTGTTCTTTCGACGGATAGAGACATTCAATCCTCTGTTGTCAATTTGATTTCAAGCAAGTGCATGACTATCTCCGTCCCATATGCGTATAATACAGCCTTGTGGCCTATATTCGCAGACGATAAAGCTATGAAGGCTAACAATTATCTGATTATGGCTTCAAAAGAAGCATCGTCATTTTCTGATATTGAAAATCTTTATTGGAAAGGACATTTGGACTTTGAGTTTGATGAGAGAATGTCACGCACTATGCGACTTCTTAGGGAGAGAGAAGAGATTTGTGATGTGAAGATCTCAGATTTCGTTTCGCAAAATATTTCTGAAAAACGTTTGTTTTTGACACACAACCATCCTTCGAATGCACTGTTTTCAGAGATTTCCAACCAAGTTCTTCGAATGATATCTGAAAGATATATCATCGGCTTCAGTGAAGCAGAAATTGAAAATATCTGTGGGAGGTATTTTGAGAACTACGCCGAGCTGCCTGGGTATTACCCAGTAAGTCGACATGCTATCGATTTTTTCAAGTTCTCTTACCAGAGAGAACCCGACAAGGGAGCTGATGAATTCTACCTAAGTTACCTAAAGGCTTTATATAATATTGTGAATAGAAAAATCGGAACAATACCTAAGCCATGGGATTTTCCGCATTAACGAATTAATAAAATCGAGTGCTGATTTCTAGATAAACAGTGAGTTGTGGCGATGTAAAAATGATATCACCATCACTGGTAATGCAGCGTGACGTAAACTTACAGCATGAACATGTAATATGAAAGATGCGTGGCGAAGCCCATGCCTCGCCACGCATACATGTCAACGCGGACTGGACAGGTCTTTTGCAAGCGAGGCCGCCGCGCCCAGCACCGCCAGACCGATGCCCATCCATCCCTGACCGGTCGACGCACCCTGGGCAGCGGCATCGGCGACGTTGGCCGCCGCGGTCACCCAGGGAGACGAAGCGATCATCCCGACGCCGCCCAGGATTCTGGCGAGACCGGCATAGGTGCTGGGTTCCTTCAGGCGCTGCATGTTAATGGTCTTCATGACCGTGCCCCTCCTTTGGGCATCAAAAACGCCGCGCGGCGGGATGCCGGCGGCGGAACAGTGGATCAGTGGTGCGATCAGGGGCCGGCGGAGCTACTTCAGCTCCAGCCGGAAGAAGCGGTGGTTGCCGATCACTGCCGCCGGCTTCTTGCCGGCCGACCAAGCCGGGGTCACCCCGGTGGTGTGATAGTGGTCGGCTCCGTTGGTAACGTCCACCAGCCGGCCGGACAGCAGCGTGTCGGCAATCTCCAGCGCCGCGCGATAGCTCGAGTCGCGGTCGGTCACCGCCAGCAGCTTGGCCCGGTTCGGATCATCCGCCAGCCAGCAGGAAAACTGGTAGGGCTTCAGGCACACCGCGGTGGGCGAGTTGCCCCACCAACGCGGATTGCGCGCCCGGTTCTGGATGACGCAGGCAACGGCGGCCATGCCGTTGCGGCCTTCGCCGCGCGCCTCACCCCACAGGGTGCGGGCGACCACTTCGCGTGCGGTCATGGTGGGAAGCGTGGGGGATTGGGTCATGGTCGAATTCCTTCACTGACGAGGGGGAGGGCCAAGCCGGAGGAAACCGGCGGACATGCCGCTGCTGGCGGCAAGAAGGAGGCGGGCAAGGGGTTCGTCTCCGCCGCACTCCGCCAGCACGCGTGCGGCGAGCTGCTGCGGGGCATCAGGCGGCAGAGGCATGGTCCACCTCGACATCTGCCATCGCGCGGGGGGCCATCGCGCGCAAGGCGGCCACGTCAACGCCCAGCGCGGCGAGCTGATCGACCAGGGCGACGATGATGCGGGACTTCTCTTCGTCGCGATGCTCCAGCCCGACGAGCTGCGCCCGGATCGCGTCCAGCTCGCGGGCAAGCGCCGCCTTCTCTGCCTTCAACCGTTCCTCACGCCGCGTCGCTCCGCCGCGCAGGGTGGCGTAGGCATCGGCCAGCGGACGAGCGGCCCGCGACAGCGCCTGCACCACCGTGATGAGGACGAGCACGACCGCGCCGAGCGCGGCCAGGAAGGCGACGCCAAGCACCAGCTCCAGCGCCACCACGGCGGGTCCGCCGCGCTCCAGCAGGTCAAGGAGGCGGTCAAGCTGGTCGGCTAATTGATCTATGGGGGGTGGATCGGTGGCCGCCACAGCGGCACCGCGCGTCACCAGCACGGAGCCGGCGTAGGTGATTGCCCGAATGTTCAAGATGCCCTCCGCGCATGAAAAAAGCGCCCAGCGGGCGCCTGTGTGGTCTCAGGTTGGAGTGTTGTCGCGACGGTCAGGGCCAGCCGGCGTGGATGTCGACGGACAGCACCGCTTCGGCCGTTTCGGCAGCGTCGATGGCGTCATGCAGATCGCCTTCCCGGTCGAAACAGGCTTGGACGTGATCGGCAACAGCGTCGGCAATGGCGATGATCTGTGCGCCGGTCAGTTCCACCCAGGCACCGCTGGCCGCCTTCCATCGGAAGGCCATGTCCGGGTTCTCACGGCCCTTGGCGCGCTTGCCCAGGATCAGCGTCTTGGACCGGTCATCGGTCGCCACCTGCATGCCGTTGATGAGGATGCCAGCGGTCTCCTTCTGCCACCGCAGATCGGTCGCGACCGCCTTGCGAGCGGCTTTCAGCTCGTCCAGCGGGATCGGCTCCACGCCCCAGACGCGCCGGGTGCGCTGATGCTCCGGGTCCGGCGTGTCGGTGTAGGTGGCGGCCTGCCGGTGGGTCCGCGCGTCGAAAGGAAGAACAGTTTCGAAGATATCCATGGGTCACCTTTAGGGCAGGACGCTGAACCCGGAGGGGAAAGAGCCGGCAATGTCGGGAGCGCGGAAGCAGCCGGTGAATACCGAGGCGTCGAAGGTGCCGCAGGATGGATAGAGCGTGCCGGCGATGCCGGTATAGGCCGGGTTCGCGCCGGTCGCCGGATCGCCGCTGGCCTGCCAGACCCCGTTCTTGCGGAACCAGATGCTGCCGGGCGCCGTGTCGAATGCGATGCCAAGCCTATCGCCAGCCGTCCAGGCCGAGCCGTAAGCGGTCAGGCCGGTGCCGTCCTTCTGCTTGTCTCCCGTCGAGCGGTAGGCAGCCGGAGAGTTGGGGTTCTGCTCGAAGTTCGTGAACGTGCTGTCCACGATGCCGACGCTCAAGTTGCCGCCGGACCCGCTGCTACAGAGGATTTCCCAATAGTATTTCCCTGACGGAATCGAGGCCACCGCGCGAATTGCCCGCCACTGACTCGATGTGGCAAACGTCACGGCCAGGTTGCCGTTGCTCAAGATCGCCGTCGTGCTTTTGGCGGTCGGAGACCAAGGCCCGATTGAGGAAAAGCCGCTCTGCGCCCCGACCGAATGCCACCGCGACACACCATCGCTGTTCAGGATCACGCTCTGGGTGGCCGCCAGCGAGGCGCCAGCCATGCCGTCCACCGTGTCGGACCCGCCGACACCGATTGCAACAGCCCCGGTGCCGGCGTTCTTCAGAACGAGCGGAGCACCGTTGCCCGCCGCAGCAGCGGACGGCATGGTCAACGTGATCGAACCGGAGCATGGGATGGCGCGCCTATGACGGCACGGCCATCGAAAGCCGACAGGGCAAGACGGGCTTGCCGATCTGGGTGCCGGCGCATCGCGATCTGCGCGCCATCCTCGACGCGGAGCGGTCGCGGCGGAGCATTGGCCCCGGCGACCGTGACACGTCGATCCTGGCCGGCGCGCGCGGTGGCCCGCTGACCCCGGCCGGGTTCCGGGCGCGCTTCTTCGCGGTGATTCGCGAGGTGACCGAAGAGGAATGGGTGCGGCCGGGCCTGACCTTCCACGGGTTGCGCCACACCGCCGCCACGCTGCTGGCCGAAGCGGGTTGCGACACCAAGGACATCATGGCGATCACCGGGCACAAGACGGTGGCGATGGCAGAGCATTACGCCCGGCGGGCCAACCTGAAGAAGCGGGCGACCGCGGCCATCGGCCTGATGGAACAGGTGGACATCCTGCCGTCCGCCCAGGTGGTGTCGCTTCAGGACGAGGCGGCGAAGCGGAAGCCCGTGAAGGAGAAGCTGGCGAAGAAGGCCCCGGCCGCGCCGCGCACCGGCACGTCGTCCCCGAATGCGGTCTTGACCGAAGCGGACGTGCTGGCGATCCGGGCGAGCCGGGAGTCACAGCGCAAGCTGGTGCTTGCTCTACAACGTGTCGCGCTCGCTGGTCGAACAGATCAAGTCGGGGAAGGTCTGGAAACACCTATTGCCGACGGCTGCCCAGGGGGCGCCTTCCGGCAAGCGCGATGAAGGGAATGTCTAACTTCTGTCTAACCGCGGTTTGGAGCGGTTCCAGAGAAGCACCAAAACCCTTGAAAGGGAATGGTGCCCAGGGACGGAGTCGAACCGCCGACACGGGGATTTTCAGTCCCCTGCTCTACCAACTGAGCTACCTGGGCATCCAGCGCCGCTTGGTGGGTGACCGTTTCGGTCGGTGCGGCGCGTCGTGTGGGGCGCTTTTTAGAGAGGTTCGGACGGGCTGTCCAGAGGAAAATTCAAAAAATTATCGACCCCTCTCACAGCCCCTCGTCGGGGTCGGATCCGCCCGGCACATCAGCGGTTTCCGGGCCTTCGATGCGGTAGACTCCGCCCAGCCAGCGCGACAGGTCGATGTCGGCGCAGCGCTTGGAACAGAAGGGGCGGGTGGCCGGCTCGGTCGGGCGGCCGCAGATCGGGCAGTTGGTGCCTACCTTGGTGCCGGCCTGGGCATGGGGCTGGGAGCGCTGCGGTGCGCCGGGGGAGCGGGAGTCGGTCAAGGGAAGGCCTCCGTAACGGGCTATGTAGCAGTCAGGGCCGCAGCAGGGCCGCCAGCGGCGTGCCGCGGCGGGCCCGGGTCAGTTCGACCAGGCCCAGTTTGGACATGCCATAAACCTGGGTCTGCACCGGGTCGCTTTCCACCGCCTGCGACAGCGCAGCCAGCACACGCTCGGCATCGCCGCGGCTGCGCATGTTGACGAAATCCACCACCACGATGCCGCCGACATTGCGCAGGCGAAGCTGGCGGGCGATCTCCGCCGCGGCGTCGAGGTTGACGTCCAAGGGGTTGCCGCGCTCCCCGGCATTCACGTCGACCACCGTCAGCGCCTCCGTCCGCTCGATCACCAGCGAACCGCCGAGCGGCAGCGGCACCCGGACGTCGAGAAGTTCGGCAATCGCAGAGTCGAGGTCGCGCAGATCGAACAGGCGCTGGGCGTCGGTGTGGCCGCCGAGGCGCGGCAGCAGGTCGGGGGCGTGGTGGCCGCACCAGTCGCGCAAGCTCGACAGCAGCGGCCCATCGCCGATTTTGATTCCGCCGGCGGGCGGCGGGTCGTCGACCAGGATGGCGTCCGGGGCGGCGGCTCCCTGCTCGATCAGGGCGCGGGTGGGGGCGTCGGGGCCGGGATGCAGCAGGCGCGGCGCGGAGCCGGCGCGGGCATCGTCGCGGACGGCGCGCCATTGCAGGTGCAGCGCCTCCGATTCGGCGGCCAGCAGCGCGTCGGACACCTGGGCGGCGCCGGCGCGCACGATCCAGCCGGTGCCGGTGGCAAGCTGTTCGATGCGGCGGGCCAGCGCTGCACGTTCCGGACCGGAGCCGAGGCGCTTCGACACCGCGATGTCGCGGCCGAGCGGGGCATGCACCAGGAACCGGCCGGGCAGGGTGATGTCCATCGTCAGCGACGGACCCTTGGCCCCGGCGGCGTCGGCCTTCACCTGCACCAGCACCGGCTGGCCGGTGCGCAGCAGCGCGCCGATGGGAGCCTGCTTGGCGCCAGGCCGATGGGAGTTGAATTGGGGGCGGGAGTGCGGCTGGTCGTCGTCGAGGATGGGGCGGCGCACGTCGGCGGCCGGCAGCAGGCCGGATATGCCATTTCCCAGGCTGTTCCCGAGATCGACGAAGGCGCCGTTCAGGCCGGTGGCGATGCGCTCCACCCGGCCGAGGATTACGGCGCCGAGCAGCGACGGGCGGCCGGCATGGTCGATGTGCAGGTCGGTCAGGCGGCCATCGGTCAGCACCGCCGCCCGCGTCAGCGGGCCGTCGCGGTCGACCAGCAGCTCAAGCCTGCTCATCGTTCGGATGGGGGATCGGAGGGTGCGGGAAGCCGGCGCCATGCAGCATGCCGGCAACCTCGTGCAGCGACAGCCCGACGACATTGCTGTAGGAGCCGCCGATCCAGCGCACCAGCGCCCCCGCCCGGCCCTGGATGGCATAGCCGCCGGCCTTGCCCTTCCATTCGCCGGACGCGATGTAGGCGTCGGTCTCCGACCGGTCGAGCACCTTGAAGGTGACGTCGGTGCGGACCAGCCGGTCGATCCGGCGGGGACCATCCCCACCGGGCACCAGCAGCACGATGCCGCCGATCACCCGGTGCCGCCGGCCGGACAGCAGGGACAGGCAGCGTCGCGCCTCCTCCTCCCGTTCGGCCTTGGGCAGGATGCGACGGCCGCAGGCAACCACGGTGTCGGCGGCAAGAATCCACGAATCGGGATGGCGCGCGGCGACGCACGACGCCTTCTCCGCCGCCAGACGCAGAGCGTGCTGGGGCGGGAGTTCGTCGCGCAGCGGCGTTTCATCGAGATCAGCGGGATCGACCGCGTCGGGCACGATGCCGATCTGGCGCAGCAGGTCGAGCCGGCGGGGCGAGGCCGAAGCCAGCACCAGCCGGGGCGCCTTGGACGGGATCGTCACGGGGAACCGCGATGCAGCAAGGATGCTACTTGAACCGGAAGGTGATGCGGCCCTTGGTCAGGTCGTACGGCGTCATTTCCACATTGACGCGGTCGCCCGCCAGGACGCGAATCCGGTTCTTACGCATCTTGCCGGAGGTGTGCGCCAGAACCTCGTGATCGTTGTCGAGCTTCACCCGGAACATCGCGTTCGGAAGCAATTCGACGACGGTCCCGGAAAACTCGATCAGATCTTCCTTTGCCATAGGCCCTTATGTCCGTCCTAATAGTTTCGCGGCAATAACTGACCTTCCAGGGCCGCCGGGTCAAGGGGGATTCCCACCGCCGATGCGTTCGGCCGCAGCCATTCGCGCGGGGCAGCCCCGCGTTGCGTGCCGGAAATGCCCCCTGACCCGCGTCCCGTCAGACCGACTGGTAGGGGTTGAGTGGCGATGCACCGCCTTCTTCCAGGCGGCGCGGCTGGTCCATCACCTTGCCGATCGCCGCGAACATCTCGCGCTGGTCGATCTCCATGCGGCGCGTCAGGCGGCCGACGGTTTCCGCAGTACTGAGCGCGCGGCCGCTGGATCTGTCGTGGAACAGGTTGTGATTGGCCTTCGCAGCACTGGGCAACAGGTCGGCGGCGACCGCCCCCGGCGTCGATTCGGCGGCGCGAATCAGCTTCGCCGCCCCGCCGGAGCCGAGAACATAGGCCATGCGGCTTTCCGATTCGCTGGCCGGGCGGCCCAGCCGCTTCTCCAGCGCCTCGCGCCCTTCGGCCAGATAGCGGGCGGCCATGCCGGCCGACAGGTCGACGTCATGGCGCAGCTCCAGGATCTGGCGGCGGATCGCCGGGTCCTTGACGCTGGACACCCCGTTGCGGACCTGGATGTGCGAGGCCAGCTCGCCCTGGCCATAGGCGGCGCCATGGCGTCGGAACAGGTCGAGCCAAGTCGATTCGAGAAACTGGAACGGGCCGGCGGCGGAGCTGCGGCTGTTCTTCGCCGCGCTGTCCAGCCCGCTTTCCTGGGTCGCCTGGGCCAGGATGGCGGTAAAGCTGTGGCCCGACAGGCCGGCGACCTGCTGCGAGGCGACCAGCACCCGCGTGGCGGTCGGATCCTCGGCCGCAACGGCCTTCACCGCCTCCGCCACCTTGGCGGAACTGGGTGTCAGGGTTTGGGCCAATGGGGTCTGGGCCGGCGGGGTCTGGGCCGGTGCCGCCGGCTTCAGTCCGGGCAGTGGCGCGCGCGGCGTTGCGGTCTCTGTGGATGCGGAGTCGGAAGCCAGCAGGACCGGCGCTTCGGGCTTTGCGTCGGGAACCGGCACCATGCTGCCGTCGGCGAGGCAGATGGGGGTGACCGGCTTGGCCGCCGGCAGGGGAACCTGGGTCCCGTCGCTCAGCAGGATCGGGGCCGGCGGTTTGGCGGCCGGTAAAGGCGGGGTCTTCTGGCCGTTCGCCGGCCGGCCGACCGGCACGGTTCCGGAGCCGGTCCGGGTGGTCTGGACCAGCGTGTCGCGGAAGGACGGCTCGCCGACGCTGCCGTCGGTGAGCGCGGGGGAAGCGTCGGGCTTGCGCTCCGGAACGGGGGCGAGAGGGGGCTGCGCAACCTTCATGGCACACACTTCGCTACGGACCGGCCGAGCCTGCCGGGAGAAATCCCCGTCTTTCATGCCCCACGAGCGTGGGCATGGCCGGACGGGTGCAGGCACTATAGCACCGACTCGTCAGCGATGTGCGATCAACTGTGGGCGCGGGGTGTCGTCCCCGGCCCCATCCTCACCCTCGCCTTGGAACGGATCGTCGGTCAGCAGATCGTCGGGATGCGCGACGCGCGCCCAGCGGCCGATGGCGGCCAGCAGCTTGGATTTTTCCAGCGGCTTGGCCAGATGGGCGTTCATGCCGGCCTGCAGGCAGCGCTCGACCTCGATCTGCATCACGCCGGCGGTCAAAGCGAGAATCGGGATGCGGCTCTCCGGGCCGGGCAGGGCGCGGATGCGGCGGGTGGCCTCCAGACCGTCCATCACCGGCATCTGCACGTCCATCAGCACGAGGTCGTAGGGCTGTTCCTGCACCGCGGCCACCGCGGCGGCGCCGTCGTCCACCGCATCGACCTGATGGCCGGCCCTGGTCAGCATGGTCACCGCCAGATCGCGGTTCATCGCCAGATCCTCCGCCAGCAGGATGCGGGCGGCGGTGCCGCCGGACTCGACAGGGGACAGGATGGCGCTGTCGGGCTGGATCGCGGCGCTGCCGGCGGGCAGCAGAGGCAGCGAGAACCAGAAGGTGCTGCCGGTGCCGAGCTGGCTTTCCATGCCGATCTCGCCGCCCATCAGCTCCACCAGCCGGCGGCAGATGGCCAGCCCCAGCCCGGTGCCGCCCCGCCCGCGCTCCAGCTGGGTGAAGCGCTGGAACAGGTCGCGCTGCCGTTCGGGGGCGATGCCGATCCCGCTGTCGGTGACGGTGAAGGTGCAGATGCGACCTCCACTTTTTCCACTGTCCTCGATCGCCTTCACCGTCAGGCGGACCGAACCGCGGTCGGTGAACTTCACCGCGTTGCTCAGCAGGTTCAGCAGGAGCTGGCGCAGCCGGTCGGGGTCCCCCATGACGAAGCCGCGGGCGGTGGCCGAGATGCTGGTCTGCAACTCCAGCCCCTTCTGTTCCGCGGCCAGCCGGACGATGGCGACGCAGCGGTCGGCCAGATCGTCCAGCCGGAAGGGCACGCTGACCAGATCGAGCCGCCCCGCCTCCAGCTTCGACAGGTCGAGCACGTCGTTGATGACGGTCAGCAGCGACCGCCCGGCATCGCGCACCTGCGAGGCGTAGCGCCGCTGTTCCGCGGTCAGCGGGGTTTCCAGCAGCATTTCCGCGAACCCGATCACGCCGTTCATCGGCGTGCGGATCTCGTGGCTCATGGTGGCGAGGAATTCCTCCTTGGCGCGGCTGCCGGCCCGCGCCTCCTCCATGGCGGAGCGCAGCTCCTGCTCGCGCTGCTTCAGGCGGCGCGACATGTTGTTGAAGGCATGGGAGACGACGCGGAATTCATGGGGCGCGCGGTCCGCCTCGATCACGGTGCCGCCGCCGCCGTCGCCGATGCGGGTGGCCGCGGTGCCGAGTTCCCACACCCAGCGCAGGACCGAGGCGCGCAGCAGCACCCACAGGGCGGTGACGCTGACCAGCGCCGCGATGGCGAGCAGGCCCAGGCTCTGCCACAGATCGCGCCGGGCCTCCGCCATGATCGGCCCGGTCGGCATGCCGACGGCGAAAACGGTGTCGGTCTCGTCCGAATGGCGGAAGGCCCACAGCCGGCCGCGGCCGTCGGCGCTTTCCGCATCCAGCGTGCCGTCCTTCTCCTTCAGCATCTGCCGGACATGCGGCATGTTGCCGATGTTGCGGTTCAGCCAGCCTTCCGGGTCGGGCTGGCGGGCCACGATCACGCCGTGGCGGTCCAGCACCATGACGCGGGCGTCAGGCTGCTTCAGCACCTTCACCAGGTCGGTCAGCCAGGTGAGGTCCACCGCCACGCCCATGACGCGGACGATCCGCCCATCCTCGATGATCGGGCTGGCGACGATGATCAGCGGCTTGAGCGAGCGCTTGCCGATGATGAAATCGCTGACCACCCAGCTTTTGGTGTCCAGCACGCGCTGGAAATATTCGCGTTCCCGCAGGGTGATGCCGGCACCGGGGCCGGTGGTGTCGCAGATGATGTTGCCGTCGGCGTCGGTCAGCCAGACGCCGGTGGTCCAGCGGTGCTGGCGCGGCATCGGCGCCAGGGTGGCGACGCAGGCGTCGGTGTGATCCATCGTCGCGTTGCGGATGGCCGGCACCAGCGATAGCACGCCGAGCAGGTTGCGCGCCTCGCCGATCAGGTCGTGCTGGCGCTCCACCCCGTCGTCAGCCAGATGCTGCGCCAGCTCGCGCGCCGCGTCGATGTGGTCGTCGAGCTGCTGGTCGGCGAGATAGAGCGCCCCCACCAGCGGCAGCGCCAGCGAGGCCAGCACCACGCCCATCAGGCGGGCGCGCAGGCTGCGCGGGCTGAAGGCGCGGAGCAGGCGGTGCATCGGACCTGCAGGCATGGATGACGGCTCTCCGCGGGAATGTTCGTCTACGCCCCCGAGCCTAAGGCGTCGTGCGGCGCGTTGCGATGACACAGCTCAATAGCACTGGCGGGGATGCAAAGTGAACACGGAGCCGCGCAAAAAGTTGCAGAATACCAAATTTATTACCGACCATCCCGTGTGGTGGGCGATTCGACAGACCAGAGCCTGTGCGAGCATTTGACGGTCGTCAAGGCCGGTGGGATGTGCTTCGGGGATGTTTGCGGCAATGCGCCGGCCTCGGGTCAGGGGAACTTCCGCCATGCACACGGAAAGCGGGTGTAGGATTATGCGGGCACGGACGGGGAACGGAGCGCTGCCGGACACCGGTTCGATGTGATGGTGGCGGATGAAATGGATGAAGTCATTGGCGCTTGCCGCATCTCGAATGGTTGACCAGGGCCGAAATCAGGATCCGGTGCGAGGTTACCGGCCGGCTTTTCTCATCGGTCTGGTGTGGAGCTTTGTCGGCAGACACCTTTTGCGAAGCGGACAAGCTTCAGCGCTTTTGTCGGCGGATAGGCGTCACTGAGCGGGTATCTCCGGTCCGGACTGAATATCGCAGTGGCAAGCTCAAGCCGGCACTCGACTTCTTGGAGCTACCTCGAATAATCTGTTTGCACTGGACGGTTGTCGTTCTTGCGGCAGTGGGGGCTTTGAATGTTCGGGTTCACCAGGGCGGTGTCGGCTGTTGCGTTGATCGCGCTGTTGAGTGGATGCGCTACCGTGGCCGAAAGGCGTGAGGCGCAACGGCGCGACGAAGCTAAAGTGCTCGTTGCAAAAGGCGATTACAAAGGAGCCTACCAAGCCATTTCCGGTGATATGGCCGGGTTTGGCCCTGGTGCGAAGCAGGCCGCCGAAATCATCAATGGAAACCCTCAGTTCAAGTCAGGACTGCCCGGCATAATCAGCGCCGAGATACGCGGGGCGACGTCTCCCGACCATCTCAGCCAGATCGTCACCCGGCTTGGCTATGAGAGCTTCACCTCCACCCTTGCTCCCGATGCACTCGTAGCCCTCCGTAAGGAAGCCGATGACGCCGCCGCCGATGGGAACAGGGATGGCCGTCTGAAATGGCTTCTGACCGACCCCACCGAGCAGTTCCCGTCCCTCAAACAGCCCGATCAGCGGCAGGTCATCTACGAGCGCTCCATTGCGACGCTGCGCAAGACTCCTCCTCCCGGCTCCCGCCCCAAATCGCAACCTCTCGTCCAGGCGGTTTTCGAGCGTGCCGAGATGGCAGGCTCCGGCTCGCGGGAGTTCAAGCAGCTCCAGGCTGAATTGCCGAACCTCGACCTGTCCACGCAGGATCTGAAGACGACGGCTGCAAAACTGTTCCCGCAATATGCTGCGAAAGAGACCGCACGTCGGGAAGTGGTGGTCAAGATTGCCTTCGACGACAGATTGATCGAGGAAGACGCGATGCCGAAGCTTCGGCAGTTGTCTCCTAACCTGACCTTCGTCAAGGAAGGTCCCGCTGCGGTCACTCTGTCGGTCAAAAAGCTTCAATGGGAGGAACGGACTGCGCTGCCGAAAATGGAGACCGTCAGCTACCGGTACACTGAAGTGAATATGCTCGCCGCGGTTCTTTTGATGCCGCAGAATGCTTCGTATCATTATGAGTATTCCACCAACGGCGTTGAGCTTTCCTATGCGTTCGAGGTGAAGGCGACAGGGAAGGGCGTGCCGTCCGTCGATGAGCTTGTGCGGGACCGTGCGGCCCGCGAATGGCATTCCTGTTCGAATACCCGAATCCAGAATGTGTATGGCGGCCTCCAGCGCGCCGATTTCATAGCGAACGATCATATGCAGCGCCTCTGCGGCAGTGTCGGCTCTCCGCCGTCGGCCGATGCTCTGCGGTTCGAGGCGATCGGCAAGCTCGTTGCCGCCATCGGGCGCATTCCTGCAATCGCGCAGGCATCCGGAAACTGACCGGGTTCGCCGGTGGCAATGGGCCGCCTTTTTCCGAACCGCAGGAGAGTGAAGGTGAGTCAGTTGAGGCAAATGGCGGCAATCGTGATCGTCACCCTTGCGCTCGGCGCGTGCGCGGGGCCAAGCGGTGTCACCATGGATGCCGGCTCGGTGCAGTCCGTCCTGCCGCCGGCCTGTTTCGTCAGGACCTCCGTCAGCGGTCCGGTACAGGCGTATCAGCCGTCGCTCGACGCTGGAGACCTTGCCATTTTGTTCAAGAGAATTGACGGCGAGAAACAGATCTCCTTCGTGTGTGCATGCCGGGATAGTTTCAATCTGACTGGCATCGACAAGAAGGAAGCCGAGAATAGCTTCAAGAGGATCTCGGGGGTCAAAGATTGGATCATCGGAAATTCGACCCTTGAAGATCGTGGGAATGCAAAGCTTCTAAAATTCGAGGGTGAGTTCGAGAATTTTCAAGGATTCTTCTCTGGAAAAGGAGCCATCCTCTATCAGGGAAAATGCTTGCAGGGGGGCTTCGCCTGGGATCTTCTGGGGCGCGAAGCGGGGCTCGATGCATATCTGAACACCCTCTACGATTCCAAAACGTCCCGTCCTCTCCTGGCCGGAGCGTCGCCCTCGCCGACACCGCAGGCCGATACTCCAGCATCCCGTCTCGCCACGATCAAGGATCTGCTTGATCGCAAAATCATCACCCGGCAGGAGTATGACGAGCGTCGGCGGGCGATCCTCAAAGGATCGTAAGGAGCGCCGATCCGGCGATCCGCAAGGCGATCCGGAATAAGGATCTTGCCATGCGGATCGGGCCGGCTTGTTGGATCGGGGTTCGGGACCGGGCGGGCTGCCTGCAAGCCGACCGGAGGGTGGTTTACACCGTCGGCCCGCGGGACAGCGGGAAGCGCTGCTTCATCTTGGCCATCAGGCCGTCGCGGACCTGACGGTAGGCTTCCAGCATGGCGTCGCGGGTGCCGTCGACCAGGGTGGGGTCGAAGGTGTTCCAGAACTCCACGTCGCAGGCCATGGTGCGCGTCATCTCGATGGCGCGGTGCTGCGCCTCCGGCGACAGCGAGACGATCAGGTCGAAGTTGGTGTCTTCCAGATCCTCGAAGGTGCGGCAGCGGTGCTTGGACAGGTCGATGCCGATCTCCTCCATCACCGCGACGGCGAAGGGGTCGACCTCATCGCCCTCGCGGACGCCGACGGAATCCACATAGACGCGGGTGCCGTGGTAATGGCGCATCATCGCCGCCGCCATCGGCGAACGGATCATGTTGTAGGTACAGGCGAACAATACGCTCGTGACCGGCAGAGGGGTGAGGACCGGGGTCGCCGCCATGGCCTTGCCCGGTCCGTCAGCCGCGAATGTGCAGGACGCAGATCAGCGTGAACAGCCGGCGCGCGGTCTGCAGGTCCATCTCCACCTTGCCGGCCAGCCGTTCGCGCAGCATCTCGGACCCCTCGTTGTGCAGGCCGCGGCGGCCCATGTCGATGGCTTCGATCTGCGACGGCGTCGACCGCTTGATGGCGGCGTAATAGCTCTCGCAGATCAGGAAATAGTCGCGGACGATCGACCGGAAGCCGGTGATCGGCAGCATCAGCCGGTCGAGTTCGCTGTTGTCCTCGCGCCGGATGTCGAAGACCAGCCGGTTGTCCTCGATCGACAGATGCAGGTGGTACGGCCCGTCCTCTGTGAAGTCGCAGGGGCAGAACTCGTTGTCCTCCAGCAGGTCGAAGATGGCGACGGCGCGCTCATGCTCGACCTCCGGCTTGTGGCGGACGACACTCCGCTCGTCGAGCGTCACATGGGTGATGCGCCGCTTGCCCTTTGCCGTCGTCACGCCCCGCCTCCCCGTTTGCCAGTGGCCGCTTCCCAGAAGCCGCTTCTTAGTCTTTGTAACCCGGCAGCCGCTGGGCGACGGAGCGCGCATGCGCCTCCAGCCCCTCGGCCATCGCCAGCGTCACCGCCGCCGGGCCGATGGCCCGCAGGCTGTCGGCGTCGCAGGCGACGAAGGTCGTCCGCTTCATGAAGTCCAGCACGTTGAGGCCGGAGGAGAAGCGGGCGCTGCGCGCCGTCGGCAGCACATGGTTGGGACCTGCGACGTAATCGCCGATGGCCTCCGGCGTGTAGCGGCCGAGGAAGATGGCGCCGGCATTGCGGATCTTAGCCGCCAGCGCGTCCGGATCCTCGACGGCCAGCTCCAGATGCTCCGGCGCCAGCCGGTCGACCAGGGCGGGGGCGTCGGCCATCAGGTCGCCGACCAGGACGATGGCGCCATGCTCGCGCCAGCTTTCGCCGGCGATTGCCGTGCGCGGCAGCGTTTCCAGATGCTTCTCCACTGCCGAGGCGACCGCGTCGGCGAAGGCGGCATCGTCGGTGATCAGGATCGACTGGGCCGAGGTGTCGTGCTCGGCCTGCGACAGCAGATCCATGGCGATCCAGGCCGGATCGTTCCGGCTGTCGGCCACCACCAGGATTTCCGACGGGCCGGCGATGCTGTCGATGCCGACGAGGCCGTAGACCTGCCGCTTGGCTGCGGCGACGAAGGCATTGCCGGGGCCGACGATCTTGTCGACCGGCCGGATCGTCGCCGTGCCGTGGGCCAGCGCCGCGACCGCCTGCGCGCCGCCGATGCGGTAGATCTCGTCGATGCCGCAGCGCTTGGCGGCGGCCAGCACCAGCGGGTTGATCGCCCCGTCCGGCGTCGGCACCACCATGACGACACGCTCCACACCCGCCACCTTGGCCGGCAGGGCGTTCATCAGCACCGAGGACGGGTAGGAGGCGGTGCCGCCCGGCACATAGAGGCCGACGGCGCCGACCGCCGTCCAGCGGGCGCCCAGCCGCACGCCGGCGGCGTCGCGGTAGTCGGTGACCTCCGGGATCTGGCGGCGGTGGAACTCCTCGATCCGCGCGGCGGCGAGGTCGAGCGCCTCCAGCGTTTCCGCCGAGCATTTGGCCGTCGCCGCGTCGATCTCGTCCCGGCCGATGCGCAGGGTGTCGGCGGTCAGGGTCTGGCGGTCCCAGCGGGCGGTGTAGTCGATGAGCGCCGCGTCGCCGCGGCTGCGGACCTGATCGATGACGCCGGCGACCAGCGTCTGGACGTCCTCGCTGGCCTCGCGCTTGGCGTGGAGCAGCGCCTCGAAACCGGCAGCGAAGTCCGCGTCGCGAATATCAAGCCTGACGGGCATTCACCGCCTCCCGGAACTTGTCGATCCACTGAGAAATCTCGGTCGTCCGCGTCTTGAAGGCGGCGCGGTTGACGATCAGGCGCGAGGTGACGTCGGCGATATGCTCCACCTCCACCAGCCCGTTGGCCTTCAAGGTCGAGCCGGTCGAGACCAGATCGACGATGCGGCGGCACAGGCCCAGCGTCGGCGCCAGTTCCATGGCGCCGTTAAGCTTGACGCACTCGGCCTGGACGCCGCGCGCGGCGAAGTGACGCTTGGTCACCTCCGGGTATTTGGTGGCGACGCGCACATGGCTCCAGCGCGACGGATCGTCGCTCTCCAGCATCTCCGCCGGTTCGGCGACCGACAGGCGGCAGGCGCCGATGCCAAGGTCGAGCGGGGCGTAGATCTCCGGATAGTCGAACTCCATCAGCACGTCGTTGCCCGCCACGCCGAGATGGGCGGCGCCGAAGGCGACGAAGGTCGCCACGTCGAAGGAGCGCACGCGGATGATGCTGAGGTTCGGCACGTTGGTGGCGAAGCGCAGAAGCCGGCTCTTGTCGTCGTCGAAGGCCGGCTCCGGATGGATGCCGGCATGGGACAGCAGCGGGCGCAGCTCCTTCAGGATGCGGCCCTTGGGCAGGGCCAGCACCAGCTGGTCGTCAACCGGTGCGGCCACCGCGGCGGCCGTCACCCCTTGGAGACTGGGATCGGCGGACAAAACACTCTCCTCGCTTCGCTCGCCGGGGCGGTGTGCCGGCCCCGGATGAACCATCGACGCGATAGATAGCACATTCCAGGCGCCCGTCACCTGTCACTGTCGCGCTTGCGAGATTTAACGGATAAAATATGCTCAATGTGAAATTTCACACAAAATGCAAAAATGGGTTTGACCAAACTCCATCGAAAGGGTAGATAAAAATCCATGGACGCCCCGCCGGGCATCCCGCGGCAATTTGACTAATGCAGCTTGCGCCGCGTCACCAAACGCTAAAGCGCCACGATACCGGTCGTGGACCTCTTCAAGAAGGAGAGACCGGAATGACATCGCGAGTTTCCGCTCCCCCATCCGCGCTTCGGACCGCTTTTTCGGCCTGCATGATGCGCTCGGGCCTGTGTTGCCGCTGACCTCGCGGCCCGGAAACACAGCGCCCATCCCGCACATCCGCCGATCCTGACGATCGGGTCCTGAACGCATTTGCGCCGCCGCCCCGCCATGACGAGGGCCGGCCGCGCGCCCAAACCCATCTGGGGGGAGCATTCCGCCATGTCCCACGCCAACGCCTACGCCATCGAAGTCCAGGGCCGCTCCGCCGGCATCGTCGTCGCCGAACGCGGCGGCTTCACCTTCTTCGTGTCCGATTGGGCTTTCCGCGATCTCGACCGCCGCGTCTTCCGCAATGTCGGACAGGCCCAGCGCGCCGCCCACCAGCATTACAGCCGGCTGCCCGACACCCGCCGCCGCTGATGCCCGATAAAAGCCCGCCGCCAAGAAACCCGCCCCAATAGCCCGCTGCTGAAAATCCTGAGGAAAGTCCCGATGAAGCGCATCCTGATGTCGGTGGCCGTCGCCGCCGGCCTGTTGACCGCCGCGACCTCCGCTTTTGCCGCTCCGCTGAAGCTGGGCGTGTCGGCTGGTCCCTATGGCGAGATCCTGGAATTCACCGCCAAGCTGGCCGCCAAGGAGGGCATCGAGGCGCAGGTGATCGAGTTCACCGACTGGAACATGCCCAATGCGGCACTCCAGGCCGGAGACATCGACGCCAACAACTTCCAGCACCAGCCCTTCCTCGACAATCAGGTCAAGCAGCGCGGCTACGACATCGTCTCCGTCGCCAAGAGCGTCGTGGTGCCGATGGGCGTCTACAGCAGCAAGGTGAAGGCGCTGGCCGACCTGAAGCCGGGCGCTTCGGTGTCGATCCCCAACGATCCCACCAACGGCGCCCGCGCCCTGTTCCTGCTGGCCAAGGCCGGCGTGATCGGGCTGAAGGACGGCGCCGGCCTCAACACAACCATCGCCGACGTGGTGAACCCGAAGGGCATCAAGCTGGTGGAACTGGACGCCGCCCAGCTGCCGCGCTCGCTCGACGACGTGGATGCGTCGGTCATCACCCTCAACTATGCCGTGCTGGCCGGGCTGGAGCCGAAGAAGGCCCTGGTGCTGGAGGATGACCAGTCCAAGTGGAACCTGGTGTGGGCGGTCCGCAAGGATCGCATAGAAGACCCGACGATCAAGCGCTTCATTGCGCTGTATCGTTCGCCCGAAGTGCGGCAGTTTATCGAAACGCGCTTCAACGGTTCCATCATTCCGACGTGGTGAGGGAGGCTGGGGGACGCTGGACGTCCCCTTTTGCCGATTAAAAGATGATAACGCTAACAAACATTCACAAGACTTACGCGGCGCGCGGCGGCGGGGCTCCGGTCCATGCGCTGGCCGACATCGACCTTTCCATCGAACGCGGCGAGGTCTTCGGGATCATCGGCCGGTCGGGTGCCGGCAAATCCACGCTGCTGCGCACGGTCAACCTGCTGGAAAGCCCGAGTTCGGGCAGCGTCAAAGTCGACGGGGTGGAGATGACGGCCCTGTCGGCGGCGGAGCTGCGGCAGGCCCGCCATTCCATCGGCATGATCTTCCAGCACTTCAATTTGCTGTCCTCGCGCACCGTCTTCGACAATGTGGCGCTGCCGCTGGAACTGGCCGGCATGGCCAGAGCGGAGATCCGCAAGACGGTGGAGCCGCTGCTCGACCTCGTCGGGCTGGCCGACAAGCGCGACCGCTACCCGGCGGAGCTGTCGGGCGGGCAGAAGCAGCGCGTCGGCATCGCCCGCGCGCTCGCCAGCAAGCCGAAGGTGCTGCTGTCGGACGAGGCGACCTCGGCACTCGATCCGGAAACGACGACGCAGATCCTGCATCTGCTGGGCGACATCAACCGGCGGCTCGGCCTGACCATCGTGCTGATCACCCACGAGATCGCCGTCATCAAGGAGATCTGCCACAAGGTGGCGGTGATGGAAGGCGGCCGGGTGATCGAGCAGGGGCCGGTCTTCGACATCTTCGCCCACCCGAAGCACCCGACCACCCGCAGCTTCGTCGATCCCGTCATCAACCGCGGCATCCCCGACAGCCTGCGCGACCGGCTGTCGCCCCAGCCCGGCCCGGGGAGCAACCCGGTGCTGCGCATCACCTTCACCGGCGCGAAGGCGACCACCCCGGTCATCAGCGCCATCAGCCGCCAGCTGAACCTGGACCTGAACATCTGGCACGGCCAGATCGACGAGATCCAGGGCGCGCCCTTCGGCACGCTGGTGGTGGAGGCGCTGGGCGACCAGGCCAAGGTGGATGCCGCCATCGCGCTGGTCAAAGAGAACAATCTGGGTGTCGAGGTGTTGGGCCATGCTCTCCCCGCAAATCATTGACCTGCTGATCAAGGGGCTGATCGACACGCTGCAGATGGTGGCGGTGTCGGGCGCCATCGGGACGCTGATCGGCCTGCCCATCGGCGTGATGCTGGCCGTCACCGGCCGGGGCGAGCTGCTGCAGAATTTCGCCTTCAACAAGGTGATGGGGGCGGTGGTCAACATGACCCGCTCCACCCCCTTCATCATCCTGGTGGTGGCGATCATCCCCTTCACCCGGCTGATCGCCGGCACCTCCATCGGCACCAACGCCGCCATCGTGCCGCTGACCGTCGCCGCCGCCCCCTTCATCGCCCGCGTGGTGGAGAATGCTGTGCGCGAGGTCGACCGCGGGCTGGTCGAGGCGGCGCAGGCGATGGGCGCCACGCCGTTCCAGATCATCCGCAAGGTTCTGCTGCCGGAAGCCCTGCCGGGCATCGTCGCCGGCCTGACGCTGTCGGCGGTCAGCCTCGTCGGCTATTCCGCCATGGTCGGTGCGGTCGGCGGCGGCGGCCTGGGCGATCTCGGCATCCGCTACGGCTATCAGCGCTTCTTGCCGGAGGTGATGCTGGCGGTGGTGATCGTGCTGATCGTGCTGGTGCAGATCGTCCAGTCGACGGGCGACCTGATCGCCCGCCGCGTCAACAAACGCAATCTGAAGTCCTGACCCTTACAAGAAACCGAGGAGTGTTCGAGATGCTGCGCTTCCGTTCGCTGGCTTCGCTGCTGGCCGGTGCCGCCACCATGGCCGTTGCTTTCGGCGTGTCGGCCGAAACGATCAAGGTCGGCGTCACCGCCGGTCCGCATGCCCAGATCCTGGAAGCGGTGAAGCCCATCGCCGCCAAGGACGGGCTGGACATCCAGATCCTGGAATTCACCGACTACGTCATCCCGAACCAGGCGCTGGCCGGCGGCGACCTCGACGCCAACAGCTTCCAGCACCAGCCCTATCTGGACAACCAGGTGAAGGACCGCGGCTTCGATCTGGTCAGCGTCGGCAAGACGGTGGTCTATCCCATCGGCATCTATTCCAAGAAGGTGAAGAGCCTGGAAGAACTGCCGACGGGCGCCAAGTTCGCCATTCCGAACGACCCGACCAACGGCGGCCGCGTCCTGCTGCTGCTCCAGGCCAAGGGCCTGATCAAGCTGAAGGACGGCGGCACCCTGAAGGCCTCGCCAATCGACATCGTCGAGAACCCGAAGAAGCTGGAGATCGTCGAACTGGACGCCGCCCAACTGCCGCGTTCGCTGGATGACGTGACCGCCGCCGCCATCAACACCAACTTCGCGCTGGAGGCCGGCATCGACCCGGTCAAGGACGCCATCGCCCGCGAGGCGGCCGACAGCCCCTATGCCAACGTCATCGCCGTCCGCAAGGCCGACAAGGACAAGCCCTGGGTCGCCAAGCTGGTGAAGTCCTACAACAGCCCCGAGGTGAAGGAGTTCATCCTCACCAAGTTCAAGAACGCCGTGGTTCCCGCGTTCTGAGACTGATGAGGGCACGCCCGGCGGCGCTGAGCGCGTCGCCGAGCGTCCCGCCCGGTTCCGGGCTGACCAGCCGCATCGACGGATACCAGGGCCGGCAGCCGGTGCCGAGCGCCGTCCAGTCCCCCGCCGGCCCGATCCGCCAGACCGGCACGCCCAGCGCGCCGGCCATCTCCGCCACCGAGGTTCCGGCGGAGATCACCAGATCCAGCGCCGCGGTCAGGGCGGCGGCACCGTCGAGGTCGTTCCTCAAATCGAGCGGCGGGCGGTGGATCGTGATGCCGAAACGCCGTTCGGCGTCGGCGAGTTCGGTCTCGCACTCGTCATATTGCAGATTGATCAGCCGCAGGCCGGGCAGGGTCAGGATCGGCGCCCAGTCGGTCAGCGCCGCGTAATTGGCGTCGCGCGCCGCACCGCGCAGGCCGCTGCGCCAGCACAGACCGACGGTCAGGGCGGAGCCGGCGCCACCCAACCAGCCCCGCCACCGCTCCACCGCCGCCTCGTCGGCGCGCAGCCAGCCGCCCTGCGTCGCAAAGCTCTCCAGCCCCCAGCCCAGCCGCAATGGCAGCGACCCCGCCGGGATGTGACGGTCGGCATCAGCCGGATCCCCGGTCGCCGCGCGCACCGTCGCCTGCGGGAAGGAGCGCGCGAACAGAGCCACCAGCCGCGGCTCGCATTCGATGACGACCCGGCCTGCGGCTGAGAGAGTGCGCGCGATCAGGTCGGGGTAACAGGCGCTGTACATCAGCTCGTCGCCCACCCCCTGCTCGCGCCAGACCAGCAGCGTCTTTCCCGTCAGGTCGCCGCCGTCCCAGGCGGGCATGCGGAAGCGGCGGTCGGGCAGTGCCTGACCGGCGGCGAAGCGCGCCTCCAGACCGGTCCAGCCGGTGGTGAGGTCGCCCTGCGCCAGCGCCGCGTAGCCACGGTTGAAGGCGGCGAGCGTCAGGGCCGGGTCGTCTTCCACCGCCTGCCGATAGGCCGCATCGGCTTCAACCGGGCGGCCGGCGGCATGCAGGGCGTTGCCCTGGTTGTAGCGCCACTCCGCCCGCTTGGGCTCCAGCGCCAGGGCGCGGCCCCAGCCCTTCAGCGCGGCGTCGAGCCGGCCCTGCCGCTGCCGCAGATCGGCCAGCCCGGCCCAGCCGGCGCCGGTTCCGGGCGCGAACAGGATCACCCGCCACCAGGCCAGCCCGGCGGCGGCGCCATCGCCCGCCCGCTCCAGCGCCAGTGCGAGGTTGCCCAGCGTGGCGAGATCGCCGGGGCGGCCCTGGAGCGCCAGACGCAGATGGGCGACCGCCTGCGCCGGCCGGTCGAGCGCCAGGGCCGCCAGCCCCAGATTGCTGACCGCCGCCGGGTCGCCGGGCCGCAGGCGCAGGGCCCGGCCGGCGGTGCGTTCCGCCTCGGCGGCATGGTCGGGGTTGCGCAGGGCTTCGGCCGACAGGGCGGTCCAGGCCTCCGCCACCGCAGGGTCGAGGGCGAGCGCCCGCAGGAGGAAGGGCTGACCCGCCCCGCCCATCGCCTGCCGCGCCAGCCCGGCATTGATCCACAGCCCAGCATGGAAGGGGGCGAGACGCAGCGCCGCGTCGGTCGCCTCCGCCGCTTCTGCCGCCGCCCCGCGGGACAGCCGCAGGGCGCCGAGATTGCCGAGCGCCTCGACATCCTCCGGCGCGAGCGTGGCGGCGGCCTGCCAATCGGCCTCGGCGTCGGCCAGCGCCCCCATCTCCTGCCGGGCCAGGGCGCGGCGCTTGTGGCGGTCGGCGCTCGGCTCCGCCGCGATGGCGCGGGTCAGCAGGGTGTCGGCGATGTCGGGGCGGCCGGCCTGCTGGCCGAGCAGGGCGTAGCCCTCCAGCGCCGCCGGCACCTCGCCGCCCCGGTCGAGGATGCGCTGATAGGCCTTCTCCGCGTCCGGCCAGTGGCCGGATCCATGAAGGTCGCGCGCTTCGGCCAGCCACTCCTCTATTGGCAGGGCAGGGGGCGGAGCAGGGACCAAGCGGCGCAGGTCCGCCGCTATGCGCGCCAGCACGTCCGGCAGCCCTTCGCCGGGGCGGGTGCTCCACAGCCGCATCGACGGGAACCAGGGGCGCACCCCAGTGCCCAGCGCGGTCCAGTCGCCGGCCGGGCCGAAACGCCAGACCGGCACCCCCAGGGCGCCGGCCATCTCTCCGACCGAACTCGCCACCGTCACCACGAGGTCGAGGCCGGCTGTCAGCGCCGCCACGCCCTCCAGATCGTTCTTCAGGTCGGTGTCGGGCCAGCGCCGGATCGTCAGGCCGAGTTGCGCCTCGATGGCGGCGATCTCCGCCTCGCGCCCGTCATATTGCAGGGTGACCGGGATCAGGCCGGGCAGGGTCAGCAGCGGCGCCCAGTCGGCGAGCGTGGTGTAGGAGGCCTTGCGCTCTCCCAGCATGTTCTGGCTGCCCCAGCAGATGCCGACGCGCAGGCCCGGCCCCAGCGCCGCCAACCGGTCGCGCCACTCCGCCAGCCGTAGCGGATCGGGCGCCAGCCAGGAGGGCCGGGCAGGAAAGTCGGCGAGGCCGGGGCGCAGCAGCCGGGGCAGCGATCCCATCGGCAGATGCGCGTCGGCATCGGCGGGAGCATGGGCGGGGGCCTCGGTGGGGGCAGGATCCGCCGTCTGCGCCCGCACCGTGACGCCGGGCAGGGCGCGGCCGACCAGCCCGGTCAGGCGGGCATCGACCTCGACGACCAGCCTGTCCGGGCCAAGCCGCTGCACAAGGTCGGGCAGGGTGGTGCCGAACATCAGCTCGTCGCCCAACCCCTGCTCGCGCCAGACCAGCAGACGCCGGCCGGGAGCGCCATCCCAAGTCCACTCGGAGAAGGCCGGCAGGGAAAAGCTGCGCCCGGCCGACACGCGGCGGGAGGCGAAGCGCGCCTCGTACTCCCCCCAGCCCTCGGCCAGCCGGCCGCGGCCGAGCAGCCGCAGGGCGAGGTTCCAGCGGGCCAGTGCGAAGCCGGGGGCATGGATCAGGGCCTGGGCGTAAAGCGCCTCCGCCTCGTCGCCGCGGCCCTGCGCCTCGCGCAGCAGGGCGAGGTTCACCATCGTCTCGGCATCGCCGGGGGCGAGCCGCAGGGCCTCCAGATGCGCGGCCTCGGCTTCGGAGATGCGGCCGGTCTCCTTCAGCACGACGCCGAGGTTGGTCAGGGCGGTTGCATGGCCGGGGTCGAGCCGCAGGGCATGGCGCAGCGCCGTCTCGGCCTCTGCATAGTCGTCCTGCGCCCGCAGCAGCGTGCCGAGATTGGCCCAGGCCTCGGCGTAGCCGGCATTCAGGTCCAGCGCGCGGCGGTAATGGACGGCGGCCTCGGCCAGCCGGTCCTGCTCCTGGAGCGCGCTGCCCAGGCTGTTGTGCGCCTCGGCATAGGCGTCGCGGAGCGCGAGCGCGCGGCGGTATTCCGCCTCCGCCTCCGCCAGCCGGCCCAGCGCGTGCAGCGCGAGGCCGAGGTTGGCGTGCTGTTCGGCGACGCCGGGGCGCTGCGCGACGGCCTGCCCGATCAGGCGGACGGCTTCGGCATCCAGGCCGCGCTGGTGGTGCAGCACGCCCAGCAAATGCAGCGCATCGGCGTTCCGCCCGTCGACGGCCAGCATGGCGCGATAGCCGCGCTCCGCCCCATCCAGATCGCCGGCGCGGTGGTGGGCCAGCGCCTCGCGCAGGAGGGCGGCCAGTCTGGCCGGGAGTCTGGAGGCGGCGGAAGGCGGCATGGGGCGGTGGCCGGATCGGAAAGAACGTGGCGTTTCGATAGCATGAGTCGGCGGGATGGCGCGCAGGCAAAATCCCAAGAACATTTAAGGGGACTGGCGCGGCACATTTCATTCTGTATACTTGCGCTCAATTCGGTCCAGGCTAGGCTTCTCTGGCCGATCTCCATCCAAAAGGCGTATATCTTGAGTAAGACTGCAATCATTGTCGATGACAGCAAGCTTTCGCGCATGCATGTGCGGGCCATGGTCTTGCGCAACAAGCCGGACTGGACGGTGGTCGAGGCTGCGAACGGCGGCGAACTCTTCACGACGTTGCAGGACACGCCGGTCGATGTTGCCATCATCGACTACAACATGCCCGGCGACAACGGCGTGGAGACCGCGGCCAAGCTGCGCCAGAGCCATCCGGGCATCCACATCGCCATCATCACCGCCAATGCCCAGGACGCGGTGGTGTCCGGCATCCGCGGTGTCGGCGCCGCCTTCATGCCCAAGCCGCTGGAGGAGGAGCAGGTCGTCCGTTTCCTGAACTCCACCGCCCTGCCGCAGCGCCGTCCCGCACAGCCGCAGCAGGAGTGACCGCATCCCCATGCTGAGCGATCTGGAGCGCGATGCGCTGGCCGAACTGGGCAACATCGGCATCGGCCGCGCATCGACGGCGCTCGGCCGCATGCTGGGCGGGCTGGTGACCCTGTCGGTCCCGACGGTGGACATGGTGCCGCCGGACACGGTGGCCGGGCTGCTGGACCGGGCGCTGACGCCGCCGCTGGTGGGCATCTCGGAAACGCTGGGCGGCCTGTTCGCGGGCTGCGCCCTGCTGGTCTTCCCCCAGGCCGGCAGCATGGCCCTGGTGCGCGCCGCCCTGCCGCCCGACGTTCCTGCCGAGGAGGTGCCGGAACTGGAGGACGAGGTTCTGGCGGAGCTGGGCAACGTCGTTCTGAACAGCGCGCTGGCCCTGGTCGCCAACCTGCTGGGCGAACCGGTGGAGACCGGCCTGCCGGTGGTGTTCCGCGGCGATGCGGCGGAGGTGCTGCGGGGCTGTTCGGGAACGGCTCCGACGGCGGAGGGAGCCGCGGTGCTGTTCCACATCGATTTGCGCGCCAATCTGCCGGGCGGCGAAGGTGTCGTGGTCGGCGGGCGGGTGGTCCTGCTGCTCGACGCCGGCTCGGCAGGCGCGCTCCAGGCGACGCTCGGCCGCTATATCGGGCGGCTCGTGGCGTGACGGCAACAAGAACAACCGGCTGGACAGGCGGGTAAGGAAGACGGGTAAGGACCATGGCACTCATCAAGAAGACCAAGATCGACACGGCGCGCACCGTCCGGACCAAGTCCGGCGCCGACGAGGAGGGTCCGGACCGGTCCGCTTCCGCATCCGCGCCGACCGCCACCCCGGCAGCCCCGGCAGCAGTTACCACGGGTGCGCCGCAGCGCCGCCGGGCTCGCGCCGATTCGCGCCGCCGGCAGGCCGCCACCGGCATCGCCGCCGCCTCGACCGAGCTGGCCAGCGGCATCACCCAGGCGGCGTCGGCGGCGGAGGAACTGCGCCGGGCGATGGAGCAGATCGCCGCCGGAGCCGAGCAGTCGGCCGGCGCCACCCAGCAGTCGCAGCGCATGATCGGCCGCGCGTCGGAACTGCTGACCCGCTCGCGCAGCACGGCGGAACAGGCGGTGCTGCGGGTCGAGGCGTTGCAGGCGACGCTGAAGGACGTCAGCGGCCAGATCCTGTCCTCCATCGAGGGCATCGTCCGCGCCGCCGAACGGCAGGAAGCCTCGGTGCGTCTGGTCCGCGACCTGGAGGCCCAGGCCCGCGAGATCGGCACCATCGTGCAGAGCGTCGCCGCCATCGCCGACCAGACCAACCTGCTGGCGCTGAACGCCGCCATCGAGGCAGCCCGTGCCGGGGAGGCCGGCAAGGGCTTCGCCGTCGTCGCCGACGAGGTGCAGGCGCTGGCCGAACGGTCGGAACGCAGCGCCAACGGCATCCAGGCGATGGTCGCGGAAATCCAGGATGCGGTGGCCGCCATCGCCGCCGGCATCGTCGCCTCGTCCGATGCGGCCAAGGCGGAAGTGGAGCGCGGCCGCAGGATCGTCGAGCAGCTGGAAGGCGTGCGGTCGGACATGACGACCATCGTCCAGGGCGCGCAGGAGACGATCCGCGCCGCGGTCGAGGCCGATCAGGCGGCGCGCGAGGCCCTGCGCGGGGCGGAGACCATCGCCGCCAGCGCCGAGGAACAGTCCGCCGCCGCCGAGGAGGCGCTGAGGACCGCCGGTGAGCAGGCCGTTGCATTGGGCCAGAGCCAGCGCGCCGCCGGCCAGCTGTCCGAGGTGGCCGAGGATCTGGAGGGCACCGCCGACCTCGCCGCCACCGCCGACGAGCTGGCCTCGGCCGCCGAGGAGCTGTCGGCCGCCATCGAGGAGATCAACCGCGGGGCGGCCCAGATCATGACCGCCATCGGCCAGATCTCCGGCGGGGCGCAGTCGCAGAGCGCGGCCACCCACCAGCTTGCCTCCGCCATTGCGGAGATCGACGCGGCGGCGACGCTGGCCGCCGGCCGGGCCGGCGAGTCGGTGGAACGCTGCACGGCGATGGAAGGGTTGCTGGGCGAGACGCGCGAGACCATCGGCCGGCTGGCCGACGGCATGCTGGAGGCAGTGGAGTCCTCCCGCCGGGCAGGGGACCGGCTGGACGCGCTGGACCGGATCGGCCGGCGCATCGACAAGGTGGTGGACGCCATCGCCACCGTCGCCATCCAGACCGGGATGCTGGCGGTCAGCGGCTCCATCGAGGCGGCGCGGGCAGGCGAGTTCGGCCGCGGCTTCACCGTGGTCAGCGGCGACATCCGCAAGCTGGCCGGCGACAGCGCGGACAGTGCGGAGCGGGTGAAGGACATCGTCCGCGACATCCAGGACCAGATGCTGCGGGTTCGCCGCGACGTGGAGGAGGTGTCCGCCACCGCGGTGACGGAGATCGCGCGCCACCGTGCCTTCGGCGTCACCCTGACCGCCGGCGCGCAGGAGCTGCGGGTGGTCACCGCCGGCAGCCGTGAAATCCTGGAAGCCGCCACCGAGACGACCGGCGCGCTCCGCGAGACCCGCGTCGGCGTGGAGCAGGTGGCCACCGCCGCCGCCGCCGCGAACCTCGCCGGCACCGAAGCGGCCAAGGCCGCGCGCGAGCAGGCGAAGGGGGCCGAGGAACTGGCGTCGGCGATCGAGGAGATCGCGACGATGGCCGACAGCCTGCTGGGCGCGGTTTGACCGCCGTGGCCGGGAAGGCGCCCCGGGAGGCGCCCCGGGAGGCGGACGGCGTTCTCGACTTCGTCACGGTGACGGTCGCCGACCTGCGCCTCGCCCTGCCGCTGCCGGCGGTCCATGCGGTGATCCGGCTGCCGGAGCTGGTGCGCATCCCGCTGGGGCCGCCCAGCCTGGACGGGCTGGCGCACTGGCATGGCGACGCGGTGCCGGTGCTGGACCTCGCCGGGGCGCTGGGCAGGCCCAGTGGCGCGGCGCCGACGCGGGAGACGCGGGTGGTGCTGGTCGGGCATCGCGGCCATACGGGCGGCCAGACGGTGGGTCTGCGGGTGGATGCGATGGCCGGCATCCTGCGCAGCAACCCCGACCGCATCGATCCGGTGACGCAGGAGGAGGGCGGGCTCGACCCCGCCATGCTGGACGGCCTGCTGCGCGACGGCCCGGCCACCATCCTGAAGCTGGATGCGCTGATCGACCGCCAGTTCGGCGATCCGGCGGAGATGGAGCGGACGGACCGGGGTTCGGCCTCGGCAACTGCCGGCTTCGGTCCCGTGCCGGCCGGCGGAACCGGTGCCGTGGGTGGCGCCAAGGCAGGTATCGACCGCCAGGCCCTGCTGGTCTTCGAAGTCGCGGGACAGCAATTCGCCCTGCCGGTGGATCGGGTGCGCGAGGTTCTGCCGGCCCCGCGCGAGATCACCCGCATGGCGCGGTCCAGGGCGCATCTGCTGGGCGTGATGGCGGTGCGCGACCGGCTGCTGCCGCTGGTGGGATTGCGCGCCCTGTTCGGGCTGGATGAGGCCGGCGGGCATGAATCCAGCGGATTGGCGACCGGGCGCCGCGTCGTTGTGGTGCGCTCCGGGAGCGGGCAGGCGCCGGTCGGCGTGCTGGTGGACGAGGTGCGCGAGATTCTGCGGATCGACCCGGCGCTGATCGACCCGGTGCCGCCGTTGCTCGCCCGCGAGCCGGAATTCGAGGATCTGGACGGCATCGCCAGAGCCGGCAGTGGGGCGGATGGCGGGGCGGATGGCACGGCCGGCGGCGGCCGGCGGCTGGTGTCGGTGCTGTCGGCGGAGCGGCTGTTCCGACATGGCGCCGCGATCGGCGCAGAGGCCGGCGCAGAGGCCGGCGCAGAGGCCGGCGCTGCGGAAGTGGGCGGACAGGGGGACGGGATGGAACCGGCACGGCCTGCGGACGGTCCCGATGGGAGCGGCGGTGCGGGGGAACGCTTCGTCGTCTTCCGCCTTGCCGGGGCGGAATATGGCCTGCCAGTCTCCGCCGTGCGCGAGGTGCTGCGCCGGCCCGACGCCATCACGCCGCTGCCCAATGCACCCGACTTCGTCGCCGGCGTGCTGACCCTGCGCGGCGAGGTGCTGCCGCTGATCGACCAGCGCCGGCTGCTGCACCTGCCGGCTGCCGACTCCAAGAGCGGGCTTTCCGGGACCGGGCCTGCCGGGCTGGAGCGCGGGCGGGTGGTGGTGGTCGGGCGCGACGGGCTGCTGGTCGGGCTGCTGGTCGACGGGCTGTCCGGCCTGCTGACCGTCCCGGTGGAGCGGATCGGTCCGGCCCCGGCGGTGTCGGCGGCGCAGCGCCGGCTGATCCGCCGGGTGGCGTCGCTGGATGTGGCAGGGGATGCGGCCGGGGATGCGGCCGGCGGCGCCCGCCTGATCCTGCTGATGGATGCGGACAGCCTGCTCGACATGGACCGACTGGCGGAGCTGCCCGTTACCCCGCGGTGACGGACGGATGGGGGGCGGCGTGCTGACGGTTCTGGTGGTGGACGATTCCGCGCTGATGCGCCGGCGCATCGCGGATCTCCTGGTCGAGGCCGGTTTCCGGGTGGAGACTGCGGCGACGGGGGAGGAGGCGCTGGCGCGCCTGCCGGAGGTCGATCCGGATGTGGTGACGCTGGACATCACCATGCCCGGCATGGACGGGCTGACCTGCCTTGCCCGCATCATGGTGGAGCATCCCAAGCCGGTCGTCATGGTCTCCGCCCTCACCGGGGCGGGGGCGGGGGAGACGCTGGAGGCGCTGCGGCTGGGAGCGGTGGAGGCGGTGCAGAAGCCTGCCGCCGGCTCCATCGGCCGCATCGGCGAGGAGTTGGTGGAGACGGTGCGCGCCGCCGCATCCTCCCGCCCGCGCCGGGTGCACGGCCTGCGCGAACGGCTGCGGCTGGCCCGCGCCCGCATCGTGGGTGAGGATTTCGTGGCGCCCGCACCGCCGGCGCCGCCCTCCGTGGCGGTGGAGGGGGAGGTCGAAGGCGTGGTGCTGGTCGGCGTGTCCACCGGCGGGCCCAGCACGCTGGAGGACATCCTGCCGCTGCTGCCGGCCGGCTTCCCCTGGCCGGTGGTGGTGGCGCAGCATATGCCGGTCGCCTTCACCGCGACGCTGGCGCGGCGGCTGGACGAGATGTGCGCGCTGAGCGTGGTGGAGGTGGAGCGGGCGACGGTGCTGGAGCCGGGCAGGATCTGCATCGCCCGCGGCGGCGCCGACGTGGAGCTGGCGCGGCGTGGCGGGCGGTTGCAGGCGGTCTGCGTGCCGGCCTCGCCCGACAGGCCCTGGCACCCCAACACCGACCGGCTGGTGACCAGCGCCATGCGGCTGCTGCCGCCGGACCGGCTGGTGGGGGTGCTGCTGACCGGCATGGGCAATGACGGGGCGGCGTCCATGGCCGAGCTGCACGCCCGCGGCGGCCGTACCATCGCGGAGTCGGAGGACAGCGCCGTGGTCTTCGGCATGCCGCAGGACCTGATCCGGCGCGGCGGTGCCGGCGTCGTTCTACCGTCGGACCGGATCGCCGGCCAGCTGAACCGCTGGCTGTCGCCTGCCGCGCGGCGGGCCGGACCCGCGCCGGGCAGGAAGGACTAGGGAGGGACGCCATGGGACTTGTGAAGAAGAAGGCCGCTCCGGAAGTCTCCCCGGCCGACGCCGGGGGTGCGCGCGATCCGCTGGCCGCTCTGGAGGATGCCGACGCCGCGGTCCGTCGCGATGCCGCCCATGGGCTGGGCCACAGCCCGCCGCCGGGTGCCGAAGCGGCGCTCGCCCACCGGCTTCAGGCTGAGGGCGACGCCGGCGTGCGCGAGGCCATCCTGACGGCGCTCGCCCGCATCGCCACGCCTGCGGCGGCGGCGGCCATCGTCCCCTTCCTCGACCGCGAGGATGCGGCCTTGCGCAACGCGGCGCTGGAAAGCCTGCAGCAGATGCCGGTGGAGGTCGCCGCCCCGGCACTGCTGCCGCTGCTCGACCATGCCGACACCGATCTGCGCATTTTCGCGGTGCAGGGGCTGGGGAGCCTCGTCCATCCGGACCGCGCCGAGTGGCTGGCACGGGTGATGGAACACGATTGCGACGTGAATGTCGGCCTTGCCGCGGTGGAGGCGCTGGCCGAGGCCGGCAGTCCGGAAGCGTTGTCCAGTCTGGAGACTCTGGCCCGCCGCTTCCCCGACGATGCCTTCGTCGCCTTCGCCGTCGATGCCGCGCGTTCCAGCTTCCGCGGACGGTGAACGGAGTGACCGAAACCGACCCGCAAGGCCTGTCGCCGGAGGATTATGCCACCCTGTGCGGCTTCCTGCGGGAGCGCACCGGCCTGTCCTTCACCGAGGCCAAGCGCTATTTCGTCGACCGCCGCGTCGCCGCCCGCATGCAGGCGGTCGGGGCGACGGATCTGCGCGCCTATATGAACCTGCTGCGCTTCCAGGCGTCGGGGGAGGAGCTTCAGCGGCTCGTCAACCTGATGACGGTGAACGAGACCTATTTCTTCCGCGAGAAGTACCAGTTCGACTGTCTGGTGAATTCCGTCCTCGACGAGCTGGTGCGGGGGCGGCCGAAGGGCTCGCGGCTGCGCATCTGGTCGGCCGGCTGCGCCACCGGGGAGGAGCCCTATTCCATCGCCATCATGCTGCTGGAGAACTGGAGCCGGGTGGACGATTACGAGATCGAGCTGCTGGCCTCCGACATCGACAGCGCGGTGCTGGAACGCGCGCGCGAGGGCATCTATGACGAGCGCGCCCTGCAGGGATTGCCGGCGCATCTGCGCGCCAAATATTTCCAGCCCCTGCGCGGGGGGGCCGAGGATTGGGGACCGCGCTGGCGGATCGTCGAGGATTTGCGGGACTCGGTCGATTTCTCGCTGGTCAACCTCGCCGACCCGCAGCAGGTGCGCGGTTTCCGCGGGATCGACGTGATCTTTTGCCGCAACCTGCTGATCTATTTCGACGATCTTGGCCGACGGGAGACGGCGAGCATGTTTCACGATGCCCTGGCGCCGGGCGGCTTCGTCTGTCTCGGCCATTCGGAAAGCATGAGCCGCATGTCCTCGCTGTTCGTGCCGCGCCGCTTCCCCGACGCCATCCTCTACCAGAAGCCGATCGACGGGGGTGCCGCATGAGCGCGAACGATACCGGAGGGCCGCGCGTCCTTGTGGTGGACGACGCCGTGACCGTCCGCGCCTTCAGCCGCCGGGTGCTGGAGGGTGCCGGCTTCGTGGTGGACGAGGCGGTGAACGGCATCGAGGGGCTGGAACGCGCCATGGCCGTCCCGCCCGATCTGGTGATCGTCGACGTCAACATGCGCAAGATGGACGGCTACACCATGCTGCGCGTCCTGCGCCGAGATCCGGTGTTGCGCGACGTGCCGGCCATCATGATCAGCACCGAAGCGAAAGACAGCGACCGCGAGCAGGCACTGCTGGCCGGCGCCAACTGGTACATCGTCAAGCCGCCGCGGCCGGAGGTGCTGGTGGAGGCGGCGCGGCTGCTGACCGGGCAACCTCTCGCCACGGAGGGCGCGCCATGAGCGAGCTGTTCGACCAGTTCGTCGTCGAGGCGCAGGAGCTGCTGGAGACGGCCGGCGGCGCGCTACTGGCGCTGGAGCGCGATCCCGCCGACCGGGCGTCGGTGGACGAGCTGTTCCGCGCCTTCCACACGCTGAAGGGGGCGAGTGGCCTGTTCGACATGGCGCCCTTCACCCGGCTGGTCCATGCCGGGGAGGACACGCTGTCGCTGCTGCGCGACGGCCGGCACGGCATGACGCCGGAGCTGGCCGACCGGCTGTTCCGTACGCTCGACCAGTGCGCCCGCTGGGTGGCGGCGCTGGAGGATACCGGCGCCCTGCCCGCCGACGCGGCACAGGCGGCGGACACCCTGGTCCGCGGGCTGTCCGGGGTGTCTGCGGAGGGGGCGGCCGGTGGCGGAGAGGCCGCCGGGGAGGCGGACGCCTTCCCCTGGGTGGCGGCGCTGGCCCGCGAGGACCGGGATGGGGTAGGGATGGCCGGCGGCGTGATTACCGCCATCGACTACAGGCCCGATCCGGAATGCTTCTTCACCGGCGACGATCCGCTGGCCCTGTTCCGGCGGGTCCCCGACCTGCGGTGGCTCCGGATCGAACCGGCGGAACCGCTTCCGGCCCTGGCGCAGATGGACCCCTACCGCTGCATGCTGCGTTTCCGCGCGTTGAGCGGCGCCGGGGTCGAGGCGGTGATGCCGGCCTTCCGCAGCGTTCCCGATCAGGTGCGGATCGGCAGCGTCACGCTGATGCCTGCTGCGGCGTCCGCCATGGCACAGCCTCCCGCCAAGCCGATTGCCATGGCGCCGCCGGGCTCGCTGGCGGCGGCGATGCTGGAGGAGCAGGCGCGCATTCTCGACCTGCCCGGCAGTGCCGCCGAACGCGGGTCGCGCAGCGCCGCGGTGGCGCGTGCGGTCGCCGCGATCCTGACCGCGCTGGGCCGGCCGGCCGACCGGGCCGTCGTGGCGGCGGCCTGCGCCGATGCCGGGACGTTGCGCCGCTTCCTGGCCGACGATCCTCTGGAAAACGGGCCTCCGGAAAACGGGCCTCCGGAAAAGCCCGCCGTGGCCGAGGCGCGGCCTGCCTCCCCGCGCCGCGCCCTGCGGGTGGAACCGGAGCGGATGGACGCGCTGATGGCGCTGGTCGGCGAGCTGTCGGTGATGAAGGGGCAGTTGGGGCCGCTGGTCCGCCGCGTCGGGGACGGCGAGGTGACGCGCGACATGAAGGCGTTCTCCGCCCGGCTGGACAGTCTGGTCGGCGACCTGCGCCATGCGGCGCTGCGCCTGCGGCTGCTGCCGCTCGCCCGCGTGTTCGATCCGCTGCCCCGGCTGGTGCGCGACACCGCCCGCCGGCTGGACAAGACGGTCGAGCTGGTGCTGGACGGGGCGGAGACGGAGGCCGACAAGGACATCCTCGACGTGCTGGGCGAGCCGTTGCTGCATCTGGTGCGCAACGCAATCGACCATGGCATCGAGGCACCGGAGCGCCGTGCCGCCTCGGGCAAGCCGCCGGGCGGCACCTTGCGGGTCCATGCCTTCCAGGACAAGGGCGGGGTGGTGGTGGAGGTGTCGGACGACGGCGCCGGCATCGACCCGGCGGCGATGCGCAAAGCCGCCGTCGCCAAGGGGTTGCTCACCCCGGATGCCGCCGCGGCGCTCGGCGACGACGATGCCGTGCGGCTGGTCTTCGCTCCGGGCTTCAGCACCGCCGGCAGCGTGTCCGACCTGTCGGGCCGCGGGGTCGGCATGGATGCGGTGCGCACGGCGGTGGAACGGGCCGGCGGCCGGGTGGAGATCGCCTCGACCCCCGGCAGCGGCACGCGGGTGCGGCTGTCGCTGCCGCTGACGCTCAGCATCACCCGGGTCGTGGTGGTGGAGGCGGCGGGATCCTTCTATGGCATCCCGGTGGCGGTGGTCGGTGGCGTCCAGCGGGTGCCGCGGGCAGAGATCCGCGGGGTGAAGCGGGCGGAAAGCATCGTGCTGCGCGACCGGGTGGTGCCGCTGGTCCGCCTGCGCCGCCTGTTGGGCCAGCCCCCCGATGACGGGGGCGGGCACGGGCGCGGGGGTGGGGGCGAGGCCGACTGCGTCGTGCTCGCCGAACTGAGCGATGGGCCGGTCGCCGTGGCGGTGGACGATGTCGGTGAGCGCGCCGACGTGGTGCTGCGTCCGATGACCGGGGTTCTGCGGGGGCTGCGCGGCTATGCCGGCACGGCGGTGCTGGGCGACGGCCGGCTGATCCTGGTGCTCGATTTGCGGGAGTTGTTGTGATGCCGATCCGTTATGACGCCGACCTCGCCCGCTTCGAGGACGCCTGCACCGTCGAGGACGCCCTGCCGCTCGCCGAATGGCTGGAGGCGACGGCGGCGCCGCGCGTCGATCTGTCGGCCTGCACCGACCTGCACACGGCACTGCTGCAACTCTTGCTGGCGGCGCGGCCGACGATGACGGCGGGGCCGGAGGACGCGTTTCTGGCGCGCGTCATCTCCCTCCCTGCCACCGGTCCCTGAACACCAGCTCGTCCAAGGGCAGGCGCTTGCGCCAGCCCTTGGTTTCCAGTTCTGGCGTCGCTTCGAAATGGGTGACGTGGCCGAGGCAGAGATAGGCGATCGGCACGATCCGCTCGGGGATGCCGAGCGCTTCCCTCAGCGCCTCCTCGTGCAGGATGCTGACCCAGCCGACCCCGAGCCCTTCCGCCCTGGCGGCCAGCCACAGATTCTGCACGGCGCAGACGCAGCTGTAGAGGTCCATCGCCGGCATGTGGGTGCGGCCCAGCACCACCGGGCCGGAGCGCTCGCGGTCGCAGGTGATGCACAGGTTCACCGGCGCCTCGCGGATGCCCTCCAGCTTCAGGCGGCTGTAGAGGCTGCGCCGCTCGCCGTCGAACATCGCCTCCGCCTCCTCGTTGGCGCGGGCGAAATCGGCGTGGATGCGGGACTTCACCTGCGGATCGGTGACGACGATGAAGTTCCAGGGCTGCATGAAGCCGACCGACGGGGCATGGTGGGCGGCCAGCAGGATGCGGGTCAGCACCTCGTCCGGAACCGGGTCGGGGCGGAACTGCCCGCGCACGTCGCGGCGGGAAAAGATCGCCTTGTAGAGCGCGTCACGCTCCGCCGTGGTGAAATCCTCCTCCATCGTCACCCCCCCGCAATCAGATGGACGAAAGAGCCGAGCGCCCGCCCGCGCCGGCTGCCCAGCGCGCCCAGGTCGCTGCCGTCCGCCGCGGTCGCCTGCAGCAGCGGGGCGTCGTCGCCGCGGGACAGGGTGGAGGCGTAATGGAACTCATGCCCCATCAGCGGCGATCCTGCCGGTCCCAGCGGTCCGTCGGCCAGCAGCGACGCCCGGCGATAGCCCAGATGCAGCCGCCGCTTGGCGAAGGAGGTGCGCACCCCCAGCAGCCCGGTCATCGGGTGGGTGACGCCGTCGGCATCCTCCAGCGTTTCGCCCATCACCATGTAGCCGCCGCACTCGCCATAGACCGGCACCCGCTCCGACGCCGCGCGCAGGCCGTCGCGGAAGACGTGGCTGGCGGCGAGACGGCCGGCGTGCAGCTCCGGATAGCCGCCGGGCAGATAGACGGCGTCCGAGCCCGGTGGCGGCGCCTCGTCGGCCAGGGGGGAGAAGAAGTGCAGCTCCGCGCCCGCCGCCTGCCAGCCGGCGGTCAGGTGGGGATAGACGAAGGTGAAGGCGGCGTCCCGCGCGATGGCGATGCGCTGGCCCAGTGGCGGCAGGGCGGGGGCGTCGCTGCCGCGCCCGGCCTTGGACGGCTTGGCCAGGGCGAGGGTGCGGTCGAGATCGACATGCTCGGCGATGAAGCGGCCAAGCGCAGCCAGCCGGTCGGACAGCCCCTCCGTCTCGTCGGCCTGGACGAGGCCGAGATGGCGTTCGGGCAGGCTGAGGTCCGGCGCGCGCGGCAGGGCACCCAGCAAGGGGATGCCCAGCGCTTCGATGGCGTTGCCGGCCAATGACGTGTGGCGCGGGCTGCCGACATTGTTCAGCACGACGCCGCCGATGGTCACGTCGTCGCGGTAGGTGGCGAAGCCCTTCACCAGGGCGGCGGCCGACTGCGACTGGCCCTTGGCGTTCACCACCAGCAGGACCGGCCAGCCGGTGCGGGCCGCGATCTCCGCCGTCGAGCCGGTGCCGGTGGCCCCGACGCCGGCGACGCCGTCGAACAGGCCCATCAGCGCCTCGCAGACCAGCAGATCGGCGCCCTCGGCGGCGCGGGCGGCCAGCCCGTCCAGCAAGTCCGGCCCCATCGCCCAGGTATCCAGGTTGACGCTGGGCCGGCCAGTGGCGGCGCGGTGGAAAGCCGGGTCGATGTAGTCCGGCCCCGACTTCACTGCCCCCACCGCCACGCCGCGGGCGCGGAGCGCTGCCAGCAGGCCGAGCGTCAGCGTCGTCTTGCCGGTGCCGGAGGCCGGCGCCGCGATGATGAGACCATTAGCCATGCTGAAGCGCCGTCTGGGCCGGCAGCCATTCCAGCGCCGGGCGCAGCCGCACCACCTCGCCGATCACGATGATGGCCGGCGGCTCCAGCCCGCTCGCCGCCAGATCGGCGACGCAGGTGCCGAGGCTGGTGACGAGGCTCTTCTGGTTGGCGGTCGTCGCCTCCGTCACCACGCCGACGGGGGTGTCGGCGGACAGGCCGCCGGCCATCAGCTCCGCCGCGATGGTCGGCAGCGCCTTCCACCCCATATAGAGGATCAACGGCGCCTTGGTGGCGGCCAGCGCCCGCCAGTCCGGCCCGCCGCCCAGCGAATGGCCGGTCGCCAGGATCACCGCCTGGTTGGTGTCGCGGTGGGTCGCCGGGATGCCGGCATAGGCCGGGCCGGCGATGCCGGACGTGATGCCGGGCACGATGCGGAAGGGGATGCCCTCCGCCGCCAGTGCCTGTGCCTCCTCGCCGCCGCGGCCGAAGACGAAGGGGTCGCCGCCCTTCAGGCGCAGGACGCGGTGCCCCTCCTTCGCCAGTTCGATCAGGCGGTTGGTGATGTCGTCCTGATGGGCGGAGGGACGGCCGCCGCGCTTTCCGGCGAACTCCAGCCTTGCCGACGGGCTGGCGAGCGCCATGATCCGTTCGCCGACCAGCGCGTCATGGACGATGACGTCGGCTTGCCTTAGACCTTGCAGCGCCAGCAGGGTCAGCAGGCCGGGGTCGCCTGGGCCGGACCCGGCCAGCCAGACGCTGCCGGGGGCGAAGGGAACCAGGACGCTTTCGGGAATGGACGACTCAAACGACATGAACGCGGACTCGGGCTCGGAGAAGACGGAAGGCGGTGCGGAGGATGCTACACCCTTGCGCCGCGGCTGGACGACGGGAACCTGCGCCACCGCCGCGGCGCGTGCGGCGGCGGATGCCCTGTTCGGCGGGGAGTTCCCCGACCCGGTGACGGTGACCCTGCCCGGCGGCCAGACCCCGGCCTTCGCTCTGGCCGTGACCGAACGGGGCGAGGGGGCGGATGGCTCGCCGGGCGAACTCCCGGGCGGACCCTGGGCCATGGCCGGCATAATCAAGGATGCCGGCGACGATCCCGACGTGACCCATGGCGCGCTGGTGCGGGCGCGGGTGTGGCGCGGTGCGCCCGGCAGCGGCGTGACGTTCCGCGCCGGTCCCGGCGTCGGCACCGTGACCCTGCCCGGCCTGCCCTTGGCCGTTGGCGAGCCGGCGATCAACCCGGTGCCGCGCCGCATGATCGCGCAGGCGGTGGGGGAGGCCGCCGCCGCCGCCGGCCAGCCGGCCGATCTGGTGGTCGAGGTCGGGGTGGAGAATGGCGAACTGCTTGCCAAGCGCACCATGAACGGGCGGCTCGGTATCCTCGGCGGGCTGTCGATCCTGGGAACCACGGGGATCGTCGTGCCCTATTCCTGCGCGGCCTGGATCGCCTCGATTCAGCGCGGAGTTGACGTGGCGCGGGCGGCCGGATTGGCCCATGTCGCGGCCTGCACCGGCGATCTGTCGGAAAAGGCGGTGGTGGCGCGCTATGGCCTGTCGGAACAGGCTCTGCTCGACATGGGCGATTTCGTCGGCGGCACGCTGAAGTACCTGCGCCGGCACCCGATCCCCCGCCTGACGCTGTGCGGCGGCTTCGCCAAATTCGGCAAGCTGGCGCGAGGGCTGATGGATTTGCACAGCAAGCGCAACAGTGTGGACTTCGACTGGCTGGCGGCACGGCTGGCCGATCTCGGGGCCGGGCCGGAGCTGGTCGCGCAGGCGCGCGGCGCCAACACCGCGGCGCAGGTGCTGGGCATGGCGGACGCCGCCGGCCTGGCCCTGGCCGACCATGTGGCCGAGCTGGCGCGCCGTGCCGCGCAGGAGGTGCTGGAGGATGCGCCGGTTGCGGTCGAGGTGCTGGTCACCGACCGCCAGGGGCGCATCGTCGGCGAGGCTCACTCCCCCAACTCCTGGCCCAACCCCCGGTAGCGCCGCACATGGCTGCCGTCATACAGCGCGCTGCAACGGAATTCCTCATGGCCCAGCGCCGGGCCGACCAGGATCAGCGCGGTCCGTTCCATCGGTGAGGCCGCGACCTGCGCCGCGATGTCGGCCAGCGTGCCGCGCAGCACCCGCTCGTCCGGCCAGGTGGCGCGGTAGACCACCGCCGCCGGGCAGTCGGCGCCGTAGAGCGGGGTCAGCCGCTCCACCACCCGGTCGATGACGTGGATCGACAGGTGGACCGCCAGCGTCGCCCCGGACGCGCCCAGCACCTCCAGCGTCTCTTTCGCCGGCATCGCCGAGGCGCGGCCTTCGGTGCGGGTCAGGATCAGCGTCTGGCTGACCTCCGGCAGGGTCAGCTCCCGCCCAAGTGCGGCCGATGCGGCGGCGAAGGCCGGCACGCCGGGGGTGATGGTGTAGGGGATGCCCAGCTCCCGCAGTGCGCGGGTCTGTTCGCCCAAGGCGCTGTAGACCGACAGGTCGCCGGAATGCAGCCGGGCGACGTCCTGGCCGGCGGCATGGGCGGACTGGAACTCGGCGACGATCTCCTCCAGCGTCAGCGGCGCGGTGTCGACGATCCGCGCGCCGGCCGGCGCATGGGCGATGATCTCCTTCGGCACCAGCGAGCCGGCATAGAGGCAGACCGGGCAGCGGGCGATCAGGTCGCGGCCGCGCAGGGTCAGCAGGTCAGGAGCGCCCGGTCCGGCACCGATGAAATGGACGGTCATGAACGGGTCTCCGAAAGGGCGACTGCGGGTAAAGCAAGTGCGACAGTGGCGCGAGGGGTCGAGCGGCGCGGCAGCAGCAGGCGCGATCCCGGCCCGGCGGCGGCCAGTGCCGCGGCTTCTGCCACCGAGGCCAGCCCGACCGCGGCCAGCACGGTGGAGGAGCGGGTGTGGACGCGGTCCTGTGCCGCCAGCATCGCGTCCTCTTCGATGAAGCGCAGCGGCAGGCCGAGTGCCCGGGCAGCCTCCGCCAATCCCGCCTCGTCGGCCTTCATCGCCGGGGCCGCCAGCGCCGCCAGCTGGCGCGCGGCATCGGGCAGGGCCGCCTCGTCGAAGGCGGTGGCGACCAGATTGGCGATCTCCTCCCAACCGCAGCCTCGGCGGCAGCCCAGCCCGACAAAGACCGGGCCGAACAGCATGGCATCGGGTGTCAGGCGGTCCATGTGCCCTCCCCATACGGCTTTTCCGCTCGCCACAGCGTGACCGGCATCGACGCGCGCCAGCCGCGGAAGCCGCCGACCGCCGAGGCGCGGGCCACCGAAATCTGGGTCAGATCGCCACCCAGCCGCTTGTGCGCGTCGAACAGCACAGCCTCGCTTTCCAGCGTCACCGCATTGGCGGCGATCCGGCCGCCGGGAGGCAGGGCGTCCCAGCAGGCGGCCAGCAGGCCATCCGCGGTCAGCCCGCCGCCGATGAAGACGGCGTCCGGCCGCTCCAGACCCTCCAGCGCGGCCGGCGCCTTGCCGCGCGCCAGCGTCAGGCCGGGCACGCCGAGGGCGGTGGCGTTGGTCAGGATGCGGGCGATCCGCTCCGGGTGATGGTCGACGGCGATGGCACGGTTGGCCGGATCACGCAGCATCCATTCGATTCCGATGGAGCCCGACCCGGCGCCGACGTCCCACAGCAGCTCGCCCCGGCGAGGCGCCAGGAAGGAGAGGGTGACGGCGCGCACCTCGCGCTTGGTGATCTGGCCGTCATGCTCGAACCAGTCGTCGGGCAGGCCGGGCGCCAGCGGCAGGATGCGGGCGCCGGGGGCGGCGACACAGTCGAGCGCGATGGTGTTGAGGTCGGCTGTGCGCTCGGTCGTCCAGCCATCGGCGGTGGCCTCCAGCCGGGCCTCGCGCGGGCCGCCCATCGCCTCCAGCACCGTCAGGCGCGAGGCGCCGAAGCCGCGGGCGCACAGCAGGGCGGCCAGCCTGGCCGGGGTCGTTCCGTCCCAGGAAAGAAGCAGCAGCTTGGTGTTCGGTTGCAGATGCGGAACGACCTGCTCCAGTGGCCGGCCGTGAACGGTCAGGCAGCGGCAGTCCTGCAACGGCCAGCCCAGCCGGGATGCGGCGAGGCTGAAGGCGGAAGCCGCTGGAATCACCGTCGTTTCCGTAGCCGGAACGAGTCGCGACAGGGTGGCGCCCACCCCATACCAGGACGGATCGCCGCTCGCCAGCACGCAGACCCGCTGGCCGCGCATGCTGAGCAGGCCGGGGAAGGCATCGGTCATCGGCGACGGCCAGGGTAGCCGTTCCTGCCCCGCAACGACCGGTACGAGATCGAGATGGCGGCTGCCGCCATGGAGGATGGCTGCGCTTTCCACCGCCGCGCGGGCGGCGGGCGACAAACCGTCCCAGCCATCTTCGCCGATGCCGACGATGCTGAGCCAGCGGGCCGTTCCCATGCTATCCATGGCGCCGATCCTGACGGGTGGGGAGGGGGAGTTGGTCAAGGCGCTGATTTTGGGCGGCACGACGGAGGCGGCGGCGCTGGCCAAGCAGCTCGCCGGCCATTCGCGCATCGACGCCCGTGTGTCGCTGGCCGGCCGCACGAAGAACCCGGTGCTGCCGCCGCTGCCGACCCGCATCGGCGGCTTCGGCGGGGTGGAGGGGCTGGCCGAATACCTGCGCGCCGAGGGCATCGGGGCGGTGATCGATGCGACCCATCCCTTCGCGGCCCAGATCTCCGCCAATGCCGCCGCGGCCTGTGCGCTGGCGGGGGTGCCGTTGCGCCTGCTGACCCGACCGGCCTGGGTGGCGGGGCCGGGCGACCGCTGGATCGGCGTGCCGGACATGGATGCCGCGGCGCTGGCACTGCGCGATCTGGGCGACACCGTGTTCCTGACCATCGGCCGGCAGGAGGTCGCGGCCTTCGAGGCGATGCCGGACAAGCGTTACCTGATCCGTGCCGTCGACCCGCCCGATCCGATGCCGGCCCTGCCGCGCATGAGCCTGATCCTCGACCGCGGGCCGTTCACCGTCGAGAGTGAACTGGCGCTGATGCGGGGGGAGGTGGTGGAGGTGGTCGTCAGCAAGAACAGCGGCGGGCGCGCCACCGACGCGAAGCTGGAGGCTGCACGCCGACTGGGCCTGCCGGTGGTGATGGTGGGTCTCTTATAAACAACTGACGCGGGCGACGGATAGAGAGGGGGGGAATTAGGGTGGGGGCGCGGCGATTTCAAAAAAAAAAAAGAGGAAGGAGAATACGACGATTATGAATCTGATAAATATTGTGATAGTATGCCTACATACGCAGCATCAAGTTTACCATTCTTACT
>NZ_WHOS01000032.1 GCF_013340935.1 Azospirillum melinis | reverse complement strand
CCTCGCGGTCGGCCCTGGCATAACGGCCGGGCTTTGCGGCTGTTGCAGGCTCGGTGCCGGCGGGCCGCGCGGGAGGGGCTTCGGCCAGATAGGCGCTGGGGACGTAGCCCTGCGGCTTGCCGCCCCGGCCGATCCGCTGGCGTCCGTGCGGCTGCCGGGGTTGCGCGACGATCTGGCCCTGCTGCCGGCGCCGGCGGGACAGGACGGGGCGCCGGGCTGGACCGTCCACGACCCGGTGCGCAACCGCTATTTCCGCATCGGGCCGGAGGGATTCGCGCTGATCGCCCACTGGCACCATGCCAACCCGCGCGCCATCGCCGCGGCGGTGGCGGAGCAGAGCCTGTTCGAGCCGACGGTCGAGGACGTCATCGGCTTCTACCAGTTCCTGGCGGCCAACAACCTGACCGTCACCGCCGACACCGCCTTTCTGGCGCGCCAGGCGGCGGCGCGGCACACGGGCTGGTTCTGGTGGCTGATCCACAACTACCTGTTCTTCCGCATCCCGCTGGTGCGGCCGGACCGCTTCCTGTCGGCGACGGTTGGGCTGGTGGCGCCGCTCTACAGCCGGGCCTGGATGGCCGTGGTGCTGCTGACCGCGCTCCTGGCCGGGTTGCTGGTGGCGCGGCAGTGGGATGCCTTCCTGCACACCTTCCAGCATTTCTTCTCGCCCGAAGGGCTGGCGCTCTATGGCGTCACCCTGCTGGGCACCAAGATCTGCCACGAGCTTGGCCATGCCTACACCGCCAAGCGCTTCGGCTGCCGGGTGCCGACCATGGGGGTTGCCTTCCTGGTGATGTGGCCGGTGCTCTACACAGACACCACCGACGCCTGGAGGCTGGTGTCGCGCCGGCAACGGCTGGCGGTGGGGGCCGCCGGCATGGTGACCGAGCTGACGATCGCCGTCTTCGCCACGCTGGCCTGGAGCTTCCTGCCCGACGGACCGCTGCGCAGCGCCGCCTATTTCCTGGCGACGGTCAGCTGGGTCACCACGCTGGCGATCAACCTCAGCCCCTTCATGCGCTTCGACGGCTATTACCTGCTGTCCGACGCCCTGGACGTGCCCAACCTGCAGGAGCGCGCCTTCGCCATGGCGCGCTGGAAGCTGCGGGAATGGCTGTTCGGCCTCGGCATGGCTCCACCGGAGGAGATGCCGGCGGGACGGCGCCGCATCCTGCTGGCCTATTCCTATGTCACCTGGGTCTACCGGCTGGTGCTGTTCCTCGGCATCGCTCTGCTGGTCTACCACGTCGCCATCAAGGTTCTGGGGATCCTGTTGTTCGCCATCGAGATCGGCTGGTTCGTCGCGCGCCCCTTCCTGACCGAGGCCAAGGCCTGGTGGTCTCTGCGCGACCGTTTCCATGTGAACCTGCGCACCGGGCTGACGCTGGCCGGGCTGGCGGTGGCGGTCGGGCTGACCCTGCTGCCGGTGACCGCCACCGTGTCGGTGCCCGTTGTCTGGCGGGCGTCGGGATTCGCCACCGTCTACGCTCCCTTCCCCGCCCGGCTGGAGGAGACGCTGGTCGCCCGCGGCCAGAGCGTGGTGGAGGGCGAACCGCTGTTCCGCCTGACCGCCCCCGACCTGGAGGGCAAGCTGGGCCAAGCCGAACTGCGCATCGACTGGATGCAGGAGCAGATCGCCCGCATGACCGCCAGCCGCGAGCAGCTCGACCGCGTGCGGGCGATGGAGGAGGATCTGGCCGCCGCCCTGGCCGAGCGGCAGGGCATTCTCGACAGCCGCGACCGGCTGGTGGTGCGCGCTCCCCTGTCGGGCACCGTGCGCGACATGGAGGATGCGCTGATCCCCGGCCGCTGGATCGGTCCGAAACTGCCGCTGGCGACGGTGGTGGCGCCGGGCAGCGGCGAGCTGGTCGGCTATGTCGGCGAAGGCGATTTCGACCGGCTGAGCCCGGGGGCCGGAGCGCAGTTCCACCCCGACGACCCGCTGGCCCCCCGGCGCGCGGCGACGGTGCGCGCGGTCGACCCGGTCGCCGTGTCGGTTCTGGACGTGCCGGCGCTCGCCTCGGTCAATGGCGGTCCGGTGGCGGTGGAGGGGCAGGCGGGGCCCCAGCCGGGCCAGCAACCCCATGGCGGTTCCGCCCGCAGCGCGCTCGCCCCGGTGGAGGCGGTCTACCGCATCACCCTGGACGTCGAACCGGTAAAGGTCGGGCCGGACGCCCCAGGCGGCGCACAGGACGGGCCGGAGCGCGTCAGCCGCGGCATCGTCCGCGTGGCGGGCGAGGCCCGCAGCATCGCCGAGCGCTTCTGGCGCATGGCCGCGTCGGTGCTGATCCGCGAGACGGGATTCTGACCGGGCCGGATCACCCCAGCCCCGCTGCCAGCATCCCATCGTCCGACGCGGCGAAGCCGGCCGCGGCCGGGCGGACATAGCCGATCGGGTTGGGGCGCGTCTCGTTGCGGCCATACTGGATGAAGTGGACCAGCGCCTGCTGCTGGTCGCTGCCGAAGGCGCGCTGGAGGTCGGGGTTGGCCATCAGATAGGCAAGCGCGTTGAACCGGGTCGGGCGCCCGCCCGCCTGGCCGATGGACTGGTAATGGGCGGTGGCGGCGGCGGTGTCGGTGCCGAAGGTTGCCGCCAGATCCGGGTTGGCGGCCAGATAGCTCAGCGGGTCGAAGCCGGCGGCGTCGCGCCGCGATGTGTTGCCGTAGAGCACGACATAGAGCTTCACCTGCTGCTCGCTGCCCGAAAAGACGCTCAGCAGATCCGGATTGGCCAGCAGATAGTCATGGGCGTTGAAGCTGGTGCTGCGGTTCTCCAGCCGGCCATAGCGGATGTAATGCTCCTCCGCCCGCACCGGATCGTTGCCGATTGCGGCGGCGAGGTCGCGGTTGGCCGCCAGATAGGAGAGCGCGTCGAAGCTGGTGCTGCGCCCCTCCCGCCGGCCGCTGGACAGGTAATGGCCCGCTGCCCGCGCGGCGTCGGTGCCGAAGGCGGCGGCGAGGTCGGGGTTGGCCGCCAGATAGGCCAGGCTGTCGAAGGTGATGCCGCGCCCCTCGGCCCGGCCGGAGGTTACGTAATGGCGGGCCGCCGCCGCCGGGTCCAGCCCGAAGGCCGCCGCCAGATCCGGGTTCGACACCAGATAGCCGTAGCCGTCGAACCGGGTGCTGCGCCCCTCCCGCTGTCCGCTGGACAGGTAATGGCGGGTGGCGGCCGTCGCGTCGGTGCCGAAGACGGCGGCGAGGTCGGGGTTGGCCGCCAGATAGGCCAGCGGGTCGAAGCTGCCGGCCGACCGCCCTTCCCGGCGGCCCAGGGTCAGATAATGCCGGCTCGCCGCAGCGAGGTCGTAGCCGAAGGCCGCCACCAGATCGGGATTGGCGGCGAGGTAGGAGAGCGGATCGAAGGACCGGGTCCCCCGCCCCTCCGCCCGGCCGGCGGACAGGTAATGCGCACGCGCCGCCGCGGCGTCGGTGCCGAAAATCGCCGCAAGGTCGGGGTTGGAGGCGAGATAGGCCAGCGGGTCGAAGCCGGCCATCGTCTCGGCCAGCGTGGTCACCCGCAGGGTCACGGTCTGGCCGCTGACGGCCCCCTGGCTGTCGGTGACGGTGTAGGAGAAGGACCCCGGCGATGCCGGGGTGCCGGTCGGTGCCTGATAGGTCAGGCCGGCCAGATCGGCCGTGCCCAGCGTCATCCCGCCGGTGACGGCGCTTCCGTTGGCAAGCCGGAGCGTGCCGGCGGACGGCAGGCGGACCAGCGTCACCGTCATGCTGTCGCCTTCGTCCGGATCGCTCGGCCGGTCGATGCCGAGCGCGATGGCCGGCCCGGCCTCCAGGGCGGTCAGGGTCTTGTCGCCCTGGACGGCCGGCGGCCGGTTGGCCGGGCGCGAGGCGATGGTGAAGCCGATCCAGCGGCTCCACGCAATGCCGTTGTAGGCGCGCACCGACAGCTCGTCGATGCCCGGCAGGGTGGAGGCGGCGAAGGTGATCCCGGCGAAGGCAGCCGCGGTCAGCGGCACCACCGCGCCGGCACCTTGAGCCGTGCCGCCGACCATGATGGAGCCGGCGCCGTCGGTGTTGTCGACCAGTTCATACTGGGTGACGAGGCCCCCGGCCGGATCGGTCGCCGTGATCAGGCTGGCGATGCCGACGGAGGAGCCGATGGAAACCCGGCCGGCCCTGGCGGTGACCGCCGGAGGCAGCAGGCTGATGCGGGTGTCGGCGAACAGGGCGAATTCAACGTCGGTCAGCGTGTCGGTGCCCTCGCCGCCGCCGGAGATGGTGGCCCCGTCGGAGGTGACGGTGATGGTGTAGGAGGATCGGCTGCCGTTGTAGACCGCGGTGTCGGTTCCGCCGCCGCCCTGCAGCGTGTCGTCGCCGGCACCGCCGGTCAGCGTGTCGTCGCCGGCACCGCCAACCAGCAGGTTGTTGGCGCTGTTGCCGATCAGGATGTCGCTGCCGCTGCCGCCGATGGCGTTCTCGATGGTGACGCCGGTGGCGATCGACACATTGCCCACCGCCAGCCCGCCCGAGCCGTTGGGGCCGATGGAGCTGAAGGCGCCAGGGGTCAGGTCGATGCTGACCGCCGATGCCTGGCCGCTGGCATCGATGGTGTCGGTGCCGCCGGCATCCCAGATGGACTGGCTGACCGCGACCGTGTTGCTGCCGAAGGCATAGCGGTCGTCGCCGATGCGGGTGTTGGCGTTGGCGCCGTAGAGATATTGGGCCGCCGCGATGTCGTACAGCGCCGGCCCCGTCGCCAGCCCGTTCAGTCCCAGGCTGGGGTGCCTGTTGTAGGACATGATCGTGTAGCGGTAATTGTCCTCGGTCGAGGACAGGTAGGGCGGCTCGCCCCCGCCGCCGGTGGCGTTGTAGTTGCCGGGATGCTTCAGCCCGATGGCATGCCCGATCTCGTGCAGGATGGTCAGGTAGCCATAGGTTCCCGGCGTCGGGCTGGTGTTGGTGGCGCTGCTGTTGGAAAGGTAGATGTCGCCGCCGCCGTCATAGAGCGAGCCGCTCGGATAATAGGCGTAGGCGGCGCTGGAGCTTTGCCGGTTGGTGCCGATGCGGATCGACCCGCCCTGCCCGCTGTTGGCGCTGTCGGAGGTCTCGACGAAGAAGATGTTGGCGACGGCGCTCCAGGCGGCGAAGGCCTGGCGCACCGCGTCGCGCTGCGTGGCGGACAGCGGCGCGAAGCCTGTCCTGTCCGAGCTGGTGGCGTAGGACGGCAGCTGCTCCATGAAGCTGTAGGTGACGGTTGCCCCGCTGCCGACGCCGCCGCTGCCCCAGCGCGGCGTCCCCGACGCCAGCAGGGCCGAGACGGTGGCGGAAGCAGTAGCCTGCGGAAGCATGCCCTGTGACGCTCCCTGCAAATCCGGCGCTGCGGCGATGGCGGGAGCGCTCCAACCGGCAGCGCTGCACAACAGGCAGGAACAGGCGGGCATCGTGCCGCCTGGGGCGTCGGGCAGGTCGGAAAGGGTGAGTGTCATGACCGGGAGGAAAACCGCACCGCGGACTGCGGCACGGCCACTCTACAGCCTTTCATTCTCCTATCGAAAGGGGCGGTTATCCCGGACCTTTTTTCTCACCGGCTGGTAATTTTCAGAAGCCGTTGGCCCGCAGGATGTCGTCCCGCTTTTCGCTGTAGGGGCTGTTGCCGTGCTTTCCGGACAAGGCTCCGGTCAGGATGAGCGGAAGTTCGTCCCCCGGCCGCGCCGGCAGGACAGCGTCGGGCCAGACGGCATGGGTCATCTCGCTGCCCAGCAGCTGTGCCGCCCGTTGGACGCAGACGAACAGCGCCACCTGATCGATCATCCAGAGATAGAAGCGCTCGAAATTGGTCCTGAGGAAATCCGCGATCATCAGAAGCGTCAGATAACCGGCCGGACCATGGCGGAAACAGACGAAGGACGCGTTGTAGCGGCTGCACAGGGGTTCGCCGCGATAGTCGGTGTGGAGGACGTCGCCGTCCGCTGCCGCCCTGACGATGTCCTCCGGCTTTTCGCGGAACAGCACGTCGGCGTCGCACACGATCACATTCGCCTTGTGCCGCAGCATCGCCTCGGGCGCGACGAGGAAGCGGGAGGAGGCATAGTGAGGCTTGTCGAAGGCATCTCCCCGGAGCGCCCAGGTCTCATGCGTGAAGACGAGGGGCATGGTGCCGACCGCCTCGCGCAGACGCCCGATCAGCCGGTCGACCTCATCGTCGCCGTTGATGATGTGGTAATGGACCGTGACCGCCGAACCCAGCTCATGCAGGTTCAGGATCTGGGCGGCGGCGTAACGCTTGAAATAGGCGGCGTCCACCGACACCAGCAGGACGGACGCCTCCGTCCGTGGGAGCGGCAGGACCTCGTCGGCCTTCGCCAGAACCCAGGCGGCGCGGCGGAGGGCGAGAGACGACAGATCGATCGCGCACAGACCGTCCCGGACATATTTGCCCTGGCGGAACAGGGCTTCGGCGAGCCAGAGGTGGAAGATGACGTTTTGGCTGCCGGCAGCGGCACGGCCATGGGTCTCGGCCAGTTCCGGACAGCCGGCCTCATTGTACAGGAAGGACAGGTTGGCGTGAATCTGCAGCCGCAGGGGCGACGGCGCCGCATGCTCCAGCGCGCGGTGGAGAAGGGCGATGCCCTGGCGCGGAATTCCGGGGTCGCGCTGAAGGACGCCCATCCCGGCGAAAGCCATCCGGTCGGCGAGGGCAAGATACAGCTCCCCGTCATCGGGCCGGCAATCGATCAGCGCGTCGGCCAGCCGCCATTTCTCCGCCTCGTCGCCGATCTGGCCGATCAGCAGCGCCAGGACCGTGTAAAGCTGCCGACGGTCGCCGCCCGCCTCGATGATGCGGAAATTGAGCTGGAACGAGGCCGGATCGCCGCCCAGCGCCGCGGCGATGCCATCGACCACCTGCTGGAACCTGTGCCGATCCATGGTCAGGCCCGTATGCCTTCAAGCTCCGCCTTCCGCCCGATCAGCTCCTCGAACACCGCTTCGATGCGGTCGACGGAGCGGGCGACGGTGAAGTCGCGGGCGCGGTCGCGGCCCGACAGGGCCATGCGCTGCCAGGCCGCGCGGTCCTTGACCAGGCTGCGCAGGCGGCCGGCAAGCGCCTCATGGTCCTCCGCGGGAAACAGCAGGCCGTCCACGCCGTCGCGCAGCACCTCGCCGCTGCCGCCGGTGCCGCTGCCGACCACGGTCAGGCCGGCGGCCATCGCCTCCACCTGCGAGATGCCGAAGGGCTCCTGGAAGACGCTTGGGAAGACCAGGACGTTGCAGCGGGCGAACAGGCCGGACAGGCCGCGGCGGTCGAGGAAGCCGGTGAAGCGCACCTTGCCGGCCATGCCATGGCGCGCCACGAAGTCGCGGCAGCGGGCGGCGAGGTCGGCGTCCGGCGCCTCCCCGGCGAAGGTGCAGTCGAAGTCGATGCCCTCGCGATGCAGGATCGCAAGCGCGTTGATCAGCGTCTGCGGCCCCTTGTAGTTGACGAACAGGCTGGCGAAGGCGATGCGCAGCCGGTCGATCGAGGGCATCGCCGCGCGGTGGAAGTAATCGACGCGGGCGCCGGGGTGGATCACCGTGGCGGACAGGCCGTAGCCGCCGGCGGCCAGCCGCTCCGCCACCCAGCCGCTGGCGGGCCCGGCACGGTAGAGGGGGGAACGGGGTGCGGCTTCCGGCGCGTAGCCGGGATGCTGGTTGCCCAGGCAATGCAGCACCGGAACCCCCATCTCCCGGGTCAGCGGGTCGAGAAACTCGGTCGCCAGCATGTCGAGGTTGCCGACCAGGCAGGCGTCGGCGCGGAAGTCGCGGGCGGTCTCCAGAACGCGGCGGATGTTGGCGCGGATCAGGGCCGAACAGTGGGCCGGGTCGTCATGGGTGAAGGCCCGTCCGGACTTCCAAGTGCCGTAGAGGGTCAGCGACCGGTCGACCTGCGCCTCGATGTCCTCGGTGCCGGCGATGCCCGGCCGGGCAAGCTCGGGTATATCGGCGGTCAGCACCTTCACCGCATGGCCGCGGCGGATCAGCTCGGCCGAGAATTCCCACAGCTTGCGGCCATAGCCGCCGAACTCCTGCGGCGGAAACAGGTTGGTGACCCCCAGGATGCGGCGCGGCCGCCCGGTGGAGGAAACCGTCGCCTGCCGGAACAGCGCGCCGTAGCGCTCCAGCCCCGGATGGCCGCCGGCCGCGGCGGCAAGCGCACCGGCGTCCAGGTCGGGGGCGGGATCGGCCTCCCCGGCAAGGCCGGCGGCACGCCGGGCCTCGCCCAGATAGATCGACGCCTCCACCGGGCGTCCGCCCGCCGCGCACAGGCGGGCCAGCCCGGCGAGCGCATCCGTCAGCCCACGGTCCAGCCCGACGGCTTTCAGCAGGAAGCGCTCGGCCAGATCGTTGTCGCGGAAGCGGGCGGCCAGTTGGGCGACGCCGACCATCTGGTCGGGGGTCTGCAGCACCGGCTCCAGCGCCGCGAGGCGCGCGCGCCTCAGGCCCGGTGCCAGCTCCGCCGCCAGATCCGGATCGGACAGCGAGCGTCCGGCATAGCGCAGCACGTCGGCGCACTGGAACAGGATGCCGCCCGGTCCGCCGGAGCCGGCGTCGGCCGGCGCGAAGCCCCAGCCGGCAAGATAGGCGGAGGCCTCGGCATGGTCCCGCGCCGAGGCGGTGGGACAGAGGATGGAAGCGCCGGGCAGCCGGACCATCCGGCGGTCGGTTTCGGTCCTGTCGGTTTGCGCCCTGTCGGTTTGGCGGCCTGGCCAGGGCAGCAGCATCACCGCCTCATCGCGCACGCGGGCGGCGGAGGGGGGCAGCGGCAGGGCAACCGGGTCGGCCGGATCGGGATTGGCAGCGTCGCCCGGTGTGGCGAAGGCCACCCGCGGCAGGTCGCGGACCATGAGGCGCAGGTCGACGGCGAAGCCGTCCTCTTCGGCGGCATGGACGGTCAGCCGCGACGCGGTCAGCTGCAACCGCTGCAACGCCTCGTAGGCGGCGAGACGGCAGCGGAAGCCGGCACCCCGGACAGGCAGGGCCGACAACCCGCGCCGCTCCCCGCGGACCTCCAGCGCCGGGTCGACGCGGTCGTCGAACACCGCGGCGTGGAACTGGGCGCGCTTGACCTGCGGGCTGTGGAATTCCAGCAGATGCGCCTGCCCGGCCCGGCGGATCGCCATCGCCTGATCCGGATGGTCGAGGTAATGGCGCACCAGCTCCACCAGCTCGTCCGGCGAACGGTAGGTCGCGAGATGGCGGCCGGGGATGAAGCAGCGCTCCAGCCCGGCATCGTCCGACAGGGCGTCGGTGACGAGGAAGCCGCCGGCGCCCAGCGCCTCGAAGACGCGCAGGTTGAGGTCGCCGTTCAGCGAAACGTTCAGCGTGATCTGCGAGCCGGCATAGATGTCGGCCGCTGTTTCCGGCGGCGCCTGCATGCCCACCAGCGGCAGCCCGACCTCCACCAGCCGGTCCAGCACATGACGCCGCCAGGGATGGAAGGCGCCGATCTGGCCGACGAAGGTGAGCGGACGGTCGGGGACCGCGGGAATGTCGCGCCGGCGCAGCGCATAGTCCACCGCCGGGATCCAATAGACGCGGTCGAACCCCGCCTCCAGGAAGGCATGGGCATGCTGGCGGGTGTGGTCGAGCACCACCGCGTCGAAATTCTCCATCGCGCCATAGGCCAGCAGCGTGCGCAGCGGGCTGGCGAAATGGTGGCTGTCGCCGACCAGCAGCACCTTGGTCCCCGGCAGCCGGTCCAGCCCGCGGGGAAGGTTGCGCCGGGTGGCGTCGGCCTTCACCACGATCAGTTCCGGACGCTGGTGCGCCGGCAGGCGGGCGGTGATGGCCGGCAGATCGAACTCGCCGGGCGGGGTGTTCAGCGAGGCGAAGCCGTCGCCCGTCTCCACCGTCGGGCAGTCGGGCCCGCAGAACACCTCGCGCTCCGAGAACAGCGGCCGGCGGTAGTAGTCGGGCGGAGCCAGGCAGCAGAACAGCGTGACGGGGTTCGGCAGGCGGGAGGCCGCATCGGGCGCGGCCGGACCCAGACCGGGGGCGGCGAGGCTGGTCACAGCGCGTCCAGCTCCCGCAGAAGGGCGATCAGCCGGCGGGTCGCGGCCTGCCAGCTGAAATGCTCCAGCAGATGGGCCTGCGCCGACCGGCGGGTGCCGGCGGGGTCGTCGATGACCGCGCGCAGCAGCCGGGCGGCTTCGCCCTCGTCGGGGCTCCACCAGCTCTGGCCGACATAGGCGCCGATGCCGGGGGTGACGGCGCTGGGGATCATGTGCGCCACCTGCGCGTCCAGATAGGCGTGGTAGGCGCTGTGGTCGGGGGCCAGCAGGGTCAGTCCCATCGCTCCGGCCTGGGCCATCGGCAGATCCCAGCCCTCGCCGTGCGACATGCTCCAGTAATGGGTGGAGGCGGCGTGGAGCGACGTCATCTCCGTATCCGACAGCTTGCCTTCCACCAGGAACACCGGAGCCGCCTGTTCCGTCGTCCGGCCGGTCTGCGCCGACACCCTGGCCAGAAGATCGCGAATGCCGCCGGAGACCCCGGCGGCCTTGCCGGGCTTCAGCAGCAGGGCGGCCGGATCCTCCTTCCGCGTCGTGCGCAGCCAGACCCGCAGGACCCCGTCCAGATTCTTGCGGTCGTTGAAATCGGAGACGTTGAGGATGCGCACCGGATAGTCGGCCAGCCGGCGGCCCAGATTGTCGACGATGACGGCGGGGGCGGCGCGCGAGGCGTCCCCTGGGGCGTTCGTCTCCACCCCGGCGGGGCAGATGTGGATGCGGTCCGGCGGATGGCCGGCGCGCAGCCAGGCCATCCGCGAGGATTCGGTGGCGACGACGACATGGTCGTGGCGCCGGCTGTGGCCCGCCCACAGCGGCGGGATGTCGACCGCCTCGAACATGCTGAAATTGATGGTCTTCAGCCCCGGAACACTCTCCACCGCCGGCGGGGTGGTGACGGTGACCACCGCCTTGGCCCGCACCGGCCGGTCGAGCGAGAGCAGAAGCGGGTCGATCTGGCTGTCCGGCAGGTTGTCGGCGCCGCCATAATTCAGATCGACCAGCCGGACCCGGATCCCGGCCGCCACCAGCTCCTGGACGAAGCGGCGGACGACGTAGGCATAGCCGCTGCTGTCGCGGAAGACCCCGCGCACCACCAGCCCGGGCGGCAGGGACGGGTCGGCGGCATCGTCACGGATCGCCCGGGCGGTGACGCAGCGCTGGAGGGCATGGCGCAGCAGGTCGGCGGCTTTGTCCCCGGTCTCCATCGCGGCGGCCCGGCGCAGCAGCCGCTCGGCCTCATCGAGCCGCCCGCAGGCAAGCGCATCCCGTCCCAGGCGCGACAGCGTCATGACGCAGTCCGGCTCCACCTCCAGCTTGCGGCGGAAATGCGCCATGGCCGCGTCCAGCCGGCCCATCTGCACCAGGGAGTTGGCTTGGTTGAACAGGGCGCCGGAATGGGCCGGCACCAGCCGCAGGGCGCAGTCCACCAGCATCGCCCCGTGCAGGGGGGCGGTGCGACGCCCCAGCAGCCCAAGCAGATGGAGGGCATCCGCCTGGGCCGGATCGACCGCCAGGATGCTGCGGTAGAGCACGATCGCCCGGTCGGTTTCACCGGCTTGGTGCAGGCCGACGGCCCTGGTCAGGAGGTCATGGAGCGTGGTCATGGCACAGGCGCTGTTCTGGAACCGGGGCAGGGAAGATCGGACATCCGGATCGATGGAGCCGGAAAGCGCAGGAAGATCGGTGAAATTCCTGAGCCTTGCAACAAGGCAGCTTGACCCCCCGGCCGGCGCGGGTGCAATTCAACGCGACTCCGCCCCATCCTTTCCGGGTACCCTTTATGGTCGCCGCCAGCGAAACCGCCGCTCCCATCGAGATCGAAACCCTGCCGGGGCAGCGGAAGGCGGTCCCCGATGCCGTCAAGCAGGCGCTCGACTATTGCAATTCGGGCTGGCTCGACATCAGCATGGACATCTGCGGCCGCATCCTGGCCGTCGATCCCGGCAACGCCCATGCCCTGCTGGTCCAGGGCATAGCCGCCTACAAGAACCGCGAACCGGCCCGCGCGGTGGCAATCCTGGTGGAGGCGTTGCGCCGCAATCAGGGGTCGGTCGACATCCTCCATCACCTGGGGCTTGCGCTGTTGCAGTGCGGGCATCTCGACCGGGCGGAACTGGCGTTCGACTGTGTCCTCCAGGGATCCTCCGACCATGCCGAGGCGATGGCCGGGCTGGCCGACGTGCGCCGGGCCAGGGGCGATGCCGATGGCGCCTACGAGCTGCTGAAGCGCTCGGTCGCGCTGAAGGGCAATTATTCGCCCTCCTACATCGCCTATTCGCTGATGCGCTTCGACCGCTCGCTGCCGCCGGGGGAAGAGGGGGGATGGAACCGGCGGCGGGAGGTGCGGCGCGACCGCCCCCGGCTGACCATGGCCTCGCTCGGCTCCTACGGGCGCTTCGCCCAGACGGTGAACGAGTATGTCGCCGTCCGCCTCTATGCCGAGAAATACGGGATGGAGTTCCTGACCCCCGACTGGGTCGGGCATGCCTTCTTCTCCCTCGACGATCCGCGGCTGGACCCGTCGGCGCTGCCGGAATTCCAGGGCTGGCTGCAACAGCGCAAGGACTTCGCCCGCGGCTTCGACGACCGGGTGGCCGACCCCTTCCGCGACCGCGACCTGTTCCTGGGCGGCTCGCCGGTCAACCCGATGCTGACGGAGCGGCGGGCCGACATCCTGTCATGGCTGACCCCGCGCCCCTGCTGGGACCGCTTCCTGGAGCCGCCGGTGGAGGCGCTGCGCCGCCGCGGACGGACGCTGGTCGCCGTGCACATCCGCCAGACCGACTGGTGGAACCGGGACTACACGCCGCTGTCGCTCTATCTGGACTGGCTGGACGGGCTGTGGCCGACGCTGGAGGATCCGGTGCTGTTCGTCGCCACCGACGAGCCGAGCGTCGTGCCCGAGTTCGCCCGCTTCGACCCGGTGACCCCGGCCGACTTCCCCGTCCGCTGGGAGGGGCTGGAGTATCTGCAGGATTTCCACGTGATGACGCGGGCCGACATCCTGGCGATCAGCACGGGAGCCTTCGCCGCCACCGCCGCCGCGCTGAACCCCTCCCCCCGCCTGCTGGTCCATCCCGAAGAGGGCAACCGCGGGCTGGTGCCGTTCAAGGTGTGGCTGTAGGGGGCGGAGCGCTGCTCCCGCTCCTTCGCCTATCCCTTCTTCAGTCCGCCGCTTCCGGCGGCTTGGCCGCCTCGGTTGCGGAGCCGCGCGCCGGGTTCCGCATCGGGTTCCTGGGGTCGAACAGGCCAAGCCGCTGGAGGGTCTGGGCGAAGCCTTCGGTCAGCATGGTGATGCGGTCGCTGATCTCGGCGATCTCACGGGCGGAGATGACCGGGGCATCGGCCGAGATGCGGCCGTGGGCGCGGTAGTTCAGGCGGATGGCGACGTCGTCCGTCTCGCCCTGGATCCAGGAACCGTGCAGAATTTTATTGCGCTCGCGTCCAAGCTCCAGCGCCTCGTCGCAGCGGGACACCAGGGCCTTGGCTTCGTCGGCGGGCAGGCGCAGGCCGGCGATGGCCTTCAGCGCGTCGAAACGGGCCTTGACCTGCATGTTGGAGGCGATGGGAAGGAATTCGGTGTGATCGGCGCCGAGCAGCCGGGAGATGCACAGCGATACCATGTCCTCGAGCTGGGCCCAGGACACGGCGATCATGCCGATCGCGCAGTACATCTTCACGCTGAGGGGGCCCAGCCGGACCGTGCGCGTCGTCATTGGCCACCCTTGCCATTTTCGTCCCGCCGCCGGGACACAGGACCGAAAATAAGCGTTCCGGACGGTATGGGAAAGCCCTGACATCCCCTCCGCCCTGATGGGCGAAGGTTCCAGAGAGCCGCATCATGCAGCCCCCTGGCTGGTTCCTGCTTCATCGGGCCGCTTGGTGCGGTGTTCCTCCACAGGCTTCAACGCGCCGCCCGCACGCCGTAGAATGTTGATCGCCGCGTTGGTGTCGGCGTTGGCCCTATGGCCGCAACGCCCGCACACGAAGACGGCTTGGCTCGGCCGGTTGGCGGCATCGACATGGCCGCAGCAGGCGCAAGTCTGGCTGGTATAGGCGGCAGGCACCTCGACCAGCGTGCCGCCGCGATCCGCCAGCTTGTAGGCCAGCATGGTGCGGAACAGACCCCAGCCTTGATCGAGGATGGCCCGGTTCAACCCCGCCTTCTGCCGGACCCGGCGGCCCGGCTCCACGACCGTTCCTTGTGCCGACGCGGACATGGCCCGCACCGGCAACGCCTCCACAACGACCACGCCGTGGTTCTTGGCGATGGCCGTGCTGTGCTTGTGGAGGAAGTCCTTGTGGGCGTCGGCAACCCGCTTTTGACGTTTGCCGACCCGCCGCACCGCCTTGCGCCAGTTGGCCGACCCCCGCGCCTTGCGGGCCAGGGCACGCTGCGCCTTGCGCAGTTTCTTCAGCGCTGCCTTGCCGTGGTTGACCGGGGCGATGCTGGTGCCGTCGCTGAGGGCGGCGAACGCCGCCACGCCAAGGTCGATGCCGATAGGTGGCAGAGGGGATGGGACGGGTTCGGCACCCTCGCGCTCGCACTGCACGGCGGCGAACCAGTGCCCGGCGCGGCGGGATACCGTGATGTTGCGAATATCGCCCGGCAGTGCCATCCAGCCGCGCAGGCGGACCCAGCCCAACTTGGGCAGCTTCACGCGGCCTGACGAGGCGCCTGTGCGCTCGACCGCCAGCGAAACCGGATCGGGAAAGCGGAAGCTGTCGTTCACGTTCTTTCGGCGCGGGGTCGGCGCCCGGGCGCGGTCGGCCCACCAGTTCTGATACGCCCGCTCCAGATCGCGCAACGCCTGTTGCAGGGGGTGGACCGGCGCCGTCTTCAGCCACGCCACCTCGGCCCGCAGCTGGGTGAGCTCGCGGCATTGGCTGGCAAAATTGAACTTCCGGCCAGGACGGTACCAGTTCCGGCGCTGTTCCAGGGCAAGGTTGTAGACGAATCGGCACGCCCCCGCGATCTGCGCCATCTGGGCGGCCTGCTCGGGTGTTGGGTAGAGGCGGAACAGCACCGCCTTGCGGTCGATCATGCACAGCCTCCTGACAATGTCCTGTGATGTGAGGAAAGCGACGTCGGGCACTGACTGGCTCTGTATTTTCGCCACGCACATTCAGATCGTCTTCGTGACCAAAATACCGTCGCCGTGTGCTCACCGCGACCATGCTGGACGACACCCGAACCATCTTCGCCTCAGCCTCGGCCGACTTCGTCGCTGAGCATGATCGAGAGGGAAAACGAGGGCGACCAGGTGCATCGTCTCGAGGACCGCCGCCCAAGGTGGCGGTCTCGACGCTGGTGAACAGCCTCAACGGCGTGTCATTGCGCGGCTTGCAGTTGACAGGCCACCGCGTTCCATAGGATGCACTGGCCGCTGCACAGGGCGCGTGCCTGGATCCATGCTCCGATCCTGTCCCATCGCCGCCCCCTCGCCGCCGAAACGCACCATCGGTCACGCAAAGGTAGTCACCCCATGGACTCACAGGACATCGCCGCCCCTTCGCTGCACGGCTGCCTCACCGCCGCCATCGACGTCCTGCGGCGCACCATGGACAGCCTGGACCCCGCGAGGGTCGAGGCGGCGGTCGCGGCGGTCACGGCGGCGCTCGGCGCCAACAAGGCACTGCTGGTCTGCGGCAACGGCGGTTCGGCATCCGACGCGCAGCACATCACCGGCGAACTGGTCGGCCGCTTCCTGAAGGAGCGGCGCGGGCTGAAGGCGATCTGCCTCAGCTCCAACGCGGCCGTCCTGACCGCCTGGAGCAACGACTATTCCTACGACAGCGTCTTCGCCCGCCAGACCGAAGCCTATGGCGAGCCGGGCGGCGTCCTGCTGGGCATCTCCACCAGCGGCAACTCGCGCAACGTCATCGCCGCCTTCGAGGTGGCGAAGCGCCTGGGCATGACCACCATCGCCATGACCGGCGAAGGCGGCGGCAAGATGGCGGCCCTGAGCGACATCCTGCTGGACGTGCCGTCGCGCTCCACCCCGCTGATCCAGCAGGTCCATATCTGCCTCTACCATTACCTGTGCGAGCAGGTCGAAGCCCGTCTGGCCTGATCCCCTCCATGACCTCGTCCACCCTGGGCACGCTGAAACGCCAAGCGCTGGACGCTTTGGGCGCGGGGCGGCTGGAGGAGGCGGCGGATCTCTACCGCCGCCTGCTGGCGCAGGACGCCGGCGCCGCCGACCTGTGGAACAATCTGGGCGTCATCCTGTCCGAGCTGAAGCGCCCTGCCGAGGCGGCGGCGGCCTTGCGTGCCGCCCTGATCCTGCGGCCGGACTACGACAAGCCCTGGGTCGGGCTGGGGGGCGAGGCCTATGGCGGCGACCGGCTGGACGAGGCGGTGCGCTGCTGGACCCGGGCGATCCGGCTGGATCCGCAACAGGGTGCCGGGCTGTGGTTCAACCTGGGCGTGACCCGGCAGATGCGCGGCGAGGCGGCGGAGGCCGCCCTGGCCTTCGACAGGGCCGAGGCGCTGTTGCCGGACGATCCGCGCGTCGCCAGCCAGCGGCTTCTGTGCCTCAACTATCTCGACCTGTCGGGCGAGCGCCTGCTGGCCGAACACCGGCGCTTCGACGAGAGATTCGGCGGGCGGGCGGGCGGCCGGACGGGCGAGCGGGCGGAGGGCGGAGCCAGCAGCCGGCCCGCGATCCCGCACGCCAACCGCCCCGATCCGGAGAAGCGGCTGCGCATCGGCTACCTGTCGGTCGAGTTCCGCGAGCATCTCGGCGCCTATTTCCTGACGCCCCTGTTCGAGACGGCCAGCCGCAGCCGGTTCGAGATCGTCTGCTATTCGATCCTGCCGGTCGCCCATGGCGACGCCCACACCGCCCGCTTCAAGGCACAGGCCGACGGCTGGCGCGATGTGGGCCATCTGGACGACGAGGCGTTGGCCGCGCAGATCCGTGCCGACGGCATCGACATCCTGGTCGATCTTGCCGGCCATTCCGGGCTGAACCGGCTGCCGATGCTGGCGCTGCGCCCGGCGCCGGTGCAGGTGACGTGGCTGGGCTATCCCAACAGCACCGGCATGACGTCGGTCGACTACCGCATCGTCGATCCGGTCAGCGATCCGGTCGGCCCGACCGACACCCATGCGGTGGAAACGCTGGTCCGGCTGCCGGCGCCCTTCCTGTGCTTCCGCCCCCCGGCCTCCGCCCCGCCCGTGGTGCCGCTGCCGGCCGGTGCGACCGGAGCCGTCACCTTCGGGTCCTTCAACAAGCTGTCCAAGATCACGGACGGCACCATCGCGCTGTGGGCCGAGGTGCTGCGCCGGGCGCCGGACGCGCGCCTGCTGCTGAAGGACCGGCCGCTGTCCGATCCCGGCACCGCCGCCGCGATGAAGGCGCGCTTCGCCGCCGTCGGCGTCGACCCGGACCGGCTCGACCTCGTCGGCTTCATCAGGGACGCGGCCGGACATCTGGCCGCCTACAACCGCATCGACATCGCGCTGGATCCGCATCCCTACAACGGCACCATCACCACCTGCGACACGCTGTGGATGGGGGCGCCGCTGGTGACGCTGGCCGGCTCGCGCCACGCCGCCCGTGTCGGCGCCAGCCTGATGACCGCCATCGGCCTGCCCGAACTGGTCGCCGCCACCCCCGACCGCTATGCCGCCATCGCCGCCGACCTGGCCGGCGACCTGACCCGGCTGATGCGGCTGCGCATGGGCATGCGCGAGCGGGTGAGGGCATCGGCGCTGTGCGACGAGACGCGCTTCATGCGCAACCTGGAAACCGCCTACCGGCTGATCTGGCGGCGCTGGTGCGACGATGCCGCAACCGGGCGCTTGGCTTGACAAGCCCGCCCCCCGGCTTCTACCGATAGCCCCTTCTCCCGATCCACCACACCGGACCGCCGCGATGAGCGAAGCGCCGCCCTCCTCCCCCGCCCCCGACGCCGCGTCCGCGGTGCACAGCGGGTCGGCCGACCGCTTCGGCTACGAATGGGGCCGCTATGCCGAGCTGAAGGGCATCTACGAGGAACAGTTCCGCCGCTGGACGCCCTTCATGGCGCCGGAGGACTGGCGCGGCCTGACCTTCGTCGACGTCGGCTGCGGCATGGGACGCAACAGCCATTGGCCGATGAGCTATGGCGCCGCCGGCGGCCTGGCCATCGACATCGACGAGCGCAGCCTCGCCTCGGCGCGGGCCACGCTGGCGCCGCATCCGGCGATGGAGGTGCGCCGCCAGAGCGCCTATGAGCTGAACGAGGTGGAGCGCTTCGACCTCGCCTTCTCGATCGGCGTCATCCACCATCTGGCCCATCCAGAAACCGCACTCGCCAACATGGTGCGCGCGGTGAAACCCGGCGGCCGGGTGATGATCTGGGTCTATGGCCGCGAGAACAACGGCTGGATCGTCCGGTTCGCCGACCCGCTGCGCAAGGCGCTGTTCAGCCGCCTGCCGATCGGGCTAGTGCATGCGCTGTCCCTGCCGCCGACCGCCCTGCTGTGGCTGGCCTTGCGGCTGGGGCTGGACCGGCTGGAGTATTTCCGCCTGATCCGGCGCTTCGACTTCGCCCATCTGCGCTCCATCGTCTTCGACCAGATGCTGCCGAAGATCGCCAACTACTGGCGCCGCGACGAGGTCGAGGCGCTGATGACGGGCGCCGGGCTGGAAGACGTGCAGCTCGCCTGGGTCAATGAGATCTCCTGGGCGGCGATCGGAGCGAAGCCCCGCGACGGAGTGCTTTGATCGATTTCAATCCGGTTGGCGCCGCTTCAATTTGCGTCCACCGCGCATCACGCCAGCCCTGTGCCCGCGCATATCATCCGTCCTCACGGCAGCGCGCGGCCAGCCGCCGCGGCCGATTCTTCCGACGCTTTTCGGCCATGCGGATTGCGGCTGCGGCACGCTCGGCCGCCCCTGGCGCCGCATCCGGGCGCTCGGCATCCGGCAGGCCCCAATAATCAAAGTTGCCGGTCATCACCGCGACGAGGCGGCGCATCTCGATCCGGACCAGATCGCCGGCCTTGCGCGCGGCGTCGCGGTGTTCCCACGGACACAGGCCAGCATCGGCAGCCTGGGTCAGCGTGCGAATGCTGCGCTCGAGGCTGGTGCCGATGGCCCGCAGTTCACGGAACACCGCGCGCAGCGCCTCCACCTCCGCCGGATTCCACTGCGGCCGCCCCATCAGGTGCACCAAGGCCAGCGAGCGTAGCCAGGTCGCGGAACTGGTGCCATGGGCCCGGGCGGCCTCGGCCAGAGCCGCGCGCTCGGCGTCCTTGAAGCGGACCCCGACTTGGTGGCCCGTTCCGCTCCCTTGCGGCGCGGCCGGCGTCTGACCGTCCATCGCCTGGAGGATGAGCCGCCGCAACGCGGCAGAGGCACCACCGTCGGTCCGCCGCGCCCAGGCCTGGAACCGCTCAGCCAGAGCGGCATCGACATAGCCTCCAACCATCTTCTGTCCGGGCTTTGGCGGCATCACGCCAGCCTCGTTTCAAACCTGCTCCCACCAAACATATCCTGCCCTCCCCCTTCCCTCCCTAATCCTCGATGCCGTCAAAGACCCGCTTGCGTTTGCACCGTGCAAAACCTGCGATGCGCTTCGCCTCCCAATAAGCCGGTCACTCGACGCGCACGATGCGCAGATCGGCCGCCTTTACCTCCGCGACGCCGCTGGCGTAGGCCACCAGCACCAATCCGGCCCCGCCGGCCCGCCGATCGACGATCAGGCGGCCCTCCGCCCCGTCGCCGGCCGTAACAAGGAACACCGGCTGCTGCACCGTGCCGACCGCCGTTGGTCCCGGGGCTGCCTTCAGCTTCGATTCGTCCTTCTTCCGCCCATACCCCTCCGGCATGGTGGGGTTTGTACCGTGGAAAAGGTCACCGTGCGGGAGGCTGGCAGCCGGCACGCTGGTGCCGTCATGAACTGGATCCGGGGCCGCAGATGCTGGCATCGGCCGATCTGGAACGAGGCTGCCGGTCGGTCGGCCGGTGATGGCGCCGACAATCCGACGCGCATCGGTGATGGTGAGGACCACGTCGGCCGCTGGCAGGGCGTCGAGCACGGCGTCGGGGGTCTTGCGCCATTGCCGATAGAGGTCGTAGAGCGCCCGCATGTCGGCATGGTCCATGCGCGCCCGCAGTTCGGGCGGAAAGTTGACGGCTTGGCGGAACGCCGAAACTTCATACCCCTTGAGTGCGCAGATTGTGGCGATCTGCTTGCCGGTGTGCCCGTCTGCCGCCAGCCGCCTGATGGCGGTTGCGAGATCGCTGTTGGACAGGGGGGCGCGGTGCTGGTTCTCGATCACTTGGCCAGCGAAGTCGCCGTCGCCCGCCCGCCGGATCACCGCTGGGATGTCGGCAAGGCCGGCCAGCCGGGCGGCTCGCAGCCGCCGCGCCCCGAAGGCGAGCCGGTACCGCCCGTCCACCGCCGGCCGCACCACCACCGGCTGCACCACGCCGTGCGCGCGGATGGATGCGGCCAAGAGCGCCAACTCCTCTTCCTCAAAGAGGGTGCGCGGCTGACCGGGGTCCTCGTCGATGTCGGCGAGCGGCAGGTGCAGCACCTCACCCTGCCCTTCGCCCAACGCCGCGCGCAACGCCGTAAAGCTGGCCGCGGCGAAGGCGGCACGCGGTTTGACCGGCCCGCTCATGGCCGGAGTTCCATCCGCTCGGCCACGGTGGCGAGCACGCCGCGAATCTCCGAAGCCGCCTCGCGCGCCGCACTGCCCGGCATCGCCCAGACCGGCGCGCGGTCGCTGGCGGCACGGGCATAAGCATCGCGCTTGGCCAGCAGGCCGGGAAACAGCAGCTGGCCGAGGTCGGCGGCCAGGCTCTCGAACAGCGCGCGCTCGCGCCGGCTCTTGCGGTCGAAGATCGAGGGCAACAGCCCGAGAAACAGGGGCTCAGGCCGGTCATAGTGCCGCGCCACCCCTTTGATGGCGCGTAAGAGTTCGGCCACCCCCTGGAGCGAGTAATCGTTGATGCCGATTGGCGCCAGCACCGCGTCGGCTGCCAAGAGGGCGCCAAAGGTGCGGTTCGTCAGCGCCGGTGGGGTGTCAATCACGCACACGTCGTAATCGGTCGCCATCGCCGCAAGGCTGTCGCGGAAGGTGGCGATGCAGGCGCGTTCCGCCCCTTCCACGCCGAGCAGGTCGCGGGTCGAGCGGGTGACGGTCAGGCGGCCGGCTTCCGGCACCCGGGTCGGGCGGACGAACAGGTCGACGCTGTCGACCCGCCCAAGATGCGCGCCCAGCGTGGCGGTGAGGTTGGCCTGCTGGTCGAGGTCGATCACCAGCGTGCGGAAGCGCTCGGCCAGATACCAGCCGGCATGGGCGGTGAGACTGGTCTTGCCGACCCCGCCCTTCTCGTTCATCACGGCCAATGTTTTCATCGGACCTCCTCAAAGGGGGGTGCCCAGCCGCACGCCGTCCCCAGGCCGGGCCCGCACCGGGGCGTTTTTACAAAATCGCTTTGATCGTCGGCGAAATGTCGGCTCAGCGTGCGTGACTACAAAGGCGACCGCCGTTCGCGTCCTCCTTGCACGAACGAGTCCCGGAAGACCGGCAGAAAGCCGCTTTTTGTCCCACCCCACTGCGTGTTCGCGCGGCAATGATTTTCCCGTTTCCGCTGTATCCAGCCTGCCCTCCGCGATTGGTGTTTTTATAAAAACACCGTCCTTTTTTTCATTCTAAACGCCTGTGCGCTCTTCCAAGGGAGGCCCACGGAATGATGAGGTGCCTATCCGCAAGTACCACTCGCTCCAGCTGCGCTTGCGCTGGTAAGACAGCAGCGGCAGGCGGGACGCCTCACGACACTGGCTGGCTGCGGCCGGTCGACCGGGCCGGGCCGCCCTGTCGGCGCGCAGGGGGGCGGAACGGCGGGAGCGGGGCTTGGCGACCGGGTTGCAGGAAGGCGAGATCAGGCAGGCCCTCCAGGAGGGCGGTCGCATCCGCAATGTTCTGGTCGTCACCAAAAGCATCGGCCGCGCAGTCGAGCATCTCGCCTATCTGCGGGCGAGTTGGCGGCGCGACTTCCTGCCCTTGCGCACCTGGAACGACCGCGGCGACCGCACCTACCGCGACCTCGACCGCCTGCTCACCCTCATCCGGGTGGAGTTCGGCTTTGCCGGCTGCGTTCCGGTCTACCTCGCCGGCGACCCCGAACTCGCCCGCTACAAAGCACTCGCCCAAGACTTGGCGGCGACCGGACCGCTGCCGCTGGACTGAGACGCCGGGCCTTGCCCACCCGTCGGCCCGGCTCTGGGCGGCCGGTGCCGGTGCCGCCTCTCTCCGGCCGGGAGAATGGCGATGACCCTCTCAATGGCGCTTTTCCTCCAGCTGGCCGCCACCTGCGGCCCAGGGGTGCATGTCGGCACGCTCGCCGCCGTCGCCCACGCCGAAACCGGCCTCGATCCGCTGGCGATCGGCGATGCCAGCGCTGGCTGCTCCCACCGCCCGTCCAGCCCCGCCGCCGCAGTCGCCCAGGCGACCGAGCACTTGCGCCGGGGTCATTCTCTCGATCTTGGCTTGATGCAGTTGAACAGCACCACCCTGGCCCAACTTGGCCTCAGCGTGGCCGACGCTTTCGAAGCTTGCCGTAACATCGCCGCCGGCGCGCGGGTGCTGGCGGGCGGCTTCGATCTCCAGGACGGCGAGGATGGTCAACAGGCGCTGGTGCGGGCGCTGTCGCGTTACACCGGCTCGCCCTCCCGCGGCGTCGCCAACGGCTATGTCGCCCGCGTTCATGCCGCGGCAACCGCGGTGGTGCCGGCGATCCGGCTGGAGGGGACAGCAAATTCCGATCCCGAGAGGCCGGCACCCTCGCCGCCCGCAGCCGCGGCGGTCCTCGAGCCGGAGCCGCCGGCCTGGGATGTCTACGCGCGGGCCCGTCGCGACCGCGAGCGCGCCCTGAGGCCACCGCCGCTGCCGGCCATACCCGCTCCGCACCCGCCGGACCGCCCGCCGGCACCGGAGGGCCGACCCTAGCGTCCTGACAAGCCCCCAGCCCAGTTTCGAGGAGGCCTTCGTCCATGGTCAACTTCCACTCCGTGCCCGCCCTGCGCCCGGCTGCCGGGCCCGCCCTCATCAGCGCCCGCGCCGGCCGCATCCGCCACTCCCACCTGACGGCGCTCGGCGTCGGATTGCTGGTATTGCTGGCCACCGCCCCCGCCTTTGCCCAGGCGGCCGGCGGTGGCGGCGACCTCAGCACCTTCCTGCAGAATCTCGTCAACCTCCTCACCGGCACCCCCGGGAAGCTGATCGCGGTGATCGCTATCTGCATCCTCGGCATCGGCGCGGTGATGGGCGCGCTCAGCCTGCGCACCGCCGGCGGCGTGCTGCTCGGCATCATGCTGATCTTCTCCTCCGCCTGGATCGTCACCCAGATCGTCGGGGCCTGACATGGAGGCCGACATCCTCGTCGAAGACCCGTTGTTCCTCGCCTGCACCCGCCCGGCGATGTGGCGCGGCGTGCCCTTGGAGGCGGTGGCGGTCAACGGCATGGCCACCAGCATCGTCTTCGTCCTGGCCGGTAACCCCGCCTGGCTGCTGATCGGCGTCGTCCTCCACCACGCCCTGCGGGTTCTGGTGGCCCGCGACGTCCATCTGTTCGGCACACTGCGGCTGTGGGCCGACACCAAGGCGCGTGCCCGCAACACCGGCTATTGGGGCGGCTCCTCGGTCAGTCCGCTGCCGCTGAGGGCCGCCCGCAGCACCCGGGAGGTCCGCATCCATGCCTGACACGGCGCTTTGGACGCGCGAGCGCGAGCCCGACACCTATGTCCCATATCTCGGCCACGCCGCCCCCGGCACGCTGCTGCTCGATGACGGCGCGCTGCTCGCCATGATCGAACTCGGTGGCGCTGGCTTCGAGATGGCGGCGGCCGCTGAGGTCAATGCCCGCCACGCCCGGCGCAACCTGCTGCTGCGCAACATCGCGTCCGACCGGCTGGTGCTTGCCACCCACACCGTCCGTACGCTGGACAACGACCCTTGCTATCCCGCTGCCCCTTGCGCCAGCGCCTTCGCCCGTGAGCTCGACGCCGCCTACCGGGCGCGCCTGCTGGCCGGCGGGCTGTTCTGCAACCGTCTTTACCTGTCGGTGCTGCTGCGCCCGGCCGGAGCCGGCGAGCGCAGCCGGCTGGCCAGCCTCTTCGCCCGGCGCCGGCGCGGCGACCTTGCCCGCCCGGCCAGCCCCGTGTCCCTGGAGGCGCTTGATGCCATCGTCGCCACTCTCCTCGCCGAACTCGACGACCACACAGCCCGGCGTCTGGGCTTGCGCGAGCAGGGCGGCGTGCTGTTCTCCGAGCCGGCCGAGGCCTTGCGGCTGATCTTGACCGGGCAATCGCTGTCGGTGCCCTTGGTCAGCGGCCATCTCGGCGGCGCGATCTACACCGACCGCGTCATCGTCGGGCGCGAGGCGATCGAAATCCGCGGTCCCGGCGGCTCCAGCTATGCCGCCGCCTTCGGCCTGCGCGAATATCCCGCCACCAGTTGGCCCGGCATGTTCGACGCGGTGCTGGCCGCCCCCTACCGCTGCGTGCTGACCCAGAGCTTCGGCTTTCTCCCCAAGCAGGCGGCCCAGGCCGTGCTGACCCGCAAACAGAACCAGATGGTGACGGCTGAGGACAAGGCGGCCAGCCAGACCGCGGCGCTCAGCGAGGCGGCCGACCTCCTGGCCTCCAACGCCTTCGTCATGGGCGACCATCATCTGAGCCTGATCATCTTCGCCGGCACGCTGGCGGGCCTGCGCGAGGTCGCCGCCCGCGCCCGGCGCGATCTGGCCGAGAGCGGTGCTGTGGTGGCACGCGAGGATTTGGCGCTGGAGGCGGCCTACTGGGCGCAGCTGCCAGGAAACCTGCGGCTGCGCACCCGTCCCGGGGCGATCAGCTCGCGCAACTTCGCCGCCATGGCCAGCCTGCACAACTACCCGGCCGGGGCGGCGCAGGGCCATTGGGGCGAGCCGCTGACCCTGCTGCGCACCAGCGGGGGCACCGCCTACCGCTTCCACCTGCACGCCCCCACCGGCACGGTGAGCGACCTCGGCAACGTCTTTGTCGCCGGGCCGGCCGGTTCGGGCAAGACGACGCTGATGCTGTTCCTGGCGGCGCTGGCCGGACGCCAGGGGGCGCAGGTGGTGTTCTTCGACAAGGATCGCGGCGGCGACATCCTGGCCCGCGCGCTCGGCGGCACCTACCTCGTCCTGCCGGCCGGTGCGCCGTCGGGCCTGGCGCCGCTGAAAGCTCTCACCGGCTCCCCCGCCGACATCGCCTTCCTCAAGAGCCTGCTGCGGCCGCTGATCAGTGAACCGGGCGTCGGACTCGGGCCGGAGGCCGAGCGCCGGCTCGACCTGGGCTTGCGCGCCGTGCTGGCGCTGCCGCCCGAGGCGCGCGCGCTGGGCGAACTGCGCGCCTTCCTCGGCCAAGCCGAAGCCGGCGGCCCCGGCGCCCGGTTGGAGCGCTGGTGCCGTGGCGGCGCGCTCGGCTGGGTGCTCGACAATGAGGCCGACGCCCTGGCGCTCGACGCTCCCTTCTTGGGATTCGACGTCACCGCACTCCTCGACGACCCCATCGCCCGCGGCCCGGTGCTGGCCTACCTGTTCCACCGGGTGGAGCGCCTGCTCGACGGTCGCCGGCTGGTGCTGGTGATCGACGAGTTCTGGAAGGCGCTGCTCGACCCCGGCTTTCGCGAGCTGGTGAACGACAAGCTGAAGACCATCCGCAAGCTGAACGGGCTGGTGATGCTCGGCACCCAATCGCCGGCCGACGCACTCAAAAGCCCGATCGCCCATTCGATCATCGAGCAGTGCCCGACTCAGATCCTGATGCCGAACCCGCGGGCCGACGCCGCCGACTACCGGGACGGGCTGAAGCTGACGGAGCCGGAGTTCCGCGCGGTGCGCGAGGACCTCACCGTCGGCGGCCGGCGCTTTCTGCTCAAGCAAGGCACCGCGTCGGTCGCCTGCGCCCTCGACCTCGGCGGGCTCGACGATCTGGTGGCGGTGCTGTCGGCCCGCGCCGGCATGGTGCGACTGGTAGAGCGGCTGATCGCCGAGCATGGCGCGGCCCCCGCCGCCTGGCTGCCGCACTACCGTCGGCAGTGGCGCAGCGCCCTCACATGACACCGCCCTCACCAAGGATGGAGATCCGGTGATGACCAGACGCCTTGCGCTTCCCACCCTGGCACTCGCCGCCACGCTGATCCCGGCGGCTCCGGCCCCGCCTGCCCGAGCCCAGCTGGCGGTGATCGATCCCGCCAACCTCGCCCAGGCGGTGCAGCAGGTGCAGCAGATGGCCCAGCAGCTGCAGATGATGCAACAGCAGTACCAGCAGCTCCAGCAGACCTACCAGGCGGTCGCCCATGCGCCGTCGGACGCACTGACCGAGCTCGGCCGCCAGCTCGACGTCGAGGCGTTGCGCAACGCCCTGCCGGCGCAAAGCGGCGAGTTGGGCGCGGTGATGACCGGCACCGCGCTCGGACCGGGCGGCTTCGGCACGGCGGCGCAGGGCAATCTGGAGCGCAACCGCGTCTATGCGCCGTCCGGCGCCGACTTTCAGGCGCAGGAGATGCAGCGCAGCGCCACCAGCATTGCCGGGGCGCAGGCGATGGCGAGCGGGCTTTACCAGTCGGCGGCCAGCCGGATCGCCGCCTTGCGGGCGATCGAGGGCCAGCTCGCCAGCGCCGGCGATGCCAAAGCGGTGGCCGACCTCGCCGCCCGCCTCACCGCCGAGCAGGCCTACATCCAGGCCCAGCAGGTGCAGGCGCAATCGCTGGTGCTGTGGCAGCAGGCGCAAATGCGCAACCAGGACCAGCGCGAGCAGGAACGGCGCCGGCAGTCGATTGACGCGCTGATCGACCAGGCCAAGGCGCGGGGAGGCTGAGCGATGAGCGGCACACCATTCCGCCAGTGGGCCCAGCCCGCCCTTCTCGTCCTGGCACTGGCCGGCGGACCGGCGACGGCGCAAGGCTCGCTGGCCACGGAACCGCGCACCGTAAGCTGGTACGCCGACCACCCGCGAGAGCGCGCGCAAGTCCAGCTTGCCTGCTTCGACGACCCCGGCCGTCTGGGCCGCGACCCCGACTGCGTCAATGCCCAGCAGGCCAGCGTCGAAGTGGCCCTGCGCGAGGCGCGGTCGCGCACCGGAACCATGGATCCCAATGATCCAGCCTTCTGGTCAAACGATCCACAAACCCGGCAGGGCAAACTCATCATGTGCCGGCGGACTCCTAGCCTTGATCATTGCGAGGCCGCCAAACGCTCGCTGCTTATCGAAGCTGGAAAAATTCAGAGGTGATCCTCTATGGGCGACATCCAATGGCAGATTTTTGCTTACATCGTCTCCCAGGTAGAGACCCCGCTGGTAGATGCGGTCGCTGATGTGCTGACTGCATTCTTAATCTTCGTGGCTACGCCGCTACGGATCGCTTTGGTGCTGTACATCGCGCTCACCGGCCTGCTCGTCATGCGCGGTGAGATGACTGAGACCGGTGCAGTGCTATTTGGCCGCTTGCTCAAGATGATTCTAGTGGTCTGGGTTATCACGGGAGCCGGTATTTATCAGCAGTATATCCATGATCTCTTTTTCACGACACTTCCCGTAAGTCTCGCAAATGCTCTGACTTCGTCTGGAACTGTCAGCACGGTCAATGCAAACAGCTTCGATCAAGTATGGTTGAAAGCATGGCGGGCCGGTCTTGAGGTATGGCGCACGCTGGGCTGGAGCGACATCGCCGAAAAGGCCGTCGTCGTGCTGTTCTGGGCTGCCGCCATCCTGTCCACCGGCTTCTGCTTCGCCATCTGGCTGATCTCGCGGGTGATCCTGGCGCTCTACATCGCACTCGGCCCGCTGCTCGGCCCGCTGGTCCTGTTCGCCGCCACCCGCGCCATCTTCGAGCGCTGGATCGGCTCGCTGATCTCCTGCGTCATCCTGCAGATCACCACCATCGTCCTGCTCTACATTGTCCTTAGTGTGGAACAGCAGGTTGTCGGCCGAATTGTCATTATGGGCTCGGTGGACCCGATGGTGATGCTGCAGGTGCTGCTCGCCGGGATGATCTTCTTCGCCGTCGCCGCCTATGTCGCCTTCCAGCTGCCGGCTTTCGCCGCCTCGCTGTCCGGCGGCCTTGCTTTCCACACCGGCGCGCTCGCCCGCGCCGCCCAGGGTGCCCTTGGCTCCGTCGGGTACAGCCGGGGGGATGCCCTGGGCGACAGCCACCGTGCCGGCCGTTCCGGTGCGCTCGGCGCGTTGCACCTCGCCGGCTCGGCCGGCTGGCGGGCGGCCGCGGGGGCCGGCCGCGCGCCGCGGCCGCCACGTCGCACGCCTGCCGGCGGCTCCCTCTCCGACCGCGGTCCGCCGGTTTGAGGCGGCGCCGCTGTGCGCTATCGCCCGGAGGCCGCCCTGTCCCTAGGACACCCATCATGAAACAGCGCCTCGCCTGTGCCGCCCTTCTTCTCGCTCTGTCCGCCTGTGCCGGCCAGTCGGGAGCCCCCGAGCCTTCAGGCCCTTACCGCGTGCTCAATCCTGGCCGCTGGACGCCCGCTGCCGGCGACCTGCAGCCTGGGCTGCCCGGGGAGGCAGACCGATGACCGCCCCACCTCCCGCCGACGCTTTCCTAGCCCGCCCGGTCGCCGCCGATCCCAAATTGCTCGACGCCTATTTCGCTCAGGTCGCCAGCTACGAGGCCGACCGTCTGCGCGCCCACCGGCGCACGGCGCGGATCGGCGTGGCGATCGGCGCCGCCGGCGCTCTGGTCGGGCTGGCCGGGGCGCTCGCCGTCGCCGCGCTGACCCCGCTGAAAAGCGTGGTGCCGCTGGTCTTCCGCGTCGACAACACCACCGGTGCGGTGGAGCGCGTCTACGACCTGCAGGGCGGCCCGCTCGAGGCCACCGAGGCCGAACGGCGCTATTTCCTCTGGCAGTATGTCCGCCTGCGCCAGGGCTACAGCGCCGCCGAGGCGCCCGCCAACTTCGAGGCCGTGGCCCTGCTGTCGGCGCCGCCGGTGCAGGCCGACTATGCCGCCGAGTTCCGCGGCTCCAACCCGGCGAGCCCGCAGGTGTTGCTCGGCCGCGACGGCACGGCGACGCTGCGCTGGGTTTCCACCAGCTTTCTCGGCCCCCATCTGGCCCAGCTCCGCTTCGTCCAGCACGAGCGCAAGGGCGATGCCGCGCTGCCGGTCAAGCGCATGGTCGCCACCATCGGCTTCGACGTCGTGCCGGGTCCGGTCAGCGCCTCGGCGATCAACGTCAACCCGCTCGGCTTCGTCGTCACCAGCTACCGCGCCGATGTGGAGGCCACGCCATGATCCCCCTCCGTCCCGCCAGGATGGCCGCCGGCCTGCTGGTCGGCGCCGTCCTGGCTGCCGGCGCCGTCCGCGCCGAACAGGCGCCCAAGTCCGGCGGCTTCGACACGCGGGTCCAGCTTGTCGTCTACAATTCCCTGGACGTCGTGCGCATCGTCGGCTGCCCAACGACCTCGACGCAGATCACCTTCGCCACCGGCGAGGAGATCACCCAGGTCTCCATCGGCGACGCGGAAGCCTGGCTCGCCCAACCGGCCGCCAACATGCTGTTCCTCAAGCCGACCGAGGTCCGCGCCGCCACCAACGCCCAGGTCGTCACCAGACGCGCCGACGGCAGCTTGCGCTCCTACCAACTGCATCTCATCGCCGAGCAAAGCGGGAAGGACACCGGCTGCGCCATCTACGCCGTCCGCTTCCGCTACCCACAGGACGAGCGCGCCGAGCGCGCCGACCGCCGGACCCAGGCGGCGGAGCAGATCCGGGAGCGCGACGCGCAGGCCCGGCTCGCCGCCGCCTGGACCGAGGGACCGCGCAACTGGCGCTACGTCGCCCAGGGCTCGGCCGCGCTGGAGCCGGCCGAGGTCAGCGACAACGGCCGGCAGACGGCGTTCCGCTTTCCCGGCAGCCGGCGCGTCCCGGCGATCTATGCGGTGGCCCCGGACGGCAGCGAGGCGATCGTCCCTGCCAGCATGGCCGGCGACACCGCCGTCGTCCAGACCACCGCCCGGGCCTTCCTGCTGCGCGACGGGCAGGAGGTTCTGCGCGTCGTCAACCGCGGCTTCGATCCGGCCGGCCGCGATCCCGGCACCGGCACCGGCACGCCCGACCTCACCCGCAGCGTCAGGAGCACCGGCCCATGAGCGACGATCCCGGTCCCCCGCCGACTGGCGGCGCGCTCGCCGGCGAGCGTCACGTTTCCGACGTGGCCGGCCGCGGCCCCGGCGTCGGCCGCAAGGCCGGCATCGGCGCGTTGCTCGCCGGCACCGTGCTGGCCTGCGGCGCCATCCTGCTGACCGCTGAGAAACCCAACCTGAATCCGCAGGACGGCCCGCCGCCGCTGGCGCGCCCGGCCATCCGCTACGAGCCCCCGCCACCGCCACTCCCGGTGCAACCGGCGGCCTTGAGCGTACCGCCGTTGCCGCCACCGCCGCTGCCCGAGACGCCGGCGGCGGCACCCCCGGCCCAGACGGCGCCGCGGCAGCCGCCGCGCCTTCTCGTCTACACCGCGACCGCAACCGGCGCCGGCACGGCCGCAGCGGGCGGCCTGGGCAACCCAAACGGCACGGTGGCGCTGGCCGGTGTTTCCGGCGTGCCCGGCGGCGGGCAACCGGCCGCGGGCGCGCTGGCCGCGCGCCTGGAGCCGACCCGGCTGACCGGCGTTGCGGCCGGCCTGCTGAGGAACCAGCCCTATCTGCTGACCACCGGCACCGTCATCCCCTGCATCCTGCAGACCGCGATGGACTCCACCCTGCCCGGCTTCGTCACCTGCATCGTGCCGCAGGATGTGCTCGGCAAGACCGGCCTGACCCTGCTCGACCGCGGCACCAAAGTGGTCGGCGAGTTCCGCGGCGGTGTCCGCCAGGGGGTGGAGCGGATGTTCGTCCTGTGGACCCGCGCCGAGACGCCGCAGGGCGTGGTGATCGCGCTCGACAGCCCGGCCACCGACCCGCTCGGACGCTCAGGCCTCGACGGCGAGGTCGACCGCCATTTCTGGCAGCGCTTCGGCGGGGCGCTGCTGCTGTCCTTCGTCGACGGCGCGATCCAAGCCGGTGTCGCCGCGGCGTCGAAGGAGGGCAGCACCACCATCAACACCGGCCAGACCCAGTCGGTGATCGCCGAGAGCCTGCGCGGCAGCATCGACCTGCCGCCCACCCTGCGCAAGAACCAGGGCGAGCCGGTCAGCGTCTTCGTCGCCCGCGACCTCGACTTCTCCACCGTCTACCGGCTCCAGCCGGCCGGGGCCCCACGATGACGCGCCCTGCCATACGCCTTGGCACGCGACCCGGCGAGACCACCTTGCGCCTGCTGCTGGAACCGCTCACCGCCCTGCTCGCCGATGTGGACGTCACCGAGCTGGTGGTCAACCGGCCGGGCGAGGCTGGGGTGGAGCGGGCGGGCACTTGGTCCTGGCACGCGCTGCCGGAACTCGGCTTCGAGCGGCTCGACGCCATCGCCACGCTGTGCGCCGCCCTGTCGCAGCAGGATGTCGGACCGCAGCAGCCGCTGTGCGCCTCGGTGCTGCCGGACGGCGAGCGGGTGCAGATCGCCCGCCCGCCGGCGGTCGCCGCCGGCACGCTCAGCCTGACCATCCGCCGGCCGTCCCGCAGCACCCCCACCGTCGCCGCCCTGGCCGCCGGCGGGCTCTTCGCCCGCACCCGACCCTCCGGCCGCGCCCCCTCTCCCGCCGACACCCGGCTGAGGGCGCTGCACCGGGCGCAGGACTGGCCGCGCTTTTTCCCGCTGGCGGTCGCGTCGAAGAAGACGGTGGTGGTCACCGGCGACACCGGTTCGGGCAAGACGACAGTCGCCAAGGCGCTGATCGGCGCCATTCCGCTGGAGGAGCGGCTGGTCACCATCGAGGACACCGCCGAATTCATCGGCCTGCCCCAGCGCAACCGCGTGGCGCTTTTCTACAGCAAGGGCGGCCAGGGCCTGGCCCCGGTCGGGCCGGAGGCGTTGATCGAGGCGGCCTTGCGCATGCGCCCCGACCGCATCCTGATGCAGGAGCTGCGCGACGGGGCCACCTTCACCTTCCTGCGGGCACTCGCCGCCGGCCATCCCGGCGGCATCACCACCTGCCATGCCGGCAGCGCCGCCGGGGCCTTCGACGCGCTGCGCCTGATGGTCAAGCAGAACGAGGCCGGCCGCCACATCGCCGATGCCGACCTGCTGGCGCTCCTGCGCCGGCACATCGACGTCATCGCCCACTGCCGGCGCGATGCCGACGGCTTTGCCATCGAGGAGGTCTTCTTCGACCCGCCGGCCGGGGCTCCTCCCGGGGACGCCCCCGGGGGCGCCGTGCCAGTCCACACCGCCGGCTGAGGAGGCGCCCGAGCGATGGATGGCTTCCAAGACTGGCCTCCGGCTGCCAAGGCGCTGGCCGCCCTGGTGGCGGTGCTGGTGTTGGCGCTGCTGTGGTCGGCCATTGCCTCGCTGGTTTTCCTGGCCGGCACCGGCCTGCTCACCGCCGACACGTTGCCTGTGGCGCAGTTTTGGCTCTATCTCCAGCATTACGGCCTGCACCACCCGGTGGCCGGTCCCTGGTTGCGGCTGGCCGCCGCCACCGCCACCGCGGTGCCGGTGCTGCTCTTGCTCGGCCGGCTGGCACGCGGCGGCTGGCCGCGCAGCAGCCGGCCGCTGCACGGCGAGACGCACTGGGCCGGGCGGCGGGCATTGGCTGAGGCCGGCTTTTACGCGCCCGGCGGCGGGCTGTTCGTCGGGCGCGACCGGCGGGACCGCTTCCTGCGCTTCGGTGGACCCGAGCATGTCGTCTGCTATGCCCCGACGCGCTCGGGCAAAGGGGTGGGGCTGGTCATCCCCAACGCCCTGCTCTACGAGGCCTCGCTGGTCTGCCTCGACGTGAAGAAGGAAACCTGGGCGGCGACCGCCGGCATCCGGGCTGCGGCCGGACAGCGGGTGGTACTGTTCGATCCGCTCGCCCCGGATGGGCGCACCGCCCGCTACAACCCCTTCAGCTATGTCCGCCGCGGCACCGTCGACGCCTTCGAGGACATCCAGCGCATCGCCCAGATGGTCTTCCCCCATGCCGGCGGCGACCAGCAGTTCTGGACCGACGCCGCGCGTTCGGCCTTCACCGGGGCGGCCGGCTTCCTGGCGGAAAGCCCCGAGCTGCCCTTGACCTTCGGCGAGGTGCTGCGGCTGCTGTCCAGCGTCGACGGCGCGCGCTCGATGATCGAGCGCATCGAGGCCAGGCGTCGGCGCGGCCGGCCCTACACCGAGGCTACGGTTAAGGCGCTGGAGGATTACCTGAAGGGCTCGCCCGACCTGGTGAACTCGATCCGCAAGACGATCACCGCGCGGCTCTCCTTGTGGTTCAACCCGCGCATCGATGCCGCCACCGCCGCAAGCGACTTCGATCTGCGCACCCTGCGCACCGCGCTGCACGCCGTCTACATCGGCGTCACGCCCGACAACATCGCCCGGCTGCGCCCGCTGCTGGCGCTGTTCTTCCAGCAGCTCATCGACCTCACCGTCCGCACGCTGCCCCAGCACGATCCAAACGCGCGCCACCAGCTGCTGCTGCTGCTGGACGAGTTCGCGCTGCTGGGGCCGATGCCGATGCTGGCCGACGCCTTCGCCTATGTCGCCGGCTACAACATGCGGCTGATGCTGATCCTGCAAAGCAAGGCGCAGCTGCGCGACCGCGACCTCTACGGCCCCGACAAGGCGGCGGCCATCCTCGACAATTGCGGTCTGGAGGTGGTGTTCGGCACCAAGGATTTGGCGCTCTGCGAGGAGCTGAGCGCCCGGCTCGGCTACGACACGGTGGAGGGCACCGCGCGCAGCGGCCCGCGCTTCTGGCGGCTGTTCCGCCGCGACCGTCTGACCCGGACCGAGACCGACCAGCGCCGGGCGCTGCTGCTGCCGCAGGAGATCGCCCGGCTGACGCCGCGCGACGCCATCCTACTGCGCCCCGGGATGGAGCCGATCCGGGCGCGGCGCATCCGCCACTTCGAGGACCCCACCTTCACCCGTCTGCTCCGCCCGGCCCCGGAAGTGCCGGCGATCGACGTTCCGGTGCGCCTCGACCAGGGCAAGGGCTTCGAGCCGATCGCCGCCGAGGCGGAAGCCGGCTCCCTGCGGCCGCCGCGGCCGGTGCGCCGGCGGGCGGCGCAGGCGGCGGGAAAGCCTCGGACAGAGGAGACGGCCAACCAAACCGGCGGCGACGAAACCGGGGCGTCCGGCACCGACGGCCGTCCCTTGCCCCCGGCCGACCGTCCCGCCTCATGGACGCCCTCCGCAGCGGCGCTGCGGCCGCACCAGGCGGACGGGCTGATCGCGGCCATCCTCCGCACCGAGGTCGACCTCGGCGCCTACGGGCTGGAAAACGCCCAGGCGGTGGTGGCGGCCATCGTCGACGCCGCGCCAACCGTCGAAAGCCCCGGCCACAGCCGCGCCACCGACGGAGCGCCGGGCACCGCCATCCCGTCTCCAACACCGAAGAGGTGAGCCGCAGAACGTGTGGACCGCCTGATGGATACCGGCCGCTTGACCGGCAAATCCCTCCTGGCCCCATCCCCTAGCCCGGGGCGTCACCCGCAGGGCCGAGACAGGACCGGGCCTGGAGCCGGCGGACGGCAGCGCTCCAGCTGCCCCGGTGCTGGCTCGGGGAGGAGGCGCCGCCGGCGCCGACGAGTAGGACCGGAGAACCGTGCCCGGTCCGCTGCGGCTTCGCACGCTTCGAAAAACCTTGCGACCGCCGACACGCCACCGGCAGGAAACTTTCCTGTCGCGCGCCCGGCCTGCCGCAGGGCCGGCGGCTCCCGCGGCACAATCGGTGCCTCGCCGCCGGGAGGCCGTCACTGCCCGTCGCCGGCACCGCCGACCCTTGACGAGACTCGACGTCCCCGCCGCCCCTGCGGAGGCAGACGGCTCGACCGGCGGGCCCGGAGCGCCCAGGCATTCCGGCCAACAGGGAGGCGTTGCCGGTGGGCCTGGTGCCGAGGGAGGCATGCGGGTCGGGGCTGTCCGCTCAGACCGTCATCGGACCGGCAGACGAAGCCGGACATCCACCATCACCAGCGGAGAGTGCGGCTTCCCAGAGGCGGCCAAGCTCAAACAGACTGTCGCAGTGAAGCTTTTTCATGATCCGCGATCGATGGACTTCAACCGTCTTCGGACTGATGTTCATCTCGAAAGCGATGGCCTTGTTGTTTTTTCCGTCAGCGAGCCCGCCCAGGACGTCCGCTTCTCGGGGGGTGAGCTGGAAGAGCCGCTCGACGGCCTCTCGCCGTCTGTTCTCGACACCGACGCCGGCTGTTTGCAGAAGCTGTGCAACATGGGAGGATGGGGCACCTGCCTTGGCGATCAGCGCGTCGAGCTGCTCGGAAACGTGGGCGTCCATCACAGTCAGAGCGTAAGCCAGTGCGGGAGATTGCTCCCCAGGCAATGGAGGGTCTGACATCCATAAGGGTTCGTGCTGAGAGATGATGGGGGAGTTTCTGCGGTCGATCGTCATAGGCTTTTCCAGGCTCTGCGGGGGTGCGCTGACGCTGTTCTGCGGGACGGAAGGCGCATGGCCTTCACATCAGCCGGGCATGGTCCGGCCCGCTGTTTTGCGGCCGGACGCCATCTGTGTCGCTGTCGCCTCCCGATTGCTGCCGGCAGCGGCTTCCCACGCGCGCCCGAGCTCGAAGAGGCCGGAACATCCCAGCGTCTCCATGCTGCCGGACCGGTGGCATTCCACTGTCTTGGCGCTGAGGCCGAGATCGGCAGCGATGGCCCTGGTGCTTGTGCCGGCGACCAGACGCGTCAGCACGTCGCCCTCGCGCGCCGTCAGCTGGGCGAGGCGCCCCATCATATCCCGCCCAGCGGACTGAGGGGGGTCCACTCCCCGCCGTCAGCGCCCTGCTGACCGGAACGGCTGACGGCAAGGCGGGCGCGATGTCGGACATCATCGCCCCCTCACCGTCAGGGAGACCAGGGATCGGACGGCGGCGACATAGGCGGCCTCCAGCGTCGGCTGGGGGGCAGACTGCAGGCGGCACCAGGTGCTGTCGGCGCAGTGGGCCACGAAGGCATAGGCGGTACCGCGGTCCATGTGGCGCCGGATGACCGCGTGGATCGCGGTGATCGGCGAAGCCGGGCGGCCGGGCTGATCGCCGACCATGCGCCCGCGCGCCGCCTGCACCAGCTGGGTGAGGGCGGTTTCGATCGTCAGCCCGCCCAAGCCGGCGGCGATGCTGCCGCCGCACCGCTGCTCGAGCATCGTCGCCCGCGCTTCGCAGCGTTCGGCATCCTCCAACAGCATGGAGACGGTACCGGCAGACACTTGATCGACCATCGCCAGCGCGTCGGCGCGGTCATAGGCCGCCCGACGGCGAAGCTGGTCGACGGACAAATGATCGATATACGGTAAATGTGCATCGGGCATGCGCTTGCCCTTGCACCCGCCGACTACGGCGGTATGCTCATGGTTGATCATCACGGCTCCCAAGCTATGTGTGATCGGTTCGATTCGGTTACCGGATTGAACGGCTGCGCCCGCCTGGGCCAACAGGCGGGCGCATGCCGTGCATCGGCTTAGGCAGCCTTGGTCGCGAGCGGATCCTCCTGGTCTTCCCCTGGCTCCTTGCGGAAACAATCGGCGCCGGCCATGTCGTCGTTGGCGTACGCACATTCCGGCATCGACTCACCGAACGGTGCCAGCTTTCGCGTCGCAGCGTATGCAGCCTCATATTCGGCGGTTCCCGTCACGCCAGGCGTATGGTCAATGATCTCGCCAAAGGCCAGCATGCAGTCCTGATGATATTTCTTCGGCCGGCACATATGTGCGTGCCACGCCTTATCGATCAGTTTGGTGGGAACCACAGCAGCGGCCGGATGGGCTGCGATGGTCGCGAGAAAATCGCGGTAGAGCGAAACGGCACGCTCCGCCTGTCCTGCATCCAAACCGGATCGGGTGAGATCAAAAACGATCTCAGAAAGATCGAGTTCATATGCGTTCGAGGTCTTATGCTTCATTTTTCTCTCATATTTTATTGGTTGCCGCTCTTCCGGGCGGCGCCGGTAATCGACGCCAGAACGGATACCCACCTTGACAGCTCAATCTGTCCTTTAACGGCGATGTTCTGACGAGCGAGCTTCTTGAATATATTGTGAAGTTGCTCGCGACCTGTTGCGGGAGACTTTCCAAGAATTTTTGATACTTGGTCATTTGTCTTCCCGCCGCCGATTTCCACTGCGAGCGTCGCCTCAGCCGAAGTCAGACCGAATTGATCGCGCAACAGTCGCGTCACCGCCACATCATCGAGTTTCGCGGACGATATGGCTACAATCGCAGCCACACCCGGCTGATCGGCACCAGCGGTAATGGAGACCGCATGCGGCGCCCCAGGTTGACAGCCCGCGATATGCAGCAACGACCGACCTCCAGGGATTTCCCCCATGGCCGCCATGGCCACTGTGCGCGCAAAGAATGGATCAACCGTTGGATCTATGGCGCGCAGGCGGCCATTGTCATCAACCAAGAAGCCATCGTTACGCTGACACAAACTCTTTGCCGCATCATTGGAGTGAAGCACCCCAGCATCTGGTCCCACCACCACCACGGCCAAAGAGACGCTATCGAGGGCGCGGGCACAACGCTTGGCTTGCTCGTGGCGGCGTATTGCCTCCACGATGCCTGTAACTGGCATGTCTGCGGTAAAGTAGTGCTCAAGGCCGGCACGTTCCGGCTCCACGCGCAATTGTGCGCTCCAGCCCGACCCGATGCGGACATGATTGCAAATCAATCGACGCGGCTGAGTGCGAACAAACTCCAACCTGATGCGTTGCCGGCTGGCCCGCGCCATCGCTAAGCTAGTCTCAAGATCAGGGGGCGCACCAACCTCCCGATTCCCGCCATATTCCCATGCGCGCCGCAGAATTGCCTCGAAGTCGGCAGGGCGTGAGAAGTCGCAGAACTCGTAAACTCTGCGCATCCACTCGCTTGTGTATCTGCATTGATCCTTCTCATCAAACACGACCAATGGCGCCCTTAAACGGGCAGCCATCACCGCCAAATCGGAGAAAGGCGTCGGTATGTCTGACGGAATTGCGAGCATTAAGAAATTTAAATTCCATAGCTGAGTGCAACGCCTGGAACCTTACCAGCGGTTGGCGCCAATCATACCCCATATGCGTTGGGTATGCTCAACTGTAGGCTAACAAAGTTGCCATCACATACTCTGGTATATCGCCATGTCCAATTTGGATAATAATCTTACACAGCACATCCATGCCGCGTATCGCCGCTTGGAACCGTAACCATTTTTTATGCTGCGACTCGGATGCGTCTCGGACGTGCATCCGTCATGGATGTGACATAGGCTGCCGCTGCGATGATGATGACAGCTCCCACCACAGCGTTGACGCCCGGCATCTCACCGAACAGCAAATAGCCGGCCGACAGCGCCACCGGCACATCGATCAGGGTGATAGGCATGAGGACAGCCGGGCTGGCGTGCTTGTAGCTGCGGACGGTCGACCATTGGGCACAAGCCGACAGCACGGCGATTCCGGCCAACCACGGCAGATCGTCGGCCGGCGGTTCCACCATGACAGAGGAGGCCGGCACCGCCACAATGGCGCTGACGAGGATTGCGGCAACCGCCACCACCACAGAAGCGGGGTTCGTCCTGGCAAGCCGGCGCATGGCGATCTGGCTCCCGGCCCCGGCAAAGGCAGCGATGACGAGGGAGGCGACCGCCCAATCCCAATGCGGGGTGCCGATTGCCATCAGGCGCGGCCACAGTGCGACCAGGGCACCGACGATGCCGATCCCCGCGGCGATCCACACCCGCCGGCCGGCCCGCTCGCCAAGGAAGACTCGCTGCATCGGGATGACCAGCAGGACGCGCGTGTACATGAAGGCGGTCACCAGGGCGACCGGGAGTGCCGGCGAGCTGTAGGCATGGACCAGGGCCATGAGGGACACCGCTCCCACCGCGGCGCGGATCAAGTGTCCCTGAGGGTCCTGAAGCTGGCGCAGATGCAGGAAAGCCCGCCATGCCACCACGACCAGGATGAGCCCACCGGCCGAGCGGAAGAGTGCCATCTCCAAGGCTGGAAGCTTCGCAGACAAGTGCTTGATGAGGAGGTTGGCGGCCATGAAGCTAAAGGCAGACGCCAATGTCCAGAGGGCCCCCTTGGTCGCGTGACCCATGGTGAGCTTCCTCAAACGTTTGTTGTCCAGAGGGCTGGCATACCGTGGCTCTGAACTTTCTCGCGTCCAAAACCGCCATGGTCGGGCGACTTGTTGAGCAATTCACGAAAGTGTGACACGGCGGTTACCCGCAGTTTCCTGGTAAGCGGCGCTTCGCCGCGCCCCTCGTCAATCTGGGATACCAGATCGGTCATCGTGAGCCTGCGGTGCTGAGCCACATCCTCCAGGGCTTCCCAGAAGCCCCGTTCCATCCGCACGCTGGTGCGTCGACCATTGATCGTCATGACCCGGCGTATCATCGCATTTCCCTTAAAGTCGATGCATGCGTTGGTAATCAGAGTTCAGAGATGAATCTGTGAAATGGTTTACCCGTGAAAATGGTTCTGATGCGACCGAACGCCGCTGCGGCACAAAATGAGCCCGCCGACCGAAGCCAAACCGTCGGCCCTCATCGGCCCTGCCGGAGGCCCTGTGCGGTGATGGCCGCGAACGCGGCCGCCCGGCGGCGCTCCGCGCCGCCGGGCAAATTTTCCAGGCTTTTGCGTGTTTCCCGCATTTGCCATGCCGGCGGCGAGCCCCCGCCGGACAGGGTGGGGGCTGCCGGTGCGCTCACTGCTGGGTGGGGGCCGGCCGGTAGGCGACGTCGCCGGGCTCCAGCAGGCGGCGCTCGGCGAGGCACCAGACGCGCATCCCCTGGCGCAGGCCGGCGGCGGCAAGGTGGCGCGAGCCGGTGTCGTCGCGGTCGGCGACCAGCACCATCCGCCCCTCGCCGGTCAGGGCGGCGCGCACCATGGCGCCGTTGCGCTCGAAGCCGGCCGCCTTGCCGCCCGCCTGCCAGCGCGGGGCATGGACGATGCAGGGCACGCCGTGCTCCAGCGCCCATTGTGCCGCCAGTGTCTGGACGCCGCGGCGGTTGCCGGTGCGCAGCACCAGCGTGTCGGGGTGCTGGGCGAGCGCGCGGTCGAGTGCTGCGGTCAAGGCAGCCGCGTCGGCGGTCTCGCCGCCCATGACCAGCAGCTGGAACCCCTCCACCACCCGACGCTCGTCGGCGGCACGGCGGGCGGCGCGGGCCTCCTGCCAGTCGCAGGCAACGACGCGGGCGGCGGTAACCTGGGGAACCGCCTGGTTGAAGGAGGAGCGGTGGGCATAGACGTCGCCGGTGACGCGGGCATAGGCGGTGGCGGCGCCGATGGCGGCGGCGCGGGCGAGGTCGCGCATCGCCTCGGCCTGGGCCAGCTGATGCTGCAGCCGCTCCAGGCGCAGGCTGCCGATCTCGGAGGCGGGCTGCAGCCCCTCCTCGTCGAGCTGCTGGCGCAAGGACAGGGCGAGGCGGTCGATGCGCTGGTCGGCCAGTTCCAATTGCCGGTAGAGGGCGTGGCAGAGCGCGCCGAGGATGCCGGCGGCCGGCAGCAGGGCGCGGTCGGGATCGAGCTGGCCGTCGAGGTCCTGGCCGAACACGGCACCATGGTCGAGGAAGGGCTGGGCGATCGCCTGCACGGCCTCCTCGGCCTGCAGGCGGACATCGTCTTCGCTCCAGTCCGCGTCGGGGGCGGGCAGGACCGGGCGCATGGCCTGGGCGACGGCGGGAAGGCGGGCGCGCTGCTCCTCCGCGCGAGCGCGGCCCCGGGCGGCGCGGTAGGCCTGCACCGGGTCGGGGCTGACGGGAGCGGTGTGCGGATGCGTCCTGGCCGGACGGGTGGCGTCGGTGCTATGCATGAATGTCGTCCCTTTTGAGCTTGAACCGTTTGAAGGGATGGCCGGGCGTGGGGAGTTGCCGCTCCCTGCGCCCACCTTTTTTGGGGAGACCGAGAAGACCCCGATCGCTGGTCCCTCCGCCGTCCTCACAAGACCTATTATGCCAGAGGCGCCAAACAAAACAATGGCGCAGAGGATCTAGTTGCCTATCTTTATTTGCATCTTCCAATCATTTCATTGCAATATATCGACAAATCGCGCCGCTTCTCAAGTAACGATGCAGCAAATAATCTGATTTTATTTCTTACTTTCTTCGCCTGATATCCCTTTGTTCGACTGGAAAGGATCATCCCTCCGTCCCGACCTCGGTCCCGCAGGGCGACGCGCGCAGGGGCGGTCAAGGAGGCCCGACAGGCACCGCGAAAGCGGCGCGCGCCAGCGCGTCCTTGACGGCCCCGAGCACGGCGCCACACTGGCCTCACGGGCGGAGGATGACAGGCGAGAGCTGCCGCGTGGCGCATCTCAGACGGCCCTGCCCTCCAACTCCGCCCACGGCTTGCTGTCGATCAGCCGCGCCACCCGTTCCTGGCGGGTGTGCACCGTCGCCATGCGGTTGCCACCGCGCGTGGGATCGTGGGTCGCCCAGTGGGTGAGCGTGTTGAACAGTGCCCACAGCGTGTCGTCCTCACGGCTGCCGACCCAGGCGGTGGTCAGCTGACCGACCAAGGCGTCGCTGGCCCCGGGCAAGGCGCCCAGCACCCGCACCGCCCGGTCGGTGTCGACCGGCACCGCCGCCCAGCGGATCCAGCGTGCGGTCTCGGCGACATAGAGCGCGCAGGCCGCCACCATGCCGCGGGCGAGCGCCTCCATGTCGAGCCCGGCGGAATGGCGGGCCTTGGCGGCGGCGATGTCGCGGCCGATCACCGTGGTGTTGGCGCAGACGAAGCGGTAGCCGCCGCCACGCCAGGACACCGCCAGGCTGCCGTCGTAGCTGTTGAAACCGACGATGCGCAGCGCGGTGACGTCACCGGGGCGGACCTCGACGCTGTGGGCAGGCAGAACATACTGGCGGAACAGCCGGCGGCCGTCGTGGGTGAGGTCGGTCGCCACCAGCATGCCGGTGGTGTCGAGCCCACCGGCGCGCAGGGCGGCGTCGAAGGCGGCGGTGGCGTCCGCGTGCGGCACCAGCTTGTAGCCATCCTGCCAGCAATGCAGCACCCTCCCGGTGTCGGCACGCATCAGGGCGCGCCAGCCCTCGATCGTCCGCCCGGCCGCCCTCATCGGCACCAGCTCAACGGGAAAGAAATTCGGAGCCCTGTGGTTGGCGGGCACGAAGCCGTAGCGCTCCATCTGGTCGATATGGCCCATGGCGGAAGCTTCCTGTGGGGAGTGGGGTTGAGGGACGGTGTGCCCGGACGCTCCAGGCACCCCTGCGTCTTGTCGCGTCCTGACTGGCTGAGCGGCCCTTGTGTCACTCCGCCGCGATGGCGAGCGGAGCGGCACCGGGGGCGTCACCGGCGGCATCGGCGGGAAGGGCGGTGCCGGGCGGCAGCCAAGACGCCGCCGCCGCTTGCGCCGCTGCCAGGGTGCCGCGGGAGACCGACACCGCGCCGCCGGTGAGGTCCGGCCACGCAGCGGGATCGCCACGATGCTCCAGGCAGCGCCCGACCCGCTCGGCCATCTCCGCCTTGCGCAGCCGGGCGACGGCCTGGGCGAAGCCGGGGGCGATGGCCCGGGCGGCCTCCTCGATCAGCGCCTTGGGCAGACGCTCTAGGACAGCCGGACCGGGACGCCAGTCCGCCGCCACCGAGGCGCCGAGCGCGCGCGCCACCTCCAGGCCGATGCCGGCCTCGCCGTGGCCGAGATGGCAGCGCACCGCCACCAGGACGGCGAACAGGCGGGACAGGTCGACCGCCGGGTCGCCGAGGGCCACCCACAGCGCCGGCGGATCGGCGGCGTAACCGCCCGCCTCCAAACCGAGCCGGCCGGCCCAGGCCGCCTGCACCTCCTCCACCCGCCGCCACGCCTGGCTGGCGTACTGCTCGCGCGTTCCGGCGGGAAAGCGGTGCGCGGCCCCGAACAGGCCGCACGGCCCGGCCCCGGGCGCCAACAGGGCGAAGCAGGCCAGCCGCAACGCCATGGCGGGCGTGCCCAGGACAGCCGCCTGGAGGCTCGCCGTGCGCACCGCGCTCAGCTCCCCGCGCACCGCCGCCGACAGCGTCGGCGCCTCAGGCGTGTCCACCGCCCCCCGCCAGCCGGCGGGCCCTCCCAGGGCGGCAGATCGTCGTCCTCCACCGGGGCCGGCTCGGGCTCGCGGCGGCGCAAGCCCTCCACCCACTGCACCGCTCCGTCCGGTGCCAGCACCGCCACCACGCCGCAGGCGCGGCGCTCGTACTCCGGCTCGATGGCATCCAGCCGGTGCTCCAGGAGGGCGCGCTCCGCCTCGGTGAGGTCCGGGCGCTCCAGCTCCCTCTGAAGGCCGGCGACGAGCACCTGCTGCTCCGGCGTCAGCGCCGGCACGGCATGGCTGAAGGCGCCGCGCCAGCTCCAGGCCTGGGGACCGTCCTGCACCTCGACGAAGGCCCAATCGCTCCGCCGCCGCTCGACCTCGGCTTCGAGCGCCGCCCGCTGGCTGGCGAGGAACAGCGCCGGGTCATCGACCAAGCCGTCGTCGGCACCGTCGAACAGGTCGCGGGTCAGCGTGCCGCCGGCAGCCGCATAGGCCTCCAGCACGCCGGGCAGCGCGTTGCCGGCCGGCAGCCGCGCCCGGCGCAGCGCCTCGCGCACATAGCGGGCGGCGTCCACCGGCGGGCACTCCACCACGCGCAGCAGCAGCTCCTCCTGACGGGCATGCGAGGCGGACAGGGTCAGCGCCTCGGCGACCGCCAGCGGGATGCGGCCCTCGCGCAAGCCCTCCAGCACGGCGGGACTGAGGGCGGCCAACGCCAGCCGCTGGCGGACGTAGCGCACCGGCCGGCCAAAGCGCGCCGCCAGTGCCGCCGGCTCGGCGCCGTCCCCGACCAGCCGGGCGAAAGCCAGCGCCTCGTCGGCGGCGCAAGGGGCGACGCGTTGCAGGTTCTCCGCCAAGCTCAGTTCGCGGGCCTCGGCCTCGCGAGCGCGGCGGCACACCGCGGCGAGCCGGGCGGTGTCGGGCCATTTGCCCTCGGTGACCAGCGCACGGGCGGCCAGCGTGCGCCGGGCGCCGGCGACGACCGCGAAGCCGTCAGCGTTGGGGGCTCGGGTGACGACGATGGGCTGCAGCTGGCCATGCACCAGCAGCGAGGCCTTCAGCTCCTCCAGGCCGGCGTTGCGGTGGGAGGTGCGCATGTTGGTCTCGGCCAGCTGCAGCCGGACAGGCCCGCAGCACTGTGCGCGGGCTGACCGGCAACGCGCTCCTCCAGGTCGGTCAATGCCTCGGTCAGGCGGTCCAGCGGTCGGTCCGCGATGGGCTGAGTGCGGCACAGCGCCCGGCAGGTGTCGAGCCGGACGCACAGGCGGTGCATTCGGAAAAGACCGGGGTCCATTGGATGGTCCGGCTGGACACGGCCCTGGCGGCATGACAGTTCATTCACTTGGCCGCCGCCGTCGGCGTCGGCCAGGGCCACTCTTCGCGGGCGCAGACCATGAGCGACGACGATGTCTGGCGACTTCCGCCAACCCGACACGGCCGCGACATCCGGCTCGGACGGGAGCGCGCCCCGCCGTCCCTGCCCTCCGGCGCCAAGGCCCGGTCCGGGGCTCCCGCGGTCAAGACACCGGAAGCGGTGGTGAAGCTGACCGGCCGCGCCCGGGGCGTTGCCGGCCATCTGCTCGCCCAGTTCGACTACATCACCCGCAACGGCAAGCTGCCCGCCGAAACCCACGAGGGCGAGTGCATCACCGAACGCACGCAGTTGCTCGCCCTCCACGACGACTGGCTGCTGGCCAACGCCGTGGACGGCCGGGGCCGGGATGCGGCGAACGCCGCGCAGAGCGTCGCCCTGACGCTGTCGATGCCCCCCGGCACCCCGCCCGACCGGGTGGAGGCCGCAGCCCGCCGATGGGCGCACGACACCTTCGCCGGCACCCACGACTGGGTCATGGTCCGCCACGACGACACAGAGCACCCGCACGTCCACATCGCGGTCCGCGCGGTCGGTGCCGGCGGCCGGCGGCTGGCGCCCGGCCCCGCCGACCTCCAGCTTTGGCGCGAGCGGTTCGCGCGTGAGCTGCGGCGCCTCGGCGTGGACGCCGAGGCCACACCCCGCGTCGCCCGCAACCGGCTGCGCGACGCCGATCCCCCGACCGCCCACACAAGGCGCCGCCACAGCGCAGACCCGCACGCAGCCGATACCGGCGCCGGCCCATCGTCGCCACCGTTGATCGACGAGAGCTGTGATCCCAGAGGGCGGCGGGGGCTCGCCAGCATCCCGCGAAACCCGCAAGACAGCGAGCGTGAATCCGTGCCCCGCTTTCCCCCCCAGTCCGATGACGCATACGAACTGGATGCCCCCAAGCCCACCCGATCCCCTCCACGAGGACGGCGCTGATCCCCAGTTCAGCGCCGCGACGAGGGGAAAGCGCTGATGACGGGCGCCGGGCTGGAAGACGTGCGGCTCGCCAGGGTCACCGAGATCTCTTGGGCGGCGATCGGCCGGAGATCACAGAGGTAAGGTCCCGGCCGCCGCAGGGGGTAGATCAAAGACGTGCAAGAGGCAGCGCTTTATTGCTGATGGCCGGGGTCTTGGGTTAAGAAGCCGCGGGTCCGTGCGACAATCGATCCGCGCCGCCGGTCATCGGTGCGATCGAGCGTCAGAGGCCAAGCGTTGGGGTCTGAAGCGTTGGGGGTTGCCATTTCCGAGTTCTCACCGGCCTTCGTCGAGGCCTTCAACGGGGGCGCCGCCCTGTTCCGGGACGGCCGTTTCGACGAGGCCGCCGCGACCTTCAGCCGACTGGCCGACGAGCATCCCGACATCGCCAACCTGCACGGCAATCTCGGTCTGTCGCTGCGGGCCGCCGGCCGGCCGGACGAGGCGATGGAGCCGCTGCGCCAGGCATTGCGCCTGCGCCCCGCCTATCCGGACGTTCTGAATGCGTTGGGCAGCATCCTGCTCGACCGGCGCAACCTCGATCATGCGCTGGTCGCCTGCCGCGAGCTGGCGCGGCTGCAGCCGGACTATCCGGGGGCGCTGCTGACGCTCGGCAACCTGTTCATGTTCACCGGCGACGGGGAACGGGCGCGCGCCGTCTACCGGCTGGCGCTTGCCGTCGAGCCGGACGTCGCGGTCAACCACAACAATCTGGGCGCGGTCAGCCTCAGCCTGGGGTCTCCGCATGACGCGGCGCTGAACTACCGCCGGGCGCTCGCCATCGCCGTCGGCAAGCCGGAATACCGCAAGAATCTCGGCACCTGCCTGCTGATGGCCGGCGACTACGCCAACGGCACCGTCGCCTATGAGGGCCGGCTGGAACAGCCGGTCTGGCGCAAGCGCAACATGCCGGGCACGCTGTGGCAGGGCCAGCCGCTGGAGGGCCGGACCCTGCTGGTGCATTACGAACAGGGGCTGGGCGATTCCTTCCAGTACATCCGCTATGCCGGCGTGCTGAAGCGCATGGGCGCGCGGGTGCTCTACGAATGCCAGCCGACGCTGAAGCGGGTGCTGTCGACCGCGCCGGACCTGGACGGGCTGTTCGCCTTCGGCGAACCGCTGCCGCCTTATGATTATTACATCTCGCTGATGAGCCTGATGCACCGGCTGGGGACCACGCCGGACACCGTTCCGGGCGGCGTGCCCTATCTGCGGGCGGAACCGCCGCTGGCGGCCCGCTGGGCGGACCGGCTGGACCGGCTGGAGGGCGGCAGCCGCCCGGCCTTGCGCGTCGGCATCAACTGGCACGGCAACGAGACCGGCAAGTCGATCCCGCTGGAGTGTTTCGAGGCGATGGCGCGGCTGCCGGGCGTCCGGCTCTACAGCCTGCAGAAGGTGTCGGGCCTGGACCATCTGGCGCGGCTGCGCGACCGCGTGGCGGTGACGGAGCTGGGGGCGGATTTCGACGCCGGTCCGGATGCCTTCCTCGACACCGCCGCGGTGATGGCCAACCTGGACCTGATCGTCTCGTGCGACACCTCGGTCTGCCATCTTGCCGGCGCCATGGGGCGGCCGACCTGGGTGGTGCTGAAATGGTTCGCCGACTGGCGGTGGATGCGCGACCGGCTCGACAGCCCCTGGTATCCGACCATGCGCCTGTTCCGTCAGGCGAGATCCAACGACTGGGCCGAGGTGATGGGCAGGGTGACGGCGGACGTGGCGGCGGAAGCCGCCGCGCGGGTCGCCGGAGGGGCTGGGCGATGACGCTGAACGAAGCGCTGCAGGCGGCGCTGACGCATTTCCGCGCAGGCCGGATGGCGGAGGCCGAAGGGCTGTGCCGCGCCATTCTGCAGGCCGCCCCCGGAACGGGCGAGGTCGCCCAGCTTCTGGGCGTGACGGTGATGATGCAGAACCGGGCGCAGGAGGCGGAGGCAATCCTGCGCCAGGCGATCGCCATGCGCCCGGACCTGCCCGACAGCCACGGCAATCTCGGCACCGTGCTCCAGTCGCTGGGCCGCATGGCCGAGGCATTGGCGGCCCATGACCGCTGCGTCCAGCTCTCGCCCTCCACGCCGGAGGCCTATGTGAACCGCGGCTCGGCCCGGCTGGCGCTGGGCGACCGCAACGGAGCGTCGATCGATTTCGCCCGTGCGCTCCGGCTCAATCCCATCAGCGCGCTCGCCGCCGCCAATCTGGGCGTGGCCCTGCGCGAGAGCCATCGCGTGGCCGAGGCCGACCGGGCGCTGCGCCGGGCGCTGGTCGTGGAGCCCGGCCATGCCGAAGCGATGCTGGGCCATGCCCATACCCTGCGCGAGCTGGGCAGGCTGTCGGAAGCGAAGGCCGCCTATAGCCGTGCGGTGGCGCTGTCCCCGGCCAAGACCGAGGCGCTGTGCTACCATCTGTACCTGATGCAGACGCTGTGCGACTGGGACGATTATGACCGGCTCTGCGGCCGGGTGAGGGAGATCATCGATCAGGACGGGGGCGTCGTCATCCCGCTGGCCGCCCTCTCGATCGAGACCACACCGGCCCAGCAGGACCGCTCCGCCCGCCTGTTCTTCGACCGGGTGGTCAAGCGCCCCTCCGTCGCGTCCCTGCAGCCGCGCCTCCCGTCGCCAGGCGGGCGGCTGCGCATCGCCTATGTCTCCGCCGACTTCCACGAGCATGCCACCGCCTTCCTGGCGGCCGAGCTGTTCGAGCTGCACGACCGCGAGCGGTTCGAGGTGCTGGCCTATTCCTACGGCCCGGACGACGGCAGCGCGATGCGCCAGCGGCTGGTGAAGGCCTTCGACCGCTTCCGCGACATCCGCAGCGTACCGCTCGACGCCATCGCCCGCTGCATGGCCGACGACGGCGTCGACATCATGATCGACCTGAAGGGCTACACGAAGCAGACCCGGCTCGACCTGCTGTCGCGCCGGCTGGCGCCGGTCGAGGTCAGCTACCTGGGCTATCCCGGGACCATCGGCTGCCCGCACATGGATTACGTGATCGGCGACCGCTTCGTCACCCCGCCGCAGCACCAGCTCTTCTATGCCGAGCGGCTGGTGCTGCTGCCGGACGCCTACCAGATCAACGACCGGCGCCGGCCGCTGCCCGACAGCGTCCCGTCGCGCAGCCAGTGCGGCCTGCCGGAGACGGGTGTCATCTTCGCCGCCTTCAACACCGCCTACAAGATCAGCCCCACCATGTTCGGCTTTTGGATGCGCATCCTGAAGCGCGTACCGGGTTCGGTGCTGTGGCTGTTCGAAGCCAACCCGCTGGCGGCCGGCAACCTGAAGACCGCGGCGCAGGCCCAAGGGGTCGATCCGGCCCGCCTGGTCTTTGCCCCGCCCCGCCCGCTGGCCGACCACATCGCCCGCTACCGCATCGCCGATCTGGCGCTCGACACCCTGCCCTACACCGGCCACACCACCACCAGCGACGCGCTGTGGGCGGGCTGTCCGGTGGTCACCTGCCTGGGCGGAACCTTCGCCTCGCGGGTGGCGGCCAGCCTGCTGAATGCTGCGGGGCTGCCCGACACGGTGACGCAGTCGCTGGCCGAGTACGAGGATCTGGCGGTGGCGCTTGCCGGCGATCCCGCCCGCCGGGCCGGTTTCCGCAAGCGGCTGGAGGATGGGCGGATGACGGCGCCGCTGTTCGACAGCCACCGCTTCACCCGCAACCTGGAACGCGCCTATCAGGTCATGTGGTCGCTGCACAGCGCCGGCCGCCCGCCTCAGGGCTTTATACTGCCGTCAGGCTGAAGGCAGCGGAGCGGGGATGGGAAAGCCTTTCCCCGCCCGGCACCTTATAGCGAGGGTTGGGCGGCGAAGTCGAAGCCGGCCAACTCCCGCACGAAGGGGAAGCGGGCCAGCCCGAAGCCCATGTCGATGCGGCGCTGGTCGCGTCGGGCGATCTCCCGCTCGCAAAACAACGCCAAGGACTCGCGGATCGTCAGTTCCCGCCGCCCGGCCTCGTCGATCAGACTGTCAAGCTGGTCGCGCAAGGCCGTCAGCTTCAACCGGTTCAGCATGGCGATCAGATGATCATGGTCGGTCATCAGAAACCTCCCCCGGCCACGGCTTCGTATTCGGCCAGCGGGCGCAACAGCGCCGGCACCGCTGCCACCGCGCCGTCGTCCTCGGGCCGGACGACGCGGACCGGGCGGCCGTCCGCCCCGGCGACGCCGACCAGATGGGCATCCTGCATCGAGCGCCCGTGCCGCCCCTTCAACTCGGCATGGATCGCCACCTCGCGGCCGGCATGGAGAATCCGCACCGTGCCGGCTTCCACCATCACCCGGACCCGCTCGCCGATCAGCCGCCAGGGCACCGAATAGGCGTTGCCGTCCACCTCCACCGCGCAGTCCGTGCCGACCCGGCGAACCAGGTCGCGCGCCGTGGTGAAGGGCTGGATGCCGGCCAGCGGTTTCAGCGCCTGGGTTTCTTCCCGCCGGTAACGCTCGATCGGTGCTTCACCGGTCGTGCCGTGACACCGCTGATCGGCGATGTCCCTCGTCCAGGCCTCCAGATGCGCTTCCAACTCCGCCCAGGTCGCAAAGGACCGGCCGGCGATGGCGTTGCGCTTGACGTAGCCGACGCCACGCTCGTCCTTGCCCTTGGTGCGCGCCCGGTATGGCGCGCAGGCCCGCACCCGGAAACCCCAGTGCCGGGCGAAGGCGTGCAGGCGCGGGTGCAGAACCACCTCCCGGCTGGCCGCGTCGTGGTACAGGACCAGCGCCCGCGCATTGTCGAGCAGGACCTCCTCGGGCACACCGCCGAAGGCCCGGAAGGCGCTTTCCAGGCCGTCGAACCAGCTGTCCTGCTTCTCATGCCCGTAGGCCCGCACATGCAGCCGGCGGGAAAAGCCCAGCGTCGCTACGAACACGAACACCATCGTCGTCACCCCGCCGATCTCGATGCGCCGGACGCCGAAGACGATCTGCATCTGCTCGCCCGGCCGCGTCTCGAAACGCACCGTCGCCCGCGCCTGGGCGACCAGTTCCCGGCGTAGCGGCGCCACCGCCCGCTCCACCGTGCGCAGGCTGACCGCGATCCCTTTCTCCCGCACCAGTTCCTGCCGGATCACGTCGGCGTTGCCAGCATGCCGCCGGAACCGATCGGCCAGCCAATCGCCATGTTCATCCAGCCGCTTTGAGCGCGAGGGCGACGCGCATGGACGCCAGCCTCCCAGACCAAGCCACCGTTTCACCGTGTGCTTGGAGCAGCCCAGTTCCGCCGCAATCCGCTTCACGCCCCAGCCCAGCGCCTTCAGCTTCAGCATCGCCAACACATCATCCGGCGCCTTCATCACGTCCCTCCGCGGTTCACAGCCCCGCGGAATAGCCTCGTTCAAGCTCGCCATCCCTCAAGTCCCCTTCTCTCAAGGGGGCAATTCCTCATGGCGCCAGGGGGGCAGTTTGACGGGTCGCCTGACAGCCCTCGACGCTCGTCAGTCCCGTGCCCACGTTGCCACGCGCCTTCATCGCGCGTGTACAGCCGTTATGAGCGCCGGTTGGCCGATCTGCCATGGCAAGGCCGGCCGGTAATTCTCCGCCTCCAAGCACGCCGGTTCTTGTGCCGAGAGGCCAGTTGCCCGAAGCGCACCTTCACCGAACGGCTGCCGGGGATTGTACAGCCCTCCGCCCGGCGCTCCGAGCGCCTCGTTGATATTCAGCGCCACATTGCCCTCGCCCTGGGCGGCGAAGCCGGCGGGCGACTCGTCCAGCGCCTTGCCATGCCGGTCTCTGCCGACACCCTCCTGCGGCTCGCCACCACCGCGCTACGCATCGACACCCCTGCGCCTCGGGTGCTGGGGGTGGGCGAGTGGGCGTGGCGCAAGGGCCATCGCTATGGGACCATCCTGGTTGACCTCGAGCGTGGCGACCTGGTGGACCTACTGCCGGATCGGGACGCCTCCAGTTTCGCCGCATGGCTGCGCGCGCACCCTGGGGTCGAGGTGATTGTTCGCGACCGGGCCGACGTATATGCCGACGGCGCCCGCCAGGGCGCAGCGAGTGCGGTCCATGTCGCAGACCGGTGGCATCTCCTGCGCAATCTCGGTGACGCCGTGTGCGCGGCGATCGGCGCCCACCACGCTGCTGTCCGACGCGCCGCGACTCCTTGCGCATCGGCAGGCGCACCTCCGGTTACTCGGGCGCCCGCAAAGCCGTCGGCACGGGACGTGAGGAAGGTGGCCACGCACGCTCCCCGTCTCGCCCGCTACGCGGAGGTCCGACGGCTAGCGGACGCCGGCGCCACGGTCAGTGCGATTGCCCGGAGCTGCGCCCTGGATCGCAAGACGGTGCGTGCTTGGCTGCGTGACGGCGGCCCCGGCACCTGGGCTCGCCCATCAGGCGGCGGGGGGGGGGCCTCGCGCCGTACCTCGAGCACTTGGAGCACCGCTGGGCCGAAGGTCAGCGAAACGCCACCGCGCTGTGGCGTGAGATCGGCGGCCGGGGTTTCACCGGCGGCCGATCAACGGTGCGGGCGTGGGCCGCAATTCGGCGCCGGAGGTCCTCGGATCCGCTGGACGCCGGACCCTCGAAAACGGACAGATGGAAGCCTCCGTCCATCCGGGGCGTGGCGCGCCTTCTGCAAGCCGACCGGAAGGATCTGGCGGAGGCTGACCGGGTGTTCGTAGACACGCTGCTGGCCGATGTCCCCGCGCTCAGCGACATGCGCAATCTCGCGCACGGCTTCGCCGCGCTGGTGCGCAAGCAAGGGACGGGCACCCTCGACGATTGGCTGGCGGCCGCCGCCGGGACACCGTTGGAGGGCTTCGCGTCCGGGCTCCGGAAGGACTTGGCGGCCGTGCGGGCGGCACTGGAGACGCCCTGGTCGACCGGCCCGGTCGAGGGGCGGATCAACCGACTGAAGACCATCAAGCGCACCATGTACGGCCGAGCCGACTTCGAACTCCTGCGTAGCCGCACGCTATATGCAGCGTGAGCGGAGCCTTCACGCAAAGTGCGGGAGAACCAAACTTCATTCGGCCTTTACAAGGCCGAACGCCGCCTGGATGCCCTGCTCGGTGTGCCCGCCGCCCATCCAGCCGGACGTGAGTTGCAGCGCCAAGTCAAGGCGTGGCGCGGCAAGTTCTTCGTCTTCCTCAGCGACCGCCGCGTGCCGCCCACCAACAACGGCAGCGAGCAGGAAATCCGCCCGTCCGTGATCTTCCGCAAGGTCACCAACGGCTTCCGGGCCGAGTGGGGGCCGGGTATTCACGCCGGCTATCGCTCCGTCACTGGAACCGCGCGCCGCCAAGGCCAGTCCGCCTGGACCGCCATCCGCGATCTTGTCGACGGCACCTTCGCCGTCGCTTAACGGCTCAGCTGCCGCCACCCGGGTGAGCAATCACTCCCTCCGGGGCACCGGTGACCCAGACGGTCCCCGTGTTCGACGAGGTGGAGGTGGAGACCATCGTCCAGCCGGCGGTCCAGCGCCTCCACCGCCGCCTGCACACCGGCTTCGGCGCCCGTCAGGTCCGGGATGCCGTGGAGAGGACCGGACAGGACTATGCTTGCATCATCCACGACCCCGAAAGCGGCGGCTATGGGCTGCGCTATCAGGAGCTGAGGCGCTGCTGGTACGCGCGGTCCAGCAACTGCATGAAAGCGTCGCGGTTCTGGAAAGTGTGCGCCATACGTGATGTGGACCGGTGGCAACCGCTGGCATTGCGCCTTTCCGGCGGTTGCGCCATAGCATCCCGACTTTCCCGAAACGACGGATGATTGACGGGGATGATTTTCTCAGCACTGTCCGATGATGCGGAAGGAGTGGCGCCATCGCCGCATGAGGATTCTCATCACAGGCGCCACCGGCCATCTGAACCCGATTCCCGCAGAGGAGGAGGCACGAAGGTTACAAAGTCCAGATATCCTGGCCAAGCCACCCCTGACACTGTAAGGCTGAGTCAGTGAGTTCAGGCATCCTCATGAGTTGAGAGACGACAGCGATGAAGCGGTTGCAGTCCCAGAGCCGGTCGAACAATCGCTGTGATCTTTACTTGCTCAAATGAAGATCATGGTAATAGTACAGCGCCTCAGAAAGGTATGTGACCACCTCGTCTACGCTTCGATCATTCTCTATGAACACATTAAGCTCATCAGCGGACTGATCCCGACGTTCACCTTCCTCTGAGAAAAATATATCCCGAACTTTTCCAACCAAGTCATTATAACATTTATTGGAAATAGAGTCACTTTTTCCAGACTTGTCTATAAGAAATTGCCTGATTACCTCGCACCTTATCGCATCTTGGCCAATAAATTTCCAGAAAAGTGGAAACGCAGAAATTAGACCTTTCGGCCAGCCGACATTGATAAATTGTGGTGGCATTACGCTGGGAACTTCAGGAACTGGCAGCCCTATAATTTCGTAAAAATCCGAAACTGTATCTCGGACATTTTCCTCGAGTGTAAATTTTATCGAGCTTTGCGAGAGCCAGAAATTTTTCCAATCTTCTATTGCCAGCAGATTCCCCCAGTATGATTTTTCCAAGCCGCGGAAAAAATCCATAGCTGGGGTTGGCTGGAGGTACTTCCGTATCCATGTTGAGAGCGACTCTTGCTCAATCCAGCCCCACTGGAGCCATGACTTCAAAGAATGCTCAACAATGTTTGGATAGTAGAAAACAACGTTTACATTATATGATGCCGCGAGGATGCGCAAAAATTTAAGAAAAAAACATCCTTGAGAACGATGGATGCCTCAAATCCTTCCGCAGAAACAATTATATGGTCAAATTTTTCTGTTAGATTGTGTATTTTTCTTTCAAGAATACCCGCAAAGAGCCGCAATGACCGATAGTCACGGGAAGCTCTAAGCCTCTTATAGATTTCATAAGGAATTTCAAATGAGGCTGTATAATCCTCAACAGAACCATTATCTACGTTTCCAATATCGATGCACCTCTCAAGATCTTCCAATCTCATTTCAGATTTATAGATCTCGCGAGTCAAGATAGCTGGCGATATGGAGGCGGCACGAAGGCGCTTCATATCCATAACCATATAACTTTGGATTGCCGTCGATCCATTTTTACTTGATCCGCCGTGTATCGTTATCGTCTTGCGTTCCATCTACACACCTTTTTAGGCAGAATCATTCGATAAACCGCAATCGATTTCGCTGAATCGACGATTCGAGTTTCTATCAAAAGCCCAGAGAGTGAACTCAAGCTATTGACCTGCCTCGGCACTACATAGCTTTGCTCCACCCTTTTAACACAAGGTGACCAAGCGGATTACCGAATGCTCATTGGAAATCTGTTTTAACCCTAACATTTTTGGGATGCAATTCCAGTCTTGCCCGGACAATATCGCCGAGGCAGAGTGCTTGTCGCACAGCTCCACACTAGCAATCTGCGGTGCGGCCTTTCTAGCCCATGTGAGCTTCAGAACCAGAGTTGAAGGCGGCAGCCTACAACGCTTCGCGCAGCCTCATCTTTGGAAGGCGGCCTGAACCTTGGTGCCGGACTGCGGATGGCAAGGCCGCATTCTGTGCTTCAATAGACCTACCCGGCGCACGATGAGTGACAGGTTGATCCGCCTTGAGCGGTTCCGGTGTCCTCGTCGGTATAGACGATCCCGACGCCCCCCCCCCGGCCAGAGACGCCTGGACCAGGGGAAGGAAAGCCGGATGCCGCCGGGCACCGTCGCCACCGGCGCATCATCGGCTTCGATGTCGAGAAGCGTGGAACGGCCGGGCGCATGCTCGTCGAAGGCCCAGCCGTGCAAGGCGCCATGCTCGGACGCTTCGACCAGACCATGCAGGTGCGGCGGGAAGAAGATGTCCCCGACATCCCTGGCCGGTGCCGACCCGCTGCTTCTGTCGACGATCCGGATCAGGTGCGGGCGACCGTCCAGCACCGTGTCGGGCAGTTTGACCGCAAAGCCATCCAACCGATCCCGTGGAGCCGCTCGATGGCCTTGAGTTTCCCCTGAACTGCCAAGACGCCCTCACGTGCCCCGAACGGTTCCGGATCAGGCCACCGCCATCGACTTGGGATTCTTCTTCCACTCTTCCATGATGACCTGGGCCTTGTGCCGATCCTCGCTGCCGAGGCTGGCGCCGAGTTCATGGGCCTTGGCCTCCAGCCCGTCACGGTCGGGACCGGGTTGGGTGGCGGCGGCGGCCATGATGGTCCAGACATAGGCCTGGATCGGGTTGTGGGCCTTGCTGTCGCGGTTGGCGTAAAGGGCGCCCAGATTGGTCATGGCACCGGCATGACCCTGCGCCGCGGCCTTGCGCAGCCAGTCCACGCCCTCGACCAGATCGGGGCGGCCGGCCCAGCCATGGGCCAGCATCAGCCCCAGATTGACCTGGGCGCCAACATTGCCCTGTGCGGCGGCCTTGCGGTACCAGACCGCCGCCTCGCTATAGTCGGGGGCGCCGGCCAGACCGTTGGAATGGATCAGGCCGAGATTGAACTGGGCGTTGACGTTGCCCTGCTCGGCCGACCGGCGGCACCATTTGAGGGTTTCCGCATAGTTCTGGGGCACGCCGTGGCCACGGGCGTACAGCAGGCCCAGATTGACCTGGGCCACCGGATGCCCCTGCTCGGCCGCAAGCCGGTACAGCTCCGCCGCCTTGGCCGGATCGGCCGGCACGCCGGTGCCGTGCTCATGCATGATGGCGAGCGCAAGCTGCGAATTCACGTAGCCCTGGTCGGCAGCGCGTCCATACCAGAAAAGCGCCTGCCCGATGTCGCGCTCCACCCCCTGGCCGTTGGCATAGAGCGAGGCGAGCGCATGCTGGGCGATGGCGTAGCCCTGCTCGGCCGACCGGCGGTACCAGTCGGCGGCGGCAGCGACGTCCTGGGCGACACCCTGACCGTAGGCGTGGAACAGGCCGATGTGGTGCTGCGCCTCGGCATGGCCGCCCTCGGCAGCCTGGCGGTACCAGTGCAGCGCCTGGGCGATGTCCGGACCGATCCCCAGGCCGTTGGGATAGAGCAGGGCCAGGTTCGCCTCGGCCGTCGGCGGGCTGGCCTTCGACACGGTCTTGTACCAGCGCACCGGCAGGGCAGTGTCCTGGGGCGCGCCTTCGCCGTTGGCATAGCACAGGCCGAGCGAGAACTGCGCCTCGACATGGCCCTGCTCGGCCGCCTTGCGGAACCAGTGGGCGGCGTCGCCGAAGTCGCGCACCACCCCCTGGCCGCGGGCATAGAGCTGGCCCATGCGGTACTGCGCCTCGGCATGGCCGTGTTCGGCCAGCGGCATCCAGTCGGTGACGGCGGCGGCATAGTCCTCCGCCTCGAAAGCGGCGAGGCCACGCTGGAAATCGGGCTTGCGGGTACCGGTGGATTTGCTTCGCTTCAACAGCTTGCCGAACAAGGTCAGGGCTCCCGCAGGCTTTCGTCGACCCCGCGCAGAATCGGGCGGAGGAAATAGGTGATGATCCGGCGCTCGCCGACCTTGATGTCGGCCACCAGCGGCATGCCGGGGATCAGGCGGAAGTTGGAGGGGACATTGTCCAGCGTGGCCGTCAGCAGCTTGATGCGCGCACGGTAGAAGAGCAGCCCGCCGGCATTGTCCTTGTTAGAGAAGGAGTCCTCGCTGATCGTCGCCACCTCGCCGTCGAGCGAGCCGTGCTGCATGTAGGGATAGGCGTCGAGCTTGACGCGCACCTTGTCGCCGACCTGGACGAAGGCAAGGTCGCGGGCATCGATGTTGGCCTCGACCTCCAGGGGCGCTCCGACCGGGACCAGGGTGAAGAGCGGCTCGGCCTCCTTGGCGATCGAACCGGGGGCGGCCTTGGGCGAAACCTCCAGAACGATGGCGTCGACCGGGGCGTCGAGCTGGACCAGCGACTGGCGCTTGCGCGCCTTGGTCAGCTGCTCGCGCAAGGCCTCGCGCTCGTTGCGCTGGGAGGTCAGTTCCTCGATGATCTTGCCGTTCCACTGCTGGACGAAGACGTCGCGGTCGGCGAGCAGAGCCTGCAGATCGTGGCGGTTGCCCTGCAGCTCGTTCTGGTTCAGGACCAGATTGCGCTCGATGTCGATGCGGTCGCTGGTGGCCTGCAGCAGGTTCAGCTTGCTGCCGACCTGGGTGGCCAGCAGCGTGGACCGCATGGTTTCGATCTCGCGCACCACCTTCAGCCGCTCGTTCAGATGGACGCGGTCCATCTCGTACTTGGAGACGTTGGACTGAAGCCGGGCGAGCTTCTCCTCGTAGCTCTGCATCTGCGACTGGTACTGGGCCTGACGCTCGCGCCACAGCGACTGCTGCAGCGTGCCGTAGCCGTAACGGTCGCTGCCGCCCACAAAGGTCTTGCCGTCATGCTCCGCTTCCAGCCGGGCGATCAGCGCGTCGGCGTTGGCGAGGCGGGATTCGAGCTGGAGGACGTCGGCCTGGGTGAAGGTCGGATCCAGCGTCGCCAGAACGTCGCCCTTGCGCACGACATCGCCGGGACGGACGAGGATCTGCTTGATCGCCGCCATCTCCAGCGGCTGGACCATCACATTGGGCTCGGTCGAGATGATCTTGCCCTGGGAGGCGACGATCTTGTCCAGGTAGGACAGCGACGCCCAGGCGATCAGGCCGATGACGAACAGCGCCAGCAGATGCAGAGTGACGCGCGCCAGGAACGGATCGGGGGCGTTCTGGATCGCCTCCGTGTCCTTCTGGAAGGCACCGATGGCCGCCTTGCCGCGTGCCTTGGCGCGCTTGTCGAGCGGAGAGGCCGGCGTGCGCGGAGCCACGTCGTTGGCGGGAACGCGCACCGTCTCGATTTTCGCAAGCTTTTGTGCGGTCGGCTTTTGTGCGGACACGGGCGCGCGCTCCTAGATGTGCCGGTTCTGCTGGTGCCAGAGATGCTGGTAGATGTCGCAGCGCTCCAGCAGTTCATCGTGCTTGCCGCTGTCGACCACCTTGCCGCGATCCATCACCAGGATGGTGTCGGACGGCACCAGGGACGACAGCCGGTGCGAGATGATGATCATGGTCCGGCCACGGGCGATGTTCATCAGATTGGCCTGGACGATCGCCTCGCTCTCGGCATCGAGTGCGGAGGTCGCCTCGTCCATGATCAGGATCTTCGGGTTGGTCAGGAGCGCACGGGCGATGGCCAGACGCTGGCGCTGACCGCCGGACAGATTGGACGAGCCTTCCTCCAGCATGGTGTCGAGGCCCTTGGGCAGCCGCTCGACGAACTCGTCGGCGCCGGCCAGCTGGATGACCTTCAGGATCTCCTCGGTCGTCGCCCCCGGCTTGGCGGCGGAGACGTTCTCGCGGATGGTGCCGGTGAACAGGAAATTGTCCTGCAGCACCACGCCGATCGAGGCGCGCAGATGGTCGAGGTCGTATTCGCGCAAGTCCCGGCCGTCGATGCGGATCAGCCCTTCCTGCGCCCGGTGCAGACCCTGCAGAAGCCTGGTCACCGTGGTCTTGCCCGAACCGGAGCGGCCCATCACCCCGAGGATGGTGCCCTCGGACGCGGTGAAGGACACGCCGTCGAGCGCCGGCGGCGACGAGGGGGAATAGCGGAAGCGGACCTCCTGGAAATCCACCGTGCCGCGCAGCGGCGTGCGCAGGCCGCGGCCGGTGCGGCCCTCTTCCGGAGCGTGGTTCATGATCGTGCCCAGCATCTGGACCGAGATCGACACCTCCTGGAACTGCTGCACCAGCTGCGCCATCTGCAGCAGCGGCTGGGTGACGCGGCCGGCCAGGATGTAGAAGGCGATCAGGGCACCCATCATCAGGTCGCCGTTCAGCGCCAGATAGGTGCCAAGCCCCAGCAGGCAGGCCATCATCAGCTGGTTCAGCGGCTGGGCGATGGTCTGGCCGATGATCATGATGCGGCCGACGTCGAAACGCTGTTCGGCGGCGCGGGCGACGCGGTGGTCCCATTCCAGCTTCTGACGGCCATCGAGCGCCAGCGACTTCACCGTGCGCATGCCGTGGATGTTCTCGATCAGGAAGGACTGCTGGCGCACCTCGGCCTGATACAGCTCCTTCAGCCGGCCTTTGATCAGCGGGATCATGATACCGATGTTGATCGCCATCAGCACGGAGAAGGCCAGGACCAGGACGGTCAGCGGCACGCTGTACATGAACATGATCGGCAGGAAGATCACCAGCGAGACCGTGTCCAGCAGCGTCATGAAGAGCTGACCGGTGAGGAAATTGCGGATGCGCTCGGCCTGCTGGGCGTTCTTGACGATCTCGCCCGACGACACCCGCTCGAAATAATGCATCGGCAGGCCGACGAGCTTGTTGAAGACCTGGACGTTCATCTTCGCGTCGATCTTCTTCGTCGCGTAGAGCATCAGGTACTGGCGCAGGTAGGAGAAGGCCGCCTCGAACAGGATGACGCCGACCATGCCGATCATCAGCACGCCGAGCGTGCCCATGCTGCGGTGGACCAGCACGCGGTCGATCACCAGCTGGAAGAAGATCGGCACGGCGAGCGCGAACAGGCTCATCAGGATCGCCGCGATGCCGATGTCGCGGAAGATGCGCTTGTGGCGCAGGATCTCCACCAGGAACCACTTCAGGCCGAAGGGCTGCTCGGCGTCGGTCAGGCCGTAGTCGCGCTTCAGCAGCACGATCTCACCGGCCCAGGCCTGGCTCAGGCGGATGCGGTCGACCGGGAGAATGAGTTCCTGGCCGGCCAGCGGATCCTGCAGGATGGCGACGTCGGTGTCGCCCTGTTTGCCGAAGCCGAGCACGACCATCGAGTTGCCGTTGCGCAGGCGCAGGATGGCCGGGAAGGCGTCGTGGAGCTTTCCGAGATCCTCCCAATCCAGCGTCGTCGCTTCGGCCTTCAGGCCGATGGACTTGGCGACGCGCAGGAGGCGGGCGGTGTCCAGCTCCTCGTTTCCGATGACGTTGCTGTGCTGAAGCCGCTCGGCGGAAACGTCCAGGCCACGCTGGCGCGCGACGGCAGCCAGGGAGTGCAGCCCGGTGTGGGCGCAAGGGACTTCGGCAGCGAGTGTCATGGGAACCGCCATAAAGGATAAGGAGTGCGTCGCGAAAGCAAGGTCTTCATACCGCCTGATCACCCGGTTTCGATCGACCGTACGCTCCTTGGGATCCGGGGCGCGATGAAGCGCGTGCGTCCGCCACCCGCGGACGATGCATACCCACGCGATTCCGCTGGAATAGCAGAATTGGGCCAACAGCGGCAAGCCATCTGTCCCCAATGGCATCCCTCATCCATCATATGTCCCCGGTTCGTGTGTTCGTTGCGGCACAGCGGACCGTAGGGGCGAGATGCCACTTGCGGACAGTGTGCGGTCGTTGCTATCGACCGATGGCACGGTTCTTTGCCGACAAAGACTTAACGCCAAGCGGTCAGCCCGATGAAAAAGCCTTCACGAAAGCAGGCCAAGGCGAAACGCCCGGCCGTCCCGGCCCCCTCCCCGCGGGCCGCAGCCCCAGGGATACCCGCCGGGACGGTTCCGGCGGCGGAGGCCGGCTTCGCCCGGGCGCTGACCCTGCACCGGGAGGGCCGGGTTGCCGAGGCGGAGGCCGGATACCGCACCGTGCTGGCCGCCGATCCGGGCCATCCCAACGCCAACAACAACCTTGCCATCGTCCTGCGCGCCCGCGGCGACTGGGACGAGGCGCTGGACTGCTACCGCCGGGCGCTCGCCCGCAACGCGGCCGATCCCTTCGTCCACAGCAACCACGGTTGCCTGCTGCTGGACATGGGCCGGGCCGCGGAGGCCGAGGAGGCGCTGCGCACCGCCGTCCGGCTGAAGCCCGACTATGCCGAGGCCCATTTCAACCTGGCCAACATCCTGCGCAACCGCGGCGACCGCGAGGGCGCCCGCGCCGCCTACGGCGAGGCGCTGCGCCTGAAGCCGGACATGGCGGCGGCCCTGTGCAATCTGGGCGACCTGCACAAGGGGGCCGTCGAACTCGCACGGGCGGTGGAATGCTTCGTGGCCGCCCTGAAGGCGGACCCGAAATCGGCCGAGGCCTGGAACAACCTGGGCGAGACGCTGAAGGAGATGGGCCGCATCGAGGAGGCGATCGGCGTCTTCCAGAAAGGGCTGGAGGCCAACCCCACCCACACCCTGATGCATTCCAACCTGCTGCTGGCCCTGCACTACACCCCGGCCGTCCCGCCCGAGACCGCTTTCAAGGCCCATGCGGGATGGGCGCAGCGCCATGCCGATCCGCTGCTGCCCGCCGGCAAGCGCCACGCCAACCCGCGCGATCTCGAACGCCGCCTGCGCGTCGGCTATGTCTCGCCGGACTTCTGCGCCCATTCCGTCGCCTTCTTCGCCGAACCGCTGATCCGCGAGCATGACCGCGACCGTTTCGAGGTGTTCTGCTACCACGCGGCCGCGCGCTCGGACGTGGTCACCGAACGGCTGAAGGGGATGGCGGACGGCTGGCGGTCGCTGGTCGGGGTGGACGACGCGCGCGCCATGGCGCTGATCGAACAGGACGGCATCGACATCCTGGTCGACCTGACCGGCCACACCGCCAACAACCGGCTGACCCTGTTCGCCCGCAAGCCGGCGCCGGTCCAGGTCAGCTGGCTGGGATATCCCGACACCACGGGCATGCGCGCCATCGACTGGCGCCTCAGCGACGCCATCGCCGAACCGCCGGGCGAAGCCGACCGGCTGAGCGCCGAGCGCATCGTCCGCCTGCCGCACGGCTTCCATAGCTACCGCCCGCCGGTGGACGTCGCCCCGCCGGCCGGGCCGCCGTCGCGCGCCAACGGCCATGTCACCTTCGGGTCCTTCAACAACACCTCCAAGGTGACGGGGGAGGTGGTGCGCGTCTGGTCGGAGATCCTGACGCGGGTGCCGAACTCCCGCCTGATCGTCAAAAGCGCCCAGATGGGCGACGAGGAAACGCGCCGGCGCTATTTGAACACCTTCGTCCAGTACGGGATCGACGCCGGCCGCATCGAACTGCTCGCCCGCATCGACGCCGCCGACGGGCACCTGCGCGCCTACGACCGCATCGACATCGGGCTCGACCCCTTCCCCTACAACGGCACCACCACCACCTGCGAGGCCTTGTGGATGGGCGTGCCGGTGGTGACGGTGGCCGGCGCCAGCCATGTCGCCCGCGTCGGTGCCAGCCTGCTGACCCATTGCGGCCTGACCGAGCTGATCGCCGCCGACGAAGCCGGCTATATCGCCACCGCGGTCGCCCTTGCCGGCGATGCGGACCGCTTGGACGAACTGCGCCGGACCATGCGCGACCGGCTGAACGCAGCTCCGCTGACCGACTACAAGGGCTTTGCCCATCAGGTCGAGGCGGCCTACCGCGCCATGTGGCGCGACTGGGTGGCCCGCAGCGCCGCCTGAGGGAGCGCTGCCCGGGAGCGTGAAGAGGAGACGGCACGGCTCGCCGGCGCCGTCTCCCGCTCCCGGCAGGCTTTAGCGCCCGGGGGTCACAGCCCCCCCCGCAGACCGCCGTGGCCGGCCGTCTCCAGGAACCAGCGGTAGGTGGTGGCGAAGCCGTCGCGCAGGGACGTAGGCGCGGTCCAGCCCATCCCGGTCATCCGGCTGACCTCCATCAGCTTGCGTGGGCTGCCGTCCGGCTTGGAGGTGTCGTAACGGAACTCGCCCTCATAGCCGACGACGTCGCGGATCAACTCGGCCAGTTCCCGGATCGACACCTCGATCCCGGTGCCGACATTGACGTGCGGCTCACCCGAATAATGCCGGGCCAGGAAGACCAGCCCATCGGCCAGATCGTCGGCGAACAGGAACTCGCGCTTGGGCGCGCCCGTCCCCCACAGCTCGACGAAGGGCAGTCCCTCCACCTTCGCCCGGTGGATCTTGGCCAGCAGGGCAGCGGCGACATGGCCCCCCTGCAGGTCGAAATTGTCGTTCAGGCCGAAGAGATTGGTCGGCATCGCCGAGATGAAGTCGCAGCCATACTGGCGCCGGTAGGCCTGGCACATCTTGATGCCGGCGATCTTGGCGATGGCATACCACTCGTTGGTCGGCTCCAGCGGGCCGGTCAGCAGGGAGTCCTCGCGCATCGGCTGCTCGGCCAGCCGGGGATAGATGCAGGAGGATCCCAGGAAGACCAGCTTCTTCACGGCCGTCCGGTAGGCGCCGTGGATGATGTTGGTCTCGATCGCCAGATTGTCGTAGAGGAACTCGGCCGGCCGGGTGGAGTTGGCGAGGATGCCGCCGACGGTTGCGGCGGCGACGAAGACCACATCCGGCTTCGCTTCGGCCATCCAGTCCTCGACCTCGGCCTGACGGCGCAGATCGACGCGGTCGCGGCCGACGGTGAGCAGGTCGCACCGCTCGCGCTCCAGACGGCGGACGATGGCCGCCCCCGCCATGCCGCGATGCCCGGCCACCCAGACCCGTTTCCCTTCCAGGGAGAAAAGCGATTCCGTCCCCACCCTTGCGCCCCATGCCGCTATGAAAAGCCACCGCTGTCGTAGCATCGGGCCGGCGGGGAATCCAGCCCGCTCCACTCGACTTGACAAGCGCCGGTCCGGCGCGGGATCGTCCGCCCGCTCTTCGGGCCGGCGCCCGGCAGCCGCCGACATGGGCAGACGATGCGGAGCGCCGATGCGGGCCACCGGTGCGGGCGGCCGGATTTGCGCAGAACTGGGGTTTCCATCATGATTCCGAATTTGGCCTTCACCTGGCAGCTCACGGAGGTCCACGGCTGGGGGCTGGTGGGTGTCCACACCGCCCTCTACCTCGCCGATCAGGGCCGGCCTCCGCTGTTGCTGGAAAAGCCGCTGATGGGCACCCTGCGTCCGGAGAACCGCGCCAGGCTGCAGACGCTGGAGGCGCCCTACCAGCAGATCGCCGCCATGGCCGACAACGCCAAGGGCCACATGCTGCTGCTGAAGGAATTCGACGTCCTGCACGCGCTGGGCAATGGCTTCACCGCCGGCGGCCCGTCGACGCGCTTCCGCGGCCGGCGCAACATCGGCGTCATCGCCTATGAGGAAACCCGCTTCACGCCCGAGGTGATGGCCCGCGCCCGCCAGTACGACCGCATCGTCGTGCATTCCACCTACAACAGGCAGCTTCTGGAGATTTGGGGGTTCGACAATGTCGGCCTCGCCTTCCAGGGCATCGACCCGACGGAGATGGTCGAGGCGGAGCCGAGCGGCCGCTTCGGCGACCGCTTCGTGGTCTTCTCCGGCGGCAAGCTGGAGTTCCGCAAGGGCCAGGACATCGTCCTGGCCGCCTTCCGTGCCTTCCGTCAGCGCCATCCCGACGCGCTGCTGGTCACCGCCTGGCAGAACGCCTGGCCGGAGGTCGGCATGACCATGGCGGAATCGCCGCTGGCGCCGAAGCCGCCGCGCATCCTCCCCAACAACATGGTCGACGTGAAGAGTTGGGCTTTGGAGAACGGCGCCGACGAGGAGGGCTTCGTCGATCTGGGCTTCCTCGGCCGTCATCAGATCGCCGGGATCCTGGCCGACTGCCACGCCGCCGTCTTCCCCAACCGCTGCGAGGGGGCGACCAACCTCGTCGCCATGGAGGCGATGGCCTGCGGCGTGCCGGTGGTGCTGTCCAACAACACCGGCCACCGCGACCTGCTGAAGAGCCCGACCCAGGGCGGCGACCTGTGCCTGACGCTGGACCGCCAGGTGCCGGTCGCCGACCGCGACGGCAGCCGCTTCGGCTGGGGCGAGTCCTCGGTCGACGAGCTGGTGGAGGCTCTGGAACGGCTCTATGCCGACCGTGCCGCCGCCAGGGCCCGCGCCGCCCGCGCCAAGACCTTCATCCGCACCGAGCGCAGCTGGCGCGCCTTCGCCGAGGCGTTCGTCGACGCCACCCAGTAAGCCCGCCGCCGAAAGGCATTTGCCGGATGCCCGCCACCCTTGCCCTGCTCTGTCCCCAGGAGGATGCCCGCCATCTCGGCGCGCTGCTCGCCGTCGCCAACCGGGAACTGGTCGTGGTGACGGCGACCGACGCGGCACAGCTGGAGCGGACGGTGGCGGACGCCGAAAGGGTCGACCGCATCGTCGCCTTCCGCACCGACAGCATCGTGCCGGCGGACCTGCTGCTGCGGGTCCCGGGTCCCTCCTACAACTTCCACCCAGGGCCGCCCGGCTATCCCGGCCGGCATCCCTTCGCCTTCGCGCTGTATGACGGAGCGGCGCAATATGGCGTCACCGCCCACGAGATAACGGAACGGGTGGACGCCGGTGCGATTGTCGGCGCCCTGTCCTTCGCGCTGCCGGACCGGCCGGATGCGGATTGGCTGATCGACCGGACATACACCGCACTGGTCCACCTGTTCGTGATGCTGGCCCCGCAGCTGGCCCGGACCGACGAGCCGCTGCCCCGCACCACCCTGATCTGGGATCAGAGCCGCCGCTGCACGCGCAAGGCGCTGGACGCGCTGCGCGACCTGCCGCCCGACATCGGGGGCGAGGAGATGGAGCGCCGCATCCGGGCCCTGCGCAGCGTCCGGCACGAGGGCATCCGCCCCCACCTGACCCTGCACGGCCGCCGCTTCGTGCTGGACGGGGATTAGAAGAGGACGGGGATCAGCGCCCCACCCCGTCCAAGGCGTCGAGCAGCCGCGAGGCGGCGGCGTCCCAGGTGAAGCTGTCCATGAGATGGCGGGCGGCGTCGCGGCGCTCGCCCACGGGGTCGCGGATGACGCGGGCCAGGATGTCGGCCGCGGCGTCCTCGTCCGGATGCCACCAGTCCAGCCCGTGGAAGGGCGGGTAATAGGCGTTGCTGTAGGGCATCAGCGCCGGGCCGGTGGTGCAGGGGATCAGGTGGGCGACACCGTCGTTCAGATAGGCGGTGTAGGCGCTGTGCCTGGGAGCGATCAGACCGGCGCCGAGGCAGCCGGCACGGGTGATCGGCAGGTCCCAGCCCTCGCCGTGCGACAGGCTGAGATAATGGGTAGCCATGGCGTAGAGACTGGCGATGCCCTGCTCGTCGTAGCGGTCGGTCAGCAGGGCGATGGGAGCGGCCTCCTCCACCCGGCGGCCGGTGGCGCGCATGCCCTGCTCGACCAGCCGGCGCACCTCTCCGGCCAGGGAAGCCCCGCCCTTGCCCACCTTCAGGATCAGGATCGCGTCGTCGTCGGCACGGGTGGCCCGCAACCAGACCCGCAGAAGCCCGTCCAGGTTCTTGCGCGCGACGAAATCCGAGATGTTGAGGACGCGCACCCGGTAATCCATCACCGGCCGGCCGCGCGGCCCCATGATGGACGGCGGCATCGCCCCGGCATCCGCCGGATTGGGGGCGATGCCGGGCGGGCAGACATGGATGCGGTCTTCCGGATGGCCGGCGGCGATCCAGGCCAGTCGGGAGGAGTCGGTCGGCACGATCACCATGTCGTGCCCCCGGCTGCAGACGGCCCAGCTGTCGGGGATCCGCGGCCCTTCGAACATGGTGTAGTTGACGGTCGGCACGCCGGGGATCGGTTCGACCAGCGGCGGGGTCAGCACGCTGAGGGCCAGCCGGGACCGCAACGGCTCGGCCAGCCGGCGCGATGCCGCCTGGAGGATCGGGTCGGCGAAGAACGGGCGCCAGCTCTCCTCGCCCTTCAGCCCGGCAAGCCGCAGGGTCTGCCCCCGCTCCATCAGGCTGCGCACGAAATGCTGGGCGAAGTCGCCGTAGCCCGACAGGACCGAGAAGGGCGCGCGGACCAGCAGCCCGTCGGGAAGCTGCGGCCGGCCGGCCTCGTCGGCGATCCGGCGGTAGAGCCGGGCGCGGGCGATGACGTCGGCATCGGCCCCCGGCATCGGACCGCCATCGCACAGCGCCTGTTCCGCCAGATCGGGACGGCCGAGCGACAGCAGGCATGCCGACAGATGGTTGCGGGCGTCGGTGTGGTCGGGGCGCTGCGCCAGCACGCCGGTCAGGATGGTGCAGGCCTCGGCATGCTCGCCGTTCGACATCAGCGACACCGACAGCAGCACCCGGCGGTCGGGGTCGTCGGGGGCGAGCCGGGCGGAGCGGCGAAGATGGCGCGACGCCCCGGCATAATCACCCAGCCCATGCAGCAGGTTGCCCAGCCGGTCCTGCACTTCCAGCCGCTCGGGCATCAGCGCCGCGACCATGCGGAACTGGGCGACGGCCTCCATCCGGGCGCCTTTCGCCTGCTGGATCACCGCCAGATTGATGCGCGCCTGGAAGAAGAGGGGATCGAGCGTCACCAGACGCGACAGGCGCCCCTCGGCCTCGTCCAGGCGTCCCATCCCGTACAGGATGACGCCGGCGAGGTTGAGCGCCGCGCAGTCGTTGGCGTTCTCGTGCAGGGCCTGCTCGACCAGGGCCAGGGCATCGTCGTGGCGACCGGCCCGGTAATGCTCTGTGGCATGCGTGATGTCTTGACCCATGAAGCGGCTATCCACTGACCTGACGGGACGAAGGGCGGGAGGAGGGACGGGCGATGCAGGCTTGGCGGAAATCGCGGCTCTCCAGACTGCGGCCATAGCACGGCATGTTTTTTCCGGTCAACCGACCGCGACCCGCTTCCCCGGTCAGCTTGTGGAATTGCAATCCCCGCCGCCCACCGGCCATAAAGGCGTCCTGCCCTTTACGAGCCAGTCCATGACCCAGCCGCAGATCTTTCTCATTCCGGCCATCCAGGCCCACCAGACCGACCGGCTGGACGAGGCCCAGCGGCTGTACCGCAAGGCGCTCATGATCGACCCGGCCCAATCCGACGGGCTGCAACTGCTGGGTCTGGTGGAGAAGCGGTTCAACCGGACCGGCGCCGCGGTGGCGCTGATGCGGCGGTCGCTGCGGCTGGTCCCGGACTTCACCACGGTGCGGCAGAATCTGTGCCGCACCTTGCAGGGGACCGGCGACCACAACGGCGCCCTGGCCCTGCTTCGGCAGTTGGTGGCCGAGCTTCCCGGCGATGCCGAAACCCTGTACCAGCTGGGCAGCACGCTGCTGCGGCAGGAGCGGCGGCGGGAGGCGGCCGTGCCGCTGCGTCGGGCCGCCCGACTTCGCCCGGACCATCTGGAGACCCGCATCGCCCTCAGCGAGGTGCTGCTGCTCGAACCCACCTCGCAGGGCGCGGAGTTCGAAGAGTCCCTGCGCAACGCCAGGGCCGCAATCATGCTGAGTCCCGGCAACCCGGCCGCCCATCTGCAAATCGCCCTGGTGCTGGAGGAGATGGCGCGCGCGGCCGAATCGCTGGCGGCCTGCCGCCGGGCGCTGCGCCTGGAGCCAGGCATGACCGACGCCCGCCACATCGCCGGCATCAACCGGCTGCGGCTCGGCGACTTCGTCGGCGGCATGGCCGACATGGAAGCGCGCAAGAACAATGTCTGGTTCCATGCCGACGGCAGCCCGATCCCGGTCTGGGATGGCCGGCCGCTGCCCGACGACAGGGTGGTCCTGGCGGCAGAAGGCGGCTGGGGCGACATGATCCATTTCATCCGCTACGTGACGCAGGTCGCCCGCATCTGCGGCGAGGTGGTGGTGGTCTGCCCGCCGCGCCTGCAACGCCTGCTGTCGACCGTGCCCACCCCCGGAAACATCCGCTTCAACCCGGAGCGCATGCCTCCGCTCCGGGCGCGGGCGATGTTCCTCAGCCTGCCCCATCTGCTGGGATCGACGGCCGACACCGTGCCGAACCGCCCCTATCTGTCGGCCGATCCCGAACGGGTACGGCTGTGGACGGACCGGCTGGCCGGGTTGGGCGGCCTGCGCGTCGGACTGTGCTGGAGCAACGGCGACGCCACCCGCGCCGCCGACCCCAAGCGCTCGGTTCCCTTCGAGTTCGTACGCCCGCTGGCCGCCATCCCCGGCGTCAGCCTTGTGGATCTGCACAAGCAGGACAACGCCGCCAAGCGCCTGACGGATGCCGACGAGGCGCTGCTCCACCGGCTGGGTCCGGATTTCGACGCCGGGCCGGACGCCTTCCTCGACACCGCGGCAGTGATGAAGGCGCTGGATCTGGTGATCGCCATCGACAGCTCCGTCCTGCATGTCGCCGGCGCTCTGGGCGTCCCGACCTGGCTGCCGGCCCCCTACCGGATGGACTGGCGCTGGATGAACGATGCGGAGAGGAGCGTCTGGTACCCATCCTTGCGGATTTACCGCCAGGACCGCCAATGGGACTGGTCCGGCCCGATGGCCCGCATCGCCCGCGACCTCGCCCGCGCCGCCGGGGCGAAGGCGGCCGGGCTGTCTCCCGACCTGCTGCCGCAAGCCGGCTGACAGTGCGGGTGGAACATTTGGAACGCCGTGAAACGGAAATCCACGCCTGTTCCATTGTTCCACAGGTGCAGCCGGCTGACGGGTCTTTCTATCACGCGGCAGGGGCGGAGATAAGCGCGGCCTGAAAAATCCACCGCGGCAGGACGGGACGCCGGCGCGCGGTCCCGCTCAGCGCTTGCGCGCCGCGAAGATGATCGGGGTTTCCCAATGCAGGCGCCGGGCGAGCCAGATCGCCGGCTCCAGCAGGCCGGAGCGGTGGACAAAGGTGACGATGCGCTTGGCGACCGACAGCGCCGCCCAGTCGCCGAATCCCAGCGTGCGCAGGCGCTGCTCGAAGACACCCCAGCCCCAGTCCAGCACCTCCAGCCCGCCGGGGTGGCGGCCGAGCCAGCGGTCGAACCAAGAGCGGTCGATCAGGTTGAGGGTGTCGACATAAGAGGGGTCGCGCCCGAACAGCCGGACATAGAGCTTCGCCAGCCCGGCCGACATCCGCGGCAGCCACAGGATGCCGTAATGCCCCTCCCACCAGGAACCGTAGTTGGGCACGACGATCAGCAGCAGCCCGCCCGGCTTCAGCACGCGCAACGCCTCGTCCAGCACCGCCGCCGGGTCGCCGACATGCTCCAGCACGTTGGAGGAATAGACGATGTCGAAGCTGGCGTCGGGAAAGGGGATCGCCTCGCCGGTGGCGTCGCGCACCGCGTCCGCCGGCAGGCCGTAATGGTCGATCAGCCGGCGGCAGACGTCGAGGGTAGAGCTGTATTCGCCCATGCTGGGCTCGATGCCGTGGATGTCCAGCCCATGGGCGGTGCGCCCGCGCACCACGGTCATGCCGCAGCCGGACCCGACCTCCAGGATGCGGGCCTTGCCGGCGTCGATGCCGGCGGCCGCGGCCGTCCGCCGCAGCTCCGCCACCTGTTCGTCGGCCCGCGCCTCCGACAGCATGTCGCGCACGACGTCCCCGACCGGCACGCGGGTGACGCCGCCGATAAAGCCGCTGTCGATGTAGCCGCGGGACAGCAGCCGGCCCAGCTCCGTCCAGTCGGGCGTCTCCCGATCCGGATGGGCCGTCCGGCCCTCCTGTCCCGCCGCCGCCTCAGCCATTCTTCGTCGCCCGGATCACGAAGATCGTGGCGCTCTTCATCCGGCCCAGCCGGTCCTGGATGCAGTCTGCCTTGAAGCCGTTGCGCTCGAACAGCGCCACGATCTCCTCGATCGAATAGAAGGTCTTGTAGGGTGGATAGTACCAGTCCTCGACCTGCGCCTGGATCGACACGTTGTCGGCGCGGCGGTTGATCTCCTGCCCCTTCAGCGCGCAGGCGACCTTGGTCAGGCCGGTGAAGAAGCCGCCGACCAGCTTGCGCCGGGCCGGCGTGTCCATGTAGGCGCGGCAGAAATGGCGCACGCCCTCATGCACCGGCGACAGCCAGGTCTTCAGGTAGAGGCCGAGATAGACGGTGCCGCCCGGCTTGGTGACGGCCATCAGGTTGCGCATCACCTTCATCGGGTCGGGGGCCATCATCGCGACACCCCAGCACCAGACCAGATCGAACGGACCGAGATTCGTATCCAGTTCCTGGAGATCCTGGTGGTGGAACTCGATGTTGTCGCGGCCGAAGCGCTGGGCCTGCTGGCGCGCGGTGGCGAGGCTGTCCGACGACACGTCGACCGACACCACCTGTTCCGACATCTCCGACAGGATGACCGAGCAGATGCCGTGGCCGCAGCCGGCATCGAGCGCCCGGCCGATCTGCCGCTCGGTCAGAGTCTCCAGCATGTACTTCTTGGTCTCGTCGTAGATCGGCACGAAACGGGGCCAGAAGTCGTCGTAGAATTCCTTGGTCGCGAGATCCATGGGGCTGCCCTCCCGCCCGCTGAGGGCGTCGCTTTGGTCGTGATGACGGTGGTCTTAAGGGGTGCCGGACGGCGCCGCGGGCGAAGCCGTCCAGGGGGAATAGGCCTTGATGCGCCGCGCCGACGCATCCGGTTCGACGAACAGCCGGGCGTTGCGGTTCAGCAGGGCGGCCAGCTGGCTGTAGCCGCTGTGGGCGCTGACGCCCAGCACGTCGGCATTCATCAGCACATGGAAGTCCTGCAGGAACTCCAGACCCGTCCACGGCTTCACCGATCCGCCCTTGGCCAGATCGTCCCTGGCCAGATCGTCAAGCGAGACCGGCGCGAACTCCGCGAAGTCGGCGATGGTCGCCGGATCGTCGGTGGCGATGTAGAGCACCGGCCGGTCCAGCGTCGGCCACAGCGCCTTCAGCCAGTCGACGTACCAGGAAGTCTCGGTGATGGTGTAGCGGAACCAGACGAAGTCGCCGCGGCGGATGTGCAGCGCCACGACCGTGTTGCCGCGGGCCTTCAGCGCCTGCATCACCGGATCGACATGGCCCAGCCATTCCGGCCGCGGCCGCAGCCAGGACTGCACCCGCTCGCGCCACTCCTCGCGATGCTCGAACAGGAACAGCGGCGAGAGGATGTCGACGTCCGGACGCGGGTCGTCGCGCCGCCCGGTCACCAGATCGTTCAGGATGCGCCGGGCGAAATGCATCGGCTTCAGCCCGCCGGTCGGCCTGGGGTCGTCGAGGTCGAAGTAATAGCCGCCGACCCAGTCCGGCGTCTCCAGCCGATAGCCGAATTTCTCGGCATAGAGCCGCAGCAGCACATATTCCAGGACGTTGTGGGCAAAGCGCCCGTGGGTGGCCAGCGTCGAGGAGCAGATGCGCGGCTGCGACGGGTCGGGGTTGGCCGGCCGGTCCAGCCGCTTGCCCTGCCGGGCCAGGACCTGTTGCAGCCCGGCGATCGACTTCACGGTGAAGAAACGGCTGCCATGGCCGTGCACGCCGGCCAGCACCTCCACCGCCCGGTCGACCTCGCCGGCCGCCAGCCAGCTTTCGGCGATGGCGGTCAGGCATTCGATGCGAAACCTGTTGGGGTCGCCGGCATGGGGATAGCGGTAGTCGGCGAAGAAGCGCCGCGATTCCTCGTAACGCCCCTGGCGCGCCAGCAGGGCCGACAGCATGTCGATGGCGCCGGCCACGTCGCTGCCCGGGCTGGTCAGCGCCAGCCGCAGCACCTGCTCCGCCTCGCCCTCGCGGCCGAGGCCGGTCAGCACGTCGGCCAGCCGGGTCAGCGCCAGAGCGACGCCGGCGCGCGCGGCGCGGGCATAGCTGTCGACCGCCGCATCGGCCAGTCCGGCGGCATGCTCGACGTTGCCCTGGTTGTAGAGGGCACTGCCCTGCTCCGGTTCGATGGCAAGCGAACGGCGAAAGCAGACCAGTGCCTCGTCCAGCTGGCCGAGTTCGACCAGCAGATTGCCCAGATTCATGTGGGCGGCGGCGAAGTCCGGGCGCAGGACGAGCGCGGTCCGCTGGCTGGCCTCCGCCTGGACCAGGGCGCCGGCATCGACCGCCCCGCCCTGGCGCAGCGCGATGCCCAGATCATGGTAGGCCTCGGCCCGCTGGGGGGAGAGACGCAGCACGCGGCGGAAGGAGGCGGCCGAGGCCGACCAGTCGCGCGGGCCGCCACGGCTGCACAGCAGGCTGGCGAGACCATGATGCGCCGCCTCCAGCGCCGGATCGATCGCCAGGGCGCGCCGTTGTGCCGCAGCCGCTTCGTCCACCCGGCCGAGATCGGACAGGATGCCGGCGAGATTGCAGCAGGCGTCGGCCATGTCGGGTGCGATGTCGAGCGCCGCGCGGATCAGCTCGATCGCCTTGTCGCGCCGACCCAGCCGGCGTTCGCTCAACCCCAGCAGATGCAGGGCGGCGGCATTGCGCGGATCGGCCTCCAGGATGCGCAGATACAGCGAGCGCGCCTCGTCCAGGCGGCCGGTGCGATGGAGCCCGACGGCAATCTGCAATGCTTCGGCAACGGTGGTCATGACGATCCGTACTGTGCGGCATCCACGCAAAAGGGCGGCTGGCCGGTTCGGCGCGCACCCTATCGTCACCGGATAGGCGCATCAACTCAGTTGATGGCGATGCGCCGGATATCCCGGCCCTTTCCTCCCGTCTTTCCCCGTGTCCTTCACAGGACACGAACTCAAGAACCTTGCCTTGCCAGGATCCTTTGAGGATAGTGCCCGATCATCAACGCCGTACAGATCAAGGGTCGGTCCTTTGCGCAAAGTTGCCCTCATCACCGGCGCCACCGGCCAGGATGGCGCGTATCTTGCCGAGCTTCTGCTGGGAAAGGGCTATATCGTCCACGGCATCAAGCGCCGGTCGTCGTCCTTCAACACGGGCCGGGTGGAGCATCTCTACCGCGATCCGCATGAAGAGGACGTGAGCTTCTTCATGCATTACGGCGACCTGACGGACAGCACCAACCTGATCCGTCTGGTCCAGCAGATCCAGCCGACCGAGATCTACAATCTGGCCGCCCAGAGCCACGTCCATGTGAGCTTCGAGACGCCGGAATACACCGCAAACGCCGACGGCATCGGCACGCTGCGCCTGCTGGAGGCGATCCGCATCCTGGGTCTGGAAAAGACCGCGCGCTTCTACCAGGCCTCCACTTCGGAGCTGTACGGCAAGGTGCAGGAGACGCCGCAGCGCGAGACCACGCCCTTCTACCCGCGCAGCCCCTATGCCGCCGCCAAGCTGTACGCCTACTGGATCACGGTGAACTACCGCGAAGCCTATGGCATGCATGCCAGCAACGGCATCCTGTTCAACCACGAAGGCCCGACCCGCGGCGAGACCTTCGTCACCCGCAAGATCACCCGCGCGGTCGCCGCCATCGAGCAGGGCCGGCAGGACTGCCTGTATCTCGGAAACCTCGACGCCAAGCGCGACTGGGGCCATGCGCGCGACTATGTCGAGGGCATGTGGCGCATCCTGCAACAGGAGCAGGCCGACGATTACGTGCTGGCCACCGGTGAGACCCACAGCGTGCGCGAGTTCGTCGAACTGGCCTTCGGCCATATCGGCCGCGGCATCGAATGGCGGGGCGAAGGCGTCGACGAGGAAGGCATCTGCCAGAAGACCGGCAAGGTGGTGGTCCGCATCGACCCGCGCTATTTCCGCCCGACCGAGGTCGACCTGCTGCTGGGCGACCCCAGCAAGGCGCGCGAGAAGCTGGGCTGGACCCACACCACCGCCTTCCGCGATCTGGTCCGGGAAATGGTCGAGTCCGACATTCGTCTGGCCGCCAGCGGGGACGATCACCATTGATCTGCCGCCATTGACCTGCGATCGCCGGTCCGCCATCGCCGACCTGACCCCGCGACCCCGTGACCGATGAGGCGCCGTTCATGACCATCGGAGCGACGGCCCGAAGCGAACCGAAGACCGCGCTGATCTTCGGCGTTTCGGGTCAGGACGGCGCCTATCTTGCCCAGTTGCTGCTGGACAAGGGCTACACGGTCCATGGCACCTCGCGCGACTGTGAGATGTCGAGCTTCGCCAACCTGCGGCGGCTCGGCATCTTCGGCCGGGTTGCGCTGCATTCGGCCGTGCTGACCGACTTCCGCAGCGTGGTCGAGGTGATCGCCCGGATCCGTCCGGCCGAGATCTACAACCTCGCCAGCCAGGCTTCGGTCGGACTGTCCTTCGAACAGCCGGTCGAGACGCTGAACAGCACCATCAACAGCACCATCAACATCCTGGAAGCGATCCGCTTCCTCCGCTTGGACACGCGCTTCTACAACGCGTCGTCCAGCGAATGCTTCGGCAACACCGGCGAGCCGGCCGACGAATCGACGCCGTTCCACCCCCGCAGCCCCTACGGCGTGGGCAAGGCGGCCGCCTATTGGGCGGTCGCCAATTATCGCGAAGCCTATGGGCTGTTCGCCTGCTCCGGCATCCTGTTCAATCATGAATCGCCCTTGCGGCCGGTGCGCTACGTCACCCAGAAGATCGTCCGCGGCGCTGCCGACATCGCCGAGGGCAAGGCCGACAGCCTGGAGTTGGGGACGCTGTCGATCGCCCGCGATTGGGGCTGGGCGCCGGAATATGTCGACGCCATGGCCCGCATGCTGTCCCTGGACGAGCCGCAGGATTTCGTGATCGCCACCGGCGAGGCGAACCGGCTGGAGGATTTCGTCGCCCAGGCCTTCTCCTGTTTCGGGCTGGACTGGCGCCGTCATGTCCAGGGCAATCCGGACCTGCTCCGCCCGTCCGACATCGCCTTCAGCGTCGGCAACCCCGCCAAGGCGGAGCGGCTGCTGGGCTGGCGCGCCGAACGCCGGATGGCCGACGTGGTCGCCGGGCTGGTCGACGCCGAGATGGCGCGGCGCGGCGCCGACTGATTCCCACCCCCGCCCTGTCCCCCTGTCCTGTCCCCCTGCCCTGTCCGGAGAGCGCAGTTCATGTCGGCCAAAAGCAGGCTGGTCATCAATGTCGAGGTCGACGACCGAACCGTCCTGTTTCCCGACGGCAAGTTCCTGTCCCACATCGCCTTGAGCGAAGAGGACATGGCAGATGACGGCGCCGTCCGGCTGGAAGGCGTCTTCCTGTTCAACGAAAGCCGGCTGGGGCCGGAGGTCGCCACCCTGCCGGTGGAGGATGCGCGCGAATTGGCGCGGTCGATCCTCGATGCGGTGTTCCAGGGACGAACCCAGCATGTCCTGTCGGAGACCGCCAAGGTCGCCGTCGTGTTCAACCCGAACGGCTTCGTCCTGCGCTTCGGCGAGGGCGATGCTCTGCGCGAGCTGTTCATCGGCTCGCCCGCCATCATCCGTCTGGCTCAGGGCATCCTGCGCATGGCGGACCGGCTGTCGGCCCTGCCCCCCCACTGACGGTTTTCCCCAACTGCGGCCCGTTCCGGCTTTACGATCCCCAGCCGCGCGCACTGGAGCGGAACGGGTCATACATATGCCCGACATAGCTTTCCCAATCGGGAAAGGATGACGGTCGGGACATCGCGCCGGAGATCCGGGAGAAGATGCGGGCGCGGCAGGCGATGTCGACATAGCCGGCGACGGCGACCAACTCCCCGAGATCCGAAGCGTGCAGCAGGGAGGCTCCCATGGCGGAGCGCATGGCGGAGCGCATGGCGGATCCCGCCAGCGTGACGACCGGCATGCCAAGCTCCAACGGTTCGACACGCGACGTCACAAAATAGCCGCCAGCCTCATCTGCTGACGATCCGCCCGAGAATGGTTCTGGCAGGCGCTCTTGGCCGACGAGAAGGCAACCCGGCCGACATCGTTCGGTCCGCTGAATCCGACCTCAGCAATCAACCTGTCGCCGCTTTTGCACCTCATTGCATTCTTTCAGGAAGCTGCCCGCAAAGGTCGCTTCTGGAATGCTCCCTGGATGCCTCGCAGGCGGACAAGGCATCAAGCTGCCCGCCACGGAGGGAACTGAACACGAAAAGAAGAAGGGGCGCCCTTTCGGGCGCCCCTCCTTTTACCTCGTTGCTGAAGCTCAGCCGATTGATCAACCGAGGTTGATGTCGGAGAGCGAGAGCACCGTGCTGTTGTAGACACCGAGCAGACGAACCTCGGTGGCGGCCACCTGGCCGTCGCCGTTGGTGTCGACCACCTGGTACAGGCCGGAGCTGGTGCCGTTGTTGGCCAGAACCAGCGTGCTCGCACCGGCCGACGAGTTCGTCAGCGTCCCCAGGGCCGAGCGGAAGCTGGCCAGGTTCGCATCCGTCAGGCTGCCGCTGACCGCAGAGGACAGGCTGACCAGCTCGTTGGTCATGCTCACCCCGTTGGTCGCCGCGGTCGCCGTGGTCAGCGAAGCGTCGCCGTTCCGGTCCGCCGTCGTCCGGGCCACACCGGTCAGCTGCACCTTGTCGGTGCCCGACTGGAAGTTCGACACCGAGATGAAGCCGGTGTTCGCACCCAGCGCCGAGATGTCGCTGAAGGACGAGTACACCACCGTATCGGTGCCGCTGCCCGACGCCAGGCTGATGCTGTCGCCAGTACCGCCCTGGAAGCGGATCGACCCGCTGGTCACCGTGATCGCATCGGTGCCGAGGCCGCCGATCAGCGTCTCGACGTTCGAGACCGACATGGTCACGCCGGTGTTGCCGGTGGTGATCACGTCGTTGCCCGTGCCGCCGATCAGCGTCTCGATGCCGCGCAGCAGGACCGTCGAGCCGCCGTCGCCGAGGCTGACCACATCCGTGGCCGCACCGCCGACGATGATCTCGATGCCGCTCTCCGCCCGCATGGTGACGCCGGTGTCGCCCAGGATCACCAGGTCGCTGCCGGCACCACCGATCATCGTGTCGATGCCGCGGGTGATGACGGTGTTACCCGACGCACCCAGGGTCACGACGTCCGAACCGGTGCCGCCGACCAGGAACTCGACGCCCGAAGCCAGCATCGTCACGCCGGCCGAGCCGGTGAAGACGATGTCGGTGTTGGCGCCGCCGGTCAGCGTGTCGATGCCCGACACCGTGACCGTGTTCGGCGTGTCGCCGAGCGTGATCACGTCGTTGCCCGAGGAGCCGATCAGCGTCTCGACCGCACGGGTCAGCAGCGTGCTGCCCGAGGTGGCGAGGCTGACGACATCCGTACCGGCGCCGCCGATCAGCAGTTCGATACCCGAACCCAGCGCCATGGTGACGCCGGTGTCGCCCAGGAACACCCAGTCGGTGCCCGCACCGCCCGACAGCGTATCGATGCCGCGGGTGATGACGGTGTTGCCCGAGGAGCCCAGGGTGACGACGTCGGTGCCGGCACCGCCGACCAGGAACTCGACGCCCGAGACCGTCATCGTCACGCCGGTCGAGCCGGTGAAGACGACGTCGGTGCCGGCGCCGCCGGTCAGGGTGTCGATGCCGGTGACGGTGATCGTGTTCGGCGTGTCGCCGAGCGTGATCACGTCGGTGCCGGTCGAACCGATCAGCGTCTCGATCCCGCGGGTCAGCAGGGTGGCGCCCGAAGTGCTGATGGTCAGCACGTCGGTGGCCGTGCCGCCGACCAGGATCTCGATGCCGGTGCCCAGCGTCATCGTGTTGCCGGTGTCACCCAGGAACACGAGGTCGGTGCCCGCACCGCCGATCAGCGTCTCGATGCCGCGGATGGTGGTGGTGTTGCCGGCCGAACCCAGGGTCAGGACGTCGGTGCCGGAGTTGCCGATCACGTAGTCCGCACCCGAGACGGTCAGGGTCGCACCCGCCGAACCGGTGAAGATGACTTCCAGGCCCGTGCCGCCGATCAGCGTCTCGATGCCCAGAGCCAGCAGCGTGCCGCCGGCCGTGCCGATGGTCACCACGTCGGTGCCCGTGCCGCCGATCAGCGTCTCGATGCCCGACACCACCATGGTGTTGCCGGCCGTGCCGAGAGTGACGATGTCGGAAGCCAGACCGCCGGTCAGCGTCTCGATCCCGCTGACGAGCAGCGAGTTCGCGGTGTTGCCCAGCGTGACGACGTCGGTGCCGACGTCACCGGTCAGCGTCTCGATGCCGCGCAGCAGCACCGTGTTGCCGGCCGTGCCCAGGGTGATCACGTCGGTGCCGGTGCCGCCGATCAGGATGTCGATCGCCGAAACCAGGGCCGTCGTGCCGCCCGAACCCAGGAAGACCAGTTCCGAACCCGAACCGCCGGTGATCGTCTCCAGCGCATTGGCCAGCAGGGTCGAGCCCGTCGTGCCGATGGTGATGACGTCGGTGCCCGTGCCGCCGGTGACCGTCTCCAGAGCCGAAACCAGCAGGGTGGTGCCGGTCGTGCCCAGGGTGATGGCATCGGTGCCCGAACCGCCGACCAGGGTCTCCAGCGCCGAGACCAGCATGGTGGTGCCGGTGTCGCCGATGGTGATGACGTCGGTGCCAGCAGCGCCGGTCAGCGTCTCCAGGCCGCGCAGGATGACCGTGTTACCGGCCGTGCCCAGCGTGACCACGTCGGTGGTGGTGCCGCCGATCAGGATCTCCAGACCCGAGGCCAGGACCGTGTTGCCCGACGAACCCAGGAACACGAGGTCGGACCCCGTGCCGCCGGAGATCGTCTCCAGGGAGTTGGCGAGCAGGGTGTTGCCGGCCGTGCCCAGGGTGACGACGTCGGTGCCGACACCGCCGGTGACCGTCTCCAGAGCCGAAACCAGCAGGGTGGTGCCGGTCGTACCCAGGGTGACGACGTCGACCGAAGCGCCACCCACCAGGGTGTCGATCAGCGAGATCGCCAGGGTGTTGCCCGTCGAACCCAGGGTGACGACATCGGTGCCCGTGCCGCCCGTCAGGGTCTCCAGCGCCGAAGCCAGCAGGGTGGTGCCGGTCGTGCCGAGGCTGACCACGTCGGAGCCCGTGCCGCCAACCAGCGTGTCGATCAGCGAGATCGCCAGCGTGTTGCCGGTGTTGCCCAGCGTGATGACGTCGGTACCGGCGCCACCGGTCAGGGTCTCGATGCCGCGGAGCAGAACCGTGTTGCCGGCCGTGCCCAGCGTGACGACGTCGGTGCCAGCACCGCCGATCAGGACGTCGATGCCCGAGACCGAAACCGTGTTGCCGGACGAACCCAGGAAGACCAGCTCGGAGCCCGTGCCGCCGACCAGCGTCTCCAGGCCCGAAGCCAGCAGCGTGGCGCCGGCCGAACCGATGGTGACGACGTCGGTGCCCGTGCCGCCCGTCAGGGTTTCCACAGCCGAGACCAGCAGGGTGTTGCCCACCGTGCTCAGCGTGATGGCGTCGGTGCCCGCACCGCCGGCCAGGGTCTCCAGCGCCGAGACCAGCATGGTGGTGCCGGTGTCGCCGATGGTGACGACGTCGGTGCCAGCACCGCCGGCCAGGGTCTCCAGACCGCGGACGATGATGGTGTTACCGACCGTGCCCAGGGTGATGGCGTCGGTGCCAGCACCGCCGACCAGCAGTTCCAGACCCGAAGCCAGCAGGGTGTTGCCAGCGGCGCCCAGGAGGACCCAATCGGTGCCCGTGCCGCCGGTGATCGTCTCCAGCGCCGAAGCGGTGAGCGTGCTGCCCGCCGTGCCCAGCGTGATGACGTCGGTACCCGTGCCGCCGGTGACCGTCTCGAGAGCCGAAACCAGCAGGGTGTTGCCGGCCGTGCCGAGGACGATGACGTCAGTGGCAGCGCCGCCGATGATCGTCTCGAGCAGGTTGACCCGCAGGGTGTTGCCGGCCGAACCCAGCGTGACGACGTCGGTGCCGCCCTGGCCCGTCAGGGTTTCCAGAGCCGAAACGAACAGCGTGCCGCCGTTGGTGCCGATGGTGACGACGTCGGTGGCGGTGCCGCCGATGACCGTCTCGAACAGCGAGACCGACGCGGTGTTGCCCGTGTCGCCCAGCGTCAGCACGTCGGTGCCGGCGCCGCCGATCAGCGTCTCGATGCCGCGGAGCAGAACCGTGTTGCCGGCCGAACCGAAGGTGACGACGTCGGTGCCCGTGCCGCCGATCAGGATGTCGATGCCCGACACCGAGAGCGTGTTGCCGGCCGTGCCGAGGAAGACCAGTTCGGAGCCCGTGCCGCCGACCAGCGTCTCCAGGCCCGAAGCCAGCAGCGTGGCGCCGGCCGAACCGATGGTGACGACGTCGGTGCCCGTGCCGCCCGTCAGGGTTTCCACAGCCGAGACCAGCAGG
>NZ_WHOS01000031.1 GCF_013340935.1 Azospirillum melinis | reverse complement strand
CACCCGATCCCCTCAACCGCGCCCCCGCCTCCCGCACCTCACGCCTGTGATCGCCGTCACAGCGCCACCTGCCGGAATTTCCTAAAATTTTAGCGAAATCGGCACTGGAGAGGTGGAGGGCGCGATGATGGCGAAGCGGCAGGCGGATGGCTGGACCGGGACTCATGCGGCCGACCGCCTCCAATACAAGCGGCCGGCCCGAATCGCCTCCGCTCCGGGATCGGGCAAGCGGGCACGGTGGCGGGATCACGAGAACCGGCTGGTGGAGGTTTTGCTGGAGTTTACCACCATCGCCGGCCTGTTCGCCCTGCTGTTCGCCCTGTTCGTGCTGTTCGGCGCCGCGCAGACCCTGTCACCCTGAGGGCCTGCACCCTGACTTTTCCGCCCCGGTCTGGCGCTCGCTTCCCTTCTTGCGCATCCTCTGCGGCGGCATCTGCGCAATTCGCGGCAAATGCAAATCGAGCCTTCCCGCTCCGCGCGCATTTCGCATAGGATCGCCGCCGATACGGGCGGCACCACCCCGCCCGGCGCGCCAACCGGGAGTTTCCATCCATGACCACCCAGCCGGTCTGCCAAGCCGCGGTCGATCTTGTGAAGCATTTCGAAGGCCTCTACCTCAACGCCTATCTGTGCCCGGCCGGCGTTCCCACCATCGGTTACGGCCATACAGCCGGCGTGAAGATGGGGCAGACCATCACAGTCGAGCAGGCCGATGCCTTCCTCGCCTCCGACCTGGCCCAGGCCGCCGGCCATGTCGACGCCCTGGTGACGGTGCCGCTGAACGACGACCAGCGCGGCGCGCTGGCGTCCTTCGTCTTCAACCTCGGCGCCGGCAGCCTGCAATGCTCGACCTTGCTGAAGCTGCTGAACGAGGGCGATTACGCCGGGGCTGCCGGCCAGTTCGGCCGCTGGGTCTATGCCACGGTGAACGGCACGCCGACCAAGCTGCCGGGTCTCGTCGCCCGCCGCGCGGCCGAGGAGGCGCTTTTCCAGAGCCAGACGGCCCAGCCGAAGACCGGCGTCACCACCGAGGACGGCACCCCCTGATCCGGCATTCCGGCAGGCGCCGGGCACGAGTCGTTTGACGGGACGGGATGTTCGCCCCACATTTGCGGACATCCCACCGCCGCGCTCCGGAATGCCGCCTTGACCGCCTTTGCCTCCGACAGCCTCGCCGCCGCCACCCGTCCCAATCCGAACCGGCCCATCGCCGTCTGGCTTCTGGTCTGCGCCGCCATGGTGCTGGCCATGGCCGTGATCGGCGCCATCACCCGGCTGACGGAATCCGGCCTGTCGATGGTGGAGTGGAAGCCGCTGATCGGCATCCTGCCGCCGCTGTCCTCGGCGGAATGGAACCGGGTCTTCGACCTGTACAAGGCGACGCCGGAATTTCGCATCTACAACAGCCACATGGATCTGGCGGGCTTCCAGTCGATCTTCTGGTGGGAGTGGTTCCACCGGCTGTGGGGCCAGCTGATCGGCTTCGTTTTCCTGATTCCCTTCCTGCGTTTCTGGATGCAGGGCCGCATCTCGTCGGAGCTGTGGCCGAAGCTGGCCGGCCTGTTCCTGCTGGGCGGGCTCCAGGGCGGCATCGGCTGGTTCATGGTGAAGAGCGGGCTGGTCGATTCGCCGAACGTCAGCCATTACCGGCTGGCCCTGCATCTCAGCACCGCCATCCTGATCTACGCCCTGCTTCTGCGCACGGCGCTGGGCCTGCTCGATCCGCTGCCGATGGCGGGTTGGCGGCCGGAGTCGGCGTCCTTGCGCCGTCACACCCGCTGGGCGCTGGGTCTGGTCGTCGTCACCATCGTCTGGGGCGCCTTCGTCGCCGGGTCAGATGCCGGCTTCGCCTACAACAGCTTCCCGCTGATGAACGGCCACTGGATCCCGCCGGAGGTCGACACGCTGACCCCCTGGTGGCTCAACCCGGTCGAGAACACCGCGGCGATCCAGCTGATCCACCGCGTGCTGGCGATCCTGACCGGCGTGGTCGTCCTGGTGCTGGCCGCCCGTGTCCTGAACGCCCGCCTGCCGGGACGCGCCGGCCGCGCGGCACTGGCGTCGGGCGCCATGGTCCTGCTGCAGATCGCGATGGGCGTCGCCACACTGCTGACCGTGGTGTGGACGCCCATCGCCGCCGCCCATCAGGCCGGCGCCATTCTGGTGGTGTCGATGCTGGTCTGGCTGCTGTTCGAACTGCGGCCGGTGGGGCGCGGGTAAAGCGGCGACCGATCCTTGCCGGCATGCGGGCGCGGCCGGCAAGATCTAGACGGATTTCACGGATTTAGGCACGGATTACACGGATTTTTTATGGCTTGCCGACGCGGATGCTCCCCGACAAGCCGAAGCCTCGCGGAGGAACATCCGTGAAATCCGTGTCCTAATCCGTGAAATCCGTGGAAGAATTGCCAACCGCGCCCACACTCCGCAAAAGCGCGGGGCTCCGCGTCACGCCCCTTCGGCCAGATCGTACATCGCGTCGATGTCGGCGATCAGGACCTTGTTGCCTTCCTGAAGCGAGATCACCCCGGCGGTCTTCAGCTGGGTGAAGGTGCGGCTGACGGTTTCGGTGGTCAGGCCCAGATAGTCGGCGATGTCGGCGCGGCTCATCGGCACGAAGACCGGATTTTCCTTGTGGCCGCGGCGGGCGGCACGCTGCGACAGCATCAGCAGGAAGGAGCAGATCTTCTCCTTCGCCGTCTTGCGGCCAAGCAGGAGCATCTGGTCCTGCGCGGCCGCCAGTTCGTTCGACGCCATCGAGAACAGGCGCCGCTGCATCTTGGGGAATTCCTCCAGCAGCGCATCGATCTTCTTGCGCGGAAAGCGGCAGAGCGAGGCGCTGGTCACCGATTCGGCGGTGTAGGCATAGCTGTCGTTGACCGCCAGCCCGAGGAAATCGCCGGTCACCAGGAAGCCGGTGATCTGGCGGCGCCCGTCCGGCAGCAGCTTGTACAGCTTCACCGTCCCGGATGTGACGTTGTAGAGCGCATCGGATGCATCACCCTCGGCGAACAGGGTGTGGCCGGCATCGATGCGCACATTCTGCAGAATGTCGGCAAGACGGCGCAGTTCCTCGGGTTCCAGCGCGGCGCACACAGTCAGGCTGCGCACGGGACAGGCCCCGCAGGGATTCATTTCCGTCGCAGCGCTCTTTTCCCGAGCGCGAACCGTATCAAAAGGTGGCATGGAGGAACCCAGCCTTTCATTCCGCATGGGCCCATATTGGTGGCAATCGCTCGGAATCGCAACCTTGCACGCATACAACCTTTTCTATGCCCATACGGGATTTGGCACTATTGCCCGCGCACGGCCTCCGCCGGCTTGGCCGGTTCACCGCCCGCGCGGGGTGCCGCCGGCAGATCGTCGTCGAACAGGACGCGGTGGGCCGCCCCGTCCAGATCGTCAAACTGGCCGGACTTCAGCGCCCACAGAAAGGCCGCCAGCCCCAGCCCGCCCAGGCTCAGTGCGATCGCGATCAGATAGAGAAGCTCGTCCATCACCCGAATCCTTACCCGGCAGTTCCCGAACGGCGATGTCCCGCACGGGAAGATCCTTGACGACGGCGCCGCGGGCCAGCCGCAGCGCGTTCAGAATGACGATCAGCGACGACGACGACATCGCCAGCGCCGCCAGCAGCGGCGTCAGCATGCCGCCCATCGCCAGCGGCACGGCGCACAGGTTATACACCAGGGCGATCCCGAAATTCTGCCTGACCAGACGGCCGGACCGGCGGGAAACCTCCACCGTCTCGACGATCGGGCGCAGCAGCCGGCCCTGGAACACCACGTCGGCCGCGGTCTGGCTGACATCCACCGCGGTGGAGGGCGACATCGACACCGCGGCGGCGGCCAGCGCCGGGGCGTCGTTCAGCCCGTCGCCGACCATCAGCACGGTGCGGCCCTGCCCGGCCAGTTCGGCCAGCGCCGCGGTCTTGTCGGCCGGCGTCTGTTCGGCCCGCCAGTCGGCGATGCCCAGCCGCTCCGCCACCGCCGCCACAGCACCCCGGCGGTCGCCCGACAGCAGCTTCACCTCCAGGCCACGCGCCTTCAGCGCCGCCACCACCGCAGCGGCGTCGGGGCGCGGGGCGTCGAGGAAGACGATCCGCCGCGGCTCCTCGCCCGGACGGGCCAGCCACAGTTCCGGACCGGCGGCGTCCTCCGCCTCCAGCGGCGCGCCGGTGAAGCGGCGGCTGCCCAGCCGCACCTCGCCATCCGCCGTCTGCAGGGACAGGCCGGCGCCGGCGATCTCGCGCACGCCCGCTGCCACCGGCACCTCGGGTGCTGCGGCGGCCAGCGCACGGGCCAGCGGGTGGCGGCTGGCCGCGGCGAGCGAGGCCGCCAGCGCCAGATCCTCCGCCGACAGCCCCTCCGCCGCCAATCCCTTCGCCGATAGCCCGTCGAGCTGCGGCACCGGGCGCCCTTCGGTCAGGGTGCCGGTCTTGTCGAACACCACCGTGTCGATGGCGGCGAGCCGCTCCAGCGCGGTCGGGCTTTTCAGCAGCGTGCCCTGGCGCATCAGCCGGCCGCTGGCGATCACCTGCACCACCGGCACCGCCAGCGCCAGCGCGCAGGGACAGGTGATGATCAGCACGGCGATGGCGTTCATCAGCGCGTCCTGCCACACCACCCCGCCCAGCAGCATCCAGCCGGCGAAGGTGGTCAGCGCGGTCAGATGCACGACGGGAGCGTAGAGGCGCGACACCCGGTCGGCGATGGCGACATATCTGGCGCGGCCCTGCTCCGCCACCTCCATCAGCCGGACGATCTCGGCCAGCAGCGTGCCCTCCCCCACCGCGGTGACGGTCAGGCGCAGGGGTGCGGTCAGGTTGAGGGTGCCGGCGAAGACCTGATCGCCCGGCCGCGCGGTGCCCGGCACCGTCTCGCCGGTGATCAGGCCGGTGTCGAGGTCGGACACGCCGTCGGACACCCGGCCGTCGACGGGGATGCGCTCGCCGGCCGCGACCAGGATGACGGTGCCGGGGACGACCTGTTCCGGCGCCACCACGGCGCTGGTGCCGTCCGCGTTCAGGATGGTGACGGCGTTGGCGCGCAGGCCCAGCAGCTGTTCGGCCGCCGACCGCGCCCGGCCGCGCGCCCGCTGGTCGAGGTAGCGGCCGACCAGCAGGAAGAACAGCAGCATGACGCCGCCGTCGAAATAGGCGTGCTCGCCGCTGTGGATGGTCTCGAACAGGCTCATGCCGGTGGCGAGCAGCACGCCGATGGTGATCGGCACATCCATGTTGGTGCGGCCATGGCGCAGAGCCGACAGCGCCGAGCGCGCGAAGGGACGCAGAGCATAAGCGATGGCCGGCATGCAGATCAGCGCCGAAATCCAGTGCATCAGGTCGCGGGTGGCGGTGCCCATGCCCTGGCTGTGGCCGGCCCAGACCGACACCGACAGCAGCATGACGTTGCCCATGGCGAAACCCGCCACCGCCATGGCGCGCAGCAGCTCCTTCTCGCTCTTCGCCTGGGCGCCGCCCAGCCGGTCGGGGTCGAAGGGAACGGCGCGGTATCCCAGCTGGGCCACGGTGCCGACCACCGCGTTGGCGTCGGTCGCCTCGGGCGTCCAGCGCACGGTCAGCCGCCGCGTGGTCATGTTCATGCGGGCCTGGGCGACGCCCGGCTGGCGGTTGAGCGCCGATTCGATCAGCCAGACGCAGGCCGCGCACTGCATGCCGTCGACCATCAGGTGAAGGCTGCGGCTGCCGTCCTGCTCATCGCGGGCATGCGGTTCGTAATCGACCGCCGGGGCATCGTCGGGACGCAGCGGGCGGGCGGTGGGATCGACGCTGCGGCGCTCGTAATAGCGCTCCAGCCCCAGCCCTCGGACGAGGTCGTAGGCGGCGGCGCAGCCGGTGCAGCAGAACGGCCCGGCGCCATCGCCGGCAGTCGGGCTGCCAACCTGCGCGCCCTCGCCAAGCTCTTGTCCGCAATGGAGGCAGACGGTCATCTCGACATCACCCTGACTGTCCCGGTTGCGGCGCCTTCGCCGCCCTCACTGCACCCAGACGCGCTTCTGGTCCTGATAGTCGCCGCTGGCGTGGGTGATGACGAAGCGCATGTCCCACTGGCCTTCCAGCTCCAGCTCCACCGGGGCGCCATAGCGGCCCTCGCCCAGATAGGGCAGCGACAGGGTCTTGTCATGACCCTCGGAGATCGGACGGATCATCGTCACGGTGACCGCGGCGTCCTTCAGGATCTGGCCCTGCTTGTCGCGGACGGTGATGGCGATCACGCCCTTGCGCGGTTCGGTGCTGGTGAAGTCCGGCTGGACCTGCCAGCCGCGTTCCGCCTGGGCGCGGGCTCCGGCCAGATCGTTGTTGTAGCCAAGCCCCTTGATGAAGTGGTTCTCGGTCTCGATCCCGGTCCAGCTCGACACCGCGAAATGGACCATCACCCCGTTCACCGCCAGGACGACCATGAAGACGCCGACGAAGATCCAGGGGATGTACCATCCCGGCTGGCGCGGCGCCTTCAGGCGTTTCGGGGGGAGGGGGCGGTTTCCGGTGGTGGTGCTGATGCTCATGGTCGCTGGCTGCCCTTCGACTGGTCGGCGGCGTGTGATAAGCGGCGTCCGATCAGCGATGTGTATCGCTGATCGCGGGAACTATGGCGACCGATTGCCGCAGGGACATTGCGATGGATCAAATGACAGGAAGTTAACGAAACCGCCGGCCCCCGCCTGTCCCGCAAAGAAAAGGGCGCCGGGGAGAGACCTCCCCGACGCCCTTTCCGGTCGGTTCCGTAACGGTCCGCCCGGGCTTTGGCTTACTTGCCGCCGCCCAGGTTGTGGACGTAGACGGCCAGCGACTTGATCGTCGCATCGTCCAGACGCTTGGACCAGGCCGGCATGACGCCGGCGCGGCCGTTGGTCACCGTCTCGACCAGCGTCTGCTTGTCGCTGCCGTAGAGCCAGTTGGCCTGTTTCAGCGGCGGAGCGCCAACGCCGTCGACACCGGCGGCAACCGAACCCTGGGCCGCATCGCCATGGCAGGCGGCGCAGTTCTCGTCATAGACGGTCTTGCCCTTGGCGGCCTTGCCCGCATCGGCGGTCTTGCCGTTCAGCGACAGCACATAATCCGTGACCTGATCGATCTGGTCGCGGTTGAGGATGCCGTCCTTGCCGAAGGCGGTCATGCCGACATTCGGCGTGCCGCGGGTGTCGCCGTCATCCGAGCGGATGCCGTGCTGGATGGTCTTGTAGATGTCGGCCGAGGAGCCGCCCCACAGCCACACGTCGTCGGCCAGCGTCGGGAAGCCCTTGGCACCCTGGCCGCCGGCGCCATGGCAGGCGGCGCAGTTCTCGTTGAAGTAGGACCGGCCGCCGGCCATCGCGAAGCCCAGCAGGTCCTTGTCCTTCTGGATTTCGTCGACCGACTTGGCGGCGATGGCGGTCAGGTACTTGGCCTGGCCGGCCTTCGCCTCCGCCAGCCGGGTGTCCAGCTCCTCGCGCTGGGAATATCCCAGGATGCCCTTCGTGTAGGTCTTGCCCAGCGGCCAGGCCGGGTAGAACACGTAGTACACCATCGCCCAGGCGATGCAGACGTAGAAGAGATACAGCCACCACTTCGGCAGCGGATTGTTCAGCTCGCGCAGTCCATCCCACTCGTGGCCGGTGGTCTCGACGCCGGACAGCTCGTCCTTGTAATTCTGTGCCATGGTCTAAAGCTCCTGACCATCATCCTTGAGCGGGATCTGGGCGGCGTCGTCGAAGGTGCGGCGGTTGCCGGGCCACATGGCGTAAACCAGGATGCCCGTCAGCAGCAGCATCAACCACACCGTCCAGAAGGACCGAAGCATCACCGTGATCGAATCCAAGTCCATGGATTCCTCCCCCGATTACTGCTGCAGCTGCTTGGACTGGTACTTGGTGAAGTCCACCATGGTGCCCAGCACTTGCAGGTAGGCGACGAGAGCGTCCATTTCGGTGACGGTCTTTTCGCCGGTGAAGTTCGCCACCACGGCCTTCGGGTAGCGCTTCATCAGCCCGGCGGTGTCGCCATCGGGGTTCTTCTGCGCTTCCAGGTCGGCCTTGGCGTTGGCGATCTGCTCGTCGGTGTAGGGAACGCCGACGATCTTCAGCGTCTTCAGGTGGTCGCCGATGTCGCCGTAGCTCAGCGGACGCTCCTTCATCCAGCCGTAGGTCGGCATGATCGACTCCGGCACGACCGCGCGCGGGTTCACCAGATGGGCGACCTGCCAGGCGTTGGAATATTTGCCGCCGACGCGGGCCAGATCGGGACCGGTACGCTTGGAGCCCCACTGGAACGGATGGTCGTACATCGACTCCGCCGCCAGCGAGTAGTGGCCATAGCGCTCGACCTCGTCACGGAACGGACGGATCTGCTGGCTGTGGCAGTTGTAGCAGCCTTCGCGCAGGTAGATGTTCTGCCCGGCCAGTTCGAGCGGGGAGTAGGGACGGACCCCCTCCACCTTCTCGATGGTCGATTCGATGGTGAAGAGCGGGACGATCTGAACCAGACCGCCGATCGACACGGTGATCAGCACGAGCACGATCAGCAGAAGGGTGTTCCGCTCGATCAGGTCGTGGCTGAAGCCCTTTTTATCCTGAGCCATTTCTCGCATCCTTCCCTAGCGTCAGGCCGCGCCGACCGTCGCCTTGTGCGGCGTGGTGACATAGGGCTTCTCGATGCGGACATCGCCCTTCGCCGTGCGCCACAGGTTGTAGACCATGATGAGAGCGCCGGTGACGAACAGGACGCCGCCCATCGCGCGGATCACGTAGAACGGGTGCATCGCCGCGACGGTCTCCACGAAGGAGTACTGCAGGAAGCCCAGGTTGTCGTAGGCGCGCCACATCAGGCCCTGCATGATGCCCGACACCCACATGGCGGTGATGTAGAGCACGATGCCGATGGTGGCGGTCCAGAAGTGGTAGCTGACCAGACGCATGCTGTAGAGCTGCGAGCGCTTCCACAGCACCGGCACGAGATAGTAGATCGCGCCGAAGGAGACGAAGGCGACCCAGCCGAGAGCGCCGGAGTGCACGTGGCCGACGGTCCAGTCGGTGTAGTGCGACAGGGCGTTGACCGGCTTGACCGACATCAGTGGGCCTTCGAAGGTCGACATGCCGTAGAAGGCGACCGAGGTGACCAGGAAACGCAGGACCGGATCGGTGCGCAGCTTATCCCAGGCGCCCGACAGGGTCATGATGCCGTTGATCATGCCGCCCCAGGACGGCATCCACAGCATGACGGAGAAGGTCATGCCCAGCGTCTGCGCCCAGTCCGGCAGGGAGGTGTAGTGCAGGTGGTGCGGACCGGCCCAGATGTAGAGGAAGATCAGGGTCCAGAAGTGGACGATCGACAGGCGGTAGGAATAGACCGGCCGCTCGGCGCGCTTGGGCACGAAGTAGTACATGATGCCCAGGAAGCCGGCGGTCAGGAAGAAGCCGACCGCGTTGTGGCCGTACCACCACTGCACCATCGCGCTCTGCACGCCCGACACGAAGGTGTAGGACTTCATGCCGAACAGCGACACCGGAACGTTGATGTTGTTGCCGATGTGCAGGATCGCGACGGTCAGGATGAAGGCCATGAAGAACCAGTTCGCCACATAGATGTGCGACTCGCGCCGCGTCATCACCGTGCCGATGAACTGGACCGCATAGAGCACCCAGGTGACCGTCAGGTACAGGTCGAGGATCCATTCGGGCTCGGCGTATTCCTTGCCCTGGGTGAAGCCCAGGACATAGCTCAGCGCCGCGAGCACGATGAAGACGTTGTAGTTCCAGAAGATGAACTTCGCCAGCCCTTCGCCCCCGAAGAGATACTGACGGCAAGTCCGCTGGACCGAATAAAGCGAAGTGGCGAACAACACATTGCCGCCGAACGCGAAAATCACGGCCGAGGTATGGACGGGGCGCAGGCGCCCGAAGCTCGTCCACTCCAGCCCGAGATTCAGCGCCGGGAAAGCCAGCTGCAGAGCGATGAAGGTGCCGGCCAGGAAACCGACCACGCCCCAGAACACTGCAGCGATCACGAAGAGTCGGATGGCGTCCTCATGGTAACGCACGTCTTCCGACACCCGCTGGCTGCCCAGGGTGGCCCCTGAAGTCAGAGTCGCTGATGTCATACAATCTCTCCCGTTTGCCCCGGGCGGCCGCGGGGCCGCGCCTTCTGGGTTGCACCACCACTGGGTACGTACTGTTAAGGAGCGGGACAGGTTGCACTCGGAAATGCCGAAAGGGACGCCGGGCGCGCCTGTCTCCAATGGCGCCCACTATGTGTACGGGGGGGTTCAGCAACATTGATCTACGTCAACGACCCTTCCGCCCTGGGGCTGCCATCGTTCAGTGTCCTTGCAATCGGCCGGGCTGAAATGGACGACGGTTTCATCGCTAAACCCCTTGGTCGGCGCCAGATCGACCAGGCCTATCCGCTGGTCTGCGCCATGGCGCCGGGCCTGGGGGTCGACCAATGGCGCGCATTTGCCGCAGCGGTTCTGGACAGCGCAACCCTGGGGGGCAGCGCGGAGGATGCCGCTGGCGACGGGGCGGCCGGGAAAGGCCGCCCGCCGGCAAGCCGGGGCATCATGACCGTGCAGAACGCGCAAGGGTATCTGCACGGCCTGTTCTCCTACACGGCCGAACCGCACCTGCTGCACGGACGGACGCTGTGCGTCGACAACTTCGTCGTGCTCGACCTGTTTGACGTCGCCGGCGTGGCGGAAGCCCTGTTGCAGGCGATGGAGGGACTGGCCCGGCGGCTGGGCTGCGCCGCCATCCACACCACCCTGCCCGACCGTTTCGCCCGGCCCGATTCCCTTCAAGGCTCCGGCCGCGATCCGATCCCCGACTGCTTCCGCACCGAAGGGCACCGGCAGGAAACGATCCGCTTCTGCAAGGATCTGGCGGTGGTCAACGACAATAGCCTGCCGCTGGTGAAACCCTGAAACTGGCGGACGGGCGGCGCGGCGCGGCGTAACGTCTGCCGGACGGCAGACGGATGCCGGACCTTCAAAAGGAATGTCCCAGATGAGCGGAGCGCGATTCGGCAGTCTGCTGGAGGGACTTCCCGCAAGTCCGCAGCCCGACGAACTTTTCACCACCCTGGCGGCGCTGCCCGGCTCGCGGATCGAGCGGATCGTCTCCACCGGCCAGTCCTCGCCGGACGGCTTCTGGTACGATCAGGACTGGGACGAGTTCGTCCTGCTGGTCGCAGGCGCCGCCACCTTGCAAGTGGAGGGAGAGGGTGACCGCCTGCTGTCCCCCGGCGACTGGGCGCTGCTGCCCGCCCGCACCCGCCATCGCGTCGCCGCCACCGCCGCCGGGGGACCGACCGTGTGGCTGGCGATCCATGCCGGTGAGCCGGGCAGCGGCACCGGAGCGGAGTAAAGGCCGGGCGGAGCCGCATGGGAGCAGCGTGGAAGGCCCACCGCAGCCATTGCGCGCCGCCGATTTGCCGCTAGGATGCGGGCCCATGAGCGACACCGGCACCAAACCCGTCAAGAAATACCCGGCGATCCATCTGCAGTCCGGCCGCCAGCGGCGCGTCATGCAGGGGCATCCCTGGGTCTATTCCAACGAAGTCCAGATGGACACCACCGCCAAGGCGGTGCCGCCCGGCAGCCCGGTGCGGCTTCTGGACCCCGGCGGGACGCCGCTGGGCATCTATACCTTCAATCCGCACACGCTGATCGCCGCCCGGCTGCTGTCGAGCGACCCGGCGACCGTGGTGGACCAGGCCTTCATCGCCGACCGGCTGCGCCGCGCGGTCGAACTGCGCGACCGGCTGTTCAGCCGTCCCTTCTACCGCGTCGTCCATGCCGAGGCCGACGGGCTGCCCGGGCTGATCGTCGACCGCTTCGACGATGTGGTGACGGTGCAGGCCAACTCCGTTTTCATGGACCGCCGGATTGACGAGATCCTGGCCGCCATCGACGAGGTGATGGCGCCGCGTGCGGTCATCCTGCGCAACGACGGCAGCCAGCGCGCGCTGGAGGGGCTGGCGGAGGAGACCCGGCTGGCCAAGGGCGAGATCGACGGCTCGATCCGCCTTGAAGAAAACGGCGCTACCTTCTTCGCCAACCCGCTGGACGGCCAGAAGACCGGCTGGTTCTACGACCAGCGCGACAACCGCGCCTTCATCGCCTCGCTGGCCAAGGGCGGCCGGGCCATCGACTTCTACAGCTACAATGGTGGCTTCGGCATCCAATGCGCCGTGGCCGGCGCCACCCAGGCGATCGCGGTCGACCGCTCCGCCCTGGCTCTGGAGAACGCCACCCGCGCCGCAGAGGCGAACGGCGTCGCCGACCGCTTCGAGGCGCGCAAGGCCGACGCCTTCCAGGAGATGGAGCGGCTGGGCAGCGCCGGCGAGACCTTCCAGGTGGTGGTCGCCGATCCGCCCGCCTTCGTGAAGTCGAAGAAGGATCTGGCGGCCGGCAGCCGCGCCTACCGCAAGATGGCGCGTCTGGCGGCGAAGATCACCGCCTCCGGTGGCTATCTGCTCTGCGGGTCGTGCAGCCACAATGTCGATCCGCCGACCTTCGCCGAACTGGTCGCCCGCGGTCTGAACGACGCCGGCCGCACCGGCCGTATCCTGCGCAGCGCCGGTGCCGGGCCCGACCATCCGGTCCACCCGCATCTGCCCGAGTCGGCCTATCTGAAGGCGATCGTGCTGCAACTGGACTGAGTGCTGCCGGCCTGAGCATCCAGAGCGGAGGGGCGGACGTACACATGCGGTACGTCCCCCGTACGCCTCCAGCTCCGGCCCTGGCAGTGACACGTACGCCTGCTGACCGGACCACAAGCCCTATCCTGCGAATCCCGCCATCGCCCGCACCTCGGCCGGGCTGCGGCCTTCGTCCCGCAGCGAACGCAGGGACTGGGCGCGGTCGCGCTTGGCCAGCCGCTCGCCCGCCGCGTTCCGCAGCAGACCGTGATGGTGGTAATCGGGGGGGTCGTAACCCAGCAAAGCCTGCAACAGCCGGTGCAGATGGGTGGCGAAGAACAGATCCTCGCCGCGGGTTACCAGAGTCACACCCTGGAGATGATCGTCGACGGTGACGCTGAGGTGATAGCTGGTCGGCGTGTCCTTGCGCGCCAGCACCACATCGCCCAGCAGGTCCGGCGTCGCCGGTTGCCAGCCCCGCGCCCGGTCATGCCAGCGCAGCGGCCCGGTCAGCCGGCAGGCGGCCTCCACATCGAGTCGCAGCGCCCAGGCGTCGCCCCGCTCGATCCGTTCGGCACGCTCGGCGGCGGAGCGGTGGCGGCAGGTGCCGGGATAAAGCGGCCCGTCGGGACCGTGTGGAGCCGCACCGGCCCGCGCGATCTCGGCGGCGATGTCCTTGCGGGTGCAGAAACAGGGATAGAACATGCCCAGCGACTCGAGCCGGGCCAGAGCGGCGCGGAAATCGTCGAAATGGTCTGACTGGCGGCGGATCGGACCGTCCCAGTCGAGGCCGAGCCACGCCAGATCCTCGATCAGGTCGTGCTCGTGGTCCGGACGGCAGCGGTTGGGGTCGATGTCCTCGATCCGCAACAGGAAGCGGCCGGCGGCGCTGCGGGCGGCGGTCCAGCCGAACAGCGCGGAATGGGCATGGCCCAGATGCAGATGCCCGGTGGGGCTGGGGGCGAAGCGGGTGACGAGATCGCTCATTCCCGCTTTATAACGGCTGGCGTGACCTGGATGTAAGCGCAGATCGGAGAGAAGGACGGTTCAGATATAAGGATTGTCGCGGATCGGCTCGACCGGGATCTCTTCGCCTTCCAGATAGAGCGCCAGACGGCGGCGCAGCTCGCGGTCGAACGCATCGATGCGAATCTGACGCTCACGCTCCTCGCGTTCACGGCGCTTCTGGGCGAGGTCGATGATGACGGCGGTCATGGCGGACTTTCCTCGGGGTCGCTTCCGGCCGGTTCGGACCGGCGGGATCGGCTTGGATCAACGAGGCCCACCATCGCGCCGTCATGGTTAACGAGGGGTAAGCGCGCAAGGCATGCGCGACTGTTTTTTGCCGATGTCACAGCCACCGCTGGTGGTGGCGGTTGACCGCATCCACGCCGGCTCCGGCTTGCCCACAGCGCGAAAAAGGTTACACAACGGTGAAGAAATTTGGCCGCACCGGGTCAAGATATTGAGTCCCGGCCCCCGATCCACTATGTATCTGGTTGTCCCGGAGGACGATTCGGCCGCCGGGGCACAGCTGACACGACCCCGCGCACGGTGCCGCAGCAGTGTCGCGTGCCGGGATCCAGACACGGTCTCAGACAAGGGAGTGGCCATTGGCTCCACCACCCGATCACTGTCCGGCTCTGGTGCTGAACGCGGATTTCCGCCCGCTCAGTTACTTCCCCTTGTCGCTATGGTCCTGGCAGGAAGCGGTCAAGGCGGTCTTTCTGGAACGGGTCAACATCGTATCGCACTATGACCGGGTCGTCCGATCCCCAAGTTTCGAAGTCCGGTTACCCAGCGTCATCTCGCTGAAAGAGTTCATCCCGGCCACGCGCCGCCCGGCCTTCACCCGCTTCAACGTCTTCCTGCGCGACCGCTTCACCTGCCAGTATTGTGGCCGCCCCTTCCCCACCCACGACCTGACCTTCGACCATGTGATTCCGCGGTCCCGCGGCGGTCGGACGACGTGGGAAAACGTCATAACATCCTGCTCGGCCTGCAATCTGGCGAAGGGCGACCGCCTTCCCCACGTCTGCGGCATGGTCCCCCTCAGTCCGCCCTTCCAGCCCAGTGCCTACGAGCTGCAAGAGAACGGACGCGCCTTCCCGCCAAACTTCCTCCATGAAAGTTGGCGGGATTTTCTTTACTGGGACTCGGAACTGGACCCGATGTAGGGCTGGCGCCGCGGTGTCAACGGATGGGGGCCGCTGCCGGCCCCTGCATCCGCCGCCTCAAACCCGCCCAATCACACCCGCTCGGCCACCCAGATCACCGCCCGGGTGCCGGCCTTGATCGCCGCCGACAGCAGCGGATAGCCCGCCGCGCGCTCCGCCTCGTTCTGCAATCCGATGTCGCGGTGCTCGACCTCTTCCGCCTGGAACTTGCGGATGCTGTCGGACAGCTCCTGCTCGTCCGGACCCAGATGAGGCAGCTGCGCCTCGTAATGCTCCTCGATCACCTCTTCGACCGCGACGGTGCAGGCCATCGCCGCCCGTTCGCCCAGGATCGCGGTGCCGGCGCCCAGCAGGAAACCGGTGACGTGCCACAGGGGTTGCAGCAGGGTCGGCCGGACCCGGCGCCGGTTCAGCTGCTTTTCGAAATAGTCGAGATGGACCTGTTCCTGCTCGGCCATGTGGCGCAGGGTCTTGCCGTGGCGCCCCTTGCCCATGACGGCGATCTGGCCCTCATAGATGCGCTTGGCGCCATATTCGCCGGCATGGTCGACGCGGACGATGCGGGCCAGCCGGTCGCGCCGCGGCAGGTCGCCAGGCAATGCGCCGGGCAGCGCGCCGTGACGGGAACTGGTGGTGGGAGACGTCGTTTCACTCACAATGCGGTCCTCGACACCGGGGTGCGGGTGTAGGCGATGCGTGCCGCGGCGAAGGCGTAGGCCGCCAGCGCCAGCGAGATCGCCACGTTGTAGCCCGCCATGGAGATCCCGAACAGCGACCACGCCACTTCGTCACAGCGGGTGACCGGGGCGGCCAGCACCTGGGCGCGCAGCGCCTCCAGCGAATTGGCCGCAGCCGAGCCACCACAGGACGAGGTGCCGGCCCACCAATGCTGCTCCACCCCGACATGATAGGCGGCGATGCCGGCACCGGCCAGCAGGGCCAGCCCGCTCACCACCAGCAGCGCGTCGCCCAGCCCCTTCCAGCGGCGGAACAGCCAGGTCACCAGACCCAGCACCATCACCGCCACATAGGGCCAGCGCTGCATGATGCACAGCACGCAGGGTTGGTAGTTCAGCACGAACTGGAAGAACAGGGCCGACAGCAGCACCCCGGCACTGGCCAGCGCCAGCAGCAGGGCGGCGATGCGGGGCTCTTCGAAGGCACGGGAGAGGAAGGGCTTGGTCATCATGGCCGACAAGGTAGCGCGTGCGGGGCCGTTCGGCCAGCCGTCCGCAAGGCCCGCGGCACGCCTGCGACGGCATGACAGGGGCGGCGGGATCGGCAGGGAATAAGCGGTGCCGCGGCAGCGTCGCCGGATGCTGATGCAGCCCGGACCGGGATGGCGAACCGGGATGCCCGGACGCCCGTTCTTTTTGCACTTTCCGTTTCCTGACTGTTGCGCTAGAAGAGGCGTCGCTGCGGGCGTGGTGAAATTGGTAGACGCGCCGGACTCAAAATCCGGTTCCGCAAGGAGTGTCGGTTCGAGTCCGACCGCCCGCACCACCCGATCCTCCTCTTATGGGATCGCGGTTCCGGTCAGCCGGCTGCCTTTTCGGTGAACTGGTCGAATGCTTCGACCGCCTGGGCGGCATACATCACCGACGGCCCGGCGCCCATATAAACGGCCATCCCCATCGTCTCCATCACCTCGTCGCGGGTCGCCCCCTGTTTCATCGCCGCTTCGGCATGAAAGGCGACGCAGCCGTCGCAACGGATCGCCACCGCGATGGCAAGCGCGATCAGTTCCTTGGTCTTGGTGTCCAGCGCATTTGCCTTGAGCGCCGCCTGGGCCATACCGGAAAAGGCCTTCATGACCTCCGGGACGCCGCCGCGCAGATCACGGATGGCGCCGGACAACTCGCCGGTCATCTGCGGCCAGTTCTTGTGCATGGGTCATCTCCTGGGTTCGAAAGGGCGCGCCCTGGACGGCCGGGTCGCCGCTCGTCCGGGACCGCCTTGGCGGAAAGCGAGCTGCGGGCGACATCGCCCCATTGACTTAGCATTAGAATAAACTAATTTACTGGTCAAGGGCAGTCCAATGCCAGCACCTGCCCCGCAATCCCCTTTCAAGGATCGACTCCGATGTTCCTCTGCTCCCTGATGCGACGCCTGTTCCCGACCGCGCAGCCCGACAAGCAGGGCGGCGCCGACGGGAGGATCCTGCAGGTCGATCCGCAGACCGCCATTCAATGGCAGGCCAGGGGCGAGGCGGTGATCGTCGATGTCCGCGAACCGCATGAGCACGCCGCCGGCCATATCCCCGGCGCCATCCTGAACCCGCTGTCGCAGTTCGACCCGTCGCGCGTCCCGGCCGAACCCGGCAAGCATCTGGTTTTCCATTGCCAGGGCGGCAGACGCTGCGGTCCCGCTGCGGAGCGCATGATGGCCGCCGGCCACACCGGCACCATCAATCGTCTGCGCGGCGGCTTTTCCGCCTGGGCCGATGCCGGCGGCCCGGTGGAACGCTGACAAGTCCCCTTCAAAGCCGCTGGCCTGCGCGTCACAGCGGACGTATGTGTCTGTCGGTCACAGACAGATATGCAGGGACCGTCGAATGAAGCCCGCCCCCGTTCCTTCCGCGGACTCTTCCCCCATCGTCGTCGACGAAACCGGACCGCAGAGCTTCACGCTCACCGTGACGTTCGACGGCCAGCGGTTCGAGTGCGGCAGATACATCAGCCGCGCAGCGGCAATGCAAGCCGGCCGGCTTTTCCTTCAACGCAAGGAGGGCGAAGCGGCCAACGGCCGGACGAAACGAAAGCCGGGCAGGAAGTGACGCCCGACATGCCGCCCGATGACGACCGCACCCGCCTTGCCGCCAATGTCGGCGCGGCCATCGCCGTCATGGTCGTTCTTGGTCTGGGATACTGGCTGATGGGCGCCTTGATGCATCAGTCCAAGACCGAGGACTGTCTGCTGGCCCATCGGCGCAGTTGCGGCACGGTCGAGCTGCGATGAGGCTTCCGGCCGCCGGCCCGAAGCCATTGCCGTATCGCCGCCAGCCAGCGACAGGACTGAAATTTAACAGCGCCGTCAATATGGTGCGGGCGGCGGGACTCGAACCCGCATACCTTACGGCGAGGGATTTTAAGTCCCTTGCGTCTACCGGTTTCGCCACGCCCGCGCCCCGGACTCCGCCATTGCAAGCCGATGCTGGCGCACCGGACCGACGACGGCAAAGCTCATGCCCACGAAGCGGTCCCGCGTTGCCCGCGGAGATTGCATACTATGATATGCAACGCACCGTTCCGTGGTCATGACTTAGACAATCGCGGGGCTGTGGGTCAAGGGGCCTTCGCAAAACCGCAGGCATTCCCATATCGCCCATATTGAAGAATGCGCAGCTGGGGCCGGCCCGGACCGGGTCGGGGACGGAAAGGAGACGGCGTGAGCGAGACGCAATGGATGTCGCTGGTGGCGCTGCTGATGGTCGCGGTCCTCGTGGTGCCGGCGGCCCTGCGCCGCAACCGCGGGGTGGTGCTGCGCAATACAGCGTTGTGGCTGGCGCTGATCGTCGCCCTCGTCTGGATTTACGACCGCTTCGGACCGTTCGGCAACTGACAGCGGCCCTGCGCCAGCGTCATGCCGCAGCGTTAGGGGCGGGTGTCCTCGTTCATCGTCATGATGCCGATTCCCATCGACACGCTGCCGAAGGTCAGCATCAGCCCGGCATAGAGCATCACCGTGGCGGTGATGCCGTATTCGCTGCTGCCGATCAGGGTCGCCAGCTTGGCGACGTCGAACCACAACAGCCCGGTCGCCAGCACCACGGCGCCGACGATGCCGGCGAACAGGTGGCGGAGAAGAAACAGCAACGCTGCTTTCTCGAAGCTCTTCATGGCGGGGCTCCCGCGGCGGGCATGGTGCGGATGACAGGAAATTAATGTGGGACCGAATCGGTCCACGGCAATCGATCCGCCGACATATCCCTCGTCAGGGCAGCCGTCATACCCGCCACTACCCTTTCGTACCGACCGTGACGGTCGGCGTGCCGCCAAGACCGCGGATGATCTCCGCCAGCTCGTCGGCCGCACCCGTCACCTCCGCCTCGTCGGTACCGCGCAGCACCAGGCTGACGCCGAAGAAGCCGTTGCGGAAGTAAGGATAGCTGCCGATCTCCAACGCCGGATGGCGGTCCTGCAGGGCCGACAGCTCGGCGGCGATCACGCCCTCGCCCAGTTCGCAGGCCACCGTGCGGGCATGCAGCGCCGGCCCGCCGGCCAGCCGCGGCAGGATGCCGTCCAGCATCGCCCGCATGATGTTGGGCACGCCGGCCATGACGAAGACATTGCCGATCTGGAAGCCCGGCGCCTGGCTGATCGGGTTGTCGATCAGGATGCCGCCGGCCGGGACGTTGGCCATGCGCAGCCGCGCCTCGTTCAGCTGGCCGGCGGCGTAATGACGCTCAAGCCGGGCCATGGCCTCCGGATTGCGCTCCAGCGCCACGCCGAAGGCCTTGGCGACGCAGGCGGCGGTGATGTCGTCGTGGGTCGGACCGATGCCGCCGGTGGTGAAGACGTAGGTGTAGCGGGCGCGCAGGGCGTTGACCGCGGCGACGACCTCCTCCTCCACATCCGGCACCACACGGGCCTCGCGCAGCCGCACGCCGATCTCCGTCAGCTTTTCGGCGATATGTCCCAGGTTGGCGTCCTTGGTGCGGCCCGACAGGATCTCGTTGCCGATCACCAGCACGGCGGCGGTCGGGTTGGTTCCGGTCGGGATTGCGGCGGCTTCGGACGTCATCTGGCGGGGGTCTCCATCGGAACGCCCTTGTCGGGCGGGAAGGCCAAGGGTAGCGTCGCCGCCAAGATGCGCTTTCCCACCCCCCTTCTTCAAGGCCGCCTGATCCGCCGCTACAAGCGGTTCCTTGCCGACGTCCTGCTGGACGGGGTGGAGGTGACGGTGCATGTCCCCAATTCCGGCAGCATGATCGGCCTGGACAGTCCGGGCTCCGCCGTCTGGCTGTCGCGCTCCGACAACCCCAAACGCAAGCTGGCCCACACGCTGGAACTGGTGGAGGCCGCCGCCCCCTGGGGCGAGGGGCTGGTCGGCGTCAACACCGGCCATCCCAACGCCCTGGTCGCCGCCGCGATTTCCGCCGGCACCATCCCGGAGCTGGCCGGCTACGACCGGCTGCGGCGCGAGGTGAAATACGGCCGCAACAGCCGCATCGACGTGCTGCTGGAGGATGATCCGGCCAAGCCCGGAGCCAATCATCTCTCCATGAGGCCTCCCGCCTATGTCGAAGTGAAGAACGTCCATCTGCGCCGCCCCGACGGCCCGCATGGCGACGCCGCCGAGTTTCCGGACTGCGTCACCGTCCGCGGCGCCAAACATCTGGAGGAGATGACGGCGATGGTGGCGCAGGGCTGCCGCGCAGTCATGCTCTACCTTGTCCAGCGCGGCGATTGTTCCCATTTCCGCACGGCGGCCGATCTCGATCCGGCCTATCATGACGGACTGCGCCGCGCACTGGATTCGGGAGTGGAGGCGCTGTGTTGGTCTTGCGCGATCACGCCCGAATCGATTGAATTGGATCGGCCGCTGCCGATCCGGCTTTAGGGTTGCGGCAGCAGGCCTTCGGCATCCGGCTTTTGGTTACCTGGCATAGGGGCTTTCGTCTTGGAACAGGATCACGTCGAATCCAACCGCGTCCGCCTTCATGGTCCGGAGGGATTCGAAGGCATGCGCAAGGCCGGTCGTCTGGCCGCGCTGGCACTGGACTACATCGTCCCCTATGTGCAGCCGGGCGTCACCACCGGCGAGCTTGACCGCCTGCTGGAGCAGTTCATCCGCGACCATGGCGGCATTCCCGCGCCGCTGGGCTATCGCGGTTTTCCGCGCGCCAACTGCATCTCGGTCAACCACGTCGTCTGCCACGGCATTCCCGGGGACAAGCGTCTGGTCGATGGCGACATCCTGAACATCGACGTCACGCCGATCGTCGACGGCTGGTACGGCGACAGCAGCCGCATGTATCTGTGCGGCGATGTCGGCGTGAAGGCGCGCAAGCTGGTCGACATCACCTATGACGCGCTGATGATCGGCATCGCAGCGGTGAAGCCGGGCGCCACGCTGGGCGACATCGGCCACGCCATCCAGACCTTCGCGGAATCCCACCGCTTCTCGGTGGTGCGCGACTTCTGCGGCCACGGCGTCGGCCGCGTCTTCCACGAGCCGCCGTCGGTCCTGCATTACGGCAAGCCGGGCGAAGGTCTGGTCCTGCGGGAAGGCATGATCTTCACCATCGAGCCAATGATCAACACCGGCCGTCCGGACGTGAAGATCCTGGGCGACGGCTGGACCGCCGTGACCAAGGACAAGTCGCTGTCCGCCCAGTTCGAACATTCCATCGGCGTGACGGCGAACGGTGCGGAGATCTTCACCCTGTCGCCGGCCGGCTACACGAAACCGCCTTACCCGGTGGAGTGAGGACGAGGGGTATTGTCGAGTGAGTGGCGGGCGCCGTGTCGGGGGATGCGGCGCCCGAGTTATTTATGGCAACCGCCAAGCACTCGATTGACCAGCGCCATAACGGACAGCCGCGCAACACCCTCGAAACGATCAAGGGCCCGGCAATTGCTTGCCGAGCCCTTGAAGAAACTGGTGCCGCAACAGGGATTTGAACCCCGGACCTACTGATTACGAAAACGTTGACTTTATTGGAAGTGCTAAATTTTTCCCATTTCTTCTCATGCTTTACGCCTATGGAATATCAATGGGTTAATGGATATGTGGGAAAGATTGGCGGTTTCCCGTCTGCTGGTCAAGGTTGCACTCTTGACACCCTTTGAACCTTGTCCGGCAACTCGTCCGACAAACTATGTGTCCGGGAAGCCGTCGTCGGGGTTTTTTCCGGACACTTTGGTGCTTGACCGTCAAACAGCGGTATGAAGGAAATTCTGAATAGCAACTTGAACGAGGTCCTGCCCACTGATGACGGCGTGCCTTCGCCGCCCCCCAAAAGGCAGATGCGGATCGCACAGGCTGTCCTCTGTCGCGCGATGCGCTACATCTGGAAGGTCGTTCCCTCTGGCCGTGCTCGATGTCTACTGAATCCCCATTGTCCAATGATCCTCCACCTCATCCTGGTGCCGTGCTGCGCAACCGGGTTCTGCCCGAACTTCGGTTGACGGTGACCCAGGCGGCTCAGGAGTTGGCAATCGCCCGCCAGACGCTCCATCGCGTGTTGGCTGGCAAGGCCGCAGTCACGCCAGAGATGGCGGCCCGTCTGGCCCGGCTCTGCGGCATACCCTCCCACTTCTGGCTCGACCTTCAGCTGGCGCATGATCTCTGGCATGCCCAGCATGCCCTTGCCGATACGCTGGACCGCATCCCAGCGCATGCGCTGCCCGATACCCTCAAAACGGACATCCTGACCCGCCATGGCCGTACCTGATGAACTGCCGCGCAAGGCGCGAACCGGCGTTGCCGGGCTCGATGACATCCTCGCCGGGGGGCTCACCCGTGACCGGGTTTTCCTGCTCGAAGGCAGCCCGGGCACCGGCAAGACCACGGTAGCCCTGCAGTTCCTTCTGGAGGGTGCCGCCGCTGGAGAGACGGGTCTCTACATCACCCTGTCGGAAACCGAGGAGGAGCTACGCGACGCCGCGGCAACGCATAATTGGACGCTTGGCGAGGAGATTTCAGTCTTCGAACTGGTTCCGCCGGAAAGCCTGCTCGACGCGGCCCACCAGCAGAGCTTGCTCTATTCCTCGGACCTGGAACTCGGTGAGACGACCAGGCACCTGTTCGAAGCGATCGAGCGGGTTAAACCGATGCGGATCGTTCTCGACAGCCTGTCGGAAATCCGCCTGCTGGCCCAGGACTCCCTGCGATACCGTCGCCAGATACTCGCTCTCAAGCACTATTTCGCCCGGCATGGCGCCACAGTGCTACTGCTCGACGACCTCACCACCGATACCATGGACAAGACAGTTCACAGCATCGCGCACGGTGTGATCCGCTTGGAGATGGTAACGCCGGCTTACGGGGCGGAGCGGCGGCGGCTGCGCGTGCTCAAGTACCGCGGCCAAGCCTTCCGTGGGGGCTTTCACGACTTCGCCATCACCACCGGCGGCATCCGGGCGTTTCCCCGGCTCATCGCCGCGGAGCACCGCAAGGGATTCACTGGAGAGCGTTTGGCCAGCGGTATCGACGAACTCGATACACTGCTCGGTGGCGGGATGGAACGTGGATCGAGTTCCCTGATCATAGGCCCCGCCGGCACCGGAAAGTCGCTGTTCGCCCTTCAGTTCACCGTTGCCGCCGTCGAGCGGGGGGAGCGGGCTGCGCTGTTCGTCTTCGATGAAGAGCTCGGTTTGCTGTTCGCCCGGACGAGGGCGATGGGCCTTGATCTCGAAGGCTTGCGCGACCGCGGCAGCCTGCTGATCGAACAGGTGGACGCGGCGGAGATGGCGCCCGGCGAGTTCACTCATCGGGTGCGCGCCTGCATCGACCACCATCAGATCCGCACAGTGGTGATCGACAGCCTCAACGGCTATCAGGCGGCGATGCCGGAGGAACAGCTTCTGGTCCTGCACCTGCATGAATTGCTGCTTTACCTGAACCGGCAAGGCGTCACGACCTTCCTCACCATCGCACAGCACGGCCTGATCGGCGACATGCAGGCGCCGGTCGATGTCACCTACCTTGCCGATACCGTCGTGTTGCTACGCTATTTCGAAGCGCTGGGCCGGGTTCGCCGGGCGATTTCAGTGATCAAGAAGCGGGCCGGACCGCATGAAGACACGATCCGCGAATACCGGGTCACCGAGCGGGGCATCATACTCGGACCGCCGCTGGAGGAGTTCCAGGGCGTGTTGCGCGGCGTGCCCGTCTACAGCGGCCAAGGCGGCCCGTTGCTCCAGGACGATCCGGTGTGAGCAGAGTAGAGGCCATGGAGCGTGCGCTGATCCTGGCGCCGCGCGGACGGGATGCCGCCGTCGCATCCGCTCTGTTGGGTGAGGTTGGGATCGCCGCTCAATCCTGTCCCGACCTGATGGCATTGTGCCGTGCGCTGGACGACGGGGTGGGGGTGCTCATCCTGGTCGAGGAGGCCGTGCGCACCGCCGATCTCCAGGGACTCGTCGCCTGGATTGGCGCGCAGCCGCCTTGGTCGGACCTCCCGGTGGTGCTGCTCACCATGCGCGGTGACGGCGCAGAGCGCACGCCGGAAGCGGCCCGCCTGACCGAATTGCTCGGCAACGTCACCTTCATCGAGCGGCCCTTCCACCCGACCACGCTGGTCAGCGTGGTGCGCACCTGCTTGCGCGGACGCCGGCGCCAATATGAGGCTCAGGCACATCTGGTCGAGCGCGACCGCCTCCTGGCCGATTTGGCCAGCGAGCGGGCGCGCTTTGCGACCCTGATCGAGCACCTGCCGGTCGGCGTTTCGCTGATGGACCGGGATGGCCGGATCATGCTGTGCAATCCGGCCTTCGAAGGGTTCGTGCCGGACGCCGTGATCCCATCCCGGCAACCGTACGACGACAACGGCTGGATCGGCCAGGATGAAGATGGACGCCGCTTGACCCGGGATCGGTTTCCCGGAGCGCGGGCTTTGCGCGGCGAAATGGTTCATGGCGTCGAGTTCACGTATCGGCTGCCCGACGGGTCGATGACCTGGATCCGGGTCAGCGGTGTGCCGGTGCGCGATGGCATGGGCCAAGTGGTCGGAGCGCTCGCGGTCATCGTCGACATCGGTGCCCAGAAAGCCGCGCAGGAGGCCCTGCAGCGTCTCACGACGACGCTCGAGGCCACGGTGCAGGAGCGCACCCGGGAATTGGAGGCGACGCTGGAGCGCTTGCGCGCCGAAATGCGCGACCGCGAACGCGCCGAAGAGCAGTTGCGCCAGACGCAGAAACTGGAAACCCTCGGCCAGCTGACCGGCGGCGTTGCGCACGACTTCAACAATCTGCTGATGGCGGTGCTTGGCAACCTGGAACTGCTGCGCAAACGCCTTCCCGACGATCCGGTGACGGAGCGCCTTTTCGATGGGGCCATGCAGGGGGCACAACGTGGGGCGACGCTGACCCAGCGGCTTCTGGCCTTCGCCCGCCGTCAGGATTTGCAGCCACAGGCAGTTGACCTCGTGGGCCTGCTGGAGGGCATGCGAACCTTGCTGGAGCGCTCAGTGGGACCGCGCGTGATGGTGCGGATCGAGGCACCTGCGGCCTTGCCGCCGGCCCTGATCGATCCCAATCAGCTCGAACTGGCGATCTTGAACCTTGCCATCAACTCCCGTGATGCCATGCCGGACGGTGGCACGCTGACCGTGTCGCTGGATGAGGCGCCGGTTTCCGTGGCCTCCGGACTGACGCCAGGCGTCCATCCGCGTCTTTGCGTGCGGGACACCGGCACGGGCATGGATGTGCGGACCCTCACGCGGGCGATCGAGCCGTTCTTCTCGACCAAAGGCATCGGCAAAGGCACCGGGCTCGGCTTGTCGATGGTTCACGGCTTGGCGGTGCAGTCCGGCGGCGCGTTCCGGCTGTCGAGTGTGCCGGGCCAGGGCACGCTCGTGGAACTGTGGTTGCCAAAGGCGACGTCGCCGGTCCGAACGGCCGAGTTGCCGCAGGCTCCGATCACCGCCGCATCCCCTGCCGTGGTCCTCGTGGTCGATGACGATGCGCTGATCGCCATGAGTACCGTGGACATGTTGGCCGATCTTGGACACACGGTCCTTGAAGCGAACTCCGGAACCGACGCGCTCGACCTTCTGCGTAGCGGGCAGGTGGTTGATCTTTTGCTGACGGATTACGCGATGCCGGGCATGACCGGCGTTGAGCTTGCCCAGGCGGCCCGTTCCATAGCGCCGAACCTACCGGTGCTTCTGGCGACGGGCTATGCCGACCTGCCGGAGGGCATCGTCGCCGATCTGCCCCGCCTTACCAAGCCATATACCCAGGCCCAGCTCGCAATGGCCACCGCGAAGCTATTGCCCAAGGCGCCGGCGACGTCTGCGCTTACTGAGCAGAATGAAGGCTTTCATTCAGCCTCACATGCTGGACGGCATCGATGAATAAAACGTCACATATAGATTACGCGAAGGGGATATCGACATCCGTGTCCATCAAAGGGTGGGAAAGCGGACAGCTTGATTACAAGATCCAGGGTTCGCTTCAGCCTGCGGGCGTCCACCCGCATAGCCGGGCACCGGTCAGATTGTGCGCCAATAGCTGCCCAGCTGTGCCGTCGGTGAACACGTCGGCCCTACTGGTGTAAATCGGCCGGAAGGCGGCACAGCCGCCCTCAGTCCCGGCTCCACTGGTCGCGCAGCCGCTCAGCAGCGCCAGCAGGATGCCGGCGCAGATCATCCTCAATCCCATGGCGCACCTCAGCGTTCCGGAGTGCCTGCGTGGTCGACTCGAGGACGGCATCCTGCCGCCCTGCCCGGCGCTGTAGCACGCCGAAGGTGACGATCCCCGCCAGCACCAAGCTGGCGAGGATCAGGCCGGCAGCCACCCGACCCCAGCCGGTGGCGAGGAAGGCCAGCATCAGGCCTCCTTGCGCTGGTCATCCCAACGCCGATAGAGCATCACCGCCACCGCCAACCCCAGTAGAGCGGCCACCGCCCACCCCAGCGCCCCCGACGGCAGCACCTCCAGCAGCTCCTTGATGGCAGTTGAGACGTCGCGTGCCTGGTCCAGCAGGACGGCGACGCCAGCAAGGCCGAGCGCGCCGCCACCGCTGACCGCACTGACCGACCTAGCCATCGGCTTCATCGCCGGTGCCAGCTCGGCAACCCGGCTGAGGGGGTGGACCTCATCCGACAGGAACAGCGCCGCCTCGGCCGCCCGGCGCTTGACCAGGCCGGGCATGACCTTGCCGGCGCCGCGGGTCCATTTGGCGAACTCGGCCGCGGCGCCGGCGGCGTCACCGGCGTTCAGCTTCCGCAGCAGGGTGGAGGGCTGACCGCCCTTCAGGGTGACGAACCCGTCCTTGCCGACGTCTTTGCCTTTGGCCTTCCGGCCAGCACCGATGTTCATGACGAAGGCCACCAGCGCCCCGCGCTGGTTGTCGGTCAGCTCGACGGTGACGGCGCGGTCGACCACCGCCGCGGCGGCGTCCAGATCGGCCTGCAGCAGCTGCTCGGCCTGCGCCCCGGTGATGCGCAGGCCCGGCCGAACGTCCGGGCCGGTGTGACCGTAGCCGATCGTCCAGGGAGCGCCACCGGTGGCGGGATCCGGGTAGGCGGTGAGGCAGAGGCCTTCGGCCTCCTTCACCAGGTCGACGGCAGCTTGCGGGATGGCACGCATGAGGATCCTCCGGGCATGAAAAAGGCCGCTCGCGGCGGCCGGGTCGGTCAAGGTTGGAGTGTTGTCGCGGCCGATCAGGCCGGCGGTGCGCCCAAAGCCATGCGCTCACGCCAGAAGGCGAGGTGCGCCTCCCAAGCCTTGCGGCAGTGGTTGGTCTCCCCGGTGACGTGCCGGTTGAGCCAGTTGACGACGGCCACCCGGCGGGCACCCCATCGGCGGGCGCGCGGCGTGGCACCGAAAGCGGCCAGCTCGTAGGAGGCGGCGCTGAATGTCATCTCGCGCTGCCCGCCGGCCAGCACATTCAGCAGGCAGGACAGCAGGGACAGGAACTCTCCGACCATGCTCAGGCCTCAATCGTGGCGGCTTGGCGGAACAGGTCATCGAGCTGGGCCGCGGTGAAGCCCAGAGTCTCGGCCATGCTGTTGACCAGCGTACCGGTACGGGTCAGCTCGTTGGCGTATTCCCACGCCTGCCGGGCCGTGGCGTTGGCCGGCAGCGCCAGCAGGGCATCGTTGACCCGGTCGAACAGGCCGGCGGCCAGCAGCACCGCACGCGCCTGGAAATTGGTCACCGCCTGGGGCACCGGCGGCTTGGCCGCCTCGATCTCGGCCGGGGGGAGGGCGATCAGCCGATACGCCACCCGCACCGAGTCGGCATCGACCGTCCATTGGTCCATCGGCAGCGCTTCGGCCCGCTTGCCCTCTTCCACCGGCTTTTCGTCGATCAGCGGCAGCGGTGTCCAGCCGGGACACAGGGACGCCCAATCCTCGGCCGACCAATGCCGCCACGCTTCGGCCGGGTGCTGGATGCCACCGGGACCGACGAAGGCGGTCTCGGTGGCGTACACGGCGAAGGACCCGTCATCACGCACCAGCGCCACGGGAAACACGATCATGAACCCCCTCCATCTGAAGGACCGTTTCAGTATTCGACGTAGACGAAGCCCGGAGCCCCCTGCCCCGGCGTGGTGCCGCTGCCGCCCTGCGCGCCAGGGCCTGCGCCATTGATCAGGACACCGCCGGCACCACCACCGGGACCGGATCCTCCGGTGTCGTCACCGCCACCGCCGCCGGCGCCGTATCCGGTGCCCCCAGAGCTATTCGAGGTTGGGGTTCCGTTCAGGCCGCCCGGCCCACCTGGACCACCTGAGATGCTGCCGATCAGCAGGTTTGTCGGTGGGGAGAAGGCGCGGCCGGTGCCTGGACTGCCGCCGGGGCCAATGGCGTTTCCACCGTTGGATCCCGGAGCGCCCCCGGTGCCGCCCGTACCGCCACCACCAGATCCGGCGCCGCCACCGCCCAGACCATTGCCGCCACGGCTCCCGCCATCGGCGGTTTGGCCGGCTTCGCCGGAACTGACGGACCATGTGTGGAACGACGACGCCGTATCGCTTCCCCCGACGACGATGGTCACCGGGCCAGCCGGGATCGTGACGTTGGTGAGCAACAGATCATAGCCAGACCCGCCACCGCCGGCGGCGCCGTTCCCCTGGCCCTGCCCGCCCCGCGCACCGCCGGCGACCATATAGACGCGCTTGATGGTGGTTGTTCCGAAATCGAAGCTTTGCGAGCCCGTCGCGGTGAACAGCTTGTATTGGGCCGATGAACCCATAAACAGGGGATCGAAACCGAACATGCTCAGGCTCCCCTGACGATGCTGTAGTAGAACTTCCCGTCGCTGTAGACTTTGCCAACCGCGAAGTTCGTTTTTCCCGCACCCGTGTTTGCAGAGGTGCCGCCCACATTGACGCAGTTGCCGCCGAAGGACATCACCCGGCCGCCCGTGTTGTCCTGCGTCCACTTGATAGAGATTTGCTGCGCCTTGCCTGCCCCCGGCACCCCGGTCGGGTTGCCGATGACAGCCGCGGCGGAGATGGTGCCACAATCGAACTCCACCCCGGCTGCGCAGTCCGGAGTGAACACACCGCCCGCATTGGTCAGGGTGACCACCGACACGGTCATACCCCTGTAGAAGTGCAGCACACCGTTGGCCGCCGTGCGGAATACCTCGACGCCGGACACCACGAAGCCCAGCACTCCGGCAGCCGAGCGGTAGAAGCCGCTCGTTGCCTCGCCGATCCGCAGGCCCAGGTTGCCAGTATCCACCCCGGCAAAGGTCTGCAGCCAACCGGTCAGCGTACCGCCGACCTTCGCAAGATAGGTCGCCGGGTCGAAGGTCTGCGCCGCAGCGGCAGAGGCCGCCGCCGCCGATGCGCTGGTGACCGCATTCCCGGCACTGGTGGATGCTGCCGACGCACTCGCCGCAGCCTCGCCGGCCTTCGTCGTCGCGGTCGATGCGGACCCGGCTGCGGCCGTCGCGGAACCGGCAGCCTCCCCTGCCTTGGTCGTGGCGATTCCCGCCTGCTGCGTTGCTGTCGTGGCGGAACCTGCCGCGTTGCCTTCGCTGGTGGCCGCCGCCAGCTTGGAGGCGTTGGCCGCAGTGGCACTGCCGGATGCGGCCGAGGCACTACCGGCCGCAGCGGTGGCCGAGCCCGCGGCGTTGCCCGCGCTGGTGGCCGCCGCGACCTTGGAGGCATTGGCCGCAGTGGCACTGCCAGCCGCGGCGGAAGCGGATGCAGCGGCGTTCCCCTCGCTGGTGGAGGCCGCGCTCAGAGCATCGCCCACGCCGGTGCCCACCGTGCCGATGTCCTGGATGCAGGGATCCCAGTTGTCGGCCATGCCACCCACACCGGTGAGGCCGCCCGGGTTCTGCGCCGTCTTCTCATCGCCGTTGTAGTAGGTCAGCAGCCGCTGGGCCGCTGCCAGCATGTTGGCCAACGTCGTCATGTCGTCACCTCACCAAGGGAAATCGTGGCGGCGCTGTGCAGGTCGTTCAGGTACTTCTGGCTGAAGTCCTCAATGACCTGGAAAAGCCCGCCGTAGCGGTAGCAGTCGAAGGCGCTGTCGGTGTCCGGCAGCCACACCGCCGGACGGTCGGCGTCGAGGAAGTTGACCAGGTCGAACAGGCGGTCGCGGTCGCCGGCCTCGTTGACCGTGCGGTCCAGCGTGGCGGTGCGCCGGCCGCGGCCGGGCTCCACCGCCACACCACCGCCGGCCAGCTCGGTCACCTTGCCGCCGCGGCGGTAGCCTTCGGCCGACGCGCCGATATGGCGGTCGAATGCCAGGCTGTCGCCGGCCCAGCCGAACCCGATGCGATAGGCCTGTTCGGTGGTGCTGTAGCGGCTGCCGGCCACCCGGTAGGCCGGGCCGTAGATCGTCCAGCGCAGCACCTGCGCGCTGCACAGCGGCATCGTCACATGGATGTTCGTCGGGTAGCGCAGGAACTCCCGCGCGCCCAGCTGGCCCAGCACGGTGTTCTCCCCGCCGAAGCGCAGGGTCTTCGGATCGTAGAGCCCGGGCAGCACCAGGCGGTCGATGCCGCTGGCATGCTGGGTGGTGAAGGCCAGCGCGGTCCGGGCGCTGGTCTTGAAGGCCTCCAGCCGGATGCGGCCGGTCTTCCACAGGTTGGTGCGGTAGAGCCCGGCATAGGTCAGGTCGACCGGCCGCTCCCACTCCCACTCCAGCACCACCGGTTCGTCCCGGGTGCCGATCCGGGTGGACACCGCGGCATCCACAAGCGGCAGCGTCTTCAGCGCATCGAGCGGCGCCGTTGCCGCCCAGTCGGCAGCCGTGCCGGTGATTGCGCAATCCTGTTCCGACAGCTCGTTGATATGGGCCAACAGTCCGGTGGCCATGGCTCACCGTGCCACGTAGAGGGTAGCGCCGCCGGTGCGGTCGGCGATGGTCCGGCCATAGACCACCACCGGCGCCCCTTCGGCAAAGCCGGCGATGTCGTCCTCCACCGTCACGGTGTCGCCGATCCAGACGCCGGGCGCCCCGTCCAGCGCCGGCAGCTCGTAGAGGGTCGGCGGCGCCGACAGCTCGGCCACCCAGGCCGGCAGCTCGGCCGCGGCATCGGTGCTGAAGGTCAGAGCGGTCTCGACGGTGGCCACCTTGGCCGCGCTGCCCCAGGCCGCGGCGATCTCGTCGTCCACTGCAGACGGCACCTCGACCCACTCCTGGGCCCAGCGGGTGGCGTCGGCCGCGGTGGCGTCGGTAGCGGCGCTGCTGGAGGGGCTGGGGTTGTGGGCGCAGCGCAGCACCACCTGTTTGGCCGGCGGGTTGTGCTGGCCCTCGACATACTGCAGGCCCGTGGTGGTGCCGGCGGCGCTGCTGTAGGCCTGGACCGCCGCCGCCGCGGTCGGGCGGGGAACCCGCGTCACCACCAGCTGGCCGGCGGTGCCGACATACCAGCCGCCGCGCGGCACGCTGCCGACGAACTTGGCATAGGCGGCGGCATGGGTGGTGCTGTCGCCGGCGGCGAGGAAGAGCCCCACCGTGCGCGGGATGGCGTCCATGCCGGCGCTGTCCACCGTGCTGGCCAGCCCGGCGCCGGTGGCCAAAGCGGCGATCAGCTCCCCGATGGTGCGGCGGTAGACGCCGGCGAACTTGCGGCCCAGCACCTCGACGCGGAAGTCGGCATATTTCACCGTGGTGGTGACGATCCCGCTGGCGAGGTCGACCGTGAAGTGTGCGTTGTCCGCCGGCGTGGCGCCGCTCTGCTTTGCCACCCCGACACCGGAAGACCAGCCCCGCGGCACGTCCTGCACCGGCTTGCCGCCGCCGACAGACCAGCGGTGGAAGCCGTCGATGATGCCGAGATAGGTCGGCCGCGCCATCGGGCAGTGCCCGAGCGGCAGCTCCTTCAGCGTGTCCTTCAGCTCGGCCGGCCCTTCATAGCTGCCGGTGCCCTTGTAGCGCTCGGTCTGGATCGGTGTGTCGTAATCGAGGCGGGAGTCGTAGATCGGCAGGGCGATCTCGGTGCGCTTGGGCTTGGGCTGACCGACCCGGGCGGTCCAGATGGTCACAGCCTCGGCCAGCGGCGCCCCGTCCTCGATCTCCCGTTCGGTCACCGCCTGGATGACATAGTCGCCGGTCAGCAGCAGGTTGAGCGGCCGGTCATCGAGGGCGAGGCGCAGCCAGGCGCCGGTGTCGAGGTCCTGCACGGTGGCGAAGCGCTGTCCCGGGTTGCGCGAGGTCTCGTTGCGCAGCACCAGATCGCCGATCCGCAGCTCGGCCTGCCCGTCGGCGGCGCCCAGGCTGCCGATCGACACCGACGCGTCGGCGCCGGCGGTCACCAGCGGCAGCCAGGTGACGTTCGGCGGGCTGTCGGCCGGGCCGGACTGGTAGCCGGGGAAGGTGGCCAGCGGCAGCCGGTGGCGGTGGCCGCTGGGGCGGTGGAACAGGGTCAGGTCGACAAGACGCACCTTCATCAGGCGGCCCTCCGGGTGTTGGCGAGTTTGCGGGGCAGGTCGCTGGTGGCCGCCTCGACGCGGGCCAGCAGGGCGGCGGCATCGGCACCGATACGGGCGCGCTGGGTGAGGGCATCGCGGCCGATGGCGCGGACCTCGTCGCGCAGGCCCTCCACCGCCTCCAGCAGCTCGGCCACACCGGCGCCGCCGGCGTCGAGGTCGGGGCGGCGGAAGGAGACCATCGGTGCCGGCGCAGGAAGGCCGTTCACCGCCGCGTCGAAGGCCGACGCAATCCGCAGGCTGTCGGCGCTGGATGCCACCGCCGCCCCGCCGCCCTGCCACAGCAGCTCCGGCCCGCGTTCCCCCACCCACACGGCACCCGGCGGCGTGGCCAGGGTGCCGGTGGCAAAGCCCGGGATGCCGGCACCGTGTGCCTGCGCCCGCACCGCCGCCTCGAAGGCGGACTGGTGCCCCAGCTTCACCCAGGCGTTCAGCCCGCTGTCGAGTCCGCCGTCGTAACCGGCGGCGCGGACGGCGGCGAGCTGCTGCGCCTGGGTCAGCGCGTCCCAGGCGCGGCCGACGTCGTCCGGTGCGCCATAGCGTGCCCCGCCGGCGATGGCGGTGACATCGGCGCCGAAGGTCGTGGCCCGCTGGGTCGAGGTGGCCAGCCAGATGTTGAAGGCCTCGTCCAGCTGGCCGCCCCAGCCCATGGCGCGGGCGATGCCGTGCTGCTGCTCGGCCGACAGGCCATCCCAGGCCGACTGCACTGGCGCCGGCGCGCTGTAGTGCGGCCGGTTGTCGTTGCTGCCGGTCAGCGTCATCAGCGGTGTCAGCGCCGCCTGCCAGACGGCGTAAGACTGGTCCATGACGTCGCGCAGGCTGGACAGGCTGCCGAGTTGCCGCTGCCCGATCGCCGCGGCCTCGGCCCGGGCCTTCTGCAGCTCCTTCAGCTGGTCCTGCGCCACCTGCAGGTCCTGGGTGGCGGTATCGAGGCTCAGCCCGCCGGTGTCGCCCAGCTCGGCGAAGACCTTGTCCACCTTGTCGAACAGCACCGACGCGGTGCCGCCGCTGGCCGCCTTCTCCAGCGCCACCAGGGTGGGGCCGACCTGCAGCAGGGTCTGCCGGGCGGTGTCCTTGTCGGCATCGGTCGAGCCGCTGTCCTTTAGCACCGCATAGGCGGCGTCGAAGCGGTCGCTTGCCTCCTGGATCTTCTGGCGCGGTGCCAACGGCGAGTCGTCGCCCTCGCGCAGGGCGGCGCGGGCATCCTTGAACTGCTGGGCGGCCTGCAGCAGGGCGATGGCGCCGGACTGGATGGAGTCGACCACCTCCTGCTTGGCGGCGATCTCGCGGTCGTAGGCGTCCAGCAGGTCCTGCTGTGCCAGGGTGAAGGCTTGGCTCGCCCGCTCGGCCGCCTGCACCAGGCGCAGCTGGGTGGTGTCGTAGCCGGCCGCCTTGGCATCGGCCAGGGCTGCCGCCTGCTGGGCGTCCAGCGCGATCAGCCCGGCGCCGCGGCTGTTGCCGAGCGCCGCAACCATCCGGCTGACGATGTCGGTCTGGTAAGCGGAAAGCGCCTTGGCCTTTTCGGCCGCCGTCTGGGCGGCGTCGGCGCTGTCCTGCCACGCCTGGGTCAGGTACCCCACCATGGCGGTGTACTGGTCGCCGGTGACGGTGCCGTCGTAGAGCGCCCCATTCAACCGGCCCAGCGCCGCCCGCTCCGCCTCGATGGTCAGCGTGCCGCCGGATGCCGCCTTCTCCACCCCGTCGATGACGCCGGCCAACCCCTTGATGGCGGAGTCGGTCCGGTCGAGGCCTAGCCCCTGCAGCCGGTCCAACGCGCTGGACTTGACGTTGGGGTCGATCAACGCCTCGATGGCGACCGCGCCCTGCCGCTGAACATAGGCCACCGCGTCGGCGTATCTGTCCTGCAGCTTCTTGGTGTAGCGCGCCGCCAGCTCGGCCACCTCGCCGGTGGTGTAACCCAGCGACAGCAGCGCCGGCCGGAACTGCTCGAACTCGATCTCGGCCTGCTTGGTGGCCGCGGCCATGCCCACCAGCGGCTTGGTGGCCGGGCCGAGACCCATCATCGCCTCGATGCCCTTGCGGGCGGCGGCGGTCAACTCGGTCTCGGTCGCCAACCCCAGCTCGCTGGCCTTGCTCCGCCAATCGGTGATGTTGGTCTTGACCTGGTCGCCGATCGCCTTGGCGTTCTCGGTGAAGGTCTTCAGCAGGTTGTTCGTCGGATCCAGGCTGGCGTTCATCACGTCGAGCTGCTGACGAAAGCCGGCGGCGAAGCCCAGGTCGTTGGCCAGATCCTCGGCCTTGGTCGCCTTGGAGGTGCTCAGCGCCGTCTTCACGTCATCGTTGACGCCGGTCAGCTGGCCAGTGCCGATCAGCCCCTTCAGGCTTTCGCGCATGTAGAAGGCGATGGCCTCGTTCTGGTCGGTGAACGCGGTCTTCTGCCCGGCCTTGTCCCCCACGGTCGGGGTGACGTACCACTTGCCGTCCTTGGCAAACTGCTGAATGAGCGCCGTGTTTGCACCGTCGCCACCGGTCAGCTTGCCGCCGATCCCCGACACGATGGCGTTCATCGACGCTGCAACGGCGTCGGTCACCTGCTGCATCTGGCCAGCGTCGGCGCCGTTGTCCGCCAGGGCGGTGTCGGTGCGGAACCCACCCTTGCCGTTCAGGACGATGTTGCCCGAGCTGTTGGGACCGACGGTGGCCTTCTGGGTGCTTAGCATGCCCATGATGCCACCGACCACCGCGCCGATCGCCAGCCCGACCGGCCCGCCGATGGCGCCCAAGCCCATGTAGGCGGCGAGTGCCGACGCACCGGCGCCCAATGCCGCGCCGGACAGGCCACCCACCGCCTTGGAATTGGTGGCAGTGCCGAGCATGCCGCCGATGGCGCCGCCGAAGGCACCGGCACCCGCCGCACCCAGATAGGCCGACAGGCCGCCGGTGATGCCAGCCCCGGATACGCCGCTCGCGGAGCCGGTGTAGAGTGTGTTGGCCGCTGCTGTGTTGCCTGCTGCCGCTACGCCAGTCGCCGCATTGGCACTCGCTGCCCCGGTGATGGGAGCCGCAGTTGCCGCCGTGACGCTGGCAGGGGCGGCGGCAGCCCATCCGCCGACCGTTCCGATGCCGAGGGTGCTGTAGCCAAAGCTGTCGATCAGGCCGCTGATGCCGCCGGACCCACCGATGCCGAGCTTGTCCATCGCCCAGCCGGCGCCCTTCGACAAAGCGGTGTTGGTCAGGCTGCCGGTCAGGCCGCTGCCCTGCGACTGTCCCGTTTGCCCGCTGCCGCCGCCGAACAGGTCGAACAATGTGGGCAGGTTGCTGCCCATCACCCAATTCTTGATCGGGTTGATGACCGCCATCTTCAGCGCGAGTTGCTGCAACTCCACGCTGACGGTGCCGATGGCGTCGGCCCAGGACATCGTCGACTTGCCGGCGGCAGACAGCTTCTGCAGGATGGCGTCGAAGCTGCGGTCGCCGAACTGCTCCAGCTCCTGGTAGGCGGCGTTGGTTCGCTCCAGCGCCAAGTTCTGCCGGGCGAGCGCTTCGGCGTTGGCCAGATAGGCCTGCCCCTCCCGGCTGGCGGCGTCGATGTTGCGGTCGCGCAGGTCGATCAGGGCCTGGGTGCGCGCCAGCTCCACCGCGCGCTGTTCGGCCGACGCACCGATCAATTGCAGCTGCTTCTGCCCCAGCTCCAGCTGGTCGCGCTGCTGCTGAAGCATCGGCCCGGCCGCCGCGGCCGACTCCAGCTGCTGCGCCTGGGTCAGCAACTCGACGTAATGGGCCTTGGCCTCATTGTAGCGCTGGGTGCCTTCTTCCCCTTCCTTCAGCGCCAGCGTGTGGGCCTGTTCGGCCACCTCGGCCGCCTTGACCGCCTTCGGCCCCAGTTCGTAGGCGTCCATCAGCGCCCGAGCCGAGCGGATGCGGTCCTGGATCGGCTGGTCGGCGTCCTTGCGCAGCTGCTGGACGGTCAGCGCCTCCACCCGCGCCTCGGCCGCCGCGGCGGCCTCGCCGTAGCCCTTCAGTCCGGCCGCCGCCACGCGGTTGGCAGCAGCAGCCACGCGCTGGGCAGCCTCGCCCTTGCCGGCGGCAGCGGTCAGCCGCTGCTGGGCGGCGACGTCCATGGTGAGCTGGGTGACCTGGGCGCCCACCTCGCCGGCCAGCTCGGCCCGCGCCTTGCGCAGCAGCTGGGTGCGGGTGCTGCCCTCCTGCGCCGGGTCGAGGCCCTCGCGCAGCCGCTTGGCCACCTCCACTTCGACCTCGGCCGCCTTGATCGTCGCCGGGTTGCCCGATGCCCGCGCCCGGGCCAGCTTTTCGGTGGCGTCGGCCTCCAGTTTCAGCAGCCGTACCACTTCCGCCGACTCCGCCGGGACGATCTGGCTCTTCAGCCGGCCGCGCACGACGTCGCGCTGGGCGTCCCAGGTCTGATAGGCGGTGTCGTCGGAGGACCGGCCGCGATCCTGCAGGCCGGTGACGACGGGGGTTTTCTGCTCGGGCGGCGGCCCGACCATCTCCCCGACCCGCCGCTCCAGCCCTTCGGGCAGCGACAGGGTCCAGCTCTTGGCCCCAAGCTCGGCCAGCTTGGAGGCCACGCCACCCACAGCAGAGCCCAGCCCGGCGAAGCGCGAGGCGGCGGTGTCGGCGGTCTGGCCGGCGGCGAGCACCGCCTTGGCCGCCTCGTCCGCCGGGTTGGTCAGCAACGCCAGCCGGGCGGCCAGCTCCTTCGCCGTCCTGGACGCGGCTTCCGCCTTGGTCGCCGGATCGGCCAGACGCTGCGCCAGATCCAGCAGCGGCTTGCCGGCGGCGCCGGCGTTGCGCCCGACCTCGTCCAGCACGCGTACCAGGTTGGCGATCGCCTCCGGATCGTCGGCCGCGGCCGAACGGAAGGCCTGGAACGCGATGCGCAGCCGGTCCACCCGGTCGGCCGCCAGCCCCATCTGCTCGTAGACGCGGGCCGAGCTGGCGCTGTCGGTGGAGACGTTCCAGTCGCCCGACACCGGCCGCGCCACCGAATCCGGGCGGTAGACCGCTGCCGACGCGGCGCTGCGCTGGGCGGCGATCGCCTTGGCCTGCTCGGCCAGGGCCTCGTCCAGCTTGATGCGGGTCACCGCCCGCATGCTGTCGGACAGGTGCCCGTACTGGATGGCCAGCTGCTCGACGTCCGCGGCCGAGTCCTTCACCGCGTCCTGGGCGGCGCGTTGCGCGTGCTCGAAACTGTCGGCCGCGTCTTCGGCCGCCGTGGTGCGGGTGGCGAAGACCGCCACCGCCGCGGCGCCGGCCAGCAATGCCGCCCCCCACGGTCCGCCGACCACCCCGAGCATGCCGGCGCCGGCGGCCTTCACCCCGTTCCACGCCGTGGTCAGCAGCGAGGCGCGCTGCGCCAGGGCGACGCTCGCTGCATTGGCGCTCACCGCCATGGTGGTGAGGTGGGCGTCCGCCACGACCACCGCTTCGCCGGCCGCGGCGGTGGCGAGCTGGGCGGCGCGCAGCCGGGCCAGCGAGGCCATCTTTTCGGCGTCGGCGGCAATCGAGGCCTCGCGCGCCATCACCACGGTGGCCTCGGCGTCGCGCTCGGCCGCAAGGGCACGCGACAGCACATAGACGTTGGTGGTGAGCGCCGTCTTGGCCCGGGCCGACGTCAGCGCCGACTCGGCCGATGCCAGCGTGGTTGCCGCTCCGCTCGCGGCGGCGGCCTTGGCCGCGAACTCCGCCTCGGCCGCCTGGACCGTCGCAACCGTGGCGACCCGCGCCGTCTGCGCCCGGATCAGGTTCTGCGCTGCTGCCAGCTTCTCGGCATTGGCCGCCTCGGCCGTGGCCACCGCCTTGGCATAGAGGGCAACCCGCTGGTCATCGATGGCCTGGGTAACCGCGGCAATGCCGGTCGGCATCATGCGCGCCGTGGCGATGGCGCCCAGCGCCAGGGCGGCACCGCCGGCGGCCTTGGTCACCGCATCGAGGTTGTCGGCCAGCACCAGGATGCCGGACGAAATGCCGGCGGTCAGCCCCACCGCCTGGTTCATTTGGCCGATCTGGCGCTGGGCGGTGTTGGCCAGCACCGTCAGGCTGTCGGACACCGTGGTGGCGATGTGGCCGAACTCGGTGTCGATGGCGGTGCTCTGCTTCAGCAGCGCATTCACCACCTTGTCGGCGGTCAGAGCCCCCTGCTCGGCCAGCGACTTCAGGGCGCCCCGCGGCACGCCCAGCCCATCGGCCAGGGCCTTGGCCAAGCGTGGGGACGCCTCCATGACGCTGTTGAACTCGTCGCCGCGCAGCACCCCGCTGGCCATCGCCTGCGACAGCTGCACCAGGGCGCCGGCGGCGGTGCCGGCCTCGGTGCCCGAGATCTTGAAGGTCTTGGAGATGGTCTCGGTCAGCCGGATCACCTGCCCCTGGGACTTGCCCATGGTGAGGGCGGCATCGGCCAGCGAGGTGTAGAGCCCGACCGTCGGTTCCATGGCCGAACGGGCGCGCTGGGCGGCCTGGAACAGCTGCTCCTGAACCGCCACCGCCTTTTCGCCGGCGCCGGCATAAAGCGCGATTTTCGAGGCGGACAGACTCCAGGCGTCGGCCGCTTTGATCGCCTCGCCGGCCCCCTGCGCCAGCCCGATGCCGGCGACCACGCCGGCGACGCGGCCGGCGGCGCTGCCCAGCGCATCGAAGCTGGAGGATGCTCGCCGCACGGAGCCGTCGACGCGGCCGGCGAACTGGTCGACGCGGGCTTCCGCCTGCGACAGCACCCGCCGCAGGCCAGAGTCGTCCGCACCGACCGGTACCATCATGCCGGGGAAATCAGCCATGCCGGTCTCCGGAAACGAAAAGGGCGCCGGTCACCCGGCGCCCCTGCCCTTGTCCTGTTCCGGGCGCTTCAGGCCGAACACGACCCGCGCCCGCTCCTTCAGCTCCGTCACGTCCTTGGGCTTGCGGCGCGGCTTGCGCTTGGCCCCCGGTGTGGTGGCGGCGAGGAAATCGACCTTCCCGTCCAGGGCCAGCTGGATGTCGGGGAACGGGGCGTCCAGCGCCTCGCTGCGCGACCACCCCAGCCAGCCGGTGGCGTACTGGAACATCCGGTCCACGTACTCCGGGAAGGTCAGCCGGCTTCCCCCGATGCGGCGGCCTCGCTGCCGGCTTCAGCCGTCCCAGCTTTGGGGGTTTCCGTCTTGGGCGCCTTGCCGCCGCCGGCGAGGAAATTGAGGAACAACAGGACCTGCGGTGCCACGACGACGACACCTTCGGCGAAGATCGCTTCAGCGGTGGCCTCGGCCTGCTTGCCGACGCGGCCGGCGGCGGCGTTGACGACATTCACCAGCGTGTCGAAGTCGAAGGCGTTGGTGTTGGTGAAGGCCTGCTGCAGCCCGCCATACAGGCGGCAGATGGTGCGCGAGGCGCGGACGTTGGCGAACAGCTCGACGTCTTCGCCGTCGAGGCTGATGGTCATTACGCCGTGCGCGAAGCGCGGCGCCGTGCTGGGGACGGTCATGGCAGGATCTCGCTTTGGACGGGGAGAAGGGCCGGCAGCCAGGGCGGGCTGCCGGCGTCAGGGCACCGGCGCTTACGGCGCGTCGGCCGCCACCTCGATCGGTTCGGCGTCGATTTCGAGGCCGACGCTGGCCTCGATCACCTTGTCGTTGCCGCCGATTTCGGTGGTGTAGGACATGACGTAGGCGCGCATGTAGATCGTGGTCGGCGTGCCGCCGTCCGGGGCGTCATCGAACTCGATCTTGATGTTGTAGGCGGCCTTGCGGTTCTTGGCCGCGGCGCGGATCGCCGTCTGGCCGGCGCCGGTCGGAACGCGGGCCAGCTTCAGCGTGCCCGAACCATAGTCGACGGTGCCCTTCTTCTTGTGAACGGCCCCGTCGCCCAGCGTCTTGTAGGTGACCTTCTCGAAGGTCTCGCCGAAGGCGCCGATGTCCTCGATCTCTTCGACCTCGGTCCAGGCAAGCGCCTTGTACTGGGCTTCGGTGGTGCACAGGGCGGTGGTGGAAAGGAACAGGCGCGTGCCGGCGCTCTGAACAGCGTTGCCGCTCATGGGAATGCCCCTCCTTCGGGCAAAGAAAAAGCCGCCCGAAGTCCGGGCGGCGGGGAAGCTCCGGAGGCTCCGGAGGGCTCAGGCGTCGGACTCAGGCGTTGGGCTGGCCGAAATTGGTCTGGTAGGTCACGGCGAACTGCAGGCGGGTCACCCCGGCCTTCAGCTCGCCACTGGTCAGGCGGTCGGTGACGGTGCGCACCAGCTCGATGCGATCCACCGTGCCGGCGAACTTGCCGCCGCCGGCGATCACCTGCTCGATGCGCAACGCCATGGCGTCGAGCTGGTCGTCCAGATCGGCGCCGGCGCGGACGTAGCCGTCGACATAGAGGTCCATGCGCCGCAGCTGGCGGCGGCTGCCCATGGTGATTTCCTGCGTTGCCTCGTCGGGCGTGAACAGGCCGATGCAGGGCAGCGCGTCCGGCTGCAGCGGATCGTCCCGGTTGGCGGTGACCGGAGCGACGGAGGCAAGCGCCGTGGCGATGGCGGTGCGGATCCGGGTGCGCGGGTGCATCAGCGCGACTCCCGCAGCAGCAGAACGGTCATGCCCTGCCCGTCCGGCCGCGGCTCGGACACCGTGAAGGACAGGCCGCGCACCTCGACGGCGGCGCCGGCGGGCACAGGCCCGCCCATGTCAGCGTCGACCACCGCCAGCGAGGTCATCAGGGTGGAGACCGGCCCGTCGCCGGTGTCCACCTGATAGTGCCGGCGGTCGAAGATGCCGGTGACGGTCGCGTCGGACCGGCCGGGACGGCGGATCACCGCCGGCTCACCGAAGGCACCGACACAGGCGGCGTTGAGGTCATTGAAGAACATGGCCGATTATCCCTGCAGAGCGGCCCAGGCCCGGTCACGCTGGTCGGCGGTGATGTCCGCCGCCAGCAGCTCGCCCAGCGCCTTCAGGTCCGGCTTGCCGCCCTTGAAGTGCTTGGCATTCGCCGGGTCCAGCTTGCCGATCGCCGCGATGATGCGGTCGAGCGGCAGTTCCTCCACGTCGGCCGCGTCGCCGGCCTTCACCCAGCGGGCGAAGCCGCGGGTCACCAGGGAAGCGGCCTGTTCGTCCTCCGGGTCCTTGACCTCGATGACGGCCCCCGGCCGCAGCGCGGTCTCCTTGGCCACCTTCACGGTGACCAGCAGGCGCAGCTTGGCCATGGATCACCTCACCGTCGCGCACATGCAGGCGTTGGGACGCCGCGGGTAGACCAGCGGCGCCGACTGGCTCAGCAGCATGCGCCGGCCCGGGTTCTCTTCGATCCAGCTCTTGGGGAAGACCTCCAGGGCCTGGTAGCCGGCGCGCGGGTCGAGGATGGCGCCATGGGCCTGGATGCCCTCCATGGCCCCAGTGGCGCCCAGCAGCACCGTGTAATCCGGCAGCAGCTCCTTGGTGGCGCCGGCATCCTTGTAGGTGTCGTTGTAGGTGTAGAACTCCACCATGCCGATCCGGCCCTTGAACACCGGGGTACCGGGCACGCCGGGCTGGAAGCCCATCTGGACGATGGCGGCCTGCCCCAGGGTGCGGTCGAGCACCTTCTCCAGCTTGGGGTCGGCCTCGAACAGCGCCCAGGCCTTGGCGTCCATCACCACGACATTGACCGCGGCGCCGGACTTGCGCCCCACCAGGTCGATCCATTCCGACACGTCGGCATAGGGCGACACGCCGGCCTCGCCCCATCGGGCGGCGCCGGACAGCACCAGCGACAGATCGCCATCGCGCTGGAAATCCACCAGGACCTCCGGGTAATCGTCGCCCTTCACCACGCATTTGCCGGTGCGCAGGACCTCGGCCGCCATCACCTCCTTGCGGCGCAGGATCTGGTTCAACTGGCGCTGCAGCTTGGAGCCCAAAATCGCCTGTTCGCGGGCACCGGCCGACAGGGTGCCGGTCAGCGGTTCACCGGCCAGCCGGCGCAGCGGCTCGCCCGGCTTGATGTCGTGCAGCGGCTTCACATAGGCCGGGGCGAACATCCGGGTTTCATAGCCAGTGTCCGACCCGACGCGGCCGGCGGCGAGCGGCGAAACGAAGGGGGCGATCTCAATGTCATCGACCTCGACGTCGAAGATGATCTTTTCATCGTCGCTGAAGCTGGCCAGCGGGAAGAACATGTTCAGCAGGAAGCGGGGGGCCTTGGCGCGCAGCGACTGCAGCACCCCCAGCATGGCAAGGGTCGAATAGATGTCCATGGGTGGGGCCCTCAGAGGAAGATCGACAGGTCGCGCAGCGCGTCGGCCGCCGACGCGGCGGAGTGGCCGGCGCCGAAGGTCAGCTGGTCCGGGTTGAACTCGCCGCTGAAATAGGCGATGGCCTCGACGTCGCCGGCGGTGGCATCGACCGGTTCGGCCAGGATGGCGCAGGGCTTCTCGGTGCCGTCGTTGGCCATGGCCACCGACAGGACGAAGCGCTTGGTGCCGCCGGTGCGGCCGAGCACGGCACCGGCGGGCAGCGCACCGACGCCGCTGGCAACGGTCACCAGCCGGGTGATGCGCGGAAAGTCGCCGCCGATCAGGGACGGCAGCGGCTGATTGCTCTGGGAGGAGAAGCTGGCGGAGGTCATCGGGTGCCGTCCTTCTTCGGAATGAGACCGACAGCGGCCATGCTGGCCAGCACCGCGGCGGCGGCCTTCTGGTCGTCGCTCAGGGTGGCGGTGTCGGTCGAGGCGCCGACGGTCGGGTTGGGGTGGGCGTCCATGGCGGCGAGCGCCAGGGGGTTGCCGGTAGAGGCACCGGGCATGGTGGCCCCGATGGGTGCAGCCTCCAGCGCGGCGCAGGCGGCCTCGACCGTCAGGTCGGTGTTGAAGGCCAGATGCGCGGCGAGCTGGACGCGGCCGGCGGCGGCAGGCGCTGCGAAGATAGCGGCGCAGCGCTCACGCTCACCGGGGGCGTCGGCCTGCTGGCCGGTAGCATTCTTGTCGCCCCCGTCGCCATTGCCGGGCGCGTCGTCGTCATCGCCGTCTTTCGGCTTGTCCTTGCCCTTGTCCTTCTGGTCGGCATCGTCGCCGGCACCGGCCTGCGGCGTGGTGCCGCCGGTGCCGGTCTTGGTGCTGTCGGTGCCCGCCTGGGTCTCCCCGTCCGCCGCCTTGGAGCGGCCGAAGGGGTTCAGGTGAGCGAAGCTGAACGTCTTCACTGGGTGTCCCTCACATGATCCACCAAGGCCGAAAAGGCCCGGTCGGGTGGCAGGACCGCATCGGCCAGCCCAAGGCGCACGGCCTCGGCGGTGCCGACCGGCCCCTCAAAACAGCGGGCCTCGGTGGCGAGGACCGCCGCCACGTCCAGCCCGCGGGCGCGGGCGACGGTTTCGGCGAAGAGCTGGCGCAGCGCGTCGACCTGCCCCTGCCACTCGGCACGCACCGCCTCGGACAGCGCGGCATAGGGGTGACCGTCGGTCTTGTGTGCGCCGGACTGGACGATGGTCGGCTTCAGCCCGGCCTCCTCCAGCATGCGGGAATAATCCCAGTGCATCAGCCAGACACCGATCGAACCGACCCCACCGGTGCGCGGCACCGCGATGCTGTCGGCGGCACAGGCGATGGCGTAGGCGGCGGAATAGGCCTCTTCGCTGCAGATCGCCCCAACCGGCTTGCCCGTCGCCGTCTTCATGGCGACGATCCAGTCCATCAGGTCGAAACAGCCCTGCGCGATGCCGCCGCCGCTGTCGATGTCGAGGCAGACGGCGCGCACGTCCGGATCGGCGAAGGCATGCGCCAGTTGAAACCGCAGCCCGTCATAGCCGGTGACCCAGCTGCTGCCGATGTATCCCAGCTTGGGCACCAGCAGCCCGGCGACCGACACCACCGCCACACCCTGGTCGACCTCGTAGGGCCGGCGGGTGCCGTTGATCTCGCCCAGCCGGTAGCAGCCAGCCGGCAGCTCCCCGCCGGCGCGGTTCGCCTGGGTCAGCTGGACCATGCGCGCAGCCGCCGTCTCGGCCCAGGCTGGGGACACCAGCACGGGCTGCATCGTCTTCAGCATGTCGGGAAACTCCGTCAGGCGCCGGCCGGCGGCTCGGGCTGGTCTGGGGTGGGCATGAAGTTGACCTCGGGCAGGGTCAGCCCGCGCGCCTTCAGCGCCTCCTGCTCCAGCGCGATCTGGTCCAGCAGGTCGTCAAGGTCGCGGCCCTGGTCGAGGGCCTCGTCGCGCAGGGTGGAGATGCCCAGCCGCACCCGCATCGCCGCAGCGGTGATTTCCTTCACCGGGTCCACCCAGCCGCGTGCCGGCCCGCGCCACACCCCACGCAGCCACGCCTGCCGCCGCGCCCGGCTTTCGGAGAATCCGGGAAGGTTGAGGTAGCCGCGCCACACCGCTTCCTCCAGCACCAGGTCGAGCGTCGGCCGGCACCAGGTCAGGGTCTTGTGCATGCGCAAGAACAGCACGAAGCGCCAGCCCTCCAGCAGCGACGCGCGGGCGCTGGAGTAGTTGGTCTTGCTGAAGTCGCGCATGAAGGTCTCGTAGGTCATGCCGATGCCGGTGGCGATCAGCCGGCTCACCGTAGTGACGAACCCGTCCATGCCGGCGCTGGGGCGGTTGGACGAGTAGCCCTTCAGCGTCTCGCCCGGCAGCAGGCGCGGGATGGCGCCGCCCGGGCCGATGCCGAGCTGCACTGCCGGCTGGGCGTTGCGCATGTCCATGTAGCTGTTGGCGTCGCCGAACAGGTCCAGCAGCGTCTGCCCGTCTGCCGGGCTTTCCAGCACCGCGGCGATCACCGCGTTGACCACCGCCGCCTGCAGCTCGGCCCGCTGAAACCGGGCGCGTTGCTTCAACTCGGTCATCACCGGCGCGAAGACCGACACGCCGCGGTGCTGGCCCGGGCGCTTCTGGTCGAAGGAATGGATCACCACCCGCCGCCCACCCGGCCCGCGCAGCGGCACCCGCTGCCACTCCGCCGCGGCCATCGCCCAGGGCATGAACAGGTCGCCCGGATGGCTGCTGCGGACATGGTAGGCGACGGGCGCCCCGTATTCGTCGATCTCGACACCGTCGCGCAGGCGCGGGTCGCCGATGCGGTCTTGCGGATTGGACAGGCGGTCCGCCTCCACCGTCTGCATGACGGTGGCGAAGCGGCTGCCCAGCCGGCGCTGCCGCTCCGGCAGCCACAGCGCCAGCTGCAGGCTTTCGCCGGCGACGAGGTCGGACTGCACCGACTGGCGCAGCATCGCGCCGAAGGGCAGCTGGCCGGTGACGTCGCAGGCGTCGCGGTCCTCGCTCCACTCGTGCCAGATGGACTCGATCCGGCGGGCGGCGTCCTGCGCCTCGTCACGGCCGATGCCCAGCGCGCGATAATCCGGCATCGACTGGAAATCCAGCCCGAAGCCGATGGCGCTGTCCTTCAGCGACTGGACGGCACCGGAGACCAGGGCGTCGTTGCGTTCCAGGTCGCGGGCGCGGGCGACGATGGTCTGGCGGTCGCCGTCGAGGTCGGCGTCGGGAGAGCCCGCCGCCGGCGTCCAGTCGCGCAACTCGGGCGCGTTGCCCGATCCGGCGAGAAAGGCACTCATGGCCGCCTGCGCCCGGGCCCGCCGGATCTCGGCCTGGGTGATCGGCCGGCCGTGCCGGTCGAGGATGACGGGGGTGGTGGCCATCAGCCGATCATCCGGACATAGGGCGACACCGCCGGCCCGCGCCGGCCCTTGGCCGCAGCGATCTGGCGTTCCAGCGAGGCGATGTAGCTGGCCAGCTGGGTGGCGTTGGCCGGGGCGTATTCGACCACGCGGTCACCGAAGCGCACGCTGACCTGCTGCTGGCCGAGCTGCAGGCCGTGGTAAGCGGCCCGCGCACCGGCGAGCCACGCCTCAAGGGTGGTGACGTCGGTCATAGGTACAGCTCCCCTTTGTCGGTCGAGGCCGCCGGCGGCGGCGCCACCGGTTGGACGGCAGCAGCCGGCTGGCTCAGCCGGCGTGCCCGCGCCACCGCCGCGGCGATCGCGTCGGCCGGCGTCGGTTCCGTGTCGGTTTCGCTGGCGGCCTCGCCGGCTTCAGCGGGCGCTGCATCGATGTCGGCCTCACCCAGCTTGACGTATTTGCCGGACAGCGCCTGCAGGCCGCACACCGCGGCGTAGGCGTAGACGAAGCACACCCCGGCCTCATGGGCCTCAGCCGGCTTCTGCCACACCGTATATTGCTGCCCGCGCGGGACGATCAGCCGCTCGCGGGTGAGCTGGGCGAAAAACTCGTCGTCCAGCTCGCGGGCGCCGTCGACGGCGGCTTGCGGGAAATGCACATGGCGCGGTCCGGGCTTGTCCACCGCCAGGCTGCCATAAGCCCAGTCACGCGCGGCGTTGCCGCCGATCATGTACCAGACATGGCCCAGCTTGCTGGACGGCTTGCGCGGCCACACCTTGCCCCGCTGGCCCCGGCTTTCCGAGCGGCCTTTGATCGCCCACACCCGCCGGGAGCGGCGCTTATTGGCGAAGGCATAGACCTCCTGCGTGTGGTGGCCGCCTGAATCGATGCAGGTGGCCCGCACGTCCAGCGTGGTGCCGTCCGGCTTGCGGTACCGGCGCAGCAGCACCTGCTCGTCCAGCGCCGCCCACACCTCGCCCTTGGCCGGATCGCCGACCAGGACGAAATGGCCGATTAGCCAGACCTCCAGCCCACGGCCCCAACCGTAGACGGAGGCCTCCAGGCGCGGGTTGACCTTGCCGGACTGGACGTCCACCCCGACGGTGATGAACTCGACACCTGCCGGCACCTCGGCCGGGTACAGCTCCATGCGGTCGATGAAGCTGCTGCTCTTGACCTCCTGCCCGTAGGTCGCCCGGTAGGGGCGGCCCAGCCGCAGGTTCATGAAGGGCTGCACCAAGCTGGCCGGATCGGCCTGCGCCTCCAACCATTCCTGGACGATCACCGGCCAGGCGGCGTTGGGATTGAGCGACATGCCGGTCCACAGATGCATGCCGACATGGCCCGGCACCTTCGCCTTGGCGGTCGGGCGCCACTCGCCGTTGGCGTCCATCCACGCCTTGTGCCGCTCTTCGATGATGCAGCCGCAGGTGCCGACGTACCACACCTTGTCCAGGGTGCCCTCGGCGTCCAGGCTCCACTTCAGCCCGTGCGGCACGTCCGGCCCGCCCCAGTCCAGATACTGCCAGCCGTCGAACTGGCCGGCGGCATCGGAGCATTGTGGGCACGGCACGAAGTAGCGCCGCTGATCCGATGCCAGCCACAGCTTCCACACCCGGCTGGTTTCGAACAGCAGCGGGGTGGAGCCGCGCACCATCGAGCGGTTCCAGAAGGTTTCGCCGCGCGTCCAGAACAGCTTCAGCTTGTCGCCCTGGGTTTTCGCCCCGGGCGTCCAGCCGTCGCCGTCGATTTCGTCGGCGAACAGGAAGCGGGCCGAGTAGCGGCGGAAGGCATCGTCCGACGCGGCGCCGACCACCCGCACGCTGGCGCCGTTGCTCAGCTGGTAGAAGGCGGCGTTGTCCTGCTTCTCCCCCTTCTTCACCGGCCGCATCAGCGGTTTCAGCGCCGGCGTGTCGCGCAGCATCGGGGCGATTTCACCGCTTCCAAAGTCTTCCGCGTCCGGCACGGTGGGTTGGGCGATGGCGCACAGCGTCGGGTCCTGGTGCAGGTGGTAACCCACCGCCAGCGTGGCGCAGCGCGTGTAGCCGACGCGGGCCGCCTTCAGTACGGTCAGCAGCGGCACCGCCGGATCGCACATGGCGTCCACCAGCCCGCGCTGGTAGCCGTAGAGCGTCACCTTGCCGTGCTCGGCCCCGGTGCCCTTCGGGATCCAGCCGAAGCGCTCGGCCCACACGGAGCCGCTCATGCGCTCCTGGAACTTCAGGCTGCCCTCGAACAGGGCCAGCAGCGCCCGGCGCAGCTCGCCCCGCCCGGTCCGGTAATCGCCGTGACGATGGGCGCTGACCCGCGCCGCCGCCTCAAGCCCGCGGTTCATCGCCCACCGCAGTACCCCAGCCCTTGACCAGCTCGTCGCGGGCGGCGTCGAAGGCCCGATTGATTTCCGTCTCGGCCAAGGCCTGGATTTCCGGCGCCCCGGTCATCGCCGCGGCGCGGCCGGCGATCTTGGCCACCGCATTGGACAGGCCGGTCCGCAGGCTGATGCAGAAGCCGGCGACGTCGGCCGCGGCCTCATGGCGGTTCACCACCTCGTTCAGCGCCTCGTCGGCCTTGATCTCGGCCACCACCGCATCGGCCACCGCCTTGCGGCGCTTGGCCTCGTCGGCGGTGATGACGCCGATCTCGCCCTCATAGCCGGCGGCGACGTCGGCCACCGCACGGTCCACCAGCCAGCGGTGGACATCGGCCGTCGCGAAGGCCCATTCCCGGCCCTTGGCCCCCTTCTCCGCGAAGGGGCAGCCGTCGCGCACCCACGCGTCGACGGTGGGCAGGCTGACGCCGAACAGGTCGGCCAGCTCCGCCCGGTTCACCCGTTGGCCCGGTTTGGACATAAACAAAAACCTCGATTCAAAAATTTCTCAGAGGGTGGACCGGTGCGGCCCGAATTACCCTCGCTGGGGGGTGTCCCCGGAAGGACCCGCAACCGCCGGCTGGCCCATCACCGCCGGGCGGCGAAGCGGGCGTTGACCATCCGCACCGCCTCCTCCAGCCGCCGGCCGATGTTGGCCCGCACCGCCCGCTCGACGATGTCGTGGAAGCGGAAGCGCGGGCGGTAGCTCGGCGCTCGGACGAAGATCACCACCGGCCGGGCGTCGGCGCCGTCGCGCTGGTAGATGCCCGGCGGCAGCCCGCCGGCGTTGCCGGGCAAGGCGGCGAAGTAGCCGTTGCGCCGCCGCTTCTTCCGGCTGCGGGCGCTGTCGCTCCGGTTGGCCGTGTATCCCTGTTCCCCGAAGGCCCTGGTCTGCGACAGGATGCGCACCACCTCCGACCGCCGCATGTTGCCGTAGGCGTCCAGCTTGGCTTCCTCGCCCGGCACCGCGAACATGCCGGCCGGCAGCAGGCCGGCAGCCCGTAGCTGGCGCTCCATCCGCTTGTCCCGGCGTGGTCCGCCCTCGACATTCGGCAGCAGGTAGCGCGCCGCCGGCGTGCCCTTGCCCCAGTCGTCCTTGAAGCCCACCCAGGCCACCGGGTCCGCCTTAGTGGCGGGCCGGACGAAGGTGGACTTGATCGTGTAGGGTGTTGGCCGGTCGAAGGTCTCCGGCAGCGCCCGCTGCACCGCCAGCTTGGCGTCCTGCGCCGTCTTGGTCAGCGCCATCGGCAGCGCGTAGCGGGCGAGCTGGTCGCCGTACCGGCGGATGGCCGCCTTCACCTGATCGGCAGAGGCCTGGATCCGTGCGTCGGCCATCTTCTTCCTGTCCCTGATGTGACGGGCATCACTGCTGGCCGACCGCCTGTGGATGACACTGGCAACTCGAAATCGCACTGAAATTGCCTGCCATTCGACAGGCTCAGGACCAACAGGATCCGGATGCCACAAAAGCCCCAGCCCCTGGCAATTTGCCTGGAGTGCGGAACGCCCTACCTCGCATTGGAGGCGATCACGCACGGGTGCACAACGCAGACTCCAGCCGGCCGATGTAGCGGCGAGGTCGCCGCCAGATGGCGCAACGAAGACTGGACCGTCTGCCCATCCTGCAGCGGCGCCGGCTGTACGGAATGCCGCAGCCTCGGCTGGCTGCCCGTACCGCGCTGATAGGCACCCCGCTCCTATCGTTTCGGGTCGGCACCGCCGTCAAAGTGTTCACGCGTGAACACTTTGGATGGCCGACGGAGGCGGTCCCGGACGTCGAGCGCCAGCAGCACCATCCGCCCGACCACCAGAGCCACCGTGCCCCAGAAGGCCAGCTCCTGCGCCGGCCCGTGCAGGGCATCGAGCCACCAGCCCATGGTGCCGCCAATCGTGACGATGACGCCGTCGGTGGCGGTGCGGGTGGTGAGGCCGTGCATCACGTCCTCCAGCTGCATGGTCATGCCGCCAGCTCCTCGGTCAGGTTGGCCAGCCGCTGCCATCCGGCCTCGAAATAGCGCCGGTCGCGCTCGATGCCGATGAAGCGCCGGCCTGTGGTCAGCGCGGCATGGCCAGCCGACGCGCTGCCGAAGAACGGGTCGAGCACCGTCTCACCCGACGGGCAGACAGTGCCGATCAGCTCGGCCAGCAGCCCGACCGGCTTCTCCGTCGGGTGGGCGCCGAACCGCACCGGCGCATGGCGCAGCACGTTGGCGACGTTCCGGCGCAGCGGCTCGCTGCCCTTGCCCTTGGTGAAGTGGTGGATCAGCTCGTGTTGGTGACGGAAGTGCGTCCCCATGCCGAAATAGGTCTTGTCCCACACCAGAAGTCCCACCCGCTTCAGGTCGGCGCTTTCCATGGCGTCGGCCGCATGGCCGGACAGGAACAGCGAGGCCTCGCCGCCGTCGATGGCATCGGCCAGATGATCGCCCATGCGCCAGTCGATGAAGGCCAGCACATGGCCGCCCGGCTTCAGCAGCCGCTGCCATTCCATGGCGCAGGCGCGCAGCAGGTGGAGAAAGCCGCGCGTGCTCAGACTGTCGGAGCCGAACCACCGATCACCGCCGCCGCCCTTGGTCGACCGTGTCATGGTCTTGCCATAGGCAGTGCGGCCAGCCTCGCGGGTGGCGCCGCTGGAATAGGGAACGTCGGTCAGCACTAGGCTGATCGAGCTGTCGGGAAGCTCCCGCATCCGCTCGATGCAGTCGCCCAGCATCAGCGTCGCGGCGCCGATCGTCACGGAATGGGACATGATTTCCTTCGGGCGTGTTCAAGAGAGAGTAGGCGCTTGGGGCGCCCGGGCTTCCCTTTTGACGGGGGGGTGAATGCCCACGCTTCAACGTTTAGGGCATACGATACGTTTAGTTGCACCGTGCAGCAGCGCCGTCCACATTGAGGGTATGGAACCACTTCCCCTCTCAGCCGGCTTGTCCGCGCCTATGACCCAACTTAGCCATATGTTGGAACGTCGGGCGAAGATGATGCTCGCTTCGCAAGAGCGCCTGAAGGCAGCCACTCAGTGCATTGAGTCCACCGAACGTTTGCTTAACAGCGTGAACGATCGCAGGCCTGAGAAGCGGAACGAGAAGCCTTAAACCTCTGATTTTCCGCCTTTTTTGAAGCAAGCTTGCGATAATGCTGATTTTCGCAAGCTCGGTTTCAGGCCGTTCCGACCGTCAGCGGCTTGACGAAGAAGGCATCCTCGCCTCCCTCGATGGACACACCGTCGATGGTCACCGCCACCTTCGGCTCCGCCAGCAGCGCCGCCCGGTCGACCTCGCTCTTGGTGCGGATAAAGCGCCGCAGCTTGCGGTCCTCCTCCAGCCGCTTCAGCAGCGCGTCGACATCCGCCACCACCAGCTTGGCCGTCGTCTTCTTCACGCCCATGGTGCCGGTGGACAGCGCCACCGACTTCTTGCCGCCGGTCAGCAGGCTGGCCCGGTTGGCGTCGAAGTAGCCGCGCAGCAGCTCGGTGTCGGCGGAGATGGCCGTACGCAGCGGCGCCGCCGCGGTCTCATAGGCGAGGTTCGCCTGGGCGACGGCCACGTCCAGCGAGGCTTTCAGCCGGCCCAGCTGCACCTGCGCGGCGCCGATCCGGCCGACAACGGCCGCGGCCTGGTCCTGGGTGCGCACCCTGCGCACCGGAGCGGCGATGGTCTCGCCCATGTCAATCCTCCGCAATGAGCGCCGCCATCTGGCCAGCCAGATCGGCGCGGTTGTCGTCGTAGATCTGCAGGGTCTGGACATTGCGGTGCCGGCTGAAGCGCTGCACCGCCCGGATGTTGCCGTTGCTGGCGTCCAGCGCCGCGGTGATGGCCGAGTGCCGCAGCCCATGCGGCCGGGTGGCGATTCCCACCCCGGCACCCAGTTCGCGGACGATCTGGTAGACGGCGGCGCCGGTCAGGCGCCCTGTGCCTCGGCCGGCGGCATCGAGGCGATGGAACAGCGGCCCGGGGGCCTTCCCCCGCACCGCGATCCATGCCTCAAGCGCCGTCCTGGTGGCGGCCGGCAGCGTGACCTGCTCGCGCTGGGTCCGCCCCTTGCCCAGCACCGCGACGGCGCCGCGCCGGCTCTCGTAGTGCTCCAGATCCAGCGACACCACCTCACCGCGGCGCAGGGCCACGTCATGCAGCAGCCGGACGATCGCCGTATCACGCAGCCCCTTGGCGTCGGTCCGCTCCCTGGCCTGAGCCACCATCGCCCGCACGCCATCCCGCCCCGGCCCCCGCGTGTCGCGGTAGGTCACGGAGTCGACGTTCTCCGCGTCCAGCGTCCAGCTGACCAGGCCCAGCGTGTTGCCCAGCTTGACCACCGAGCGCAGCGCCGCCAGCCGGCGGTTCACGGTGGCGGGCTGGAGCTGCCGCCGCACCATGTCGGTGCGGTAGCCCAGCGCCAGGGCGTTGGCCTGCCCATGCTCCACCGCCAGCAGCATCCGCACCGCCTGTTCGGCGGTGGCGGCGAAGGCGGCGAGCCCATCCTGCCGGGCCACGAAGGTCCGGAAATCCTCATGATCGCGCCGGTAGGCCCGCACCGTGTTGGCCGAGCGCCCGGCATAGAAGGCGTCCAGCAGGTGCTCCTGGATGCGGTCCAGCCGCAGCGCCGGGGCGTGGCGGGCGTCGCTGACGTCCTGTCCGGCCGGATCGCCCGGAAGGACGGGAAGGCTCATCCGTCGATGGCGTCGCGCAGCTCGGCCACGGTCATGTCCTCCGGCAGCTCGCGCAGCATCGCCGCGACCTGCTGGCCGAAGAACGCAACCGCCCCATCCGACGGGCACACCGCCGCCGGCTCGTTGCCACGGGAGAGGCCGGCGCCGGCGGCGACCGCCTCGCGGATCAGCTCGTCCATCCTGCTGTCCTGTCAGGAAAGCCACGCGACCACCCGCGCATCGGCCACTCGGCCGGCGGCGTGATCGCGCAGCATGTCAAAGAGAGGCGCGCAATCCTCCACCAGCTCGATCAGCCAGGGTGCCCGGATCCAGCCCTGCCGCGTCTGGATCTCGATCGCCTCGATGTCGGCGCGGAAGGGTCCGCCCTGGTAGGTGATGCGCGCGGCGAAGTGACGATCCACCGGGCCGAGCTGAAGGCACAGCACGCCGTCCCATTCGGTCCGCATGGCCAGCCCCCGGACAGCGGAAGGCCCGCCGCGGCAGCTGCCGGGCGGGCCTTCCTTCACACGCAATTCGTCCCGCTCACCCTGTCAAGGAATTGACCTTTCGTCAAGGATTATATTCCCATGGAGCAGCCGGCGCGCTGATACCGGTGAGCACATGATCGCGCAGGCCCCAGCCGCCGATCCGCTCCAGCAGCTCCGTCATGCCGGCATGCCAGCCGGCATAGTCGGTGTTGGCCTCCACGATCTCGGCATCGCTGTGGGCGGGCTCCAGCGGGCACCATTTCACCTGCACCTGCCGGCGACCGTCGCCGAAGGTGCGGAAGTGGAAGCCGCGCTCTTCCTCGACGATCCGGCGCTGCCCGCGGGCGTCGAAGAGCGACTGGCCGCGCAGCACATAGCGCTTGGCCAGTTCCGAGCGGGTCGGCACAAACTCCCACCGCTCGGCCGTGACATGCCGGTACCGGCCGCGCGCCTCGCTCGGCCGCTTCACCGCCACCATGGCCGGCACCAGCGGCAGCCAATCCGGCCGGGTGCCGGATCGCCCATGGAAGCGGACGAGGCGGCGCTGCCACGGGTCGAGCCATCCCACCGCGTTGGCGACCGCCTCGGCATCGGGATGAACCGTCACGGCGATGCCGCGCACCGGTCCGCCGCCGTCCACCCGGTCGCCGACCTCATGACGGCGCAGCAGCTCGGCCACACCGTCGCCGCTCACGCCCTGCGGTTCCCATCCATGGTCGTTCGCCGCGGCCTCGATGTCGAACAGACCGGACTGGACGCGGTCGGCCTGCTGATCGCGCAGAGCCCAGGTCACTAGGGTTTCAAGGTCGAGGTGCCGGCGGGTGTCGCAGCGGGCGAAAGCTAAGGCCACGATGCCCCCGTTCAGGCTGCAGCCGGTACGGCCACCGGCTTGCACAACGCGCCGGGGAACAACATGCCGATGCCCACCACCAGGGTATCCAGCGCCTCCATGGAGATCTGTCCCGGATCGATGCGGCCGGTGTGCTGCAGGTAACGCGCTTTGGCAAAGAGATCCTGCGGAGTCAAGATCTCGCCCTTGACCAGAACCTCCTCCAGGCTTCCACGCAAGACCTCGATGTGGTCGGCATCGCTGGCGCCCAACGCTTCGTAGGCCAGGAAGACGGGCATCAGCGTTGAAGGGATGGCGGGCATGGGGCAACCTCCGTCGGCCACCCGGCGGAACACACCCGCCAGGGCTCTAGGACTGTTTGCCCAAAATGATTACCAATTCCTTGCAACTAACCCGTAATCGGAACTTTCCTTTCATCCGATGGGTTTTATTCCGTCGTTCGCCCATTCCCCGTCCCCCCCCACTCCTCCACACCACTGTGGCGGTGACCAATTCCGGGCTTCATCTCCGGTCATTCAACCGCAAGCGCGTGCGCGACCAGTTCGGGCTCCTTCTCGATCATGCGCAGATAGGACTCCACAGCGGCATCGGGAGCCCGACGGCCCTGTTTCCATTCCTGAAGGGTGCGCAGAGGAATGCCGAAGCGCTCGGCAAACACTTCCTGCGAGAACCCGGTCGAGCGGCGAACCCGCTTCGCCAGAGGCGGGCACTTCATGGCGGCAAGCTGGTCGTCGATGAAGGGAGCGTCATCGGTCATGGCTGACACCATCGGGTTGGCTGTTGACTTGGAAGCACCGCAGCGTCTCGCATCACCTTCAGCGTGGTTTGAGGTGCCGGTTCAGCGCCAGCCCGAACCGCTGCATCCCCACGACGAACTCCAACGTTGTCCAGTCGAAGGTCGTCCCCGGCGCATGGGCGATGGCGTGCCAGTTTGGTGAAAGCGCCATCATGTTCGAGGGATCGTCGGCGCCGCCATCGCACAGGAAATCGATGTGGTGGACCTGGGTCAGATCACCAGCGGCCCCATCGAGGATGGGTTCGCCGCTGATCTGGCAAACACCGCCGTAGAGCTGCCGGATGCGCGCAACGTGCCCGACGTTGCGGGCAAACGTTTCCCCGTGCAGTTCCCGGCGGCTGGCTGGCCCTGGTTCCTTGTAGGGCAATGGCGCGACGGGAGTGCCTTCCGCATAACTCAGCAAACGGTTGCCCTTGGGAACGTACCGGTAAGGGCCCGTCAGATTTGGCAACTCCAATTCCCCCAACGTGAGAGGCGGTGTGAAGACCGTGAAGTCCGACAGGGTGACGTTCCCAATTCCGGTGTCCAGCGTCGCCCCACCCTTCCGAGCCGCGCTGATCCCTGCAAGGAGTGTCTCCTGAGTTGGAGCCCCTGACGCGCTGCCGAACTTGGTCCAGAGTCGGGCCGGGGTCGTGCTCTCATGCTCGACGAAACGTCCGTACCCAACAATGAAAGGCGCACCCCGCTGCTTGAAAAACCAAGGAACGCCAACGCTGATCTCTGTCGGCACCGTGTAGGTCGGGCGCCAGAATGCGACCCTGGCCGGACGGTTGACGAGCGAAGCCAAGTGCGAAAACCATTCAGGGTCCGTTGACGCGTAAACATCAGGCATAAAAAGCGATCCGCGATTGGCAGCACACAACCGCCACCTTATCCGGTCACCCGTAGCACCTCAATCCCGCCCGTTGCCTTTTGCTCAAGCTGCAACCGAGTCTGGCTCCTGATAACGTCGCGTCATTTGATGAAACACCCACCCTTCGACCGGGGCACCACCCGCTCGCCCCCGTCAGCTTTGCCACCATACCGTTCAGTTCTTGGCGATTGATGCGGTAGAGGGTTGAGCGGAGCATCAGGATGAAGGCGGCTTCGGTGTCCGTCATCTGGAAGGGGCTTTTCGTGACGCCGCCCAGGCCGGACTATTCCCCTTGCGGGTGTTCTATTCATCCGTCCCCCGGCATAGGGGCACGCTCCGGACAGAGTGCGGGCATAAAAATAGCCGCATCGCAAAAACGCGCGGGCGGCCTACCGCCAAGTCATAGAGTTATCAGGCTCCGAGGCGGAGGATGGCTCGAGCCGTGGTGGGCGTCAAGAGGCGAGCATGAGTTGACTTACACACCCTCTCAGCAGTTTTTGTCCGACTTCTGGATTATTTTGATGATTTTGTTCCATAGTAAAAGCCAGTAGCAGCGGAGACCAAGGTCACAATTGGACCAAGAATAACTGCAAATTCCTTAAGCTCACTAACGGTCATCTTTTTGCAATAAAGGAGAAAAAATATGGCAACAATAACAAATGCCAAGATCCCGATAAGAGAATACGCTATCCCTTTACGAGCCGCATCCTCATGAATAGTAGAATTATAAGGTTTCTCAAGCGGTTCCTGAACTCGATTTATATTCTCTGATGTGTAATCAAGATCACCTGATTCATCGGGATCGTCACTTCGATTTGACGCTGTTTTCTTAGTGGGTTTAGCAGGATCTATCCGACGTGTTCCAACATGCTTCTCAATGAGAGACGGTTCTTCAGACGGAAGCTTGCCCCCGCTAAGAGGTGGCCTCTCTTTGACATCTTCTGAAGCTCCTTCTAGAAGGGGCCCTTGGGTTTGGGGGTTCTCAGAAGGAGCTTCAGAAGCCTTAGGAGTAGTTTCTGGCGTTACTGATGAAGTAGGCTTCTTGTCGGCGGGAGTATCTGCATTAGCGTCATGAGCACCATTGCCGTCAGCAGAATTTTTTTGGTCTTTATCCGACACAATTCTTCTCACTTAGAAAAGTTATTTCCGTTTCTTATCTACGCCAAATCTCTCGAAGCTCGTTATCATCACTCTGAACTAGAATTTTTTTCCCTGAATTTTCGTTTTCAACAAAAAATTTCTCAGATCTTATGGACCTCCTTAGAACATCTGTAAATGACAAATTTTCCTGCTTAGCAACACGCTGCAAGAATTGAACTTCGTTTTTTGGAAGATTGACCGTAACCTTCTTCACTTCTTCCTTTTGCTCCGATTTCCTATCGTCTTCCGAGTTCATAGCAGTCTCCAACGCTAAGATAGACGAACCATATATAGTATGGTAAAATCCCGTATGTCAATCCATCCCATCTGTAATAGGTCAATGTACACCGACCGTATGGGCACATTATGGCGTGTCGTCAGTTGAGCCATATGAGAGCCGACACGAGGTAAATGGCCGCCAGAAAGTTGCTTGCAAGCTTGTCGTAGCGAGTGGCAATGGCTCGGAAGCCCTTGAGTTTGTCGAAGAATCGTTCGACGAGATTACGTTCGCGGTACAAGGCGAAGTCCGAGACCTGACCGGCGGTCAGAGAGATCACCACCGTGTTGCCCAAAGCGTCCATGACGGCATGTATCTTGGTCGTTACCCTGCCACGGGACCGCCCGATGGTATGGTTGGCCCCCCTTTTTTGTGCGCCCCAGCGCTGTGCTGATGGGCTCGGACGACGGTGGCGTCGAGCATCATGTATTCGTTGTCGCTGTCCTCGGCCAGAACCTGAAGAGGCGTTCGAAAACTCCACTTTTGCACCAACGGTGGTAGCGGCGGTAAGTGTTCTTCTAGTCCCCGAAGCAGGCGGGGAGATCGCGCCACGGAATGTCGGAACCGTAGCGGTACAGGACCGCGTCTACGAATCGGTTGTCCTTTGCCGTCCCGCCGACATGCCCACGGCGCCCTGGCAGAAAATCCTGGTCCGCTCCCACTGGTCGTCGCGCAAAGCATAGCGCCGCATTGGTGGGCCCTCCCGTCAGCAGACCCTCTATGAATCACCCAGTCTGCCTGCTGGGAAGTCCCTAACTGACGACACACCCTAATGGCTTTATGTAAAATATTAACTATCATTTACGCTTGGATATTAGCACAGAAAATTTTCAAGACCCGCCCAAGACACTGTTGGCATCAACCGCTCCGGCGCATCGAGGAAAAGCCAACCGCCCGGCTGGTGATGATGGTAATCGGCAGCGATCAAGTCGGTCAGAACCTTGTCCAGTTTGGCACCGGGGATGGTCTCCCACGCCGGGTGTCGGGCTGATATCAGATACAATGCAGGCGGCTGTGACGACGGGCGCAATGTCGCGCAGATCGCACAAGACGGTGAGCCACGGTTCGCCGGTTAGCACCTCGGCCAGCAGCGGCTTCAGCGGACTGCGGCGGGTGGCTAAAACGGGGTCGGTGTGTAGCGACATCAGCGGCCCCCCATCAGCTTGGCGTTGTGCAGGTCGACCACGTACTGGACGAGGGTCGCCGTTGCGTCGTCATCCTTCAGGCCCGTGAGCGCTACCCGCTTCATGTGTTCCATGTGGGCCAAAATCGAGCATCGATCATCGGGATCCACGGACCACGGGCGGGCGGTGGCCCCCTTCAGGGAGGAGACCTTCTCGACGGCCGGCGCCGACGACGCGGGCGTGTCCACGGGAATGGCCTCCACGTCGATGACCGTCGGCGCCGGCAGCGCGGGTGGCTGGGCGGATGCCGACCTTGCTGCCTCGATCACCGTCCAGACTTCCACCAGAGCGTCCGCCGCCACCTCTTCATCCTCCTCCGCCTTGGCCGGGCTGGCGAACAGCGCGAACAGCCCCGGCGCCTTCACCTCCGGCGCGGCCGGCTTGGGCGGCTTCAGCACCGCAACCTCGGCCCGCGTCACCTCGGGCCGAATCACGCCCTGCTCAAGCGCCTGCTTGCGCGTCGCGTCGGGCAGGGTGGCGATGGCATAGAGCGTGGACATCGCCTCCGGCAGCTGGTCCAACGGCACCTTTTCGGTGTCCACGAAGGCGGCGATCTCGCGCAGCTTGCGGGCGGTCGAGGTGCTGAACGGAAGGTCGTTCGTCACCATCGCCTCGTATTCGCCGTGCGGCAGGGCCTCCTTGGCCTCGTTCAGGCGGCGGCCCACCGCCACGGTGGCCTCCAACGCGTTGGTCCACTCCCGGCGGATGTCGGCGGCGAACTCGGCACGGGTGGTCAGGGTGCGCGGCTTGGCCAGCATGGACAGGCGGGCATTCCCCAGGCTGCGGGCAGTCGGTGCCATCGTCAGACTCCCATCTCGACGGACAGATAGGCCCACAGGTCGCGGAACAATGGGCCGGTGCGGGTGCCGGGGATCTCGGCCGTACCCAGGCCAGCCATGAAGCTGCGCGGCACTTCCTGAAGCAGCGGGATCTCCACCGGCGCCGGCGTGCCCATACCGGAGATGATGGCCCGCGCGTCGGCCGTCTCCCGCAAGCGTGGCTGGATCTGGCTCAACAGCAACCGCATCGGCCGGCGCCGGCTCTGCAGATAGGGCAGCATGGCCTGCATGCTGACCAGATCCTCCGGTCCCGGCCGCACCGGCACCAGCACCAGGTCGGCCGCGTCGAACAGCAGCGCCGTCGATTCGGGGAAGAACTCCACCGCGGTCGGCGTGTCGATCACCAGCAGGTCGAGGTCCTGCGGCGTCGGCCGCTCCACCTCGCCCAGCACACGCTGCTCGCCAGCGATCGGCGCCACGTCGGCCGGGCGCAGGCTGTGCCAGTGCGTCAGGCTGCCCTGCGGATCGGTGTCCAGCGTCCCCACCCGCAGCCCGGCCGTCGCGGCGGCCACCGCCAGATTGCGGACGGTTGCCGTCTTCGGCCCGCCGCCCTTCCCCTGCACCACCAGAATCGTCTTCATGTTCCAGCCCCCAAAGTGTTCACGCGTGAACACTTTCCCGTTTCCCCACGCCGCCGATCCGCGCTGTCGGCGGACCAGCGACACCCGATTCGTTGCCGCCGCTTCAGCGGTCGGCCTTGCCCTGTTCCCGCCGCTGGTGGGCGTGGAAGAGGCGCATCAACTCCGCCGTGGTCAGAAGCTTGCCATCGACCAGATGCAGCGCGCCGTTCCGGTAGACCCGCAGCCCGGCGGCGCGCAGCACCTCGACGGCGCGGTACACGCCTGGCTCCTCCGGCTGGACCTGAACCGGCCGGCGTCGCGCCGTGCGCGGCGGCACGCCCAGATCCAGGGGAAGTTGCTGGCCGGCCCGGCTCATGGCCGCGCGTCCCGCCGCAGCGCGCCGCTGTTTCCTGTGCCTCTTCCGACCGAGCCGCCCATCCCTGCCCCTCCCCCATCAAGCGCGAGCTGCTGCACCATGCCGCCGTTTCTCAGGCAGCCACGGTGCCCGCCCCGTCGCCTTGAAGCTGTTGCTGAAGCGCCTGGATCAGCGTCGGCACAATCGACGGCAGCACGTCGCGCACGGCCTGTTGGGCGGCCAACTGGACCGCCTGCGCCAGATCCGGCGGCAGCCCACCAGCCGGCGCCACGTCGCCCGCTCCGTCTGCCCGGTCGAGCGCCCAGCCCAGCCACTTCTCCAGTTCCTCCGGCGTCGGCCGGTAGCCGTCACGCAGCCGCTCTTTCTGCGCGTCCTCCAGCCACTCCACCGCCAGGGCTGCGCGCTGGGCGTCCCCCAGAATCTCAGCCGCCCTCTGCACGATTCTCGGATGCCAGCCACGATTCCGCTCCGCCCCCGGATAGCCCTGGGAGTCTTCCGCCGCAGAACGTCCGCCGGAAATCGGAAGGGGGAGGTGACGCTGGCGGCGGTCAGGATTCTGGCCTGCCGCAGTTTTCGACGCCCGCGCGCCTCTATTTCTATTATTTAGATCTATTTCGGGCGGCAGAGCTGCGCCGCAGTTTCCGGCTGAATTGCCGCAGTTTGTGGACGCCAGCGCCGCAGTTTCTCCGTCGCCGTCCGAAAACGCGCCGCTGTTTTGGCCGGATAGTGCGGCACCCGCACCGCTGTTCTCCGCACCGCCGCCGATCATGCCGCTGTTTGCACCCGGAACTGCGGCGGCCATGCCGCTGTTTCGGCCACCCGCTCCCGCCCCCTGCCACCCGTCCGCCGCAGTATCGCCGCCGAACCGGGCAGCAACTGCGGCATAGGTGCCGCCGTTTGCCACGGCGAACAGGTCATCGGGCAGGCCGTAGGCTTCTGCGATGCCGCAGTTTTCCAGCTGGACGGCGGTCGCCCCCAGCCAGTGTTTGCTGAAGCGGTAGCGGGTGGAGCGGGCTCGCCCGCCGCCCTTTCGGTCCACCTCGATGATGCCGGCGCCCAGCAGCCAGGACAGGCCGCGCTGAACGGTGCGGCGGTCGCACCGCATGGCCCGCGCCAGCTTGTCGGCACCGATCCACGCCACCAGCTCGCCGCAGCGGACGAAGATCGACTCGTCGCTGCGCCTGACCAGCAGCAGCGCCAGCACCCGACGCTTGTCGGTCAGGCCGGGCGCCAAGCCCAACGCGTCCTGGAACAGCTCGCGCAGCAGGTAGAAGGGGGAACGCTTGTCCGCCTGGATCATGCTGCCCCCGCTGTGAGAGGGGATGCGAGCTGCCGCAGGATTCGACCGCAGCGGGGGGAGCATAACAGCGGCAGCGGCACAGCGCGGTCGAAGCGGATCGGTGCGGCGGCGCTCATGGTCGCAAACCCATACTTCCGTGCGCCATTCCGGCCTATCTGGCTGACTTCCATGAACGGCATGACGCACCTAATTTTCGTTGGTCGAAGACAGCAATGGGCTCGCGTGGCAACTGCCGCGCAGAGCGCAACCTGGTTGACATCAGCGGTAGACTCCGGGGCGGTCGCAGCCACGACCGCTCCATCCGCCGGCGGGCCTCGCGCGGCGCCATAGCGCCGGCCGGCACAATAGAGCTGCACCGCCGCCGCGGCACAGCTCCCGGTGATGCAGATGGATCTCGGATCTTTTCGCAGGCGGAACGGTCGCCCGCGGGCGGTCATTCACGCCCTCGTGTGGCAGCGCCAGCGGTAGCTGTCCGCAGCGATGCCAGAGTGTGCAAACGCGCCGTCCCACGGCGCAGCAGCGCCGCCAGTTCGACCGCTTCCCTTTCGTCCAGCTCGGCCAGCGAACGCGCGTTGCAGAGCGTCCGCACCACCTTGTCGACGGTCGCCCATTTCACCGCTGCGGCAGCTTCGAAAGCCGGCCAAGCATCGAGCACGGCACGCTGGGCAGGTGTCAGATGGGATCGATCACGCTTGGTCATCACGCCTCCCCCGATAAGAGGGAGCGGCAGGCGCCGACTGGGAATAGCGTCGGCCACGATCACATCCGCGCGATTTACAAGAGAAGGTCGGTTGCAAAAAATCGAAGGCGGACCGCTCCATATCGACTAACCGATCCACCATTGCTACTATGACGCTGTAATTACAACTGATGGAGCAATTGAAATGTCGTTTGCTGAAGGCTACCAGCGGCGCCTCGAAGCTACCCGTCACCTCGAAATCGTCGCCGCTCATTTGACAGCGGCGTACTTGCCGAGTGTCACGGTGCTCACCACCGCAGGGGTGGTAGCAATCTACCGCGATATGCTGGCCGAGCTGAAAGCTAAGCCCCAGTCCGATACTGAGGCCGAGACCACAGAATAATTTCCTTCCAATTCGAACATTGGCATGGGGAGCGCCAAAGTTATGACGCTCCCCCACCTGGGCTATACAGTGAGTGTTAATTGCCTTATCTCTGTCCAATTCGGGCAATGACTGGGCGCTCGAGAGCGTTCGCACCACCTTGTTGACGGTCGCCCACTTCACCGCTGCGGCTACCTCGAAGGCGGGCCACGCATTGAGCACGGCGCACTGGGCAGGCGTCAGATGGGATCGATCAAGCCCGGCCATCACACCTTCCCCGATAAGAGGGAGCGGCCGGCACCGGCTGGACATGGCGCCGGCCGCGTTCGCATCCCGGCCACGGACAAGGGAATGCCGGGAGCGAATCTCCTAACAAGCAGTGAGGCGGCAGGGAGGCCCCTGATTGACCTGCGGTCCTGGCCTCTACCTAATCCGTCACGCGACGGACAGGCATCCGAACATGAGGTTGCCAGTTGCCGCATCGCGTAAAGCGAGCGATGCTTCCTGTATTGGCAACCCATGGTCATTAACATGCAGATACTCTCCGCAATCAGCTTTGCAGAACCGTTTGGCGCGGCGCCCTGGCTTCCTGTGGAAAGTCGCCACGAGAAAGGTCTGAGAGCTTCTGCAAGGTTACACCGCGCAGCTTGTGCTTCCGTGCGGAAGCAATAACCACCGGCCAATGCTTGGAAGGGATCGAGTCTCGACGATGCCATTGCTTCACGACTCCGTAATCGACCCCACAGTCGTCGGCGAGGGCAGCGCGGCTAGGCCAGCGTTCTATGAGTTCCTTGAAGCTCATTGGGGTAAGGTACGTTTCGTACCGTACTGCGTCAAGACGAAACGTACCTTGCCCTTTGGTACGCTTTGTCCCATGAGAAAGCCGGACAAATCAGCTGCACCATACGAACGCTTGCAGTGGGCGCGAGCCAATGCAGGCTTTGGAACCCCACGCGATGCGGCGGAACGGTTTGGCTGGAATTACAATACATACAAGAGCCATGAAAACGGTGCTCGCGGGCTTAAACAAAAGTCCGCCGAGCGGTATGCGCACGCGTTTAAAATATCGCTTAGCTGGCTTCTTACTGGTGAAGGGTCTGAAGCACAGACTCTCACCACTGATGAAATTGCTCTTCTCGAAAAATATCGGAGGTTGGATCAGGCCGGCAAAAACGCCACCCAGGTCTTAACCGATGCGCTTGCTAAACAGGAAACGCCCACGGAAAAATTAGCGCTCTGATGTGGCAGTGAATGCGCCTGGACCGTTGACCCGTTCTCATAGGGTACGTTTTGTGTTGAGTTGAAAAGGTACGTGATGTACCGTATTCGCAACATGAGGTGTCAAAAATCACGTTGAGTGCCTACCGAATCCATTCGATGGGCCTTCAAGCAGCGTGATCGAGCGAAAAACAAAGGAAAGGGCAATGAGCAACCAAATTCGGGTTCCATTGCAGCGTCGTGCCGGGGCGCAGAACGTATCCATGGACCGATCCTTCGCGCCGTCGCACTCCGAAAAGCTGGAGAGCACGCTGCGGCACATGGCTCCGGCGCTGCCCAAGAAGGGCGCAACGCCGTTGGTCACTTACAACGTGGTGGTCAACAACCGCTGGACAGCGCATCGGACATCCATGCGGCTCGATGTGACGTCGTGGCTGTTGCTGGATCACGTTGCGGAGGCAGAAGGCTACGCGAACCGCGATGTCCTGATCAGCGCCGTGCATGAGCGGTTCCACACCGACGATCTGCCGCTCACCTCTCTGGTCCGCCTTTTCCTCCAGACCTACACAGCGCCGAATGCCGTGCTGTCCTTCCTGAGCCAGGAACGCCGCGCCAATGGCTGCGGGTTCACAGCCAGCCGGGTGGAAAACTGAGATGACCGGCGCGGTAGATGAAACCGTTGCCCTGGTCGGTCTTGTCCAACGGCACTTCGAGGAAGCCGGCCGGGTCGAGTTGGAGGCAGGAAGCACCCGCCTCCAACTCCGCCGCATGCGCCTGCTATCCGCCGCGCGCTATCACCGCGACTACGCCGAACTGGCACGGAAGGAACTGCCGTGATCCTCACCCTCGAATCAACCGACTGGCAGGTGTGCCACGCGGCGCAGTTCGATACCCCGGCCGACGTCCGCCGGATCCAGTTCCGGCAGGGCGAGCGGCTGGTCATCCTCGCCGCGGGCGAGGTGCCGGTCGTCTGCGACATCCTCACCCCCGGCGTCTACAGCATGGACATCCCCACCCACTACCCGCGCGCCGTCTTCCCCGTGCTGGTGGTCGCCGTGCCCTCCCCCACCGCCTACCTGCTGGCGCATGGCGGACCGACGCGGACGCTGCCGGCCGTCCCGCTGGCCGACCCGCACACGGGAGGCTCGACGTGATCGTCGCCTATCGCCGGATGGAGGTGAGCCTTGGCCGCCCGAGTCTCTGACCTGGAAGGCTTGCCGTACTGGCCGCGCATGCTCAGCCGCGACCAGGCAGCGCGCTATGTCGGCGTGTCCCCCGGCCAGTTTGCCAAGGAAGTCGAGGAAGGCCGCTGGCCGGAGCCTGAACGCCGCGGCGGCGCAGGCAGGCGCACCGCCCGCCTGTTGTGGGACCGCCTGCTGCTGGATAGACGGCAGGACGAGCGCAGCGGGCTTGTGCAACACTCATCCACGACAGGCACGGCGGGCGCTGACGAATGGGCAAGGTGGAGTTGACGGTCCTGCGCATGAAGCGGGTGGCTGGGCGCTGGTATTGGCGCACCACCCCAGCCGTCAAGGCGCTGGGCTTCAGCGACGAAGCGCTGGGCGATGACACGGACAAGGCGATTGCCCGCGCTCGCGAGTTGAACGCAGAGGTCGAGGCCGAGCGGGTCCGCCGCTCCGGCCTCCAGCCCGCGATCCTCCCGAACAGCGTGGCCGACCTCATCGCGAAGTATCAGGCCTCGCCGCAGTACGCCAAGCTGGCGCCGAAGACGAAGCACGAATACCGGCTCCTGCTGAACCGGATCGAAAAGGTGGCCGGCAACAAGCTGGTGGCCAGCATCACCAGGGCGTGGCTGGTGACGGGCTATGAGGCGGTGCAGAAGAAGTCCGGCCTCGCCACCGCCAACGCGGTGATGCGGATCTGGCGGATCGTGCTGGGTCATGCCTGCGACCGCGGCATGATCGACGTGTCGCCGGCGGATGGGATGCGGCTGATCGGCACGCAGGCCCGGACGCAGCTGTGGACACCCGATCAGGTCGAGATCTTCTGCGCCGCCGCCATCGAGGCCGACCGGGAGTCACTGGCGCTCGCGGTTCGGCTGGCGCTCGACATCGGCCAGCGGCAGGGGGACATCCTGGCGCTGAAATGGTCGGACTATGACGGCACAGCCTTCAGCTTGGTGCAGGGGAAGACCAAGCACGCCCTGCGGGTGCCGGTGACGCCGGCCATGCAGGCGCTGCTGGGGAAGGTGAAGCGCGACGCCGTGCAGGTCATCGTCAGCGAGGCGACTGGCAGGCCGTACCAGAAATTCCACTTCGGCCACGAGTTCGCCCGGATCCGCGCGCTCGCCCAGCTGCCGGCGGAGTTGCAGTTCCGCGACCTGCGCCGCACCGCCGCCACCGAACTGGGCGCGGCCGGCGCCACTGATGACGAGATCCGCGCGGTGACGGGGCATCGGTCCCGCGGCGTGGTCGCCGTCTATGTTCGACCGGATGATCGCATGGCGGCGGCTGCGCAAAGCAAGCGGAGCAGTGTGCGTTCAGAGATAGGTAAATTCTCAAAAAAATAGACGCTTGAGCCCTTTTTTAGGCTCAAACGCCACAGCTCAAATTTTCCTATTCTTTAGTGGCGCAAAAGCTACGCCAGCTCCACGTCACCGCTTTCCAAAATGAGACCGATATTGAGGATCGACCAAATCCTCAGACTTTTCCTTAGTATCGAAGAAAAAACGGCGGCTAGCGTAGGGAGAAGCGGAGCCGCTTTTACCCCTTCTCGTTGGATAACCTTCTTCCGACACCTTCTTCATTTTTTCTTCCACCGACTTCCGGTCAATTTGAGGGTTTTTCTCCAGGATAGCTTCAATGTTGAGCTTTTCCATTGCACACCTTCCTAACGGACCGCAAGAGGTCGATATGCATCACGTGTATGGACAATCGAATTGTGCCGCATACGCGCTCCATGATCGACCAGTAGCTTATGATAACGGCGGATAGCAGCACTCAGTTCCGGAACTTGGCCAAAATCATCGATCTTTAGGTTTAGCTCTTTACGGAGCAATTCCATATTTATGCCAATTCCGTGTGAGTTCCATCGACGCACGTTGTTAAGTCTATCAGCTATTTCTTTTGACCGAGCCTTTTTCATATCTTCAGTCACTGGAGTCTTTTGGGTCTCTGTTTCGACCCAATCCTTGAATTTGTATTTTACAAGCCACTCCTCGAGCAAAGAACGAGAAAGATCTCTAGCTTGCTCATAAGAATAGAGCTGACCTTGATCAAAGGACAACAATATATCCATCTCAGGACTGGTAATCTTCCCATCATTTGCCTTAGCAAGCAAGTCTTCATACCGGATTAAATATCCCAATGCAGGGATAAGAGCCCCATCTGGACCTTCAATTTGGGGATCAATCGGACCCAAAACAGAATAATAGTCCATATGGATGGCATCACCTGCCATTGCGAGAATAGTCCCAGCCGACATTGCATAACTAGGAATCAGAAAATCAACAGTGGTGTAGTGATGCCTAACTGTGTCAGCGATACGCCTCGTTGTTTCCGCGAAACCTCCAGAGGTTTCTAGAATGAAGACAAGCTTTTTCTTCTTATTTTCTATTTCTTCTACGGCATCCCGAATTGCATCATCAACACCAAAAGCTATTGGCCCGACATAAGCTAGGCAATCAGCATCCATCAGATCCTCAATTTTTTGGATCCTTTCTGATAACTGCTCTTCAATAACCTGCTTAGTTCCAGTCGACTTTAAGGCCATCACCCCGGTTCCTTATTCTTATCCCATCGCGCTTTAGCCGCACGTGTAGCGATTTGTTTACGCTCCTCTGCTGTCAGCTTTTCTGCTCGTGCGGGCCCCCCTCTTCTACCGCCAAGACGCCCCAGAGCAACCGCAGCAGGATTTTTCCCCGAGCCGCTACCGAGGGGCATTTCTTCTTGCAACGCACCGCCTTCATCCATTTCCGATAAGCGGTTGTTTTTCTTAGAGTTTATGCTTGAGCGATTATGCATATCGGCATTAGACTCTCTGACACACCCTTATGTCAAGCCATTGGAGAAGGCATGGTGATGTTGCATTTTTATTAACTTTTATTCAAAAGCCAACCCGTGGCTGCTTTTGAAACGGACAGGTAGCCTGCGCATGAAAGTAAGCAGCATACATTTTGTTCAGACAAAGCAAAAAGCAGCCAACCGCTTTCGCGGATGGCTGCTTGTGGGAAACCAGCGATGACACTGGTGGGAAAACTGGTGCCGCAACAGGGATTTGAACCCCGGACCTACTGATTACGAATCAGTTGCTCTACCCCTGAGCTACTGCGGCGTCGTTGTGGCGCGGAACATAGCGAGGTGCTTCGCGGGATGCAAGCGGTGAATTTTGGAAAAATCGGCCAGCCATCCTCAAACCTGCCATGCACCCGAAAGCCTCACCCGTGCTGCCGGATCACCTCCAGGAAGGCGTCGGCGTAGCGTTCCAGCTTGCGCCCGCCGACCCCCGGCAGATGGGCGAAGGTGGCGTGGTCGCGGGGGCGCTGGGCCACCATCTCCAACAGCGTGCTGTCGTGGAAGATCACATAGGGCGGCACACCCTGGGCCTTCGCCAACGTGGTGCGGCAGTCCTTCAGCGCATGCCACAGCGCGTCGTCGGCCGCCGACAGCGTTCCGCGGGCGCCGGAGCGCGACACGCCCTCCCCGCTCAAGCCGCCGCCGACCGACCCACCCCGCGCCGTGTGACGGCGCAGCGCATCGTGGACGCCGCGGCGGCGTTCCAGCACCGGGTCCTTGCGCAGCTTCACCACCCGCTGCCCCTTGATGACGGCCACCCCGGCATCGGTCAGGCGGAAACCGCCATAACCCTCCAGATCGACGGTCAAAAGGCCGGTCGCGACAAGCTGGCGGTAGACCGACTGCCATTCGACCTTGGTCAGGTCCTTGCCGACGCCGAAGGTCTTCAGCTGGTCATGGTTCTGCTGCACCACCTTTTCGGTGGCGTTGCCGACCAGCACGTCGATCAGATGGCCGGCGCCATAGCGCTGCCCGGTGCGGTAGACCGCCGACAATGCCTTCTGCGCGGCGATGGTGCCGTCCCAGGTCTCGACCGGGTCCAGGCAGGTGTCGCAGTTGCCGCAGGGCTCCGGCAGCGTCTCGTTGAAATAGTTCAGCAGCACCTGACGGCGGCAGTCCGACGTCTCGCAGAAGCCCAGCAGGGCTTCCAGCTTGCCGCGCTCCACCCGGCGGTGGCTGTCGCCAGCCTCCGACTGCTCCAGCATCTGGCGCAGCATCACCACGTCGGCCATGCCATAGGCCATCCAGGCGTTGGCGGGCAGCCCGTCGCGGCCGGCGCGGCCGGTCTCCTGGTAATAGGCTTCCAGGCTCTTGGGCGGATCGAGGTGGCAGACGAAGCGGACGTTCGGCTTGTCGATGCCCATGCCGAAGGCGACGGTGGCCACCATGACCAGACCTTCGCTCTTGATGAAGCGGTCCTGGTTGGCCTCGCGCGTCTCGGCGGGCAGCCCGGCATGGTAGGGCAGAGCCTCGCGGCCCTGTTGGTTCAGCCAGGCCGCGACCTCCTCCACCTTGTTGCGCGACATGCAATAGACGATGCCGGCGTCTTCCGGATGGTTGTCGCGCAGGAAGGCCAGCATCTGCTGGCGCTCGCTCTTCTTCGGCACCACCCGGTAAGTGATGTTGGGTCGGTCGAAGCTGGACAGGAAGACGCGGGCGTCGGTCAGCCCCAGCTTGTCCTTGATCTCGGCGCGGGTCTGCACGTCGGCGGTGGCGGTCAGCGCGATGCGCGGCACCATCGGGTGCCGTTCGTGCAGGATCGACAGTTGCAGATATTCAGGCCGGAAGTCATGCCCCCACTGCGACACGCAATGCGCCTCGTCCAGCGCGAACAGCGCCAACCGTGTGCGGTCGAGCAGGTCGAGGAAGCGCGGCGTCACTAGCCGTTCCGGGGCAACGTAGACGAGGTCGATCTCGCCCTGCACCATCGCCCGCTCCACCTCCCGCGCCTCGGCCGGGCCGAGGGAGGAATTGAGGAAGGCGGCGCGCACGCCCAGTTCCCGCAGCGCCGTCACCTGATCGCGCATCAGAGCGATCAGCGGCGAGACCACCACCGTCACCCCGTCGCGCACCAGCGCCGGGATCTGATAGCACAGCGATTTGCCGCCGCCAGTCGGCATCAGCACCAGCGCATCGCCGCCGCGCACCACATGGTCGATGATGTCGGCCTGCTGGCCGCGGAAGGAGTCGTAACCGAACACCGTCCGCAGCGCTTCGAGCGCCGTGGCCGGCGGTTGACCGGGCGCATCGTCCGACGCACCCAGATTGCCGTAGGAAAACAACGAATCCACGCCGATGCGGTTCAGGAAAGTGGTGCCGGAGATCCGGCTTGTCGTCTCAACGCCCCATCATGTCGCACAGATCGCCCGCGGGGCAAAGCCGCAAAGGGACGCGCCCGGGAACAAAGGTCGGACCTTCACCGGCGCACAGTCACCGATACCACACATTGGTGTGAAAAGGTGGCGTCAGTTCATCGCCCACGTGTAAACTGAAAACGGCGGATGGGTGGTCCATCCGCCGTTTCAGAAGGAGGAAGGTGGCATGAAGAAGATGCCGTTCTTCCTGGTGCTCCAGTGGCGGAGATGGCGGATCGAAATCCGCCTGATCCGGCGCTAAGCACTGGAAGCGTGCCGGCGGGTGCAGGAACACCCGCCGGCTACCTCCGAAAAATATACAGTCGCGCGGCCCGATTTTCAACGCATGGTATCGCGCCTTACAGCAGATCCCGCAGCATCGCCACCAACGGCACGTCGGCCGGCGGCATCGGGTAATCGCCCATCCGGTTCGGATAGACCCAGGCAAGCTTCTGCCCTTCCCGCGGCATCACGTCGCCCTCCCACACCCGGCAGACATAGAGCGGCATCAGCAGATGGAACCGCTCGTAGCTGTGGGACGCGAAGGTGAAGGGCGCGAGGCAGCTGGCCGCCGTGTCGATGCCCAGCTCCTCCTTCAACTCGCGCACCAGCGCTGCTTCCGGCGTCTCCCCGGCATCGACCTTGCCACCGGGGAATTCCCACAGGCCTGCCAGCGACTTGCCGGGCGGGCGCTGGGCCAGCAGCACGCGCCCGTCGGCATCGACGAGCGCCACCGCGACGACCAGCAGCACCGGCAGCGAGCCGGGTGCGGGGGTGGAGCTGGGATCGAAACAGGCAGTCACGGCACGTCAGCTTCGATAGCTGCCGTTGATGTCGATGTAGCCGTGGGTCAGGTCGCAGGTCCACACCTTCGCCGTCCCCTTGCCCAGCCCGAGATCGATGTCGATGTCGACCTCCTTACCCTTCATGTGGGCGGTGACCGGCGTCTCGTCGTAACCTGGGACTTCCATCCCCTCGGCGCAGATCAGGGTGCCGCCGACGGTGATCTTGATCAGGTCGCGGTCGGCGCGCTCGCCGGCGCGGCCGATGGCGGCGACGATACGGCCCCAGTTGGCGTCCTCGCCGGCAATGGCGGTCTTGACCAGCGGCGAGTTCGCCACCGTCATGCCGATCCGCTTGGCGGCGGCGTCGCTGTCGGCGCCGCGCACGGTGATGGCGATGAACTTGGTCGCCCCCTCGCCGTCACGCACCACCTGCAAGGCCAGATCGAGCAGCAGATCCTCCAGCGCGGCGCGGAATTCCGCCAGCTCGGCGGCATCGGCGCTCGACACCGGGGCGTTGCCCGCCTTCCCCGTCGCGAACAGCAGCAGCGTGTCGCTGGTCGAGGTGTCGCCATCGACGGTCACGGCGTTGAAGGTGCGCTCGGTGAACTCCGACAGCATGTCCTGCAGCGCGGTGGCGGCGATGGCGGCGTCGGTGAAGACGAAGCCCAGCATCGTCGCCATGTCCGGCGCGATCATGCCGGAGCCCTTGGCGAAGCCGGCGATGGTCACCGTCGTGCCACCGATGGTCGCGGTGCGCACCGAGCCCTTCGGGAAGGTGTCGGTGGTCATGATGGCGCGGGCGGCCTTCTCCCACGCGGCCGAATCGGCGGCAAGGCTCGGGGCCATCGGCGCCAGGCACTTGCCGATGGCGTCGGCAGCCAGCGGGATGCCGATCACGCCGGTCGACGCGATATAGACCTCGTCCGGAGCGCAGCCCGCCAGCTCGGCGGCGGCGCTGACGGTCGCCTGCACGGTGGCGTCACCCGCCTTGCCGGTGAAGGCGTTGGCATTGCCGGCATTCACCACCACGGCACGGGCCGACCCCTTGGGCAGGCTGTCGCGGCACCAGATCACCGGAGCCGAGCAGGTCAGCGACCGGGTCAGCACGCCCGCCACGCTGGTGCCGGGATCCAGCACGGCCAGCAGCAGATCGTCGCGGCCCTTGTATCGGATGCCGCTGTTCGCCGTGGCGATGCGCACGCCCGCGATGGGCGGCAACGTCGGGAAGCTGGCGGGAGCCAAGGGGGAGAGGGTCGTGGCCATGAAGGAAATTCCCGTGGTGGGGAGTGGTGGTGGCGTGGTGGAGCGATGAAACCGTCAGGGCCTCAGGCCCCCGTCGCCCTCTTCTCCACAGGTGCGGGGAAAGGGGCGGCGGGGGCCTGAACGCCGGAGCTTACTTCTTCGCCGGTTCCGCCGGAGCGGCAGGCGCCGGGGCCGGGGCCGGGGTGGCCGGAGCAGCGGCCGGCTCTTCCTTCGGCATCGGCGAGCCGTCGAGCTGGAAGGTCTCGATCTTCGCCTTGCCGCGCAGTTCCTCGACGAGCGCGGTGACCATGTCCTTCGACAGGGTCTGCTCCAGCTGCGGCTTCACTTCGTCGAGCGTCGGCTGCGGCTGGGTCCGCTTGTCCTCGACCTTGATGATGTGATAGCCGAACTGGGTCTTGACCGGCTCCTTGCTGATCTCACCCGGCTTCATGGCGAAGGCGGCGTTGGCGAAGGGTTCGACCATCGCGTCCTTGGTGAAGTAGCCGAGGTCGCCGCCCTGGGCCGCCGCGGCGGCGTCCTTGGACTTCTCCTTGGCCAGCTTGGCGAAATCGCCGCCCTTCTTCAGCTGGGCGATGATGGCCTTGGCCTCGTCTTCCTTCTCGACCAGGATGTGGGCGGCCTTGACCTCCTCCTGTGCCGGGTTCTCCTTCAGGTATTCCTGATAGGCCTTGTTCAGCGCCTCGGGCGTCACGCGGGCCTTGATTTCCTTCTGAATATAGGCGCGCTGCACCGCGCGCTCCTCGGCGCGCTTGATCTCGTCCTTCACCTCGGCCGAATCGGCCAGACCGGCCTTGTAGCCGGCCGAGGAGACCAGCTTGCCGCTGACCAGCTGGTCGATCACCGCCGGATAGATCATCTCGATCGGCATCTGCTGCACCTGCGGCGGCAGCTGCGAGACCATGCGGGTGACGTCCGACTTGTGCAGCTCCTCGCCGTTGACGCGGGCGACCACCGGATCGGCCGGGGCGGCCGGAGCCGGAGCGGCGGCAGCCGGGGCCGGAGCGACCGGCGCCGGGGTGGCGGGAGCCGGCGTCTGGGCATGGGCGGCCAGCGCGATGCCGCAGGCGGCGACCGACAGGAGCGCGGTGCGGAACACTCGTTGAACCATGGCGTGTCTGTTTCCTTCCGGCGGATGCTTCACAAATGGGCGGCCGATGGGCCGGCGCCCGTTTCGCATGGTCTGCGGCATCGGAGCCATCCGCCGCTCCGCGCCCGATTCCGCAGGGGATTAAGCATGGCTAAGCCGCGCGGGGCAAGGGTCCCCATTGTCCCGCGCGCGGCCACCGCCCATTAGCTGTGTTCCGCCGCAGGGGATACCAGCCCCCACCGGCGCCAGCCAACCGCCGCGGCGCATTCTGGACGCGAATTCATCAAACGGTCATGCCGGGCAGCCATGACGGACGGCCATGCCGTCCCCGCTGAACCGTCTGCGCAAATGCCGCAACCGAGCCCCCGCCGGCCCGGTCTCGTTGACAGCGCCTTGCCATAGTCCTATGTGAGACCCGTCGATAGGCTGGCCCACATTCCGCTTTACTCCCGAGGTTTTCATGTTCGGCGCTCTCGCCCGCAAGATTTTCGGCACCGCCAACACGCGCGCGGTCAAGGCGCTGCACAAGACCGTGGCTCAGATCAACGCGCTGGAGCCGTCGGTCGCCGCGCTGTCGGACGACCAGCTGAAGGGTCGCACCGACTGGCTGCGCGAACGGCTGGCCAAGGGCGAAACGCTGGACGACATCCTGCCCGACGCCTTCGCCACCGTGCGCGAGGCGGCCAAGCGCGTGCTGGGCCAGCGTCACTTCGACGTGCAGCTGATGGGCGGCATGGTGCTGCACAGCGGCAAGATCGCCGAGATGCGCACCGGCGAAGGCAAGACGCTGGTCGCCACGCTGGCCGTCTACCTGAACGCGCTGGAAGGCAAGGGCGTCCACGTCGTCACCGTGAACGACTACCTCGCCTCGCGCGACAGCGGCTGGATGGCGCGGGTCTACGGCTTCCTCGGCCTGACCACCGGCTGCATCGTCCATGGGCTGGACGACGACGAGCGGCGCGCCGCCTACGCCGCCGACATCACCTACGGCACGAACAACGAATTCGGCTTCGACTATCTGCGCGACAACATGAAGTTCCGGCTGGAGGAGCTGGTCCAGCGGCCCTTCAACTTCGCCATCGTCGACGAGGTCGACTCGATCCTGATCGACGAGGCGCGCACGCCGCTGATCATCTCCGGCCCCTCGACCGATTCGTCCGAAATGTATGTCCAGGTCGACCGGCTGATCCCGATGCTGGTGGCCGAGGATTACGAGAAGGACGAGAAGCACCGCACCGTCAGCTTCACCGAAGCCGGCCAGGAGCATATGGAGCAGTTGCTGGCCGAGGCCGGTCTGCTGAAGTCGGGCGGGCTCTACGACATCCAGAACGTGGCGCTGGTCCACCATTCGCAGCAGGCGCTGCGCGCCCACATGCTGTTCCAGCGCGACAAGGACTACATCGTCAAGGACGACAAGGTCGTCATCATCGACGAGTTCACCGGCCGCATGATGGACGGCCGCCGCTTCTCCGAAGGTCTGCACCAGGCGCTGGAAGCCAAGGAGAAGGTGACGATCCAGCGCGAGAACCAGACGCTGGCCTCCATCACCTTCCAGAACTACTTCCGCATCTACCCGAAGCTGGCCGGCATGACCGGCACCGCGCTGACCGAGGCGGCGGAGTTCGGCGAGATCTACGGGCTGGAAGTGGTCGACATGCCGACCAACGTCCCGGTCAAGCGCATCGACCATGACGACGAGGTCTACCGCACCGCGACCGAGAAATACCACGCGATGACCGACCTGATCGAGGACGCGCGCAAGCGCGGCCAGCCGGTCCTGGTCGGCACCACCTCGATCGAGAAGTCGGAACTGCTGTCGGAGCTGCTGAACAAGCGCGGCATTCCGCACAACGTCCTGAACGCCCGCCACCACGAGCAGGAAGCCTACATCGTCGCCCAGGCCGGCCGCGCCGGCGCGGTGACGGTCGCCACCAACATGGCCGGCCGCGGCACCGACATCCAGCTCGGCGGCAATCTCCAGATGCGGATCGAGGTCGAGCTGGCCGACGTTCCGGAAGGCCCGGAGCGCGACGCCCGCATCGCGCAGATCGAGGCCGAGATCGCGGAAGCGCGCGAGAAGGTCAAGCAGGCCGGCGGCCTCTACGTCATCGGCACCGAGCGGCACGAGAGCCGCCGCATCGACAACCAGCTGCGCGGCCGTTCCGGCCGCCAGGGCGATCCCGGCACCTCGAAGTTCTTCCTGTCGCTGGAAGACGACCTGATGCGCATCTTCGGGTCGGAGCGGATGGACAGCATGCTCCAGCGTCTCGGCCTGAAGGAAGGCGAGGCGATCATCCATCCCTGGATCAACAAGGCCCTGGAAAAGGCGCAGCAGAAGGTCGAGGCGCACCATTTCGAGGTCCGCAAGAACCTGCTGAAGTTCGACAACGTCATGAACGACCAGCGCAAGGTCGTCTACGAGCAGCGCCACGAGGTGATGGAGAGCGAGGACATCGCGGAGGAAATCCGCGAGATGCGCCACCAGATCATCGCCAACATGGTGTCGACGGCGATCCCGGCGAACAGCTACTCCGAGCAGTGGGACATCGACGGCCTGCACGAGGCGGTCAACCGCGTGCTGGGCATGGACCTGCCGGTCCAGGAGTGGGCCAAGGAAGAGGGCATCGCCGAGCCGGAGATCGAGGAGCGCGTGCGCGAGGCCGCCGACCGCAAATATGCGGACAAGGAGGAGGCCTACGGCGCCGAGACGATGCGGCATGTCGAGAAGAGCATCCTGCTCCAGATCCTGGACCAGGAATGGAAGGACCATCTGCTCCAGCTCGACCATCTGCGCCAGGGCATCAACCTGCGCGCCTATGCCCAGAAGGACCCGCTGAACGAGTACAAGCGCGAGGCCTTCGAGCTGTTCGACACGATGCTGATGGCCCTGCGCGAGCAGGTCACCACCATCCTGATGCATGTCGAAATCCGCATGGCGCCGTCGCAGGAGGAACTGTTCGCCCGCCAGATGCAGGAGATGCACGAGGGCCGCATGGACCCGGCGCTGGCGATGGCGGCCATGGGCGCCGGTGACGGCGAAGCCCTGCCCGACGGCATGGTCCGCGGCTCCTCGCCAGCCTCCTCGCTTGTGGGCACGCCGGAAGACCAGCCGCTGCCGGCCGAGGTGATGGAAAACACCCCGCGCAACGCCGCCTGCCCCTGCGGGTCGGGCAAGAAGTTCAAGCACTGCCACGGCCGCATGGCCTGAGGGCCGAAGTCTCCCCCCCTCTTCCCCCGATCCTGTCCGGGGGAAGAGGGGGCCTTATGAAACCATCCCTGCTCCGTCCCGTTTCCCTTCCATGACCACGGAGAAACGGGACGCCATGTTCGAAGAATTCAAGAAATTCATCAGCCGCGGCAATGTCGTGGAGCTGGCGGTCGGCATCATCATCGGTGCCGCCTTTACGGGAATCGTCAATTCCCTGGTCAAGGACATCCTGATGCCGCCCATCGGCTGGGTCATGGGCGGCATCGACTTCTCCAACTATTTCTTCAGCCTGTCCGGCGGCCGGTTCGATTCGCTCCAGGCCGCCGAACAGGCGGGTGCGGCCACCGTCAACTATGGCCGCTTCATCAATGCCTGCATCAATTTCCTGATCGTGTCGGGCGCCCTGTTCCTGATCGTCCGGCAGGTCAACCGGCTGCACATCCTGCACAAGGAAACGCTGAAAACGCCGCCGCGGCAGGAACAGCTGCTGGAGGAAATCCGCGACGCCCTGCGCGCCCAGGCGAACGACCGGGCCGGCAATCAGTCCACCCCCCGGCCCGCCGCCCCGCCCGCCGACCGCTCTCCCTGATCCCTTGCCGGGCGCACCGGCTGCCATCGGCGCGGGAGCTTGTCACAAGCGCGCGAGAACCCTTCGTTGCCGCAGCTTGTCGAACGGGTTACCCTCTTGGATAAGCTGGCGATGGCGGCGAGGAGATGGCCTCACACGCCTGCGCTGTCCATGACCTCGGCAAGGGCCATGTCCATGTCCGCCACGCGCTGCCCATCGACTGTTCCGGCCGGGGCGCCTCCATGAGCCCCAAGGCGATCCCCATGGCGATCCGCAGCGCGCGGACCGCGGTCGCGCGGCTGCTGGCGATCCTGCTGCTGTCGCTTCTGGCCGGCGACCCGGCGGCGGCGATCAACACGCCGGTGCCGGCACAGCTTCCGGAGACCGGCCCCCGCCCGGCCGAGATCCGGGTGACGCTGGACAACAATTACCCGCCCTACAGCTTCCACACGCCGGACGGCACCCATGTCGGCATCGTGAAGGACATGTGGATGCTGTGGTCGCAGAAGACCGGCATCCCGGTGCGGATGATGCCGCTCGACTGGGGTCTCGCCCGGCAGGCGATGGACAGGGGCGACGCCGACGTCATCGAGACCATCTTCCGCAACAGCGCCCGCGAGGCGATCTACGATTTCTCCAAGCCCTATGCCCGCGTTGACGTGCCGATCTGGTTCAGCGCCGACCTCAGCGGCATCACCGGGGTGGATTCGCTGCGCGCCTTCACGGTCGGGGTGAAGGACAGCGACTTCTGCATCGAATGGCTGACCGACCAGGGCATCACCGCCTTCCAGCGCTATCCCGGTTTCGAGGCGATGGTCGAGGCCGCCTCGCGCCAGGAAAGCCGGGTCTTCTGCATGGACGATCCCTCGGCCCGCTATTACATGACCAAGCGCGGGGTGCAGGGGCGCTTCCGCTACACCGAGCCGCTCTACACCGGCGAACTGCACTGGGCGGTGCGCAAGGGCAACGCCGCCCTGTTCCGCCTGATCGCCGACGGCTTCGCCCGCATCACCGCGGACGAGCGCAAGGCGGTGGACGAGCGCTGGCTCGGCCGCCCGCTCACCGGCATGGTCAGCCCGCAGACGATGGATCTGCTGGTCAAGCTTCTGGCCGGGCTGGCCGTCCTGGGCGCCGGTGCGCTGGTGTGGGTCCTGCTGCTGCGCCGGCAGGTCGAAAGCAAGACCGAGAGCCTGCGCACCGCGGTCGCCGCCCTGACCGCCAGCGAGGAGCGCGTCCGCACCATCTTCGACAGCGTCACCGACGCCATCTTCATCCACGACCTGGACAGCGGCTCCATCCTGGAAGCCAACCGCAGGATGATGGAGATGTACCGGGTGGAAGGCCTGCCGCTTTCGGACATCACCGCCGGGATGCTCAGCTCCGGCACGCCGCCCTACACGCGCAACGAGGCGGCGGCGTGGATCCGCAAGGCGGCCGACGGCGAACCGCAACTGTTCGAATGGCATGCCCGCCGGCTGGACGGGTCGCTGTTCTGGGTGGAGGTCAGCATGCGGCGCGCCGTCATCGACGGCAACGACCGCCGGGTTCTCGTTCTCATCCGCGACATCACTGAACGCAAGGCGGCGCAGGAGCGGATGGAGTATCTGTCGCGCCACGACGCGCTGACCCTGCTGCCCAACCGCATCCTGGTGCAGGACCGCACCGAACAGGCCCTGGCGCGGTCGGAGCGCAACGGCCGGCTGGTGGCGCTGGTCGCCTGCGGGCTGGACCGCTTCAAGACCGTGAACGACAGCCTGGGCCACGCCGTCGGCGACGCGCTGCTGCGCGCGGTCGCGGACCGGCTGAAGGCGGCGGTGCGCGAGACCGACACGGTCAGCCGCGGCGGCGGCGACGAGTTCATCCTGCTGCTGTCCGGCAAGCCCGACATCGACACGGTGGTGGAAACCGTCGCTTCCCTGCACGAGGCGATGGCCGCCCCCTTCCAGGTCGGCGGACAGGAACTGATCCTCACCCTGTCGTCGGGCGTGGCCATGGCCCCGGCCGACGGGAAGGACTTCGCCACCCTGCTGAAGAACGCCGACACCGCGCTCCACCACGCCAAGGCGGCCGGCCGCGACACCCACCGCTTCTATGCCGAGGCGATGAACGCCGAGGCGGTGGCCCACCTGTCCACCCGCAGCGGCCTGCGCCGTGCGCTGGAGCGGGGGGAGTTCCTGATCCATTACCAGCCGCAGGTCAGCCTGGAGACCGGAGCCGTGACCGGTGCGGAGGCACTGGTGCGCTGGAACCACCCGGACAAGGGCATGGTCCCACCCGGCGATTTCATCCCGATCGCCGAGGACAGCGGCCTGATCGTGCCGATCGGCGCCTGGGTGCTGACCGAGGCCTGCCGGCAGGCGGCGCAATGGCACGCCCAGGGGCTGGCGCTGTCGGTGGCGGTCAACCTGTCGGCCTTGCAGCTTCAGCGCAGCGACCTCGTCCGTACGGTGACGGGGGCGCTGAGCGACAGCGGGCTCGACCCGCTGCTGCTGGAGCTGGAGCTGACCGAATCGATGCTGATCCAGAACACCGATGTGGTGATGGACAATCTGAGACGGATCAAGGCGATGGGGGTGCAGGTGTCGATCGACGATTTCGGCACCGGCTATTCCAACCTGTCCTACATCGGCCGTCTGGCGGTGGACAAGCTGAAGATCGACCGCGGTTTCGTCGCCGACCTCACCCGCAACCACGACAGCGCCAAGATCACCGCCGCCGTCATCCAGATGGCCCACAGCCTGAACCTGACCGCCGTGGCGGAAGGCGTGGAGGATGCCGAGACGCTGGAGGCCCTGCGCGGCCTGAACTGCGACTTCGCCCAGGGCTATTTCCTCGGCCGCCCCGGCCCCGCCGAAGCGGTGGAGCGCGCCGCCCGGCAGGTGAACCCGTTCAAGGTCGGGGTGTAGAACCGGACTTTCGCAACGAACCGGAGCCGGCCCAATGCGAAGGTCCGTTCACTGCAACGGCATGGACCGTCAGAGGTCTTTCGCCAGCGCGACGAGCTGGTCGAGCGCCGTGTTCCAGCCCAGATGGAAGCCCATGTCCTCATGCGTCTTTTTCGCCGCTTCGTCCTTGTGAAGTGCGATGGCGGTATAGAGGGTGCCTTCGGCCGTCGGCTCGAAGATGACGGATGCGGTCATGAAGCCGTTGTCGGTGGGGCGGTAGCCCGGCCCGAGGGCGGAGGTGAAGACCAGAAGCTTCTCGTGCTCCACGGCAAGGAAGCACCCCATATTGTCGTTCCTCTCGCCGTTCGGCCCTTCCATCACCGTACGGAACTTGCCGCCGGGCTTCAGGTCGATCTCGCAGGCGGTGGTCCGCCAGGGTGCCGGCGTGAACCACTTCATCAAGAGATCGGGCTCGGTCCAGGCCCGCCAGAGCAGCCTCGGCGGAACCGATACCTCACGCTTCAGTTCAAGGTCGAGCCGCGGATCGAAGACGGCGGCGGCGGTCGGAACGGTCATGGGTCCTCTTCCTCCTTCTGCTTCAGGTCCAGCACCAGGCTGTCCAGTTGGTCGAACCGCTTTGTCCAAAGGCTCCGCTGCTCTTCCAGCCAGCTTTCCGCGGCCGCCAGAGCCTCAGGCTTCAGCGTGCAGGTGCGCACCCGACCGACCTTCCGCGTTTCGACGAGTCCGCTCTCCTCCAGCATCTTCAGGTGCTGGAGAAAGCTCGGCAGAGCCATGTCGAAGGGTTTCGCGAGGTCGCCCACCGTCGCCGGGCCATGCCCGAGCGCCTGGACGACCGCCCGGCGCGTGGGATCCGCCAGCGCCCGGAATGTCAGATCGAGTGCCGCATCCATGACGGCACCCTACCGGCGAAGAACACTTAGGTCAACGCCTAACTATCGCGGTCACGCCGGTCCGCTCGCCATGTGCAGGCTGATCACACCGGCGACGATCAGCAGGATGCCGACCACCTTCATCACCGTGAGCGATTCGCCGAACACGAAGACGCCGATGGCGGCGATGGCGGCGGTGCCCGTCGCCGACCAGATGGCGTAGGCGATGCCGACCTCCATCGTGCGCAGCGCCTTGGCCAGCAGCAGGAAGGCGATGCCGTAGCACACCACCACGACCGCCGCCGGGCCGAGCCGCGTCATCCCCTCCGACATCTTCATCGCCGACGTGCCGACGACCTCGAACAGGATCGCCACCACCAGATAGAGCCAGCTCATCACCCCGAACCCCACCGACGCCCGCAAGGACGATCCCCGCGGGCCGATCCCGCGGGCCGCGCAGGATGGACCGGCCGACCGGGTGCCGCAAGTGGCCCGGAACACCTACCCCGCCAGACGCCCGGGCCGGACACCCAAGGTTGACGCCACGCCCGCCCGGCCCTAGGGTCTTTGCCCTCATTCCCAACTTTATCTTTGTGGTTTCGAAAGGGTCCGACGATGACCGGCGAACGGGATCTGGCGTTGCAGGCGAAGGCATGGCCGTTCGAGGAGGCGCGCAAACTGGTCGCGCGCTTCGCGAAAGCTCCGCCCGCCAAAGGCTATGTCCTGTTCGAGACCGGTTACGGTCCGTCGGGCCTGCCGCATCTCGGCACCTTCGGCGAGGTGGCGCGCACCAGCATGGTGCGCCACGCCTTCCAGACCATGAGCGACATTCCGACCAAGCTGTTCTGCTTCTCGGACGACATGGACGGGCTGCGCAAGGTTCCCGACAACATCCCCAACAAGGAGATGGTGGCGGCCAACCTGGGCAAGCCGCTGACCCGGGTGCCCGATCCTTTCGGCACCCATGACAGCTTCGGCGCCCACAACAACGCCCGGCTGCGCGCCTTCCTCGACAGCTTCGGCTTCGAGTACGAGTTCCAGTCCTCCACCGACTGGTACAAGTCGGGCCGCTTCGACGAGGCGCTGCTCGGCATCCTGCGCCATTACGACGAGGTGATGGCGGTGATGCTGCCCACCCTGGGTGCGGAGCGTCAGGCCACCTACAGCCCCTTCCTGCCGGTCTCCCCCTCGACCGGCCGGGTCCTCCAGGTGCCGATGCTGGAGCGCAACGTCGATGCCGGCACCATCGTCTTCGAGGACGAGGACGGCAAGAAGGTGGAGCTTCCGGTCACCGGCGGCCATGTGAAGCTGCAATGGAAGCCCGACTGGGGCATGCGCTGGTTCGGCCTCGGCGTCGATTACGAGATGTACGGCAAGGACCTGATCCCGTCGGCCGAACTCGCCGGCAAGATCTGCAGGATCCTCGGCGGCACCCCGCCGGAGGGCTTCAATTACGAGCTGTTCCTCGACGACAAGGGCCAGAAGATCTCCAAGTCGAAGGGCAACGGCCTGACGATGGAGGAATGGCTGGCCTACGCGCCGCAGGAAAGCCTCGCCCTCTACATGTTCCAGAAGCCGAAGTCGGCCAAGCGCCTCTATTTCGACGTCATCCCGCGCGCCGTCGACGAGTATCTGACCTTCGTCGACAGGGTCCATGGCGAAGAGCCGGCGAAGAGGCTGGAGAACCCGGCCTGGCACATCCACAACGGCAAGCCGCCGGCGGTGCGCTCCGACGTGTCGTTCAACCTGCTGCTCAATCTGGCCGGTGCGGCGAATGCCGAGACCAAGGACGCCATGTGGGGCTTCATCCGCCGCTATGCGCCCGACGCCACGCCGGAGAACAGCCCGTTCCTCGACAGCATGGTCGGCTATGCCGTGCGCTACTATCAGGATCAGGTGAAGCCGACCAAGCAGTTCCGCGCGCCGACCGACGCCGAACGTGCGGCCTTGCAGGATCTGCTGGTCAAGCTCGACAGCGTGCCGGCCGACGCCCGCGCCGACGTCATCCAGAACGAGGTGTTCGAGGTCGGCAAGGCCCACGGCTTCACCGAACTGCGCGCCTGGTTCCAGGCGCTCTACGAGGTGCTGCTGGGCCAGACCACCGGCCCGCGCATGGGCTCCTTCATCCAGCTTTACGGCATCGAGGAGACCAAGGCGCTGATCCGCGAGAAGCTGGCGGCCTGACGCTGCGGTCCGCATCGGATTGGGAAAAGGGGGGTGTCGCGAGACGCTCCCCTTTTTCATTTACGAACATTCAAAAGCGCGATGATTTTCGAATTCGATCGTTCGCCCAACCCGCAAGCGGTCGCCTGCACACCAAACGGGCAGAACTCTGCCTTCCCGCATAGGGGGTGGGCAAACCAAACTCTATTCCATACCGCGCTATGCGGATGTCGCACCGCACCAATACGAAAACCGTGGTACCGCTAACACGGCTGTGGGCTTAAACTCCGCCTCGTTACTGCATTTTGCAGTGCGTTTCCTCCCTAGACTAAAGGCCGCGCCCATTTGGGACGCGGCCCTTTTTTTTGCCCGCAGCCCGCCGTCCCCTGTCGCGCCCCCTTGTCCCCCTGTCCCGGCTCGGCCCTGTGATGGCCGTCACAGCCAGGATAGATAAAATACCGGATAAATTGTTCCGGTAACCGCGTCCGGCCCAGTCGCCGGCCGGCTGGGATACACCGGGAGGGAGGGCGTGGGATGACCGCCGATCAGCCGCCGTTCGAACGCCACCATCGCACGGCCCAGGCTCTGGTCAGCACCTTTCAGGAAGCGCTGGAGCCGCAATTCACCGCCAAGGGCGTCCTGTCGCGCGAGGAATTCACCCGCGCCATGGGGTTGATGATGGCGCACTGGCCGTCGGTGCTGCCGCTGTTCGCCTCGATCTGCCAATCCTGCACGGCGTCCAGTTGCGGTGGCTGCGGCGGAGGCACCGGAGCCATGGGGGAGGAGCCACCGCAGATCGGGGCCGGCGGGCGCCGCCGCGACTTCGTCACCCGCCTGATGGTTTCGGCCCTGCGCACCCGGCTGCCCGACAGCATGGACCCGATCACCGGCGCCAGCTTTCCCCAGGTGATCCTTCCCGGCCTGCAATCGACCCTGACCGCCCTGTTCTACGAAAAGGAATGGGAAGCGATGAATGCCAGCGTCATCGCCCTGTTCAACCGGCTGGGAACCGACCGCGATGCCGAGGTCTGGCAGCGGCTGGCGCATGAGGAAACGCTGGCGGTGCTGGCCGACACGCCCTTCATCCGGGTGATGCTGCGCTTCCGCCAGTTCCACCAGCAGCGCCAGACCTTCATCCGGCGGATGACCGACCAGCTGCGCGAGCGCCATTTCGTCTTCGCCGAGGAGCATTTCCAGACGCTGTTCGACGCGCTGTTCGGCCGGCTGCGCGACGGCCTGCGCACGGAACTGGGCCGCGCCCGCACCGACATCCAATATGGCGAGGGCACGGCGGAGGCGCTGCTGCGCATCTTCGACCAGTTCGACAAGCACCGGCTGGAGCAGTCCGTGCCGGTCCGCGTGCTGGGCGGCCGCCAGATGCCGCGCCCGATGCTGGCGCAGCGCAGCATGCTGGGCAGCACCCCGGCGGCCAAGCGGCGCTGAGGTCCGCCGCCGAACTTGCGGGATGTCACAGGCCGGATGTCACAGGCCGCACCGCCGCCGAATTAGGGGGCCGTTAACCAGGGGAGCGTTTCGATGGTCCGCATGATCCCACAGCTGCCGCTCCGCTCCGGCCGCGGCCCAACCACAAGGCTTCAGGTCCGGTG
>NZ_WHOS01000030.1 GCF_013340935.1 Azospirillum melinis | reverse complement strand
AGATGTGTATAAGAGCAAGCCCCCGCCCGCTTTCGCCCCCTGCCCCGCACGCACGGTGGCCCATTCTCTCCTTCGGAGTCCGTTACGCCATGAGCACCGCCAAGCCGATCCGCCGTTACCGGCAGACGAAAGTCGTCGCCACGCTGGGTCCGTCCTCCTCCTCGCCCGAAATGATCCGCCGCCTGTTCGAAGCCGGCGTCGACGTCTTCCGCCTGAATTTCAGCCATGGCAGCCACCAGGACCATGGCGAGCGCGTCCGCGCCATCCGTGCGCTGGAGGAGGAGACCGGCCGCCCCATCGCCATCATGGCCGACCTCCAGGGGCCCAAGCTGCGGCTGGGCCGCTTCGCCGACGGGCCGGTGACGCTGACCGCCGGCCAGTCCTTCTGCCTCGACCTGCTGGCCGAGCCGGGTGACGCCCGCCGCGTCGGCATGCCCCATCCGGAGATCTTCGCCGCCCTGGTGCCGGATGCCGAACTGCTGCTGGACGACGGCAAGGTGCGGCTGCGGGTGACCGCCTGCGGCGCCGATTTCGCCGAGACGGTCGTGGTGTCGGGCACGAAGCTGTCGGACCGCAAGGGCGTCAACGTGCCGGGCGTGGTGCTGCCGCTGTCGCCGCTGACGCCCAAGGACCGCGCCGACCTGGACTTCGCCCTCGACCAGGGGGTGGACTGGGTGGCGCTGAGCTTCGTCCAGCGGCCGGAGGACGTGGCGGAGGCACGCAAGCTGATCGCCGGCCGGGCCGCCCTGCTGTCGAAGCTGGAGAAGCCGCAGGCGATCCAGCATCTCGACCGCATCGTCGAGATGTCGGACGGCGTCATGGTGGCGCGCGGCGACCTGGGCGTGGAGATGCCGCCGGAAGACGTGCCGTCGATCCAGAAGCGGATCATCCGCGCCGCCCGTTCGGCCGGCAAGCCGGTGATCGTCGCCACGCAGATGCTGGAATCGATGATCTCCGCCCCCGCCCCGACCCGGGCCGAGGCGTCGGACGTCGCCACCGCGGTGTTCGACGGCGCCGATGCCGTCATGCTGTCGGCCGAGACCGCATCCGGCGACTATCCGGTCGAAGCCGTGTCGATCATGGACCGCATCGCCCGGCGGGTGGAGGGGGACCCGCTCTACTGCGGCCTGATGGATGCGCAGCATGCCGACCCGGAACAGACGGAATCGGACGCCATCACCGCCGCCGCCCGTCAGGTCGCCCATACGGTGAAGGCGGCGGCCATCGCCACCTACACCACCAGCGGCTCCACCACGCTGCGGGCGGCTCGCGAACGGCCGGAGGTGCCGATCCTCTGCCTGACCGAGAGCGCCGCCATCGCCCGCCGGATGGTGCTGGCCTATGGCGTCCACGCCGTGCTGACGGAGGATGTCCAGAGCTTCTCCGACATGGTGCACAAGGCGGCGCGGCTGGCCTATGTGCATGGGCTGGCCGAGGAGGGGCAGCGGCTGGTGATCACCGCCGGCGTGCCGTTCGGCATGCCGGGATCGACCAATATCCTACGAATCGCCTGGGTCGAGGCGCCGAGCCGCCTGGAGCGCGAACGCGAGGCCCGTGCCCGCCAGCCGATGGTCTTCGCCGACGCCTGACCGCATCCTACCTTCCGCCGACCGCCAGGCTTCCGTTTCGTATAAACGGAGGCTTGGCGGAGCACCAAATGCACAGTGCTTCGGCCTGGCGTTCTATCGACTCCTATGCTCTTGACACCGGTCAAATAAAGATAGCTTTTTAGCTAACTACCGGACGTTGACCGGTGCCGCCCGATACCCGACCGTCGGAGTTGGGGTTTCCCGCTTCTTGAAGCCCGGCCGGTTGGACGGGTTATATCGAAGATCGGCGGCACGACGGTCGGCGGCGGTCAGGTGTTTTTCAGGAGTGTGGTGGATGTCGATCCAACTGGCCGGACTGTGCTTCACGACGGCGTCCGGCCTGCCGTTCTCCCACGACCATTGGCTGGTGGCCCTGTCCTATGCCGTCGCCGCCTTCGCCTCCTACTCCGCGCTGGACATGGCGGAGCGGATGCACCGGACGGACGGCGCCGCCCGCATGATGTGGCAGGGCTGCGCCGCGGCGGCGCTGGGCGGCGGCATCTGGGCCATGCATTTCATCGGCATGCTGGCGCTGACCATCGACACGCCGATCGCCTACGATCCGGTGAAGACCCTGCTGTCGCTGGTGACCTCGGTCGCCTTCGTCGCCGTCGGCTTCCGCATCATCCAGCGCCGCCGCTCCCCCGCCACCATCGCCGCGGCCGGCGTCATCGTCGGGCTTGGCGTGGCGACGATGCATTATCTCGGCATGGCGGCGATGGTGCTGCCGGCCCGCATCGCCTACGAACCCACCCTGTGGGGCCTGTCGGTCGCCATCGCCGCCGCTGCCGCCGCCGCGGGGCTGTGGCTGGCCACCCGCATCCACCGCCTGCTGGAACGCACGCTGGCCGCCCTGGTGATGGCGGTGGCCGTCTGCGGCATGCACTACACCGGCATGGCGGCCCTGGTGGTGCAGGTCGATCCAACCCTGATGGCGGCGGACGGCAGCCTGGGCGACGGCGTGTCCAGCGGTCCCCTGGCCGCGGTGGTGGCGGTGGCGGCCTTCGGCCTGCTGCTGCTGGCGCTGGTCTCGGCCATGGCCGACCGCAAGGTTTCCGCCGCGTCGGCGCGCGAGGCCGCCGCCCTGCGCATTGCCAACCTGGAGCTGGAGGCGGCGCGCCTGCAACTGGAGGCGAACCAGCGCGAGATCATCCGCCGCCTGTGCAGCGCCGGCGAATTCCGCGACAACGAGACCGGCCAGCATGTCGCGCGCATGGCGCAGATCTCCCATCAGCTGGCGCTCGCCGCCGGCTGCACCGCCAACTATGCCGCGCAGGTGCTGGAGGCGGCCCCCCTGCACGACATCGGCAAGATCGGCGTCCCCGACCAGGTGCTGCTGAAGGCCGGCCGGCTCGAGCCTGAGGAATGGGTGATCATGCGCCGGCACGCCAGCATCGGACAGCGGCTGCTGGCCGGCAGCGGGCTGCCCCTGCTCGACCTCGCTGCCGAGATCGCCGGGACGCATCACGAGAAATGGGACGGCACCGGCTATCCCGCCGGCCTGCGCGGCACCGAAATCCCTCTGTCCGGCCGCATCGTCGCCATCGCCGACGTGTTCGACGCCCTGCTGTCCGCGCGCCCCTACAAGGAGCCCTGGCCGCTGGAAAAAGTCGTCACCTTCATGCGGGAGCAGGCCGGCCTCCATTTCGATCCCGAACTGGTGACGGTGTTCCTCGACAGGCTCGACGTCATGGTGGCGATCCGCGGGCGCTTCGTCGATGAGGAACACGATCCGCGGCTGCTGGCGGAATCGAGCGCAGCCGAATAAGGCCCCGGATCGCATCGCCTTCCGCAACGCCTTGCGGTGACGGCTGTTCTGGTGCGGGACCACCGCTGCCAGGACACCGCCCTTGCCAGACACCAGCGACACCGGCCTGAACCAGGATGAACGGGAGGAGATCAGGGAGCGGTCCAACCCGCCGGCCCTGATCCTGCACGAAGCGATCCGGCTGGAGGGGCAGGAAGAGCTGAAGCGGTCCACCTCCTCCCTTCTGTGGTCCGGTCTGGCGGCCGGGCTGTCGATGGGCTTTTCCATGGTGGGCGAGGCGTTGCTGACGACCCATTTGCCGGACGAGCCCTGGCGGCCGCTGATCGCCAGCTTCGGCTATTGCTTCGGCTTCCTGATCGTCATCCTCGGCCGCCAGCAGCTGTTCACCGAGAACACGCTGACGGTGATCCTGCCCCTGCTGCACCGCTGGTCGGCCGGCACCCTGACGGCGGTGGTGCGGCTGTGGGCGCTGGTCTTCGCCGCCAACGTCGCCGGCACCCTGCTGTTCTCCGCCTTCGCCGTGGGGACGGAGGCCTTCTCCCCGCAACTGCGCGCCGCCTTCGTCGAGCTGGGGACCACCGCCGCGCGGTCGGATTTCATGACGACGACCTTGCACGGGATTCTGGCCGGCTGGCTGATCGCCCTGCTGGTCTGGATCACGCCGTCGGTCGGACAGGCGCGCTTCTTCGTCATCGTCGCGCTGACCTGGCTGATCGCGCTCGGCAAATTCGCCCATGTCATTGCGGGATCGGTGGAGGTGTCCTTCGCCGCCATGTCCGGCGAGATCGGCTGGGGCCGCTATGCCTTCGGCTTCCTGCTGCCGTCGCTGATCGGCAACGTGCTGGGCGGCGTCGGGCTGGTGGCGCTGATCAACCACGCCCAGGTGCGGGAGGACCGGTGAGGGGGCGATGCCGGCGCATTCCTGCAAAAGCCCCCGCCCCGGTCGGAGCGGGGGCCGGCAGCATCAGGCGGCGAACATCGCGGCCCAGTCGCTCCGCTGCTGCGGGAACAGGCCGACAAAGCCGCCGGTCGAATCGCTGGCGACTGCACCGGCGCCGAAGGCCACCGGCTGTGGGTCGGCAGCCTGCAATCCGCCGATGGCCGCCGTCAGATCGGCGGGAGCGGCGTCGACGACACCGGCCTGCAAGGCGGCCTCGCCCTGCGGCGGCATGGCGACAGCCTGGGCCATCGGCGCACCCGCCGGAGGAACAGTGGAATCCAGGACCTTGTAGGCGACACCTTCGAAGTTATAGGTGGCCGATGAGGTCTTGATGATGCTGTCGCGTTCGACCTCACTGGCCGTATAAAAATGAGTTCCGTTGGTTTTGTTGAAGAACCGGTAGAGGGATTTGGCATTCGGGTTGGTGCTGTCGGAAGACAGAGCCTTGTAAGCCTCCCCTTCGAACGAATAGGTGTCCGAAGAATTGGCGATTACGTTGTCCCGTTCACCTTCGCTCGACGTGAAGAAGTGGGTGCCAGTACGCTTGTTGAAGAATCTGTACACCGTGATCGGGTCAGACGTCGTGGCTGTCGCCGCATTGAAGGCTGGACCTTCATAAGAGAAGTTGTTGAAATTTTTGTAAATATTATCGCGTTCACCCTCTGAAGAGGTGAAGAAATGGGTTCCGGTCGACATGTTGAAGAACCGGTAGATCGGGCGCCCCGAGTCGACGACCGTTTCCGGCGTATTTTTCGAATCGCCCCCGATATCCTCGGTAACGGTCAGAGCCAAAAAGGCATTATCAGTTCTTGATGAACTAACGATGCTAATATAATAAAGACCGCTATATTCTGGCTTGAATGACTTTATTTGAGTAGGATTATAAGATTCCAGATAAAGCCCGAGTGAATTTTTGTTTACATCAAGTAAGTAACCTGATGAGTCATAAAGCGGCATAGTTTTATTTTCCGGAACGTCAAATGATATATTGTATACCGCGTCAGATCTCATCCTAACGGTCACAAACCTACCATTTGAAGCAGGCTGCATCCCAGATACAGTTCCAATTGCCTCATATGTACTTGATGTACTGGGTGCGAAGGTAACTGTCCCTGCTGGAAGCTTCCACGCCAATGAGGAACGAAAAAATGTGGCATTTACATCTGGCCAGGACGGATTTCTGCCCATTCCAATATCTCCTTTGCCCGATACACGCAGTACGGACATCAATCCATTAGAGAAAAAAGATCTACGTTGCGTTCATGCAACCTAAAGGTATTGTGCGAAATGGGTAAGCTTCTGTCCACCACAATGATGTAAAATTTCGCATGCATACGCGGGATTTTTGTCGCAGCACGTAGAGGCGGAATTTTGCAGGCTTCGGCGCTCTGAGCCTGAAGCCCTGATCGACGGGGATGAAGTTCCTTCGCGGCGAACAGCGAACGCCGAACGAGCGCACAGTACCGCTGTGCGCTGACAATCAAAAATGTGGAAAATCTGAGAGAAGAGGCGAAACGCGCTAGAGCGGATTTGACTGTTAAATCAACGCTCTAGCGCAAATCGATGGCGGACCCGACGAGATTCGAACTCATGACCTCTGCCTTCGGAGGGCAGCGCTCTATCCAGCTGAGCTACGGGTCCATCGCTGGTGGAGGCGCAACATAGCCCAAGCCATTCGGGGACGCAAACACAAAAATCATAGTTTTTTCGACGGCTTGCGGACGAGCCCGTCAGCTCTGCGACCACTGCCTTCGGAGGGCAGTGCTCCTGCCGATCCGGAGCGATGGAAACGTTTCCATTCTTCACGAAACCGTTTTCACGGCGTCATGCGATTGCAACACAGCGCCGCCACTCTGCACCCGCGCCGGATCGGCCGGCGCCGGAAACAACAGCCTGGAACATGGGTGGCGGATGGTGCGGGGCGGGATGCGGGCGGGCGATGGACGGCTGGCGGACGGACGCGCGATGGACCGCGTGGCGACGATCCGTGACGTGGCGGCGCGTGCCGGGGTGTCCATCGCCACCGTGTCGCGCGTCCTCAACGGCAGCGGCAACGCCACGCCGGAAACCATGGAGAAGGTCCGCGCGGCCGCCTCCGACCTGTCCTTCCGACCCAGCACCATCGGCCGCAACCTGAAGGCGGCGCGCACCCGCACCGTCGGCGTGCTGGTGCCGTCGTTGACCAATCCCGTCTTCGCCGAAAGCGTCGCCGGCATCCAGGACGCGGCGGCGGAGGCCGGCTACAGCGTGCTGATCGCCTCCACCGACTACGATCCGGGGCGGGAGGTGCGCGCCATCGAAGGGCTGCTGTCCAACCGGGTCGAAGGGCTGGTGCTGACCGTCGCCGATGCCGACCGCAGCGGGTCGCTCGACACGCTGGACGAGGTGCGGCTGCCCTATGTGCTGGCCTACAACCAGCCGGAACGGGTGCCGCGCGCCCATGTGTCCGTCGACAATGTCGCGGCCTCCCGCGCGGTGGTGGAGCGGATGGCGGTGCTGGGCCACCGGCGCATCGGCATGATCGCCGGGCGGTTCCGCCAGTCCGACCGCTCGCGCCGGCGCCATGCCGGCTGGTCGGCGGCGCTCGCCGATGCCGGGCTGCCGCCGGGACCGGTGGTGGAGGTCGATTTCAACGAGCTGCGGCTGGCCCACCGGCTGGCGCCCCTGCTGGAGGGGCCGGAGCGGCCGACGGCCTTCTTCGCCTCCAACGACATGCTGGCGCTCGCTGCCATCCGGGCCTTACGCGACCTTGGCCTGTCGGTGCCGGACGACCTGTCGGTCTGCGGATTCGACGGCATCGAGGTCGGGCGGCTGATGGCGCCAAGCCTTGCCACCCTGGTGCAGCCGGCCCGCGCCATGGGCGCCACCGCCTTCGAATGCCTGCGCACCGGCTTTTCCGGCGAATTGCAGGGCCGCGCCGTGATGCTGCCCTTCACCCTGCGGCCGGGCGAATCGCTCGGACCGGCACCGTCCAAAACGACTTAAGCGCTTCCTGAACGGAGAACCCCCGGATCATGTTCAAGCCGCTCCTGCCCCGCCCATTTCTATTGGGCGCTGCCGCGCTGGCCGCCGCCTTGACCACCGTGGTGACGCCCGCCGCAGCCGCGGAACCGACCGCCATCTGCTACAACTGCCCGCCGGAATGGGCCGACTGGGCGTCGCAGCTGAAGGCGATCAAGGCCGATCTCGGCATCGCCGTGCCGTTCGACAACAAGAACTCGGGCCAGGCGATGGCCGCCATGCTGGCGGAGAAGGACAAGCCGGTGGCCGACGTCGCCTATCTCGGCGGGCCGGTCGGCATCCAGGCCAAGGCGGCCGGCATCGTTACCCCCTACAAGCCGGCGGGCTGGGCCGACATCCCCGACGGGATGAAGGATGCCGACGGCAACTGGTTCGCCATCCACAGCGGCACGCTGGGCTTCTTCGTCAACACCGAGGCGCTGGGCGGCAAGCCGGTGCCGCAGAGCTGGGCCGACCTGCTGAAGCCCGATTATTCGGGCATGGTCGGCTATCTCGATCCGACCAGCGCCGCCGTCGGCTATGTCGGCGCGGTGGCGGTCAATCTGGCGCTGGGCGGCGATTACGGCAGCTTCGACAAGGCGGTCGGCTGGTTCAGGGACTTGCAGAAGAACCAGCCCATCGTGCCGAAGCAGACCTCCTACGCCCGCGTGCTGTCGGGCGAGATTCCGATCCTGATCGACTATGACTTCAATGCCTACCGCGCCAAATACACCGACAAGGCGCCGATCGCCTTCGTCATCCCGACGGAAGGCACGGTGTCGGTCCCCTATGTGATGGCGCTGGTCAAGAACGGCCCGAACCCGGACAACGGGAAGAAGGTGCTGGACTATGTGCTGTCCGACAAGGGCCAGACCCTGTGGGCCAACGCCTTCATGCGCCCGGTGCGCGCCGAGGCGATGTCGCCGGAGACCGCGGCCAAGTTCCTGCCGGCCGCCGACTATGCCCGCGCCAAGCCGGTCGATCTGGTGCGCATGGCCGAGGCGCAGAAGGGCTTCATGGACCGCTATCAGGCGGAGGTGAAGTGAGCGCCTGCGTGCAGGACGCCCCCCTCCCCCACCGGCCGGCGGCCCGTCCGCCGGTCCGGCCGGGGTGGACGGGTGAACCGCTGCGGCTGGCGGCCCTGCTGGCGCCGGCGGCGGCGGTGTTCGCCGCCTTCTTCCTGCTGCCGCTGGTCCGGCTGATCCTGATCGGTGCCGGCGGGACGGCGGGGTGGTCGGCCTATCTGACCACGCTGGCCGATTCCGGCCATCTCGACAGCCTGATCTCCACGCTGGCGCTGTCGGCGGGGGTGACTTTGGTGACGCTGGCGGTGTCGACCGTTGCCGGGCTGTTCCTGGTGCGCAACCGCTTTCCTGGCCATGCCCTGCTGGTGGCGCTGCTGACCTTTCCGCTGGCCTTTCCCGGCGTGGTCATCGGCTTCATGGTCATCATGCTGGCCGGGCGGCAGGGGCTGATCGGCACCATCACCCAGGCGCTGGGGGCGGGGAAGCTGGTGTTTGCCTATTCGATGGCCGGGCTGTTCCTCGGCTACGTCTATTTCTCGATCCCGCGCGTCATCCTGACGGTGATGGCGGCGGCGGAGAAGCTGGACCCGCGGCTGGAGGAGGCGGCGCGCTCGCTGGGTGCATCCTCCTGGCGGGTGGTCGCCGACGTCATCCTGCCGGCGCTGAAACCGGCGCTGATCTCGGCGGGTGCCCTGTGCTTCGCCACTTCGATGGGTGCGTTCGGCACCGCCTTCACGCTCGCCACCCGGATCAATGTGCTGCCGATGACGATCTACACCGAATTCACGCTCCAGGCGAACATCGCCGCGGCGGCGGCGCTCAGCGTCCTGCTCGGCCTCATCACCTGGGCGGCGCTGGCGGTGGCGCGCAGCGTCGCCGGCACGTCGGTTGCGGCGGCGGGGTGACGGCGATGCACAGTCTTTCGAACCGCCGCGGCTGGGGCTTCTGGCTGCAACTGGGCTTCACCCTGCTGGTCTGCGCCCTGCTGACCGTTCCGATGGCGATGTCGATGCTGGCCGGGCTGACCGCCAACTATTTCGTGGGCCTGAAGAGCGGCCTGACCCTGCACTGGGTGGACGAGGTTCTGCGGGTCTATTCCGGCACGATCCTACTGTCCCTGCAGATCGCCTTCGCCTGTCTGGCCTGCACGCTGGTCCTGGGCGTGCCCGCCGCCTATGCGCTGGCGCGGCGCCCCGGCCGGATCGCCCGGCTGGTGGAGGAGATGCTGATGATGCCGGTCGCCATCCCCGGCCTCGCCACCGCGCTGGCGCTGATCGTCACCTATGGCGGCGTGGGAGACCTGCGCAGCAGCTGGCTGTTCATCCTGATCGGCCATGTCCTGTTCACCCTGCCCTTCATGGTGCGTGCCGTGCTGGCGGTGATGGGCTCCATCGATCTGACGACGCTGGAGGAGGGGGCGGCCAGCCTGGGCGCCGGCTTCCTGCGCCGCTTCGCCACGGTGGTGCTGCCCAACTGCCGCTCCGGCATCCTGGCCGGGTCGCTGATGGTGCTGACCCTGTCGGTCGGCGAATTCAACCTGACCTGGCTGCTGCACACGCCGCTGACCAAGACCTTGCCGGTCGGGCTGGCCGACAGCTATGCCTCGCTGCGGATCGAGATCGGCAGCGCCTACACCCTCGTCTTCTTCCTGATGATTGTGCCGAGCCTGATCCTGATGCAGGGTCTGTTCAGGCGCGGCCGTCCGTCCGTTTGAGGTCTTCTCCACAATGCCAGACAGCGTGATGCAGAACAGCTTCCACCTCGACGCCGTGCCGATCCGCCTGGAGCGCTGCGGCAAGACCTTCGCCGGCGGCGCCCGCGCGCTGGAGCCGCTGGACCTGACCATCCGCGGCGGCGAGACCATCGTCTTCCTGGGGCCCTCCGGCTGCGGCAAGACCACGACCCTGCGCATCATCGCCGGGCTGGAAAGCCCCGATCCGGACGGCCGCGTGCTGTTCGGCGAGGAGGACGTTACGGCGCTTCCCATCGAGCGGCGCAATGTCGGCATGGTGTTCCAGAGCTACGCCCTGTTCCCCAACATGACGGTGGCGGAAAACGTCGCCTACGGGCTGAAGGTGCGCAAAATTGCCCGCGCCGACCGCGGGCGCCGGGTGGAGGAGATGCTGGATCTGATGCATCTCGGCGAGTTCGCCGGGCGGCGGATCGACCAGCTGTCGGGCGGACAGCGGCAGCGGGTGGCCCTGGCCCGCGCCCTGGTGGTGCGGCCGCGCGTGCTGCTGCTGGACGAGCCGCTGACGGCGCTGGACGCCAAGCTGCGCGACAGTCTGCGGCTGGAGATCGACCGGCTGCTGCGCGGGCTGGGCATCACCGCCGTCTATGTCACCCACGACCAGGGCGAGGCGATGGCGCTGGGCGACCGCATCGTCGTGATGGCCAAGGGCCGGGTGGCGCAGGTGGGCACGCCGCGCGAGATCTATTACCAGCCGGCGGACGGTTTCGTCGCCGACTTCATCGGCACGATGAACCGGCTGGGCGGACTGTCACGCGGCGGCACGCTGTCCATCGGGTCGGCGACGCTGCCCTGGAGCGGGCCGGAGGGTGCCGTGGAGCTGCTGGTCCGGCCGGAGGATCTGGCGCTGGCCGGCGAGGCCGACGGGCATCTGGGCGGCACCGTCGCCGCCGCGGTGTTCCTGGGCGACCGCACCCGGCTGGTGGTGGAGCCGGCGGATGGGCCGGCGCTGACGGTGGACGCCGCCGGGCGCAGCGAACTGGGCCGCGGCGACCGGGTCTGGCTGCGGGTCGATCCGGCAAGGGTGCTGGCGGTTCCGTAACGCTCGCGAACGAACACTCAAGCCCTCAAAAGGCCCATCCATGATCATCGTCCAGATCACCGACACCCACATCAAGCCGCCCGGCCGCCTCGCCTACCGGCGCGTCGACACCGCCCCCTTCCTGGAACGTGCCGTCGCCGCCATCCTGGCGCTCACCCCGCGCCCCGACGTCATCCTCGCCACCGGCGACCTCGTCGATGCCGGCGATGCCGAGGAGTATGAGCGGCTGCTCGGCCTGCTGCGCCCGCTCGACATCCCGCTCTTCGCGGTGCCGGGCAACCATGACGAGCGCGCCGGGCTGGCCAAAGCCTTCCCCGATCTGGCGGCGCGTGTCGGCGGCAGCCGTTTCTTCCACTACACTGTGGAGGAGTGGCCGGTGCGGCTGATCGCCATGGACACCGTCCTGCCCGGCTCCGGCGCGGGCGAGGTCTGCGCCGAGCGGCTGGGCTGGCTCGACGCGCGGCTGGCCGAACAGCCGGACCGGCCGACCATCGTCTTCCAGCATCACCCGCCCTTCGATACCGGCATCGGCCATATGGACCGGCTGGGGCTGAGCGGGGCGGCGGACATGGCCGCGGTGGTCCGCCGCCATCCCCAGGTGGAGCGGGTGCTGTGCGGCCATCTCCACCGGCCGATCCAGGTGCGTTGGGCCGGCACCATCGCCTCGACCGCGCCGTCCACGGCGCATCAGGTGGCGCTCGACCTGCGCGACGACGCGCCGTCGGCCTTCGTGATGGAGCCGCCGGGCTATCAGATCCACATGTGGCGCGCCGACACCGGGGTGGTCAGCCACACCGCGATGGTCGGCGACTATGACGGCCCCTATCCCTTCTTCAAGGACGGAAAGCTGATCGACTAGCCCCGATTGCCAGCCCCTATTGATTGATCTGGACCTTTCCGTCCATTGTCACGCGCCTGTCATCGGTATCGCGTAAGACAAGGCTCCCCGATCCAACGGAGACGACAGAGATGAAGGCGTTCCTCGCCACCCTCGCCACCGTGCTGACCCTCACGTTCGGACAGGCGGCACTGGCCGACGGCGCCACCGGCAAGCTGGTGCTCTACACCTCGCAGCTGGAGCCGGACGCCCGCCAGACGGTGGAGGCCTTCAAGGCGAAGAACCCCGGCGTCGAGGTGGAGTGGATCCGCAACGGCACCACCGAGCTGATGAACAAGCTGCGCGCCGAGTTCACCGCCGGGGCGCCGCAGCCGGACCTGCTGCTGATCGCCGACGCGGTGACAATGGAATCGCTGAAGGCGGAAAAGCGGCTGCAAGCCTATGAGGGCGCTCCGGTCGCCGGCTACCGCCCCGGCACGCACGATGCGCAGGGCTACTGGTTCGGCACCAAGCTGATCACCACCGGCATCGTCTACAACACCGCCGCAGCGATGAAGCCGACCTCCTGGCAGGATCTGCTGAAGCCGGAGGCCAAGGGCACGACGGTGATGCCGAGCCCGCTCTATTCCGGCGCAGCCGCCATCCATATGGCGTCGATCAAGGCACAGCCGGCGCTGGGCATGGCCTATTACGAGGCGTTGCAGCGCAACGGCGTCACCGCGGCCAAGGGCAACGGCGGCATCCTGAAGGACGTGGCCGGCGGGGCGAAGCTCTACGGCATGATCGTCGATTACCTGCCGATCCGCGAGCATCTGAAGGGCGCGCCCGTCGCCTTCGTCTTCCCCAAGGAGGGCGTCAGCGCGGTCAGCGAGCCGGTGGCGATCCTCAGCACCGCGAAGAACCCGGCGGCGGCGAAGGCCTTCATCGACTTCCTGCTGAGCCGCGAGGGGCAGGAGCTGGCCTCGGCCCAGGGCTTCCTGCCGGCGCTGCCGGGGGTGAACCCGCCGCCGGGCTTCCCCGATCCGGCCGGCATCACGCTGCTGCCCTACGACCCGGCCAAGGCGCTGGCCGAGGACGAGGCCAACAAGCGCGCCTTCGCCGACCTGTTCGGCGGGTGAAGTGAGGCTTGCGGATCGCGAAGGATCCCCTCTCCCCCCTGGGGAGAGGGTTAGGGTGAGGGGGATACGTTGCGAGGATCCACAAGAATCGCGTACCCCGATCCGTCTGTGAAAATCCACACCATGCATCCCCCTCACCCCGACCCTCTCCCCGGGGGGGAGAGGGGGATTTTGGCGGGTGGCCGAAGGACGGGAGAGGGCTTTTTCCTGCTCGTCGGCCTGCTGGTGCTGCTGCCCGTGCTGCGCCTGCTGTGGGAGGCCGGCGACGCCACGGTGCTGGACCGCGTATTGAACTCCCCCGCCACGTGGCGGGCCACCACCAACAGCATCGCCATTGCCGCCGGCGCCACGCTTGCGGCGGCGCTGATCGGCGGGCCGTTCGCCCTGCTGATCGGACTGACGAATCTGCGCGCCCGCACGGCGATGAGCTTCGCCCTGATCCTGCCGCTGATGATCCCGCCGCAGATCGTCGCGATGGCCTGGACCCACCTCGCCGGGTCGGGCAGCCCGATCCTGAAGCCGCTTGGGCTGGCTCCCCCGGTCGGCACGGCGAACCCGGTGCAGTCGTCCGCCGGCATGATCCTGGTGATGGGGATCGAGCATGCGCCGCTGGTCTTCCTCGCCCTGCGCGCGGCGCTGCGCGCCATTCCCGGCGACGTGCTGGAGGCGGCGCGGGCATCCGGTGCCGGGCCGTGGCGGGCGGTGCGCGGCGTGGTGCTGCCGCTCTGCCTGCCGGGGCTGGTCGCCGGGCTCGCCATGGCCTTCGTCGCGGCGCTGGGGAATTTCGGGGTGCCGGCGCTGCTCGGCGTGCCGGCCGGCATTCCGATGCTGCCGACGCTGATCTACCGGCGGCTGGCCGGCTTCGGGCCGTCTGCCCTGCCGGAGGTGGCGGTGCTGGCGGCGTTGATCGGCATCGTCGCCTGTCTGGGCATAGCCCTCCAGACCATCCTCCAGGCACGCATCGCCAGCCGCCTGCCCGGCGGTGCCCGGCCGCTGGCCGAGCTGCCGCTCGGGGCGACCCGCGCGCCGGTGGAGTTGCTGGCCTGGAGCGTGCTGACGCTGCTGGTCGCGGCACCGCTGACGGCGCTGCTGGCGACCAGCCTCGTCAGCGTCTATGGCCTGCCCATCGGTTTCGGCACGCTGACGCTGTCCCATTACCGCGAGGTGCTGACGCTCGATCAGGTCGGGCGGGCCTTCGCCAATTCGCTGCTGCTGTCGGGATCGGCCGCAGCGCTGCTGGCCCTGCTGGCGGTGCCGCTGGCCCATGCGATGGCGCTGAGTGGCGGCAGCGGGCGGATCGCGCGGGCGGTCGGCGTGCTGGTGGAGTTGCCGCATGCCGTGCCGGGGGTGGTGCTGGGCATCGGCTGCATCCTGCTGTTCCTGAAACCGCTGCCGGGGCTGGGCGTCAGCCTGTACGGCACGCTGTGGATCATCCTGGCGGCCTATCTGGTCCGCTTCCTGCCGCTGGCCCTGCGGCCGGTGCAGGCGGCCTGCGCGGCACTCGACCCCACCGTGGAGGAGGCCGCCCGCGCGCTGGGGGCCGGACCGCTGCGGCGGCTGGTGACGGTGGTGGCGCCGCTGGTCGCCCCGGCGGCGGCGGCCGGCGGGCTGCTGGTCTTCCTGACCGCCTTCAACGAGCTGACCGTCTCCATCCTGCTGTGGTCGCAGGGGCGGGAAACGCTGGGCGTCGTCGTCTATGCGCTGGAGGAAGGCGGCAGCCCGACGCTGGGCGCAGCCCTCGGCGTCATCGCCATCCTGGTGGTGCTGGCCGCGATGCTCGCCGCCGGCAGGTTCGGCCGCCGCCTGCCGCCGGGCGTGGTGCCCTGGCGGAGTTAAGGGGCGGAGTCAGAGTTCCATCAGGCCGGCAGTCCCGCCGCCTTGCGCACCGCCTCCAGCACGCTCAGCACGTCGCGCGCCTGCCCGGCGGTCACCGGCGGCGGTGCGCCGTCGAGGATGGCGGCGGCCACGCCGCGGTAGAAGGCGGGATAGTCGCCACGCAGCGTCTCCACCCGGCGCTCCGTCCCGTCGGCCCGGACCAGCAGGGCGTGATTCTCGGGATCGTCGGTGCCCCAACCGGCTTCGGTCGGCAGCCGGCCGGCGCGGAGCGCCTCCTCCTGCCCGTCGATGCCATGCTTAAGGAAGCTGCCGCCATCGCCATGCAGCTGGAAGCGCGGCCCCGGCCGGCAGACCACCGTTCCGCAATGCAGGATCGCCCGCATCGGCCCATAGCCCAATACGATGTGGAACCAGTCGTCGACCTGCGCGTCCGGCCGCTGCGCGCCGACATCGGCGAGGATGCGGTCGGGCATGCCGAACAGGGTCACCGCCTGATCGATCAGGTGGGCGCCGAGGTCGAACAGCACCCCCGAGCCGGGCAGCGTCCGTTCGCGCCAGCCCTGCTTGATCTGCGGGCGGAAGCGGTCGTAATGCGCCTCGTAGTGATAGGGGCGGCCGATCTCGCCCGCCTCCAGGCAGGCGCGCAGGGTCAGGAAGTCGTTGTCCCAGCGCCGGTTGTGGAAGACGGTCAGCAGCCTCCCCTGCCGCTCGGCGAGGTCGATCAGTTCGCCGGCCTCCGCCGCGGTGGTCGCCATCGGCTTGTCGATCACCACATGCTTGCCGGCCAGCAGGGCCTCGCGGGCCAGGGGGGCGTGGCTGGTGTTGGGGGTGGCGATCACCACGAGGTCGATGGTGGGGTCGGCGATCACCGCCTCGGCCGTCGTCGCCGCCGCCCCTGGTGCAGCGCGGCGGATGTCGTCGATGCGCGAGCTGGCGACCGCCGTCAGGCGCATACGAGGTTCGCTGCGGATCAGCGGCGCGTGGAACACCGACCCGGCAAGGCCAAAACCCAGCAGACCGACCGACAGGCTCTTCATCGTCCAGTGTCCTCTTCGCAAAAGGCTTATCCGACAGACCATGGCGTCCGCGCGGCCCCGGCGCAACAGCGCCCGCATCGGCATAGCATCGCCCCGGCCGGCCGGGCGCACCTCTGTGTAACAGCCACGTAACAACACGGGCGCCGGGAAAGCGCCGCGTTACCAAATTGTCCGCCCCGCCCATCATCGGCAGCGTACAGTGACCGCCAAGCGAACGACCGTCTTGCAGCGGTCCAACAGCAACGCGTCACGGGAGGGAACCGACATGCGCGACCTGCATCCGTGTGCGACGCCGGCCCGAAAGCCGGCCCGAAAGCCGATGAGGCTCGCACCATGACCTTGCAGACCCCATCCTACCGGCCGGCAGCCGGAGAAGAGGCCGCCCCCGGCAGCGCCACCCCGCCCAAGTCGGGCGGGCTGCGCGCGCTGGCGCAGCGGCACCTGTCGAAGCTGGTGGTCGCCCCGTCCTTCGCGGCGATCCTGCTGTTCGTCTACGGCTTCATCGTCTGGACGGTCTATATCAGCTTCACCAATTCGAAGATGCTGCCGTCCTACGAGCTGGTCGGCGCCGATGCCTTCTCCAAGCTGTGGCGGATCGAGCGCTGGTATGTCGCCATCGAGAATCTGCTGATCTTCGGCGGGCTGTTCATCGGCATCAGCCTGATCGTCGGCATCCTGCTGGCGGTGCTGCTCGACCAGCGCATCCGCGGCGAAGGGGCGTTGCGCACCATCTATCTCTACCCGATGGCGCTCAGCTTCATCGTCACCGGCACCGCCTGGAAATGGATCCTCAACCCCGGCATCGGCGTCCAGCAGTTCGTCCGCGACCTGGGCTTTCCCGGCTTCACCTTCGACTGGATCGTCCAGCAGGACACCGCCGTCTACACGCTGGTGATCGCCGCGGTCTGGCAAAGCTCCGGCTTCGTGATGGCGCTGTTCCTGGCCGCACTGCGCGGCGTCGACCAGGAGATCATCAAGGCGGCCTATCTCGACGGCGCCAGCCTGCCGCGCATCTATTGGGGCATCGTCCTGCCGTCGATCCGGCCGGTGTTCATGAGCGCCTTCGTCATCCTCGCCCACCTCGCGGTCAAGAGCTACGACCTCGTGGTGGCGCTGACCGGCGGCGGTCCCGGCTATGCGTCGGACCTGCCGGCGACCTTCATGTACGAGATGACCTTCCGCCGCAACCAGATCGCCATCGGATCGGCCAGCGCGCTGATGATGCTGGCGACCGTGGTGGCGATCATCGTGCCCTACCTCTATTCCGAACTGAAGGGAGGCAAGCGTGTCTAGCCTGACCTCCGCCCTGCCGCCGGCGCAGGGCACCGGCGCCCGCATCGCCCGCTGGAGCCTGTACCTGATCCTTCTGCTGTTCGCGGCCTATTACCTGCTGCCGCTGCTGCTGATGATCGCCACCTCCTTCAAGAGCCCGGAGGAAATCCGCACCGGGTCGCTGCTGTCGCTGCCGCGCGACTTCAGCCTGGATGCCTGGAGCTATGCCTGGAACCGCGCCTGCATCGGCGCCGACTGCCGGGGCATGGCCCCTTATTTCCTCAACTCCCTGGTCATCGTCGGGCCGGCGGTGATCATCTCCACCTTCTTCGGGGCGCTGAACGGCTATGCCCTGACCAAGTGGCGGTTCCGCGGCGCCAACATCGTCTTCGGCATGATCCTGTTCGGCAGCTTCCTGCCGTCGCAGGTGATCCTGCTGCCGATGGCGCAGACGCTGGGCTTCCTCGGGTTGGCCGGCAGTGCCGGAGGGCTGATCCTGGTGCATGTGGTGTACGGGCTCGCCTTCACCACCCTGTTCTTCCGCAACTATTATGTCAGCATCCCCGACGATCTGGTGAAGGCCGCGACCATCGACGGCGCCAGCTTCTTCCAGATCTTCACCAAGATCATGCTGCCGCTGTCGCTGCCGATCCTGGTGGTGACGATCATCTGGCAGTTCACCCAGATCTGGAACGACTTCCTGTTCGGGGCGTCCTTCGCGGCGGGCGGCGCACAGCCGGTGACGGTCGCGCTGAACAACCTCGTCAACACCACCACCGGCGTGAAGCAGTACAACGTCGACATGGCGGCGGCGATGATCGCCGGCCTGCCCACCCTCGTCGTCTATGTGCTCGCCGGGAAATACTTCATCCGCGGTCTGACCGCCGGCTCCGTCAAGGGGTGATCTTCCGATGGCGACTCTCAGCATCAACAACGTCCGCAAGCAGTATGGCAGCGTCGAGGTCCTGAAGGGCATCGACCTGGACCTGACGGACGGCGAATTCCTCGTCCTGCTCGGTCCGTCGGGCTGCGGGAAATCCACCCTGCTCAACATGATCGCCGGGCTGGAGACGATCAGCGCCGGCGAGATCCGCATCGACCAGCGCGTCGTCAACGAGGTTCATCCCAAGGACCGCGACATCGCCATGGTGTTCCAGTCCTACGCGCTCTACCCCAACATGACGGTGGCGCGGAACATCGGCTTCTCGCTGGAGATGCGCGGGCAGGCCAAGCCGGAGCGCGAGGGCGCCGTCCGCCGCGTCGCCAGGCTGTTGCAGATCGAGCATCTGCTCGACCGCAAGCCGGCGCAGCTGTCGGGCGGCCAGCGCCAGCGCGTCGCCATGGGCCGCGCCCTGGTCCGCGACCCCAAGGTGTTCCTGTTCGACGAGCCGCTGTCCAACCTGGACGCCAAGCTGCGCGTCGACATGCGCACCGAGATCAAGAAGCTGCATCAGCGGCTCGGCACCACAGTGGTCTATGTCACCCATGACCAGATCGAGGCGATGACGCTGGCCAGCCGCATCGCCATCATGAAGGAGGGCGTCGTCCAGCAGTTCGCCCCGCCGCAGGAGGTCTACGAGCGCCCCGCCAACATGTATGTGGCGAGCTTCATCGGTTCCCCCACCATGAACTTCGTGCGCGGCACGCTGTCGGCCGAGGGCGACCGGCTGGGCGTCAGCATCGGGCGCGAGCGCAACGGCTTCCTGCCGCTGTTCCAGGCGCCGGAACAGGCCGGAAGCTGGCTGGGCCAGGAGGTGATCCTGGGCATCCGGCCGGAGGCCATCACCTGCTATGACCCGGCGATCGCCGCCGGCAACCCGGCGCTGGTGAAGGTCGCCTGCGGCGTCAATGTGCTGGAGCCGACCGGGGCCGACACCATCACCTATGTCGAGCTGAATGGCCATGAGGTGGTCGCCCGCATCAAGCCGAGCGACCGGGTGGCGGAGGGCGGGACCGCCGACTTCATGATCGACATGGCGCGCGCCAACCTGTTCGACCCGAAGACCGAACAGCGGATTTGAGCGTCCGGAGCCCCGGCGATAATCCCCTCTCCCCCGGGGAGAGGATTAGGGTGAGGGGGTCGCGTTGGGAGGATCTTCAAGAACCGCGCACTCCCCGCTCCAAATAATCCACGCTATGCATCCCCCTCACCCCGACCCTCTCCCCCGGGGGGGGAGAGGGAGATTTTCCCAGGCTGGAAGATCTTTTGCCAAGCCAGCGTGATTTCCAGCGCCGTTGACGGTTGACAGGCCGGCTCAATCCGCCCGCAAGGCGGGGGCGGGCCAGGGTCTGCCATCGGGCAGGACCCGTTCCGTCATGGGGAATGCGCTGATGAACTTCACCATCAATGGCCAAAGCGTCGAGGTCGAGGCGGACATCCGCAGCTCGCTGCTCGACCTCCTCCGCAACAGTCTGGGTTTCACCGGCACCAAGAAGGGGTGCGACCAGGGCGCCTGCGGCGCCTGCACCGTGCTGGTCGACGGCGAACGCATCAATTCCTGTCTGGCGCTGGCGGTGCAGTACCAGGGCCGCAGCATCACCACCGTCGAAGGGTTGGGCAGCGACGGCACCCTGCATCCGTTGCAGCAGGCCTTCGTCGAGCATGACGGATTCCAGTGCGGCTATTGCACGCCCGGCCAGCTCTGTTCCGCCATCGGCATGGCGCGCGAGATCGAGCGCAACATCCCGAGCGTCGTCACCGCCGACCTGTCGGCGGACAGCGTCGCCGTCGACGAGACCGAACTGCGCGAACGCATGAGCGGCAATCTCTGCCGCTGCGGCGCCTACAACGGCATCGTCGAGGCCATCTCCGAAACGCTGGGCAAGATGCAGGAAGGGGCACGGGCATGAACCCCTTCAGCTATGAACGGGCCGCCGACGCGGCGGCCGCCATTGGATTGGCGAAAGGCAATGCCGCGGCGCGCTATCTCGGCGGCGGCACCAATCTGGTCGATCTGATGCGCGAGACGGTCGAACGGCCGGAGATGCTGGTCGACGTCACCGGCCTGCCGCACGGGATCGAGCCGCGCGCCGACGGCGGCCTGCTGATCGGGGCGTCGGCGACCAACACCGCGCTGGCCGCAGATAGCCATGTGCGCACGCATTATCCACTGCTGGCCCGCGCGATCCTCGCCGGGGCCAGCGCCCAGATCCGCAACATGGCGACGGTCGGCGGCAACATCCTGCAACGCACGCGCTGCCGCTATTTCTACGACACTGCTGCGGCCTGCAACAAACGGGAGCCGGGCGCCGGCTGCGACGCGCGCGACGGCTTCAACCGCTATCATGCCATCCTCGGCGCCTCGCCGGCCTGCGTCGCCACCCATCCGTCCGACATGTGCGTGGCCCTGGCAGCTCTCGACGCCACGGTGCATCTGGACGGGCCGGACGGGCCGCGCAGCATCGCGCTTGCCGACCTGCACCGGTTGCCCGGCGACCGGCCGGACATCGAGACGGAGCTGAAGCCGGGCGAACTGATCGCCGCGGTGGAGATCCCGCCCCTGCCCTTCGCCCGCCGCTCGACCTACCGCAAGGTGCGCGACCGTGCCAGCTATGCCTTCGCGCTGGTGTCGGTCGCCGCCGCCCTCGATCTTGCCGAGGACGGGACGGTGCGCGACGTGCGGCTGGCGCTCGGCGGCGTCGCCCACAAGCCGTGGCGGGCTTCGGCGGCCGAAGCCGCGTTGAAGGGCCGGCCGGCCAATCCGGAGAGCTTCCGCGCCGCCGCGGAGGTGGAACTCGCCGCCGCGACCGGGCTTCGCGACAACGGCTTCAAGATTGAGCTGGCGAAACGGACCATCGTCGCCGTCCTCGGCGACCTGACAGGAGACGAGGCATGAGCGCGCACTCCGACGCCGCCGCTTCCCGGCCCGGCCGCTGGCAGCCGGCGGTCACGCAGGATCCTCTGCTGCGCAAGCATGGCGCCCAGGGGAGTGGCGCGCTGGGCCAGCCGGTTTCGCGCATCGAAGGGCCGCTGAAGGTCCAGGGCAAGGCGCGCTTCGCCGCCGAGTTCCCCTATGAGGGTCTCTGCTACGCCGCACTCGCCTTCAGCACCATCCCGCGCGGGCGGATCACGGCGCTCGACACCGCGGCGGCCGAAGCGGCGCCCGGCGTCGTGCTGGTGATGACCCATCGCAATGCGCCGCGGATGAAAGCGCCGTCGCTGATGATGTCGTCGCCGACCGCCGCCGGGGCGAGCGACCTGCCGGTCATGCAGACCGACGAGATCCACTGGAACGGCCAGCCCATCGCCGTCGTCCTCGCCGAGACGCAGGAGCAGGCCGATTATGCCGCCTCGCTGGTGACGGCCGGCTATGCGCCGCTGCCGGCGGTGACCTCATTCGACGAGGCCAGGAAGACGCCGCGCCAGCTCGACAACATCCTGGGCCAGCCGCCGGTGGTCGAGATCGGCGATGCCGAGGGGGCGCTGAAGGGGGCGGCGGTTCAGGTGGACCAGATCTACCGGACGCCGCGCCACAACCACAACGCCATCGAACTGCATGCGGCGACCGTCGCCTGGACCGGCGATGAGCTGCGGGTGCATGACGCCAGCCAGCTTCTCGACCTGACCGCCGGGCAGCTGGCCGACATCTTCGGGCTGGAGGCGGACAAGGTCCGCGTCTCCTCCCCCTATGTCGGCGGCGGCTTCGGCGGCAAATGCCTGTGGGACCACCAGATCCTCGCCTGCGCCGCCGCGAAACTCGCCGGGAGGCCGGTGCGCATCATGCTGTCGCGCGAGGGGGTGTTCCGCATCGTCGGCGGCCGGACGCTGACGGAGCAGCGGGTGGCGCTGGGCGCCAGCGCCGACGGCAGGCTCGACGCGCTGATCCACACCGGCATCGCGGCGATGACCGCGCACAACTCCTGCCCCGAGCAGTTCACCTTCCCGACGCGCCACCTCTATGCCGCCAAGTCGGTCCGGCTGGCCCAGGAGGTCGCCGACATGGACATGCTGGCGAACACCTTCATGCGGGCGCCCGGCGAGTCCGTCGGCACCTTCGCGCTGGAATGCGCCATCGACGAGCTTGCCGACAAGCTGGGCCTCGATCCCATCGAGCTGCGGCGGCGGATCGAGCCGGAGAAGGACCCGACCAGCGGCAAGCCCTTCTCCTCCCGCCACCTGATCGACGCCTATGAGAAGGGTGCCGAACGGTTCGGTTGGGAGCGCCGTAGCAAGGCGCCACGCCAGCGGCGGGACGGCGAATGGCTGATTGGCATGGGCTGCGCCACGGCGACCTACCCCTATCACCGCTTTCCCGGCGGCGCGGCGCGGATCAGGTTGACGGCCGGCGGGCAGGTCACCGTCTCGACCGCGGTCCACGACATGGGGATGGGCACAGCGACGGCGCAGGTCCAGCACATCGCCGCCCGGCTCGGCGTGCCGCTCGACAACGTCACCTTCGAGTATGGCGACACGACCCTGCCGCGCGGGGTGATCGCCGGCGGCTCGACGCAGACGGCGTCCATCGGCGGCGCCGTCATCGCCGCGACGGAGGTCTTCGTCGAGGAGCTGCTGAAGCTCGCCGGCAACGATTCGCCGCTGGCCGGCCTGTCGCTGGCCGATGTCGAGACGCGGGACGGCGGCATCGGCCACCGCGACGATGCTGCGCGCTTCGAAAGCTATGAGTCGATCCTGCGCCGGGCGGGACGCGGCGAGCTGGTCTGCGAGGCCGAAGCCCCGCCGCCGGCGGAGATGGAAGCCTTCTCGATGCATTCCTACGGCGCGCAGTTCTGCGAGGTCCGGGTCAGCGAGATCACCGGCGAGGTCCGTGTCTCGCGCTTCCTCGGCTCCTTCGATGCCGGCCGCATCCTCAACGCCAAGACGGCGACCAGCCAGTTCAAGGGCGGCATCATCATGGGAATCGGGCTGGCGCTGACCGAGGAGACCAACTTCGACCCGCGCACCGGCCGCATCGTCAACGCCTCGCTCGCCGACTATCACGTGCCGGTGCAGATGGACGTTCCCGCCATCGAGATCCTTTACACCGACATCCCCGACCCGCAGGCGCCAATGGGTGCCCGCGGCATCGGCGAGATCGGCATCACCGGCGTCGGCGCCGCGGTGGCCAACGCCGTCTACAACGCCACCGGCAAGCGCATCCGCGACCTGCCGATCACGCTCGACAAGCTGATGTGAGGCTCCGAAGCCTTCGATTTGGGAATTCGGTTCACAGGTGATTGGGCGGGAGAGGCGGTTTGCGGACGGCCTCTCCCGTTCTATGTCTCCATCCGAGACATGAGAAGGCGCGCCCCCCGTGGCGCCGATCAGGAGAGAGATCAGGATGCAGACCGTGAAGGCGAATGGAGCCGAAATCCCAGCATTGGGCTTCGGTGTTTTCCGCATGTCGGACGAAGAGGTCGAGCGGGTGGTTCCGGCGGCGCTGGAAGCGGGTTTCCGCCATTTCGACACCGCGCAGATTTACCGCAACGAGGCCGCCCTCGGCCGCGCCCTGCAAGCGGCCGGCGCGCGGCGCGACGAGCTGTTCCTGACCACCAAGGTCTGGGTCGACAAATACAGCCCCGACCTGTTCTCCGCGTCGGTGGATGAGAGCCTGGAGAAGCTGAAGGTCGACCGGGTCGATCTGCTGCTGCTGCACTGGCCGGCCGATCAGGTCGCCATCGCCGAGCAGATCGAGATGCTGAACGCGGTGCAGGCCGCCGGCAAGACCCGCTTCATCGGCGTCAGCAACCAGAACATCGCCCAGCTGCGGGAGTCGGTCGAGCGCAGCCAGGCCCCCATCGTCACCAACCAGATCGAGGTCCACCCCTATCTCGACCAGAGCGCGATGGCGGCGGCAGCCAGGGAACTGGGCGTGGCGATCACCGCCTACTACGCCATGGCCGACGGCAAGGTGCCGCGCGATCCGGAATTGCAGCGGATCGGCGCCAAGCATGGCAAGACGGCGGCCCAGGTGACGCTGCGCTGGCTGATCCAGCTGGGCCATATCGTGCTGTCGAAGACCGCCAAGCCGGAACGGGTGCCGGAGAATTTCCAGGTGTTCGACTTCACGCTGGATGACGGCGACATGGCGGCGATTGCCAAGCTGGCGCGGCCGGATGGGCGGATCGTCAACCCGGCGGGGCTGGCGCCTGCTTGGGACAAGTGAGCGGAGTTTGGTGCGAGTTTAATCAGTAGAGCCGGATCTTCGCCAGCGGAAGGCCATGCGCTTCGACATAGCTGTTGGAGGAGCGGATGGCCGCCCGGTTCTGCGCCAGCCATTGCAGGGCATGCAGGCTCTCTTGCTTACTTGCCGTTTTTGCGGGCTCCGGTACAGAGAACTTCACTGCATGGACAGGCTCGGTCATCGGCTTCTCCATATTCCGGCCAATATCAGAGTGCAGGTGATCGCCATATCGATCAAGGGGCGTCGCATATCGCTCCCTCTCCCGGGGCGGGAGAGGGCGACGACTGGCATCCCCCTTACAACATCCGCGGCAGCGTCACCCGCACCCGCAAACCGCCGCTGGCGCGGTTGCTCAGCTCGATGCGGCCCTGGTGGGCCTCGACGATCGACTTCACGATGGACAGGCCGAGCCCGCTGCCGCCGGTCTTGCGGTTGCGGGAGCCTTCCAGCCGGACGAAGGGCTTGAAGACGTTGGCGATCTCCGCCTCCGGGATGCCCGGCCCCTCGTCGCAGACATCGACGACGATCTCGACGGCGTCGGCATCGACGGAGACGGTGGCGCGCTCGCCGTACTTGATGGCGTTGTCGATCAGGTTGGCGAAGGCCCGGCGTAGGCTGGACGGGCGGCCGGCGAGGCGGAGCTGGCGGGCCTGCTCGAAACGGTCGCTGCGCTCCACCCCGCCGCCGAAGATGGTGCGGACGGCGGCGAACTGGAGCGGCGGCGGCTCGTTGTAGGTCACCGGGGACCCGGTGTCGGCATAGTCGTCGCACAGGCTCTGCAACAGGCTGGCGAAGGCGACCACCTCGACCTCCTCGCGCAGCACGTCGTCACCGAGGAACTCCAGCGTCGCGGTGACCATCGCCGCCATCTCGTCGATGTCGGCCATCATCTTGGCGCGCAGAGCATCGTCATCGACATATTCGGCACGCAGCCGCAGCCGCGTCGCCGGGGTGCGCAGGTCGTGGCTGATCGCCGCCAGCAGATGGGTGCGCCCCTCCATCAGGTCGCGGAGCGCGTTGCGCGCCTGGTTGAAGGCGCGGGCGAGCGAGGCGACCTCCTCCGGCCCATCCTCCGGCAGCGGGCGGGGGTGCAGGCGGTCGTGCGGGCGGGTCGCCTGCTCGGCCAGCGATTCCAGCGGGCGGACCAGCCGGCCGGGCAGCCAGAGCAGCAGCCCCAGCGCCAGACCGAAAGCCGCCAGACCGGCCAGCACCATCTCGAACGGCGTGGTGCGGGGCCGCCAGAAGCGCGGGCTGGCGAACTCCAGCCAGCCGCCGCCGGCAAGCTGGACATAGACGCGGGCGTCGCGCAGCTGGGCCGCCGTGTCCTCCGCCACCAGGGACAGGGATTCCGCCAGCGTCTGGGCGCGGGCGGAATGGACGGACAGCAGGGCGCGCTGGACGGCGACGAACACCGGGCGCGGCGCGTCGACCACCCCCTCCATCATCCAGCCGGCAGGCACGGCCGGGGTGCCGGGCCCCTGCCAGGATACCGACAGGTCGGGCAGCCCGCTCAGCGCCAGCGCCGGCCCGGCGGCGATGCCGTCCAGCACCGCGCGGTCGGCAGCCTCCACCGCCGCCGCCATCGCCGGCCCCAGCCGGTGGGCGGTCAGCAGCTCCCGCGCGCGGTCGTCGACCAGATGCATGCCGATCAGCGCCCCGCCATGGGTCAGCACCAGCAGCGCCACCATCGCCGCCAGGATACGGTGGCGCAGCCGGGCGGTGCGCATCTGGGCCGGCAGCAGGCGTTCAAGCGCCACGGCTTATCCCGGAAGAGGCGGCTTCGCCCTGGTCCACCACCGTCGCGGTGAACTGGTAGCCGATGCCGCGCACCGTCTTGATCAACCCGGAACCGCCCGGCCCTTCCTCCAGCTTGCGGCGCAGGCGGCTGATCTGGATGTCGATGCTGCGGTCGAAGGGGATCGAGGTGTCGCCGCGATGCTTCTCCAGCAGCTCGGTGCGCTCCACCACCTGGGGCGCGCGCTCCAGCAGCGTGCCGAGCAGGGCGTATTCACCCTGGCTGAGATGGACCACAACCCGGTCCGGCGTGCGCAGCTCCCGCCGCCCCTGGTCGAGCGACCAGCCGGCGAAGCCCAGCACGCGCGGCCGTTCGCGCACCGGCTCCGGCCCGCCGCAGCGGCGCAGGATGGCACGGATGCGGGCCAGCAGTTCGCGCGCGCTGAAGGGCTTGACCAGATAATCGTCGGCGCCGACCTCCAGCCCGACGATGCGGTCGACCTCGCTGCCCATCGCGGTCAGCATGATGACGGGGGTCTCCGATTTGGCGCGCAGCGAGCGGCACAGGCTGGTCCCGTCCTCCCCCGGCAGCATGACGTCGAGCACGATGAGATCGACCGGCCATTGGGCCAGCACCCGCGCCATCTCGCGCCCGTCGCCGGCGGTGGAGACGCGGAAGCCGCTCTTCACCAGGAAATCATGCAGCATGTCCCGGATCTCGGGATCGTCGTCCACGACCAGGAGATGGCGCGCGCGCTCCATGGCGTCCCTTCCCTCTTCCGTACGCTGCCCCGCGGGGGCTTTCTTGTTCGTTGGGCCTGAGTGTAGCCTCCCCCGCCGGTCCGGGTACAGCGCGCCGCGCGGGCCGCTTTGTAACGGTTGCGTAACAGCGGCGCGGCCGTGATAAGGCGTTGTTACCAAATAATCCGGGCGCCGAATTGCACGCGGGATAGAGTTCCTCCAACGGCCGGACGGCGAACAGCCAAGGCCAACTCGAAGATCGAACGAAGACAGGGAACAGGGGGAAATGTCCAAAATGCCGTCTCTCAGCAAATCCATCCTCGGCATGACCGCGCTCGCCACCATTATGGCCGGCGCCCTCATGGCCGCCCCCGCCAAGGCCGAGCCGGCGGTGGAGGTTCTGCATTACTGGACGTCCGGCGGCGAATCGAAGGCGGCGGGCGCGCTGCGCCAGGATTTCGAGGCGGCGGGCGGCAAGTGGATCGATGCGCCGGTGGCCGGCGGCGGCGGCGACGCGGCCAGCACCGTGCTGCGCTCCCGCGTGCTGGCCGGCGACCCGCCGAACGCCGTGCAGCTGAAGGGTCCGAATATCAAGGACTGGGCGGCGCAGGGCAAGCTGGCGACGCTGGACGAGGTCGCCAAGGCGGAGAACTGGGACGCCATCCTGCCGCCGCAGATCCGCGACGTGGTGACCTACAAGGGCCATTACTACGCCGTGCCGGTGAACATCCACCGCGTCAACTGGATGTGGGTGAACCCGAAGGTCATGGAGAAGGCCGGCGTCGCCATCCCGAAGACCTGGGACGAGTTCAACACCGCCGCCGACAAGCTGAAGGCCGCCGGCATCATCCCGCTGGCCCATGGCGGCCAGCCCTGGCAGGAAGGCGCCCTGTTCGAGGACGTCACCCTCGGCCTCGGCGGTCCCGACTTCTACCGCAAGGCGCTGGTGGAGCTGGACGCCAAGGCGCTGACCAGCGACACGATGGTCAAGGTGTTCGACCAGATGCGCAAGCTGCGCGGCTATGTCGACGACGGCTTCCCCGGCCGTGAGTGGAACCTCGCCGCCGGCCTGCTGATGAACGGCCAGGCCGCCATGCAGATCATGGGCGACTGGGAAAAGGGCGAGCTGACCGCCGCCGGCAAGGTGCCGGGCAAGGATTTCGTCTGCGCCCACGTGCCGGGCCAGTTCGGCTACATCGTCAATTCCGACAGCTTCGTCATGTTCAGCTCGGCCAACGCCGACCGCGCCGCCGGCCAGAAGCTGCTGGCCAAGCTGATCCTGGGCAAGAAGTTCCAGGAGACCTTCAACGTCCTGAAGGGCTCCATCCCCGCCCGCCAGGACATGGCGCGCGACAGCTTCGACGAATGCGCCGTCAAGTCGATGGACGATTTGAAGACGGCCATCGACACCAACAGCGCCGTGCCCTCGATGGCCCACGAGATGGCGGTCCCCGGCGCCGTCCGCGGCGCCTTCCTCGACGTGGTGACCGCCCACTTCAATTCCACCATGACCTCGCAGGAGGCGGTGAAGCGTCTGGCCGAAGCCGTCGATCTGGCGAAGTAAGCCTCTGCTTTCCTTGTTTGTCCTCTCTCCTCTGGTGTTGCGTGTGACCTTGAAAAGCCCCTCTCCCGCCTGGGAGGGGGGCTTCTTTTCGTTCGAGACTCAGGGCGTGATCGCCACCTTCAGCACGCCGTCGCGCTGGTGGCCGAACAGATCGTAGGCCTCCTCGATCCGCTCCAGCGGAAAGCGGTGGGTGACCAGCGGCTTGAGGTCGACGCGGCCGGAGGCGACGACGCCCATCAGCCGGCGCATCCGCTCCTTGCCACCGGGGCAGAGCGAGGTGACGATGGTGTGGTCGCCGAGACCGGCGGCGAACGGTCCCAGCGGCAGGCGCAAATCGCCGGAATAGACGCCGAGGCTGGACAGGGTACCGCCCGGCCGCAGCACGCGCAGCGCCGCCTCGAAGGTCGCCTGGGTGCCCAGCGCCTCGATGGCGACATCGACGCCGCGGCCGTCGGTCAGCCGCATGATCTCCTCGACCGGATCGACGCTGCGGAAGTCCACCGCATGGTCGGCCCCCATCCGCCGCGCCATCTCCAGCCGCACCGGCACGGTGTCGACGGCGATGATGGTGGTGGCGCCCTTCAGCCTGGCGCCGGCGATGGCGCAGAGGCCGATGGGGCCTTGCGCGAAGACCGCGACCGTGTCGCCGATGCGGATGTTGCCGCGCTCCGCCCCGGCGAAACCGGTGGACATGATGTCGGGGCACATCAGCACCTCCTCGTCCGTCAGCCCATCGGGGACGGGAGCGAGGTTGACCATCGCGTCGGGGACCAGCAGGTATTCGGCCTGGGAGCCGTCGATGCTGTTGCCGAAGCGCCAGCCGCCCAGCGGCTTCCAGCCATGCCGGGTGCCGGCGCCGTCCTGGGAATGGCAGCCGCACAGGCAGGCGTTGCTGTGGCCGCTGGGGGTGATGGCCCCGGCGATCACGCGCTGCCCCTCCCGGTAGCCTGTGACGGCGGAGCCCAGCTTCTCGATGATGCCGACCGGCTCATGGCCGATGGTCAGGCCGCGGGCAACCGGATATTCGCCCTTCAGGATGTGGATGTCGGTGCCGCAGATCGTCGTCGTGGTGATGCGGATCAGCGCGTCGAGCGGCCCGACGTCGGGGATCGGTTTGTCGTCCAGCACGATGCGGCCCGGTTCGACGAACACCGCCGCTTTCATCATGACCATGGCGTCCTCCCATTTTGGTGGCCGCCGGTCGGGGGAAGTTTGGCGTGACTTCGGCAAACGGCCCACGGCCGGCGCTGTGCTTCACGCCGGCCAGTCTGGCACGACTGGAGGAAGGCCGGTATTGACGCAGATTAACCGGCCGCGGAAAATCGCCCTCCCCCACGCCGCCACGGCCTGTTTTTCATGAGGCGGAGGGGCCATCGCCCGGCGATGCCGATGGCTGGCAGCAGGGGAAGCGCAGGATCGTCTTCACGCCGCGCTCCGGCCGCGGCTCGATGTCGAGGCTGCCGCGCAGTTGCAGGGCAAGCTGCTGGATGATCCGGCCGCCCAGCCCGGTCCCCTGCGGCCGGTCGGACAGGATGCCGACCCCGTCGTCGCAGACACACAGCACGCACCCGGTCGCTTCCTTGCGGAAGCTCAGCTCGATGCGGCCGGCCCGGCCGTCGGGAAAGGCGTATTTCAGCGCGTTGGTGACCAGTTCGTTGGCGATAGTGCCCACCGCCACCGCGACCCCCATGTCGAGATCGGCATCGTCCACCTCGGCGCTGATCGCCACCGGCTGCACCCCGACGACGCCGATCTGGATGTCCTCGACCAGACTTTCCAGGAAATCCTTCGAACTGACGATGTTGACGCCTTCCACCCGGCGCAGCCGGACATAAACGCGGGCCAGCACGCCGATCCGCTCGATGGTGCCGCTGACGATGTCCTGCCCCGCCCCCGCCTTGTGGGCGGCGAGCGTCAGCTGGGCGCAGATCTGTTGCAGGTCGTTGCGGATCCGGTGATGGATCTCGTGCAGCATCAGGTCCTTTTCCGCATTGGCGGCGGCCAACTGGTTCGAATACTCGCGCAGTTGCTCGTTCGCCCGACGCAGGGCATGGGCGCCGCCGGCGATGCCGAAACCGAGGCCCATATAGATGAGGAAGGCCAGCCGGTCGCCCGGCTCGGCGATCCACAGCATCCCCTCCGGCTTCATGAAGAGCCAGGCCGAACACAGTCCCGACAGCGCAACCGCCAGATAGCCCGACCCGCGGTCGAACAGCAAGGCGATGACGAAGATGGTCGGGATGAAGAGCAGGAACGGGTATTTGAACAGCAGCGGATCGAGCGCATGGCGCACCAGCGCCGTCAACGCGACCAGCAGCAGCGTGATCCCATATTGTGCCCAAGCGGCGCGTGGGAGGCTGGACGACAGCCGGCGAAAGAAGTCTTCCATACCCCGTTCCCTGCTCCGAACACCGCAACGGAACGGTAACAATCGGCGTGTGAAATCGGATGACCCGGGTATGCACACAAACATGTGACGAATTGCGTCCAGGCTCCGGTCGGCCATACCGGCGGGGGAGTCTTTCGGGGGAGCCGGCCTTGGCCGCCGGCCCCGCACCCCCATCTGCAAGATCAATCCCGAAAAACCGGAGGATCGCGATGCGCAGCACCCTGACCCTGTCGGACACCGCTCCAATCGCCGCTCTCATTGCCGCCCTCGCCATCCCGCTTGCCCCGGCTCAGGCACAACAGGGGCAAGGACAGACGGTGAAGACCGTCCGCACCAGCGCCGGGCCGGTGGCGGTCAGCCGCGTCGCCGGCGGGCTGGAGCGGCCCTGGGGCATCGATTTCCTCCCCGACGGCCGGGCTCTGGTGACGGAAAAGCCGGGGCGGCTGCGCATCATGGCGCGCGACGGCTCGCTCTCCTCCCCGCTGGCCGGAACGCCGAAAGTTTTCAACCAGGGCCAGGGCGGGTTGATGGACGTGGCCGTCGATCCCGACTTCGCCCGCAACCGCGTCATCTACCTCGCCTATGCCGAGCCGGGAGACGGCGGCACCGCAGGCACGGCGCTCGCGCGCGGCACGCTGGGCGAGCGCGGCATCGAAGACTTGCACGTCATCTTCCGCCAGTCGCCCAAGGTGGACGGCGGCAACCATTTCGGCACCCGCATCGCCTTCGCGCCCGACGGCCACATCTTCCTGACGCTGGGCGAGCGCTACAAGTTCGATCCGGCGCAGACCCGCGACAACACGCTGGGCAAGGTGGTCCGGCTGAACCGCGACGGCTCGGCTCCGAAGGACAATCCGTTCGCCGGAGAGGGGGCGACGGCCGGCGCCGTCTGGTCCTACGGCCATCGCAACATCGAGGCGGCGGCCATCGACCCGCGCAGCGGAGCGCTGTGGATCGCCGAGATGGGTCCGATGGGCGGCGACGAGCTGAACCGGCCGGAAGCCGGGAAAAATTACGGCTGGCCGCTGGTCAGCTGGGGCAAGCATTACGACGGCCGCGACATCCCCGACCCACCGACCCGCAAGGAGTTCACCGACGCGGTGATCCACTGGACGCCGGTGATCTCGCCGTCGGGCATGGCCTTCTACACCGGCGGACTGTTCCGCGACTGGCAGGGCAGCGCCCTGATCGGCGGCCTCAGCGCCAAGGGGCTGGTGCGCGTCGCCATCGATGGCACAGGGGCGAGGGAGGTCGAGCGCATTCCGCTCGACGCGCGCATCCGCGATGTGGCACAGGGTCCGGACGACGCCCTCTACGTCATCACCGATGCCGCGGACGGCGCGGTCCTGCGGCTGGCGCCGGCGAAATGACCGCCTGGGAGTGGGCCGAAAGATGGGACAGATGAGGATCAGGGATTACCGGCCGTCGGACGCCCCCGTCCTGGCGCAGCTTTACGCCCGCTCCGTCCGTGGCATCGGCCCGCGCTTCTACAGCGCCGAGCAGGTGGAGGCCTGGGCCGCCCGGGCGCCGACGGTGGAGCGGGTGCGGGAAGCCTATGGCGACGGCCGCGTCGCCCTGGTCGCGGTGGACGGGGACGACCGGCCGGTGGCCTTCAGCGACGTCGAGACCGACGGCCACATCAACTTCCTCTATTGCGCGCCGGAGGCGGCCGGCCGCGGCGTCATGTCGGCGCTGGTCGACGTGCTGGAGGCGCGCGCCCGGGCGCTCGGGCACCCCCGCCTGCATGTGGAGGCGAGCGAGGCCGCCCGTCCCTTCCTGCTGCGCCGCGGCTTCACCCTGCTGGCCCGCCGGGACCTCAGGATCGGCGATGTGCCGATCCACAATTACGCCATGGAGAAGTGGCTGGTCCCGGCGGCGCGACTCAATCGGGCGTGAGGACCAGGGCGCCGCTGGTGCCCCGCCCCTCCAGCGCGCGATGGGCCTCCGCCGCGGCAGCGAGCGGCAGGCAGGTCACCGGACCGGCGCTTAGTCCGGCGGCGACACGGGCCAGCACCTCCCCGGCGGCGGCGCGGTAGGTGGCTGGATCGGCCATGTAGGCGAACACGCTGGGCCGGGCGAGGCAGAGCGAGCGGCGCGGTCCCAGCTCGGACAGTTCGAGCGGGACGACCGGCCCGCCGGCCTGACCGACGCTGGCCACGGTGCCGAACAGCCGCACCGCGTCGAAGGTCCGGCGCAGCGTGTCGCCGCCGATGCCGTCCACCGCGACATCGGCGCCGCGCCCGCCGGTCAGATCGCGGACGGCGGCGACGAAATCCTCGTCCCGATACAGGATCGCGTGGTCGAGCCCATGGGCACGGGCGGTTTCCGCCTTGGCGGCGCTGCCGACCGTGCCGATGACGGTGGCGCCCAGGCTCTTCGCCCATTGGGTCAGCAGAAGGCCAAGACCGCCGGCGGCGGCATGCACCAGGATCGTGCTCCCCGGCCCGACCGGGCAGACCCGGTTGAGCAGCATGTGAACGGTGATGCCGCGCAGCAGCAGGGACGCGGCGGCCACCGGCTCGACGCCATCGGGCAGGCGCACCGCACGGTCGGCGGCCAGCAGGCGCGCCTCGGCATAACCGCCGGCCGGCAGCCCGGCCCAGGCGACGCGGTCGCCGACGGCAAGCCCCTCCACCCCCGGTCCGACCGCCTCCACCATGCCGGCGCCCTCGACCCCGAGCGTCGCGGGATAGGCCGGCAGCGGATAGAGGCCGGTGCGGTGGTAGATGTCGACGAAATTGACCCCGGCGGCGGCATGGCGCAGGCGGATCTCGCCCTCGCGCGGGGCCGGCAGGTCGATGAGGGCAGGCCGCATCACCTCGGCGCCGCCCGGCCCGGCCGTCTGGATTGAGCGGATCATATCGGCTGTCTCCGTTGATCGTTGCGATGGAGCGGAGGCTAATCTGTGGCGCAGCGCACTGAAATTCGGCAAAGTCGCCCAAGTCCTGGGTGTTTTTGCGCAGAGGCGGAGGGTCCGATGGGATGGGCCGGTGAACTGGGCCAATGAACTGGGATGATCTGCGCGTCTTCCTCGCGCTGGCGGACAGCGGCAGCCTGTCGGCAACGGCGCGGAAGCTGGGGGTGGACCACTCCACCGTCGCCCGCCGGGTGGCGGCGCTGGAAGCCGACCTTGGCGTGCGCCTGTTCGACCGGCTGCCGCGCGGCTATGCCCCGACCGCGGAAGCGGAGGAGTTCGCAGTCCTGGCCCGCCGGGTGGAGGATGGGGTACTGGCGGTGGAGCGCCATGCCCGCGGCCAGCCGGGCGAGCCGGCCGGTGTGGTGCGCCTGTCGGCCCCGCCGGCCTTCTCCAGCAGTTTCCTGGCGCCGCGGCTGGCCGGCCTGCGGCGGACGCTGCCCAAGCTGGTGGTGGAGCTGGTCGGCGATGTCCGTGCGGTCAGCCTGACCCGGCGGGAGGCCGACCTCGCGCTGCGCCTGCAAAGGCCGGAGGACGATGGGCTGGTCGCCCGAAGGATTGGCGCCATGGGCTACGGGCTCTATGCGACGCGGGATTATCTCGCCGGCCGCGACGAGGCCGATTGGGAATTCATCGGCTATGACGACAGCATGGACCATGTGCCGCAGCAGCGCTGGCTACGGCAGGTGGCCGGCCGCCGCCCCTTCGTCTTCCGCGCCAACGACCTGATGAGCCTGCGTGCTGCGGCCGCGGCCGGCATCGGCATCGCCGCGATTCCGCATTTCCTCGGTCGGATGGATGCAGTCCTGGTCCAGGCGGTTCCGGCCGCGGGCCTTCCGCCGCCGCAGCCGCGCGAGCTGTGGCTGCTGGTGCACGGCGATCTCCGTCGGTCGGCACGGGTGCGCGCGGTGATGGACGCCCTGGTGTCGATCATCGCCGCAGAGCGGTCGCTGCTGGAGGATTGAGGGCTTTACCGTCGTTGTTGCGATGCAATCACGGGCGGCGCCATCGGCGGTACCGACAAAATTTTTACCCTAACCGTGGCCTCAGCGGGAGAAACGAGGGAACAGATCGGCAAGTTACTCCGTTCATTCAGCAGCATCGAAGAGCAGTGCTCTTGCAGCCTGACCATCTGAATATGGAGGAGACGCATGCCTATCCTGCTTTGGCTTCTGGGCGTTCCCGGAATTATCGTGATCCTGCTCTGGATGACGGGCATCATCGGCTTCTGACCTCCCGATTGACCGGGTTCGTTCCACCAAGGCCTCCGCCGGCATCGCTGCGGAGGCCTTTGGTTTTTCCGGCACCCTGCATCGGGCGGCGGGCAGCAGCAGATCATTTCGACATTCATAGAAATATCGTTGACAGCCTGCGCTCCACCTGTCATTTCGATAGTTGTCGAATGATCGAACCTATGGGTGTCGGCATGGAAAAGAAGGATGTCCTGGCCGGGCTGGCGGCGCTGGCACAGGAAACGCGGTTGGACATCTTCCGCCTGCTGGTGGAGGCTGGACCGGAAGGCCGCGCCGCCGGATCGATTGCGGAGGCGCTGGCGGTCGCACCGGCCACCCTGTCCTTCCACCTGTCGGCGCTGACCAATGCCGGGCTGATCCTGCAGCGGCGGGAGAGCCGCTCGCTGATCTATTCGGCCGATTTCGAGCGGATGACCGGGATCGTCGGCTTCCTGTCGGAAAACTGCTGCGGCCGGTCCGCCAGTGCCGGTGCCTGCCTTCCGGTCTGCGCGCCGACGCCGGAAGCGGCCAACAGCGAAAAGACCGCAAGCCCGCGCTGCGGCTGCTGACATCCGGAAAACGGAGCGAAGAATGGCCGAGAACCGCGTCTACACTGTGCTGTTCCTTTGCACGCATAACAGCGCCCGCAGCGTCATGGCGGAATGCCTGCTGAACCGGGAGGGCAAGGGCCGCTTCCGCGGCTTCAGCGCCGGCAGCCAGCCGTCCGGGCGCATCAACCCGTATGTCCGCGACCTGCTGGAGCGGCTGGGCTTTCCGATGGCTGACCTTCGGTCGAAGAACTGGGACGAGTTCGCCACGCCGGGCGCTCCCCACATGGATTTCATCGTCACCGTCTGCGACAACGCCGCGGGGGAGGTCTGCCCGGTATGGCCGGGACAGCCGATCAGCGCCCATTGGGGCTTTCCCGATCCGTCCGGCGCCGAAGGAACCGACGCCGAGAAGGCCGCCTTCACCGCAACGGTGTTCGACCAGATCGAACGCCGCATCCGGGCTTTCGCCAGCCTGCCCATCGCGTCGCTCGACCGCATGGCGCTGAAGCGCCGGATGGACGAGATGGCACAGACAGAATCGTGACGCGGGGGGAAAATCCATGACCGCGGACATCCAAACCGCCCCGGCGGCGCGTCCCGCCATGGGGAATTTCGAGCGCTATCTCAGCCTCTGGGTGGCGCTGTGCATCGTCGCCGGCATCGCGCTCGGCCATCTGGTGCCCGGCCTGTTCCAGGCGATCGCCGCCGCCGAGGTCGCCCAGGTCAACCTGCCGGTCGCCCTGCTGATCTGGCTGATGATCGTGCCGATGCTGCTGAAGATCGACCTCGGCGCGCTGGGGCAGGTCAAGGAACATTGGCGCGGCATCGGCGTGACGCTGTTCATCAACTGGGCGGTCAAGCCCTTCTCGATGGCGCTGCTCGGCACGCTGTTCATCGGCCATCTGTTCGCCCCGCTGCTGCCGCAGGAGCAGATCTCCTCCTACATCGCCGGGCTGATCCTGCTGGCCGCCGCCCCCTGCACCGCCATGGTGTTCGTCTGGTCCAACCTGTGCGAGGGCGAGCCGCACTACACGCTGAGCCAGGTGGCGCTGAACGACCTGATCATGGTGTTCGCCTTCGCACCGCTGGTCGGGCTGCTGCTGGGCGTGGCGTCGATCACCGTGCCGTGGGGCACGCTGCTGCTGTCGGTGCTGCTCTACATCGTCATCCCGGTGGTGGCCGCACAACTCTGGCGGCGCAGTCTGCTAGCGACCGGCGGCGAGCCGGCGCTGGCACGCGTGCTCGGCCGCATCCAGCCGGTGTCGCTGCTGGCGCTGCTGACCACGCTGGTCCTGCTGTTCGGCTTCCAGGGCGAGCAGATCCTGGCGCAGCCGCTGGTGATCCTGCTGCTGGCGGTGCCGATCCTGATCCAGGTCTATGTCAATGCCGGCCTCGCCTATTGGCTGTCGCGCCGCTTGCGCGTGGCGTGGTGCGTCGCGGCGCCGGCCGCGCTGATCGGCGCCTCCAACTTCTTCGAACTGGCGGTGGCGGCGGCCATCAGCCTGTTCGGGCTCAACTCCGGAGCGGCGCTCGCCACCGTGGTCGGGGTGCTGGTCGAGGTCCCGGTGATGCTGTCGGTGGTGCGCATCGTCAAGGCAACCAAGCCCTGGTACGAAGGACAGGCGGGGGCGTGACCTCCGCCTTTTCATGGGTTTTTGCTGCGCATGATTGAGACTGGTCTGGCGCACGCCCATAATGTAGTGAAACTACATTTCGGTTGAGGCGACTTAATGCCTGCACATATGGGGAGAATGGCATATCGCCTGCCAGGACGCTCCTGCAGCCGCTTGGCATGACATGATCCAGATCAAATCTCACGGCAAGTGGTATGACCACTCTTGCGTCGCCATCAAGCGGGATGTAGGTTTCCTACATACTGCATGGAACCGAGAGATTCGGGGGTTCCAGGCCGGGAAACCGGCCCTTTGGCGACACCCGACGGGAGACGCCCGATCATGGTCACGACCGTTAAAACCCTTTCCGACCTGAACGCCCTGATCGCGCGGGTTAAGGCGGCGCAGGCGCGCTTCGCCGACTATCCGCAGGAGAAGGTCGACCTGATCTTCCGCAGCGCGGCTCTGGCCGCCGCCAACGCCCGCATCCCGCTCGCCAGGATGGCGGTGGCGGAGACCGGCATGGGCGTCATGGAAGACAAGGTCATCAAGAACCACTTCGCCGCCGAATACATCTACAACAAGTACAAGGATGACAAGACCTGCGGCGTCCTGTCGGAAGACAACGACGCCGGCATCCTCACCATCGCCGAGCCGGTCGGCCTGATCTGCGGCATCGTCCCCACCACCAACCCGACCTCCACCGCCATCTTCAAGGCGCTGATCGCGCTGAAGACCCGCAACGGCCTGGTGCTCTCCCCCCATCCCCGCGCCCGCAGATCGACCTGCGAGGCCGCCCGCCTCGTGCTCGCCGCCGCGGTCGAGGCCGGCGCCCCCGATGACATCATCGGCTGGATCGACGAGCCCTCGCTGGAGCTCTCCAACGCCGTCATGCACCACCCGGACATCAACCTGATCCTTGCCACCGGCGGGCCGGGGATGGTCAAGGCCGCCTACTCGTCGGGCAAGCCTGCCATCGGCGTCGGCGCCGGCAACACCCCCGCCGTCATCGACGAGTTCGCCGACATCAAGCGCGCCGTCGCCTCCATCCTGATGTCCAAGACCTTCGACAACGGCGTGGTCTGCGCGTCCGAACAGTCGGCGGTGGTGGTCGATGCCGTCTATGACGCGGTGCGCGACCGCTTCGCCCATCATGGCGGCTACATCCTGTCGCCCCGCGAGGCCGACGCCGTGCGCAAGGTGCTGCTGACCGACGGCCATCTCAATGCCGACATCGTCGGCCAGCCCGCCCACGCCATCGCCGCCATGGCCGGCCTGAACGTGCCGCTCGCCACCAAGGTGCTGATCGCCGAAGTCACCGACATCGACGACAGCGAACCCTTCGCCCACGAGAAGCTGTCGCCGACCCTGGCGCTCTACCGCGCCAAGGACTTCATGGAGGCCTGCGACAAGGCCGCCGCCCTGGTGGCGCTCGGCGGCATCGGCCACACCTCCGCACTCTACACCGACCAGGACCGGCAGGCCGGGCGCATCCGCCATTTCGGCGACAGGATGAAGACCGCCCGCATCCTGATCAACACGCCGTCGTCCCATGGCGGCATCGGCGACCTCTACAACTTCCGCCTCGCCCCCTCGCTGACGCTGGGCTGCGGCTCGTGGGGCGGCAACTCGATCTCGGAGAATGTCGGGCCGCAGCACCTGATCAACAGGAAGACGGTGGCCAAGCGGGCCGAGAACATGCTGTGGCACAAGCTGCCCAAGTCGATCTATTTCCGCCGCGGCTGCCTGCCCTTCGCGCTGGAGGAGCTGCGCGGGAAGAAGCGCTGCCTGATCGTCACCGACCGCTTCCTGTTCGAGAACGGCCATGTCACCGACAGCGTCCGCGTGCTGAAGTCGCTGGGGCTGGAGGTCGAGACCTTCTTCGAGGTCAGCGCCGACCCGACGCTGGCAGTGGTGCGCAAGGGGGTGGCGCTCGCCAACGCCTTCCAGCCCGACGTGATCCTGGCGCTGGGCGGCGGCTCGCCGATGGACGCGGCCAAGATCATCTGGGTGATGTACGAGGCGCCCGAGGTGGCGTTCGAGGATCTTGCGCTGCGCTTCATGGACATCCGCAAGCGCATCTACACCTTCCCCAAGCTCGGCGTGAAGGCGCAGCTGGTGGCGGTGCCGACCACGTCCGGCACGGGATCGGAGGTGACGCCCTTCGCGGTGGTGACCGACGAGCGCACCGGAACCAAGTATCCGATCGCCGATTACGAGCTGACGCCGAGCATGGCGATCGTCGACGCCAACCTCGTGATGGACATGCCCAAGGGCCTGACGGCGGCGGGCGGCATCGACGCGGTGACCCATGCGCTGGAGGCTTACGTCTCGGTGGTGGCGAACGAATATTCCGGCGGTCAGGCCTTGCAGGCGCTGAAGCTCCTGAAGGAGAACCTGCCCTCGGCCTACCGCAACGGGTGCCAGGATCCGAAGGCGCGGGAGCTGGTGCACAACGCGGCGACGCTGGCCGGCATCGCGTTTGCCAACGCCTTCCTCGGCGTGTGCCATTCGATGGCGCACAAGCTGGGGGCGGAGTTCCACATCCCGCACGGCATCGCCAACGCGCTGCTGATCGCCAACGTGATCCGCTACAACGCGGCGGACATCCCGACCAAGCAGACGGCGTTCAGCCAGTACGACCGTCCCAAGGGCGTGGCGCGCTATGCACAGATCGCCCGGCATCTGGAGCTGGGCGGCAGCCGCGACCATGAGCGGGTCGAGAAGCTGATTGCCTGGGTGGAGGAGTTGAAGCGGGCGCTGGAGATCCCGGCCTCGATCCAGGCGGCGGGGGTGCCGGAGGCGGCCTTCCTGGCGCGGGTCGATGCGATAGCCGAAGCGGCCTTCGACGACCAGTGCACCGGCGCCAACCCGCGCTATCCGCTGGTCGCCGAGATCAGGCAGCTGCTGGTCGACAGCTACTATGGCCGCGCCTATGTCGAGCCGTCGGCCCAGGACGCCGCACCGGTCGAGGTCAAACCTGCCGGCAAGTCCGCCGCCCGCAAGGACGCGGCGCTCGCCAAGTAACGAAACCCTTACGTCAGGATACGAGACCATGAGCAAAGCGATCATGTGGGCCGAAAGCGATGCCCGCGGCTTCGAGACCGAATGCCTGTTCAACGAGGACAACCGCAGCTACGAGGTGCTGGTCACCGCGAAGGGCCTGGGAATCGACAAGGCGGAGAGCTTCCCGGTGGTCGAGGATCCCGGCCTGGGGATGTGCCCCGCCGACCTTGCCCGCTCGATCAAGCTGGCCGACCGGCTGGTGTGGGAGATCGACCGGTCGCTCGGCGACCTCTGAGGCGAAACACACCGCCGCCGGCCGGCAAGGTCCGCAAGGTCCGATGGCAGGTTGCCTCCCATGGAAAGGCCCCCGTCCGAGGTACCGGACGGGGGCCTTTCCTTTGCTGGGACCTTGACCGCGGCCCCCGGTCAGACCGGAGCCAGCAGCCAGCGGTGTTCCGGGGCGGTGTTGAAATGCCAGGCGCGGCGGGGGCCGGCCATCACGTTCAGGTAATAGCCGGTGTAGCCGTGGGCGGCGCCGACCGGGTGGTAGCCGCGCGGGACCATGACGAGGTCGCCGTTTTCCACCGCCATCGCCTCGTCCAGCGAGCGGTCGTCGGTATAGACGCGCTGGAAGGCGAAGCCCTGCGGCGGGTCGATGCGGTGGTAATAGGTCTCCTCCAGCTGGGTTTCCGCCGTGCCGTCGTCGCTGTCGTGCTTGTGCGGCGGATAGCTGGACCAGTTGCCGGCCGGCGTGATGACCTCCACCACCAGAAGACTGTCGGCCGGCTGCGATTCGGGCAGGATATCAAAGACATGGCGGGTATTGCTGCCCTGCCCGCGGACCGAGGCGCCGACATCCTCCGGACGGATCAGCCGCACCGGCAGCCCGCCGTTCAGGCCGGGCGCGGTGCAGACCGCCAGTTCCAACGCGGTGGTGGCCCGCACCCGCCACGGCGTGCCCTGCGGCAGGTAGATCGCGTAGGGCCGCTTGTCCTCGAAGGGCGACATGCGGTCGCCAAGCTCCGCCCATTCCCGGTCGCCGGCCATCGCCGCGCCGCGCCCGGCGACGAAGACCAGACAGGTCTCGCGGTCCGCATCCTCGCCGGAAACGGTCATCCCCTCCTCCAGGCGGTAGAGGTCGAACCCGATGCACGACCAGCCCGCCGATTCGGGCGTGACATGGTGCACCCGGCCGGCCGGGTCCGGTGCGTGGTTGCGCAGCAGCAGCTTGCTCATGGTCGCCCTCTGTGGTGCCGGATGGTCTTGCGATGCGTCTCCGCCCCCTGGCGAAGCCGTGTTGGAATCAGGCGCGGACAATGAAGGATCATACGTTCCCGCTCACTTCATCGTCGGCATCACGAAGTCGGCGCCGGACCGGATGCCGGTCGGCCAGCGGCTGGTGATGGTCTTCAGCCGGGTGTAGAAGCGCACGCCCTCCGGCCCATGCATGTGATGGTCGCCGAACAGGGAACGCTTCCAGCCGCCGAAGCTGTGGAAGGCCATCGGCACCGGGATCGGCACATTGACGCCGACCATGCCGACCTCGATCTCCGCACCGAAGGCGCGCGCGGTGTCGCCATCGCGGGTGAAGATGGCGGTGCCGTTGCCGAACTCGTGCGCGTTGATCAGATCGACCGCCGTGCGGTAGTCGGGAACGCGGACCACCGCCAGCACCGGGCCGAAAATCTCCTCCCTGTAGATCCGCATCTCCGGCGTGACGTGGTCGAACAGCGTGCCGCCGAGGAAATAGCCGTCGCCGCACTCCGGATCGGCGATCTCGACCCGACGGCCGTCGACCACCAGCTTGGCACCCTCCTCGATGCCGAGGTCGATGTAACCGCGCACCTTGTCGCGGTGCTGGCGGGTGACCAGCGGCCCCATCTCCGCCGAGGGGTCGGTGCCGGGACCGATCTTCAGGGCGCGAACCCGCTCGGCCAGCCGTTCGACCAGCGCGTCGGCCACCGCCTCCGTCACCGGCACGGCGACCGAGATCGCCATGCAGCGCTCGCCGGCCGAGCCGTAGGCCGCCCCCATCAGCGCGTCCACCGCCTGATCGAGGTCGGCGTCGGGCATGATGACCATGTGGTTCTTGGCCCCGCCCAGCGCCTGCACCCGCTTGCCGTTGGCCGCACCGGTGGCATAGATGTACTGGGCGATGGGGGTCGAGCCGACAAAGCTGACCGCCTTTACGTCGGGATGGCTCAGCAGCGCATCGACCGCCACCTTGTCGCCATGGACGACGTTGAAGACGCCGTCGGGCAGGCCGGCCTGGGTCAGCAGGTCCGCCATGAACAGGGCCGCACTCGGCACCCGTTCCGACGGCTTCAGGATGAAGCAGTTGCCGCAGGCGAGGGCCACCGGGAACATCCACAACGGCACCATGGCCGGGAAGTTGAACGGCGTGATGCCGGCGACGACGCCCAGCGGCTGGCGCAGCGAATGGCTGTCGACGCGGGTGCCGACATTCTCCGCCACCTCGCCCTTCAGCAGATGCGGCCCGCCGCAGGCGAACTCCACCACCTCCAGCCCGCGCGTCACCTCGCCCAGCGCGTCGGAATGGACCTTGCCATGTTCGGCGGTGATCAGGCTGGCGAGCCGGTCGGCGTTCTGCTCCAGCAGCTGCTTGAAGGCGAACATCACCCGGGCGCGGCGCAGCGGGGTGGCGGCCGACCATGCCGGGAAGGCGGCCCGGGCGGCGGCAACGGCACGGTCGACCTCCGCCGCGGTCGCCAGCGGCACCTTGGCGCTGTTGCGGCCGGTCGCCGGGTTGTAGACGTCGCCGAGGCGGCCGCTGGTGCCGTCGACCGGGGCGCCGTTGATGAAATGCGAAACGATATTGGTCATTTGGATGCTCACAGGCCGTATTCTGCGACGAGCGCGCTCAGATGCTGGCGGCCCTTGGTGACGTAGGTCAGGGGATGGGCCTTGGCGGGGTCCTGCTCCGCCTCGATCACTAGCCACCGGCCGCGATAGTCCGCGTCCTTCAGCGCCTTCACCACGGCGGGGAAATCGACGCAGCCGTCGCCCGGCACGGTGAACACCCCGTCGATGACGGCGTCGAGGAAGCTGCTGTCGGTCGCCCTGGCCCGCTTCAGCACGTCGGCGCGCACGTCCTTGCAATGGACGTGGTTGATGCGGCGGCCCCATTTGGCGATCAGGTCCAGCGGGTTGCCGCCGGCGAAGGTCAGGTGGCCGGTGTCGAGCAGGATGCCGACGCTGTCGCCGGTGACTTCGGCGAAGCGGTCGATCTCGTCGGGCGTCTCCACCACCGTGCCCATGTGGTAGTGGTAGGCGAGCGGCGTGCCCTGGTCGCGCAAATAGTCGCCGAACTCCACCATGCGGCGGCCGAACTCCGCCCACTGGCCGGACTCCAGCGTCGGGCGCTGGGAGAGCGGCGTGCCGCGGGAACCATGGACGCAGCCGGTCGTCTCGGCCACCACCATCACCGGGCAGCCCATCGCCTTCAGCAGCTGCAGGTGCGGCTGCACCGCCTCGATCTCCTCGGCGACGCTGCGCTCCAGCAGGCCGGCGCTGTACCAGCCGGACACCAGAGACAGGCCGTAACCGTCGAGGATCGGGCGCAGCACGGCGGCATCGCGCGGGAATTTGTTGCCAAGCTCGAAGCCCTGGAAACCGGCCTCGCGCCCTTCGGCAAGGCACTGCTCCAGCGGCGTCGCCCCGCCCAGCTCAAGCATATCGTCGTTGCTCCAGGCGATCGGGTTGACGCCGAGACGAACGGTCATGATCGGATGCTCCCAAGACGGAAGAAGATGGTGGAATTGGGGAGGAGGGGCGCGGTCAGCGGCGCTGGCGGGCCTTGTGGGCGACGTAGCGTTCACGGGCCGCCGCGACCTCCGGACGGGTCGAGAGTTCCGGCACCGGCACGTCCCACCACGCCCCGCCCTCTTTGGTCGAGGGCAGCGGGTCGGTGTCGATGACGATGGCATAGGTGACGGGGGACGCCTTGGCGCGTTCCAGCGCCTGTTCCAACTGGGCAATGCCCGTCACCGTCTCGGTCACCGCACCCAGCGCGCGCAGATGGCCGGCGAAGTCGATGTCGGGCAGGGTCTCCGTCTCGTAATGGGTGTCGCGCAGCAAATTGTTGAAGGGCGCGCCGCCGCAGGCGTTCTGCAGCCGGTTGATGCAGCCGTAGCCGCGATTGTCGAGCAGGACGACGATCAGCTTGCGCTTCATCGCCACCGACACGGCCAGCTCGGAATTCAGCATCATGTAGCTGCCGTCGCCGACCATGACGAAGGTCTCGCGGTCCGGGCAGGCCATCTTGACGCCCAGCCCGCCGGCGATCTCGTAGCCCATGCAGGAGAAGCCGTATTCCAGATGGTAGCCGCCGGGCCGGCCGCTGCGCCACAGCTTGTGCAGCTCGCCCGGCAGGCCGCCGGCGGCGCAGACGATGGTGCCGTCACTGCCGGCGGCGCGGTTGACCGCCCCCAGCACCTGGGCGTCGGTCGGCAGGTCGAGCCCGGCATCGGCGGTCACCCGGTCGACGATGCGGGTCCAGACGGCGGTGCGCTCCTGCGCCAAAGACTGCCAGGGCAGCGGCGCCGACCAGTCGCCGAGCCCGGCATCGAGGGCCGCCAGCCCGCGCGCCGCGTCGGCAACCAGCGGCAGGGCGTCGCCCTTCACCGCATCGAAGGCGGCGACGTTCAGCCCGGCGAGACGGGCGCCGCGGTTGGCGAAGACCGTCCAGGAGGCGGTGGTGAAGTCGGCGAGCCGGGTGCCGACCGCCAGCACCAGATCGGCCTCCGCCGCCAGTTCGTTGGCGGCGCTGGAGCCGGTGACGCCGATGGCGCCGACGTTGCAGGGATGGTCCCAGACCAGGGCGCCCTTGCCGGCCTGGGTTTCCGCCACCGGGATGCCGCGGCGCTTGGCGAAATCGGCCAGCGCATCGCAGGCGCCGCTGTAGAACACGCCGCCGCCGGCAACGATCAACGGCTTCTTCGCGTTTCGCAGGGCCGCCGTCACCGCGGCCAGCTCGTCGCGGTCGGGCTCCGGCCGGCGGGTGCGGCGGACGGTCCGCTCGAAGAAAGTGACCGGGAAGTCATGGGCTTCCGCCTGCACGTCCTGCGGCAGGCAGAGCGTCACCGGCCCGCACTCCACCGGGTCGGTCAGCACCTGGATGGCGCGGCGCAGGCTGGGCATCAGCTGTTCGGCTCGGGTGATGCGGTCCCAGAAGCGCGACACCGGGCGGAAGCAGTCGTTGGCGCTGACAGTGGCGTCCTCGAAGCGCTCCACCTGCTGCAACACCGGGTCGGGAGCGCGGGTGGCGAAGACGTCGCCCGGCAGCAGCAGCACCGGCAGGCGGTTGACATAGGCCAGCGCCGCCGCCGTCACCATGTTGACCGCACCCGGCCCGATGGAGGTGGTGCAGGCCATCATGCGTCGCCGCGCTTGCGCCTTGGCATAGGCGATGGCGGCGTGCGCCATCCCCTGCTCGTTGTGGGCACGGTAGGTCGGCAGCCGGTCACGGGCGGCATGCAGCGCCTCGCCCATGCCCGCCACATTGCCGTGGCCGAAGATCGCCCAGACACCGGCGAACAGCGGCAGTTCCTGGCCGTCGATCTCGACATACTGGGCGCTGAGATAACGGACGACGGCCTGGGCGACGGTGAGGCGCACGCTGTCCATGATGGCTTCTCCCTACTGGGCCAGTCCGGCCCCTCTTGTTCTTGATGATGGCTTGAAGATCAGGCGGGGCTGCGGCCGTGGCGGCTGCGCTGTTCCTGCCAGAAGGCGATCAGCCGGCCATAGGCGGCCTCCATCGCCGCGACCGCCGCCGCATCGTCGATGCTGCCGGCGAGCCACGCCTCGGCGGCGGTGCCGAACAGGGTGCGGCCGACGGCGAAGCCCTTGCAGACCGGCTGGCGGGCGGCCAGCGCCAGCCCGGCCTTCAGCTCCTCCTCCGGCGCGTCGAGGCCGAGGATCAGCACGCCGCGGCACAGCGGGTCATGCCGGTCGATGGTGCCGGCAATGTTGTTCCAGGCCCCCTGGCTGGCCGGCGAGGGCAGCTTCCACCAGTCGGGATGGATGCCGAGCCCATAGAAGCGCTCCAGCGCGCGGGAAATCGTGTCGTCGCCGGTCGGCATGCCGCGCGGCGGGATGATCTCCAGCAGAAGCTCGTGGCCGGTGGCGCGGCAGGCGGCGAACAGGGTCTGGATCCGCTGCTCCTGCTCGGTGCGCAGCGCTTCCTCGTCGTCCGGGTGGTAGAAGGCGAGGCACTTCACCACATGCTCGGCCGGCCATTCGCGGATGGTCACGGCGACATCGGGTCCGCCCTCGAAACGCAGCGGACGCGACCCCGGCAGTTCCACCGGGCGGCCGATCCAGGCGCCGGTGCCGGTCAGCGCGTCCAGCGCGTCCTGGCCATGAATGCCGTCCAGCAGCATGCCGAAGCCGTCGCGGCCGTCGCAGGCCCGCCGTGCTGCCTGCAGGGCCAGCAGCTTGAAATCGGAGATCCGCGCCCGGTCGGCGCCCAGCCGTGTCGCCATCGCCTCCAGCTGGGCACGGTGGTCGATGGCGAAGGCCATCACTTCCGGCCAGTCGCGGCGGCGGGTGGTCGCCCAGTGGATGTGCGAAAGGCGGGCATCCTCGCGCAGCCGCGGCGTCGGGCTGCCGTTTTCGAGGAAACAGGACAGCTCCGTCCAGGTCGGGATGGCGGGCGCGCAGCCGTGGCGCGACACCGCGAAGGCGCCACAGGCGTTGGCGAAGGCGCAACACTCCTCCAGCGGATGGTCGCGCAGCCAGCCTCGCAGGAAGCCCGACATGAAGGCGTCGCCCGCCCCCAGCACATTGTAGACCTCGACCGGGAAGCCGGGACCGCGGATGCCCTGTTCCAGGCTGTCGGGAATGGCACCGGGGAACACGACGCAGCCCATCGGGCCGCGCTTGCAGACCAGCGTCGCGCCGGTCAGCGCGCGGACCCGGCGCAGCGCCGCCAGCGTGTCGGTGCTGCCGCCGGCGATGTGGAACTCCTCTTCCGTGCCGACGATCAGGTCGCAGCCGGGCAGGATGGTCTGCAACAGGGCGGTGACGCCGCCGTCGGCGACGAAGCGCTCCTCCCCCAGCCCGTGACCGGTCAGCTTCCACAGCACTGGGCGGTAATCGATGTCGAACACCACTTTGGTGCCGCTCGCCCGAGCCAGCCGCATCGCCTTGCGCATGGCGGCTTCGGTGGTGGGGGTGGAGAAATGGGTGCCGCTGACCACCACGGCCCTGGCCGAGGCGATGAAGTCTTCCCGGACATCCTCCTCGCAGATCGCCATGTCGGCGCAGTTCTCGCGGTAGAAAATCAGCGGGAAGGTCTTCCTGTCGCGGATGCCCAGGATGACCAGGGCCGTCAGCCGTTCCGGATCGGTGATGACGCAGCCGGTGTCGACGCCTTCGCGGACCAGCTGTTCCCGGATGAAACGCCCCATATGCTCGTCGCCGACGCGGGTCAGCAAGGCGGAGCGCAGGCCGAGGCGCGATGTCCCGACCGCGATGTTGGTTGGGCAGCCGCCGACATATTTGGCGAAGCTCTGCATGTCCTCCAGCCGGCCACCGACCTGTTCGCCATAGAGGTCGACGGAGGAGCGGCCGATGGAAATGACGTCGAGTTCGCGCTCAGTTTGACCGCGTTGAGTTGGCATGGGTCTGCTCCGCTGTAATCCGGTCGTCGGATTGGCGATGGCAATGGATACGGACCGGCGGAACCGTGTCGCCGGTCAGGTGGCCGTCAGCTGTAGAGCGCCGGACGGCTGGGCAACGTGATGGCGACGGCCTCGCCCTCGCGTTCCTGCGCGGTGACGCAGGCGTCCGAGGTGATGGCGGCGACATAGCCGTCCCAGCAGGTCGGGCCGGTGGCTGTGCCCTGGGCGGCGGCCTTCAGGAAGTCCTGAAGCTCCACGTCGTAGGAGGCGATGAAACGATCCTTCCAATCGGTCAGGATCGGGTTCTGCAGGCTGGCGTTCAGGCGCATCTGCACCGCCATCGGCTCCGGCAGGCGGGCGATGCCGTCCTCGCCCACCACCTCGCACTGGATGTCGTAGCCATAGTGGCAGTTCACGAAGATCTCGACGTCGATGACGACGCCCTTCGCCGTCTCCAGCAGCACGACCTGCGGGTCGCGCAGCTTGCCGTGGCTGCGGGCGGCGCGGCGCGGGAAGATCACGCGGGCGGAAACGTAATCGTCGTCCAGCAGCCAGCGGAACACGTCGATCTCGTGGATCAGCGTGTCGTGGATCGCCATCGGCGTGAGGTAATGCTGGGGCACCGTCGGGTTGCGGTGGGCGGCGTGGACCATGATCGGCGCGCCGGTGCGGCTGGTCACCGCCTCCTTCAGCGCGATGTAGCCGGCATCGTAGCGGCGCATGAAGCCGACCTGGACCAGACGCCTGCCGTGCGCCACCTCGGCATCGACGATGCGCCTGGCGCCGTCGGCGGTGGTTGCGAGCGGCTTTTCGCAGAAGCAGGGCTTCCCGGCGGCGATGGCGGCCAGCACATACTGCTCGTGGCTGGCGCCCCAGGAGGTGACAAGAACCGCATCGACCAGCGGCGAGGCGATCAATTCCTCGCCGGTCTGGAAGATCTCGGCATCGGGAGCGATGTCGGCCCGCACCGCCTCGGCGGACTCGCGGTTGACATCGGTCAGGGCGACGATCTTGCCGCCGGCCAGCACCTGCTCGATGCGCCGGGCATGGTCGCGGCCGATGGCGCCGGTGCCGATGATGCCAATTCTGACGGTCATTGTTTTAAAGCCTCATGTCGTTCGGTGGGCGAGCGGGGCCACGCGCGCAGCCATGCGCGCCGCGCCCGGGCGGTTCACCGGGGTCGATTGCCGTTTTCGGTTTTTGGGGGCCGCCCGGTGTCGGGCCGCCGGAACGGCTCAGGGTTCCGAATCCGTCATCGCGCTTCCTCCCGGCCGTTTCTGCTCTTGGTTGGCAGGGGAAGCATTCACCATCGCGCACCGTCCGGTCAACGCGTCAGCCGGCTGGATCGCCGTCAAACATGAGAGAATTTGCAGCACGCCATGATGGTTTTCCATCATGGCGCCGGAAGGCCCCCTACGGGCTTGGCCCTACAGGCTTTCCGGCGTCCACAGCTGGGCGGGAAGGAAGCGCTGGCCGGGATTCTCCGCCATGCCGTGTTCGATGCTGTGGACCATCATCTCGATCAGGTCGGTGCAGAGCGCCGGCAGCGGCGTCGCCATCACCACCGAGACATGGCGGTCTAGCAGCCCCTGCCTCGACTCCGGCGTCAGTTCGTGGACGATGCAGGTCACCTCGTCCGGCCGGCGGACCTCGCGCAATGCTGCGATGGCGCCCTCCATGCCGCCGCCCGCGACGTAGATGCCGACCACGTCGTCGTGCCGGTCCAGCAGGCCGAGCGTCGCCTCGTAGGTCAACTGGCGCGTCTCGACGTTGACGATGCTGTCCGTCAGGGTGAACTCGGGCGCGAACTCGCGGAAATAGCTGCGGAATCCGGTCTCGCGCAGGGCGTGGCCGTGATAGCGGAAGGCGCCGATGAAGACGGCGATGCGCCCCGGCCCTCGCGCGATCTTCGACATCAGCCATGCCGCGGTGCGGCCGGCCTTCAGGTTGTTGGTGCCGATGTAGCCTTCCCGCACGCCCTGGGCGAAGTCGGACAGCAGCGAGAAGGTGGGAATGCCGGCGGCCTTCAGTTCGGCGACCGCGGCGGTGGCGTCGTGATGGTCGATGCCGGTCACCGCAACCGCCCTCACCTTCCCCTTCATGCCGCGGATCAGCTCGGCCAGTTCGGTCGGGGATGTCGACTGGACGAAGCGGATGGTGGCGCGCAGCCGGCGGTCGGGATGGCTGCGCACCACCTCCTCGATCCGCGCCGCGAACTCCTGATAGAAGGCGTGGCGCTCCTTCTGCAAAATGAAGCCGAGGTGATAATCCGGCTGCTGCGCCAGGGTGCGCTGGCGGATGGCGTTGGCGCCGTGGAAGCCGATTTCGGTCGCCGCCTCGAAGATGCGGCGGGCGGTCTCCTCCCGCACGGGGTGCCGGCCGTTCAGCAGCCGGTCGATGGTGGCGACGCTGACGCCCGCCGCCTTGGCGAGGTCGGAAATCGTCGGGCGCTTCGTCGGGGGATTCATGGGCGATTCATGGGCGGACAGCTCATCCGGTCACGGGCGGGAACCGGCGCTGTCTATCACGAAGCATGAGGGAATGAGAGACCCTTGCACGGGCGCCTGACGGTCAGCGCTTCACGTTGCGCAGGATCAGGGCCAGCGGCACCGCCGAGACGGAGATCAGCATCAGCGCGAAGAACACGTCGATGTAGGACCAGTAGGCGGTCTGCATCTGTACCTGCTGGCCGATATAGGCCATGGCCCGCTCCCGCGCCCCCGCCCCGCCGCCGGCCATGGAGAAATAATTCGTCGCCTGCTCCACGGTCCGCTGATAGGCCGGGTTGGACGGCACGATATGCTCGGCCAGCCGGCTGTGGTGGAACTGCTCGCGGAAGGCCAGCACATTCTGGGCGATCGACACGCCGATGGAGCCGCCGACATTGCGCGCGACGTTGATGAGGGCCGACGCCTGATCGGTCTTGTCGCGCGGGATGCCGTCGTATGAGGCCGTGGTGATCGGGATGAAGATCAGCGGCAGGCCGATGCCGATATAGATGCGCGACCAGGCGAAGAACCAGAAGGTGGAGTCCGGGTTCAGCCGCGTCAGGTCCCACATCGCCAGCGCCACGATGGTGGCGCCGGTGGCGATCAGGTATTTCGGCTGGATGCGCCCGGCCAGCCTTCCGACGACCAGCATCATCACCATGGTCACCATGCCGCCCGGCGACAGGGCAAGGCCGGCCCAGGTGGCGGTGAAGCCGTAATATTGCTGGAGAAGCTCGGGCAGGAACTGCGTCGTCGCGATCAGGATGGCGCCGGTCGCCATCATCACCAGGAAGCAGGAGCCGAACTGCCGCGTCGCCACCATCCGCAGATCGAGGATCGGGTTCTCCCGCGTCATCTCCCACGGGATCATCAGGCAGAAGGACGCCACGCAGATGACGGCGAAGGCGATGATGAAACCCGACGCGAACCAGTCGTCGGTCTGGCCGCGGTCAAGCACCACCTCCAGCGAGCCCAGGAAAGTCGCCACCAGCAGGAAGCCGATCACATCCATGCGGATGCCCTGGCGTTTCAGCCGCTGGCGTTCCTCGATGGCGGATCTCGGTTCCTGCACCAGGAAGCTGACCAGCGCGAAGGCCATCACCCCGACCGGCCCGTTGATCAGGAAGCACCAGTGCCAGGACAGATTGTCGGACAGCCAACCGCCCAGCGTCGGCCCGACCACCGGCGCCACCACCACGGCGATGCCGAAGATGGCGAAGGCCTGCCCGCGCTTGGCCGGCGGAAAGCTGTCGGCCAGGATCGATTGCGAAATCGGCACCATGCCGCCGCCGGCGAAGCCCTGAAGCACCCGGAACAGCAGAAGCGATTCGAGATTCCAGGCGAAGCCGCAGGCCAGCGAGCTGACGGTGAACAGCCCCAGGCAGGCCAGATAGAAGCGCTTGCGGCCATAGCGCTTGGCGATGAAGCTGCTGGCCGTCAGCACGATGGCGTTCGCCACGAGGTAGGAGGTGACGACCCACGACGCCTCGTCGGCGCTGACCGCCAGCGTGCCGGAGATGTAGCGCAAGGCGACGTTGGCGATGGTGGTGTCCAGCACCTCCATGAAGGTGGCGATGGAGACCACCACGGCGATCAGCCACGGGTTGCGGCCGCCGGCGGCACTCTGCGAGGCATCGAAGCCTCCTGCGCCCGCGCCTTCCGCGGCGGCGCTCATCGCACCGTCACCCGCGGCACCACCGACATGCCGGGGCCGATGGAGACGCCGTCCGGCCATTGGTCGACGACGATCTTCACGGGAATGCGCTGCACCACCTTCACATAGTTGCCGGTGGCGTTCTCCGCCGGCAGCAGGGAAAAGGCGGTGCCGGAGCCCGGTTGCACGCTGTCGACATGGCCACTGACCTTGCGGCCGGGATAGGCGTCGATCCTGATATCCACCGGCTGGCCCGGCCGCATGTCGGTGATCTGGGTTTCCTTGAAGTTGGCGGTGACCCAGATGTCGTCGGGCACGAAGATGGCAAGGCTCTGGCCGGCCTGCGCGAACTGGCCGACCGCCCCGCTCAGCTGCACCACCCGGCCGGGCTGTGCCGCGGTGACGGCGGTGTAGGACAGGTTCAGCTGGGCCTGGGCCAGCTGCGCCTTCGCCCGCGCCAGATCGGCCACGGCGCTGGTCCGCTGGGCCTGGAGCGCCCCGACCTGCCGTTCGGCGGCGATCACCGCGGCGTTGGCGCTGGTCAGCTTGCCCTGCTGTTCCTGCAGGTTGGCGGTGGACTGCTGCGCCTGCTGCACCGTGCCGGCACCGCGGGATTGCAGGTCGCGGTAGCGCGCCGCATCCTCCTTGGCGAAGCCGACGGCGGCCTCGGCCTGCGAGACCTCCGCCTTGGCCTGCTCGATCTGGGCGCGCTGGGCATCGATCTGGGCGTCGTAGCCGGTGATTGCCGCCTGGGCGGACTCGATCTGCGCCTGCGCCTGATCCAGCGCCGTCTGGTAGTCGCGAGTGTCGATGCGGAACAGCAGGTCGCCGGCATTGACATGCCGGTTGTCGCTGACAGCCACCTCCGTCACATAGCCGCCCACCTTCGCCGCCACGGGAAACTGGCGGGTGTCGATGAAGGCATCGTCGGTCGATTCGTAGGGGTGGATGTTGCGCTGCCAGTAGATGTAGCCGGCCACCGCCAGCAGGGCGACCGCCACCAGCCCGGCGATGATCGCAATCGGGTGACGGCGGATGAAGCCCGGCTTCTTGCGATCCTCGCCCGCGGCCGGCTGTCCGCGCTCGCTGCGCCCGGCCTGGCTGTCCGCCTCCTGTCGGTTGAGATCGACGACGTCCCTGCGATGCTGGTCGTCCGGCATGGTATGACGCTCCTGACCGAAATGCCGGGCGATCAGCATGGGCCCGGTCGTTGTCGCACGGGGAGCGTCCCCGCTCCCCAGCGCGAAACACCGCAAACCCCTGTTGCGTTGCACCAGCCCGGCAGAAAGCCGGCGGACGCAGCCGCAGAACAGCCATGCCGCAGGTGGATGGTCGGGCCGGACGGCGCGGACTGCGGTAAAGATGGGCGGCCGGCGGTCCAACAGGCAATCATAATGTCAGCTATGACTATGCCTTCGGAAATAATATGGGAGCCAGCAGATCCAATTTCCGTCCCATGCGTAAAAGGAAGGAGTCCACGCTCAAGTCACGGCAACGATCATATTTACTGACCCGACGAATTATTTGTCTCTTGACAGAATTGCGCCATCGCCGGGCTGCCAGCCCTTCCAACACGACCGCGGAGCCGAGCCCATGACGCTTCTGAAGGAGACCATCGCCAGCGGGGCCGCCCCGCAGACCATAGGCCGCGGCGCCGTCCCGGTCGATGACGAGGCGGCGAGGCTGGAGGCGCTGCGCCGCACCGGGCTGCTGGACAGCGAGCCGGAGCCCGCCTTCGACGATCTGGTGTCATGGGCCTGCGACCATTTCCGCGTGCCCATCGCGCTGGTGTCGCTGCTGGACGCCAACCGGCAATGGTTCAAGGCGCGCCGCGGCTTGGCCGTCCAGGAAACGCCGCGCGACGTCGCCTTCTGCGACTTCACCATCCGCCAGAGCATGCCGATGGTGGTGGAGGACGCCGCCTGTGACCCGCGTTTCCGGGACAACCCGCTGGTGATCGGCGAACCGCACATCCGCTTCTATGCCGGCGCACCGATCATCAACCGGCAGGGATTGGCGCTCGGCTCCGTCTGCCTGATCGACACGGCGCCGCGCAGTTTCGGCCCGGTCGACCGCATGGTGCTGGCACAACTGACCGTAACGGCGCTGGTGGCGATTGAACGGCGATAGGACGGACGGCAGATGGCCTGGAGACCTACGATTGTTTCCATGCCGCATTGCACCATTGTCATTGGCTCTTTTATGGACTTGGCGGCAGGATCGGTGCCGGAATTGCCTGAAGACGAGAGTGCCGGGAGCAGGATGAAGACCGAGATGACGCCCGCGACGGCGAAGCCCCTGGCGCCGATCCCGGCCCGCGAAGAGGACCGGCTGGCGACGCTCCAGCGGTACGAGCTGCTCGACACACCGGCGGAGGCCGCCTTCGACCAGATCACGCGTCTGGCCGCCAAGCTGCTGAAGGTGCCGGTGGCGCTTATCTCGCTGGTCGACCGCGACCGCCAGTGGTTCAAGTCGCGGGTCGGGCTGCCGGTGCAGGAGACGCCGCGCGAACATGCCTTCTGCGCCCATGCGCTCGACTCCGACGCCCTGCTCGTGGTCGGCGACGCCCGGCAGGACGAGCGCTTCGCCGACAATCCGCTGGTGACCGGCGATCCCAACATCCGTTTCTATGCCGGCGCCCCGCTGCGCACGGCGGACGGGCTGGCGCTCGGCACCATCTGCGTGATCGACGACCAACCGCGCCCGGCATTGACGCCGGAGGAGGAGGAGGCGCTGCGCGACCTGTCGGCGATGACGATGGCGCATATCGAGGCGCGGCGCGCCGTCGGCTATCTGCATCCGGTCACCTCGCTGTCGAACCGCTTCCGCTTCCTGGCCGACGCCGATGCCCTGGCGGACGACCCCGCCACGGTGCCGGAAACGGCGGTGGTGATCGATGCGGCGGCGTCGCAGCAATATGCCGAGCTGACCCGGGTGCTGGGACAGGTCTGCGCCGACGCGTTCGAGATCGATTGCGCCCGCCGCATCGCCGCCTGCCTGCCGGACCACACCCGGCTTTACCACCTGTCGCCGGCCCGCTTCGCCTTCATCCTGCTGTCCGGTGGCGACGGCGATCTGGCTGACACGCTGGACCGCGTCAGTTCGGCGATCCGCAGCCCCTTCCAGTATCAGGGCGTGCCGATCGCCACCTCCGCCGGCATCGGTTTCGTGCACCGCTCGGACATTGCGGAGGAAAGTGTGGAACTGCTGCGGGCCGCCACCAGCGCCGCCCACCAGTCGCTGGAGACGCAGAAGCCGTGGTGCGCCTATGACGAGGAGCAGGACCGCGCCGCCCACCGCGCCTTCCTGCTGCTGCGCAGCCTGACCGAGGCGATGGACGGGCAGGACCAGCTGCACATGGCCTATCAGCCCAAGGTCGATCTGCGCACCGACCGCTGCATCGGGGCGGAGGCGCTGCTGCGCTGGACCCATCCGGAACTGGGGCCGATCTCGCCCGCCGAATTCGTGCCGCTGGCCGAACGCACGGCGCTGGTGCGCCCGCTGACCGAATGGGTGATCGGGGCGGTCCTGACCCAGGTGGCGCACTGGCACCGGCGCGGCATCGCCCTGCCGGTGTCGATCAACATCTCGATGCTGGATCTCGGCAGCGGCGACTTTGCCGACCGGGTCGAGGCCCTGCTGGACCGCCACGACGTACAGGCGGACTGGATCGATTTCGAGGTGACGGAAAGCGCCCTGATGACCGACCGGGCGGAGGTCGACCGCCAGCTTCGAAGCCTGCGCCGCCTGGGCATCGCGGTCGAGATCGACGATTTCGGCACCGGCCAGAGCGCCCTGTCCTATCTGAAGGACATCCCGGCGACGGCGGTGAAGATCGACCAGCGCTTCATCCGCTCCATCGCCGACGAGCGCAGCGACCAGATCATGGTCCGCTCGACCATCGACCTTGCCCATGACCTGGGATATCTGGTCATCGCCGAGGGGGTGGAGACGGATGAGGCCTATGACTGGCTGCGCCTGCATGGCTGTGACTTCGGCCAGGGCTACCTGATTTCCCGGCCGCTGGCGCCGGCGGCCTTCGAAGACTGGCTGGCGGCGGGAGCCTTCCGTCCCGCCGCCATGCCGGTCTGACCTACTTCGCCGCGAGGCAGGCGGCGATGGAGGCGCGTTCGATCTCCGCATAGAGGTCGAACGGGTTCAGCACCGCGGCACCCAGATCGGCTTCGAAGCGCTGCTGGTTCGGGCTGGCGGCGAAGTCCTGCTGCGCCTCGTCACCCAGGTTGGACTGGAAGATGCCGGCGGCGCTGACCGGCAGGAAATCCTCGTAGACGACGGGATCGAAGCGGACGGCGCCGCTCTCGATCAGCGTTTCCAGGTCGGCCCCCGGCGCCGGCGGGTTGCGGCGGCCGGCCTCGGTCAGGGAATAGCTGAAATAGCCGAGCCCCTCCCGGCGAATCCCGTCCCAGCTGTCGGGGAAGGGGGCGAACACCTCCTGGAGGGCCGCCATGTACTGCGCGGCGTTGGAACCGTCCGCCGCCGGAGCGACGAGGCGGCGGGAGTCCTGCAGCAGCGTGTCGTAGAGCGCCCGGCCCTTCGGGGTCAGGGCGATGCCACGCTGCTCGATCTCGCCGAATCGGGCGGTGTGGACGCCGGACCGCCAGCCGCCCCCATCACTGTCGCCATGCTGAAAATCGACCGGCTCGCTCAGCGCCTTGAAGGAGGTCTGGCGCAGCAGGATCGGGCAGCGGCGGGTCGGCGGGCCTTCGACCACCGCCTTCGGCGCGATCCCCTTTTCCGGCATCAGGCGCTGGACCGCATCGATGTCGAGCGTGCGCGGCGTCAGGTGGTTGATGTGCGGCCCCTTGAAGGACACCACGTCGGCGATCAGCCGGTGGGCGTCGTGCAGGCGGTTGTACAAGTCCAGCGGCACGTTGGCCCGGCTGTGCCAGCGGAAGGTCTCCAGCGCCTCGGCGACGAAGCGCCCGGCATCTTCCTCGTCCAGCCCGCCGTCGGCCTCGGCCTTTTCGATCAGGGCAAGGCAGCCGGGGGTGAAGATGCTGCGGGCGGCCAGCACCTGCTCCGCCTCCCGCCGCAAGCCTTCGTCGGCGATCAGGTCGAGCCGCAGCAGGGAGGTGAAGACGCGGAACGGGTTATGGCTCAGCGCCTCCCCGTCCACCGGGCGGAAGGCGGTGGAATGGACGGGGACGCCGGCCTCCGACAAATCGTAATAGCCGACCGGCTGCATGCCCATCACCGCGAACAGCCGGCGCATGGTTGACAGTTCATCCGCGGTGCCGAGGCGGATGGCGCCGTGGCGCTCCTCCGTGATGCGGGCAAGGCCACCGGCAGACTCCAGACGATGACGCTCCGCCGGGTCGGCGGCCAGCAGCGCCGCGTTCACCTCCTCCACCAGCTCGACGAGCGTCTGATAGGCCGGCACCTCCGTCCGATACATCTCCGACATGGCGATGGAGAACAGGGTGCGGATCGCATCGGGGCTGGTGGCATCGACTCTGGTGATCGTCTGGACACTCATTCCAAATCTCGCTCGCGTTGGCTGGCCGGACCTGCGCGGTCCTTCACATGGTCCAGCTATAGCAACGAAGCGGTGGGATGGATTGCGATTGTTTTTCCCGACTTCATGAGGAAAACTCATGACCTGTCGGTGCGCGGCAGTCCGCCGTCTCGGCCAGGATCCAGTCGCGGAAGGCGGCCAGCGGCGGGTAGCCCGCGCGCTCCGACGGCCAGACGACGTAATAGGCGTTCTCGCTCTCCATCGGCAGATCGAGCGCCGGCACCAGCTGGCCCGACCGCAATTCCTCCTCGATCAGGAACAGCGGCAGCAGCGCCACGCCCAGCCCGGCGATGGCGGCCTGGGACGCGGTGGCGAACTGGTCGAACAGCATGCCGTGCACGCCGTCGGCCGGCGTGCCGTGCAGGGTCAGCCAGCGCTCCCAGGCGTCGGGACGGCTGGTCAGGTGCAGCAGCGGGGCGAGGCGCAGGTCGGCGGGCTGGCGGAAATCGAAGCGGTCGCGCAGGCTGCGGCTGCAAGCGGGAATCACCGTCTCACGGCGCAGCAGCGCCATCTCCCCGCCCGGCCAGTCCGGCCGGCCGAAATGGATCGCGGCGTCCACCGGGTCCAGGCGGAAATCGAAGGGCGCCATCCGCGTCACCAGATTGATGGTGATGCCGGGATTGCCGGCCAGGAATTTCGGCAGGCGCGGCGCCAGCCAGCGCGTGCCGAAGGTCGGCAGGATGGCGATGCTGAGCGTGCCGCCATAGGGGTTGGCGCGCAGGTTCAAGGACGCGGTGCTGATGCGGCGCAGGGCGTCGCGCACCTCGCGCACGTAATACTCGCCGCCGGCGGTCAGGCGGATGGTCTGCCGTTCGCGGTGGAACAGCTCGACCTCCAGCAGATCCTCCAACGCCTTGATCTGGCGGCTGACCGCGCTCTGGGTCAGGGACAGCTCCTTGGCCGCCGCGGTGATGCTGCCGGTGCGCGCCGCCGCCTCGAAGGCGGACAGCAGGGCCAGGGAGGGAAGGAAACGGCGCGGGCTCTGCATCGGGGTCTCGGCGAATTTCATTCCGGAATGGAATGACTGATTGAGCAAAGATCACTTTGCAGAAGGGGGTAGGCAAGTCAATCTTTCGCACCGGGAATGACTGGCGCACAGAACAGACGCGAAAAGGACCTCAGGGGATGCTGAACGATCCGCGGTCGCACGGGCTTTGGGAACGCACCGCACCGGCGGCGCCGCCGACCGCGCCGCTGTCCGACAGCGTCCGCGCTGACGTGGTGATCGTCGGCGCCGGCTACACCGGCCTGTCAGCGGCGCTGCATCTGGCCGAAAGCGGCGTCAGCGCCGTGGTGGTGGAGGCGGTGGAGATCGGCTTCGGCGGCGCCGGACGCAATGTCGGGCTGGTCAATGCCGGCATGTGGGTGATGCCCGACCAGCTGGTCAGCACCCTGGGGCCGGTCTATGGCGAGCGTCTGATCGAACTGCTGGGCAACGCGCCGCGCGCCGTCTTCGACCTGATCACCAGGCACGGCATCGCCTGCGAGGACGAACGCAGCGGCACGCTCCATTGCGGCGTCGGCCCGGCGGGCCTGCGCGAGCTGGAACAGCGCGCGGATATCTGGCAGAAGCGCGGTGCGCCCGTCCGCCTGCTCGACGCGAAGGAAACGGCGGAGAAGGTCGGCACCACGGCCTACACCGGCTCGCTTCTGGATCTGCGCGCCGGCACCATCCAGCCACTGGCCTATGCCCGCGGTCTGGCGACGGCGGCCATCGCGGCGGGGGCCCGCATCTTCACCGGCAGCCCGGTGCAGTCGGCGACCCAAACCAGAATCGGGTGGGAGGTGAAGACGCCGAACGGATCGGTCACCGCCGACTGGGTGGTGGTCGCCACCGACGCCTACAGCATTGGCCCCTGGGTGCAGCTGCGCACCGAGCAGGTCCACCTGCCCTATTTCAATCTGGCGACGGAACCGCTGTCCGACGCCATGCAGAAGGCCATCCTGCCGGAACGCCAGGGGGTGTGGGACACCAGGTCGGTGCTGAGTTCCTACCGCTTCGACCGCCGGGGCCGGCTGGTGTTCGGCAGCGTCGGCGCGCTGCGCGGGACTGGAACCGCCGTCCACCGCGCCTGGGCGCAGCGCTCGCTGGCGGCCCTTTTCCCGCAGCTGGGTCCGGTGCGGTTCGAATCCGAATGGTACGGTCAGATCGGCATGACCAGGGACAACCTGCCGCGCTTCCACCGGCTGGACCGCAACGTCATCGGCTTCAGCGGCTACAACGGCCGCGGCATCGCCCCCGGAACGGTGCTCGGCCGCTGTCTGGCAGAGCACATCACCGGCAAGCTGCCGGAGGCGGAGATGCCGCTTCCCAGCACCGCACCCGACACGCTGTCGGCCCGGACGGTGCAGGAGGCCGTCTATGAGTATGGCGCGCAGGCAACCCATCTGGTCGGAGCGCGGCTGCCGGGGAAGATCTGACCGCGCGCCCTCCCCGGCCTGCCATTCAGGTTCCCGCCCTCTAAATCAGAGGCCCCAGGCACCGCTTTCGGCGGGGTCGACGACCTGGATGTTGTTCTCCACCGCCTTCACGCCGGGGACGCGCTCCGCCGCGACGCGCAGCGCGTCGCGCTGCGATCCGCTGCTGACGAAACCCCAGAGCTGGACGACGCCGTTGCGGACGACGATGGCGTCGTGCGAGCGCGAGTCCCACGACAGTTCCTTGACGGCGGCGGTCACCCGGTCCTTCAGGTCACGGTCGTCCGCCGCGGCGGACGGCGTTTCCGGCGAGACGCTGGCCAGCGCGCGCAGCAGGTTGGCTCGGCTGATGATGCCGACCAGGGCGCCCCGGCTCACCACCGGCACGCGCTTGATCCGCCGGGTCTCCATCACCCGCACGACCTCTTCGGGCGAGGCGTTCTCGTCCACCGTGGTGACGTGGGCGGTCATCACGTCAGCGACCTTGCGGGCATGGGACTTGATGAAATCCTCCGCCGGCAGGGTGCCGCCCGACACCAAACCGAGCCACCAGGAGCGGTGACGCTCCGTCCCCAGCTCCACCCGGCGCAGCAGGTCGCCTTCGCTGATGATCCCCACCACCTTGCCGGAGCCATCGACCACCGGCAGGCCGCTGATGTGGTTCTCAAGCATCGTCCGGGCGGCATCGGCGACGGTCGCGTCCGGACCGATGGTGATGACCCGCGGCGTCATCAGATCGATTGCTTTCATCGTTTCTCTCCCTTTGATGTCGTGGAACGGAGACAGCCTAGGAGGTCGACAGACGAGAGCGATTGATCTACAGCAATTCTGCGCCGGCCTTTCCGCATCATGAAAAATACAAGCCGGACCTCTGCAATTCCGGTCTGGTCCGGCGGGTCCGGTACTTGACAGAAAACATCGACTTAACCGGACCTTCCCGAAAATCCTCCCGAGCATTTCCGCCGGAGGCCGCCCATCCCGGCACTTTACTCCGCAATCTCCGCCACCAGGGTGGCGATGGTGCGCTCTGCCGGCGGCGTCGGCGCACGGTAGAAGGAATGGCCGCCGATGGAGGCGGTTTTCAGCCGCGCCTCCGCCCAGTCCGGCTTCTGACGGCGCAGCGCGGCCTGTGTCGGCGGGCTGTAGAACATCGAGGCACGGGCGGTCGGATCGGGCATGTCGTCGTCGTTCAGGTTCCAGGCCAGCCCGCGCGCGGTGCGCAGCGCCTCCTGGTCGGGGGCGAGGCGCGGCTTCGGCCAGGACGGCATGCCGCCCGCCCGGATCACCGCGGCCTGACGGCGGATCTCCGTCAGGATGCGCCGGTTCTCGACACGGGGATCGGCTGCCAGCGCCGCCTGTTCGGCCTTCGCCTGCCGGGCCGCCGTCTCCGCCTGCCTGCCCTTTGCCTTGACCGCCTTGGCCTTCTTCCGGTTGGCGGGCTCGACGGGCGCCGCCGCGAAGGGTTCGAACTGGCCGGTCGCGACGACGACCCGGCAGGGCAGCGACGGCTGATCGGCCGAGGCGGCGCGGTTGGCGACCACCCACATGACGGCCGCCATGGCGTCGGCCCCCTCCCCCCGCGCTTCGGCCCAGCCGGCCAGCGCGAGGCAGCGGCGCTCCCGTTCGGCCTGCCACGGGGTCAGCATGAAGACCGACGTGCCGATCATCACCGGCTGCTTGGCACCGCCCCGTTTCGGCACGCCGCCCTTCCCGTCGCCGACGAACCGCGCGCAGCCCTTGTCACCCGGCCGGCAAACGGCGTCGCCATCATCTGCACCGACGGCCTGCGCAGCCGCTGCGGTGGGAAGCAGGGCGGCTGCAAGCAGCAGGGTGGTGAGGAGGTTGCGCATCCCAGTCTCTCCGGTTCAGGAAGGGGGACTTCCTTCGACAGGAGCGCGGACTGCAAGTTCCCGGATTCGTCCATCTCTCAGACAGCTTAAGCCTGAGGGCGGAGGATGTACGCCGTTCGGGGCCCGATGGAGCCCTCCGGACAGCCGAACGGGCTGGACGCCGTCGGATCCCTCCGGTGTCCAGCCCGTTCGGTGGCGTGGGACTGCTGTGAAGAGGACGGCGGCCTCAGCCGTCCTTGCGGCCCTGCTCATCGCCCCGCGGCTTGTTGCCGCCGTCGCCGGTCCACTCGTCGGTCAGATATTCCTGCGAGCGGCTGATCTCTTCGACTTCCGCGCGGGAGGGCGGCTTCGGCACCTGGGCCTGACCGGACTGGCGGTCAGCTGCGGGTTGGCCGTTTGCGGGGTCGGTGGTGCGGGACATGGGGGCTCCTCCTTGTCAGCCGGGAACCTCAGCAAACAGGGGGGAGCCCGCAAGGTTACGCCCGACGGCGCTGGGGCTGCTGGACGAAATCGATCCAGGCCGCATACATCTCTCGTGCATTGCGCGGCTTGCAGTCCGCCTTGAGCTGGTCGTAGGCCGACTGCGCCGCCTCGGCGCTCGGAAAGGCGCCCTGGTCCACACCCCAGGCCAGCGCCTCCGCCGGGCTGTAGAAAGTCAGAACGCCGTCCGACGCCTCTTCAGCACCCCCCTCCCAACTGGAGCCGGCCGGCCTGGACGGAGTTGCATCGGCAGACACGGCCCCGGAGGAGGTCGGCCGGGTTCCGCCGTCCTGGCCGTAAATCGCCGCCTCGATCCGCTCCGGCACGCCCTTCCAGTACCCCTCGTCGTCCCAGACGATCATGCCCGATGGCCCCTCGCGCGACCATTCGACCAGAACGCCGCGGCGGCCATCCTCGCGCACGATGCGCAGGGAGGCGTTGAGCGAGCGGTAAAGCCGCTCGCGCTCGGTCTCCGGCAGGGTTTCGCGGATCTGGGCCTTACCGTTGAGCTGCGCGTCCTCAAGGTGCCAGATCCACAGGACGTGGCTGCCATGGGCGGTCACCGCATCCTGCAGAAGGCGCATCTTCTCGGCCTTGTCGACCCAGGCCTGATTCTTGTTCCTGTTGCGGTCGGCGGCATTGTCGAGCATGGCACGGGCAATCGACACGCCAATCAGCGAGGTCACGCTGTCGATGGCAATGGTCCGGATGTCCGATCCCGGCATGTTGGCGTCCAGCAGATCCTGGATGCGCTCGACGGAGCGGTGATCGGCGGCCTCCTCGCTCAACTCATACAGATCGTCCCCCTTCAGCTCATGCCGGCGCCCGTCGGCGTCGATCATCAGCGTGGGCTGCTGCATGGCCAGGATGAAGGTGGACTTGCCCTCGCCGTAATACCCCTTCAACGCCCAGCGTCGGGGAGGCAACGTCGTCTGGCTGACACGTTTGAACGCCATGAAAGAACCTCACAACGGTGAACCGCCCAACTCGTCCAAACAAGCCGGCGCGGCATGCTTGCTTGGATCATAGCAAGATGTTCCCGTTTTGTGCTGAATCTTTTATATGGCGCAGCTTAAGCTATACTTCGATTACTTGGGAGCCGCGACGCGCTCAACGGGCGGCGTCGGCGACGGTCACCGGCATGGTCTTGACCATTTCCAGGGCGACAGCGGCGCGGGCTTCGTCGGCGGCCAGGATGGCGCTCGGGTTCATGTGGGCGACCGCAGCGACGGCGGCGAACAGGATGGCGCCGACAACGATGCGGGCAATGGCGAACTTGGCGGCGAACTTGGCGGATTCGACATCGTACGGGGTCATGGCGGTCTTCCTTCAGTTTCGGGTTTTGAATTCCGGCGGCCGGTGTCGCGGCCTGTTGAGGAAGATATTGACACGATCCCGCATGCGCAAAAGAGGAGACATCACATTGCTGTACTCGCTCTTTCGCATTGCAGCATAGCGCTGCGAAAGACAGCGATGCGGCCAGTTCTTAATACGTCTTTATGTTTCGCAGCGCTCTATCGGGGATTATAGGGCTTTCGCAGCGCTATTACTGCGCGTTTCCTGGCCCCATTTAAAACATGTGGTGTGCCCTCGTCAAATGACAACCACCCGGCGCCCCAATCCGCGCCCCAGTCGTCACCCGCATCAACGGCCGGGCGACAGACGCTCCGCACTGGCCTTCAGCGTGTCGATCATCATCTGCTGCGCCTCTTCCGTCGTGTCGGCGGGGACGACGAAGCAGATGGTGGCGATGCAGCGGCCGGACGGATCGCGAACCGGGGCGGCAAGGCAGGTGGTGAAGCGGTCGACCAGGGCCGTGGTGCGGACATAGCCCTGGGTGCGGGCGCGGCGCATGTCCTCCAGGAACTCGTCCTCGGCGATGCGGCGGCCGTCGGGCAGGGTGAAATCCTCGGACGGGATGAAGCGCCGGATTTCCTCGGCATCCAGGTGGTCGACCAGCAGCCGGCCGGATGCCGTCCAGGGGATCGGCACCTTGATGCCGATCTCGGAGCTGATGCGGAACATGCGCCGGCCCGGCTCATTCAGCACGACCAGATACTTGTCGCCGTCCAGCGTGCAGAACTGCGCGGTTTCCCCCACCGTCTCGGCGATGTGGGCGACCTCCACCCGCGCCTTGCGGATCAGGTCGACGCTGTCGAGGTAATCGCTGCCGTAGTAATGCATCGCCGGCCCGAAATAGACCGTGCCGTCGCCGTCGCGCAGTTCCAGCCAGCGCGCCTCCACCAGCGTGTTGACCAGCTCGTACATGGTCGAGCGCGGGGTGCCGGTGTCGCGGGCGATGTCGGCGATGCGCGTGGGAGCGCGCCGGTCGTGCAGATGCTCCATCAGCGCGATGACACGGTCGATGCCGCGGGCGCGGCCCGTCGGTTTTTCCGCAGACTGCTTCTCCTCGGCCTGCTTCACCGCTGCTTCGCCGCTCTTCATCGATCCACGCTCCCTGGTCGTCGCACAACCGATTAGCACGCGGATTTTCGGCTTGCCAGCGGTCTTTGTCCGATATACCGTTCGCTTGTCTGGAATACAAGACCGACGTCCGATATTTCGGACAAACGGTTCGGGAGACGGAAATGACAGGGATCACGCGACGTCTGTTCAACACCGCCCTCGGCACGACGCTGGCCGCAGGCGGGCTTTCCACTGGAATTCTCGGAAGCTGGACCACCCCTGCGCAGGCCCAGCAGGGCGGCGCATCGGTCGTCACGGTCGCCACCATCGGCGAGCCGCCGACGCTGGACCCGGTCGGCACCACGTCCGACCTCGTCAGCATCATCACCCAGCACATGTTCGAGACGCTGTTCACCTTCGACGGCGACTGGAAGCTGGCCCCGCTGGTGGCCTCGGCCCTGCCGCAGGTGTCGGCGGACGGCAAGACCTACACCATCCCGCTGCGCAGCGGCGTCACCTTCCATGACGGCAGCACCGTCACGGCCGACGACGTGGTCGCCTCGCTCGACCACTGGACCAAGGCCTCGCCGCGCGGCAAGACCGTCGCCCCGCTGGTGGAGAGCATCGCCGCCAAGGGTGCGGACGCCGTCGTCATCGCGCTGAAAGAGCCCTTCGCGCCGCTGACCGCGCTCTTGGCAATGAACAACGGCGCCGCCGCCATCGTGCCGAAATCGGTCATCGACGGGCCGGGTGCCTTGAAGTCGCTGATCGGCACCGGCCCCTACAAGCTGCTGGAGCACAAGCCCGACCAGTATATCCGGCTGGTGCGCCACGACGCCTACGCCTCGCCCGCCGGCACGCCCAGCGGCTATGCCGGCAGCCGCAAGGCCAGCATCGGCGAGGTGCGCTTCGTCCCGGTGCCGAACGCCGCCACCCGCGTGTCGGGCGTCCTGGCCGGCCAGTACCAGTTCGCCGACAGCCTGCCGGCGGAGACCCTGCCGCGCATCAAGGGTGCCGCTGGCGTCAAGCCGGTGATCGTCAAGCCGTTCGGCTTCCCGCTGATGATCATGAACACCAAGACCGGCGTGATGGCGAACCCGAAGATGCGCCAGGCGGTCCTGGCGGCGCTGGAGCCGAACGACATGCTGCTGGCCGGCTTCGGCGACCCCGAATTCGTCCAGGCGGAGGGGTCGATCTACGCCCAGGGCACGCCCTATTACGATGCGGCCAGCGCCAAGCCCTACAGCGACCACGCGGCCGGCAAGGCGGCGGAGCTGCTGAAGGCCGCCGGCTACAAGGGCGAGCCGATCCGCATCATGACCTCGGTGCAGTACGAGTTCCTGTACAAGATGAGCATGGTGGCCCAGGCCCAGCTCGAACTCGCCGGCTTCAAGGTCGATCTGCAGGTGCTGGACTGGGCGACGCTGCTGCAGCGCCGCGGCGACGACAAGGGGTGGGATGCCTTCTTCACCTACCACACCTTCGTGCCGGAGCCGTCGCTGATCACCGTGCTGAACCCCAGCTATCCCGGCTGGTGGGACAGCCCGGCCAAGCGGGAGGCGCTGGCCGCCTTCAACCGCGAGATGGACCCGGCGGCGCGCAAGGCGAAGTGGGTGACCCTGCAGTCGCTGTTCTACAGCGAGGTGCCGAGCATCAAGGTCGGCGAGTTCTACAACCTCGCCGCCAGCAGCGACAAGCTGACCGGCTACACCCCGACGCCCTGGCCGTTCTTCTGGAACACCGACCTGAAGGGCTGAGGGTGGTTGGATGATTCCCTCTCCCGCCTCTCGCACAAACTTCGTTTGTGCTGACGGCGTCAGGCGGATCGAAGATCCGCTGAGAGCCCCGGGAGAGGGAAGGGGCCCATGTGCAGCATGGGAAGGGTGAGGGGTCGGGCACGAAGCCATGCGCTTCCGGTTCCTTGCACCACCCCTCACCCTCCCCACGCCTGATGGCGCGGGTCCCCTCCCTCTCCCGGGACGGGAGAGGGAAATTCTGTGCTTCTCCTCGGTCCGGGACCGCAACCATGCTCGTTTACATCGTCCGCCGGTTCGCCGGCATGATGGTCGTCATGCTGCTCGTCGCCATGGTGGTCTTCCTGATCGCCCGCGTCGTGCCGGGCGATCCCGCCGCCGTCATGCTGGGGTCCTCCGCCACGCCGGAGGACATCGCGGCGCTGCGCGGCCGGCTGGGGCTCGACGAACCGCTGCTGACGCAGTTCCTGCTCTATCTCGGGCAGATCGTCCGCTTCGACCTCGGCGAATCCATCTTCCTCAACCGCCCGGTGGCGCAGGCGCTGGCCGAGCGGTCGGAGCTGACCGGGCTCTTGACCATGATGTCGGTGGGGATCGCCATGCTGATCGGCGTGCCGGTCGGCATCCTGTCGGCGGCCAAGCGCGGCGGACTGGTCGACCAGACCGCGGTCGGCCTCGCCATGCTGGCGGCCAGCATTCCCAGCTTCTGGATCGGGCTGACGCTGATCAAGTATCTGGCGGTCGACCATGCCTGGTTCCCGGTCGCCGGCTACGGCCCGCCCGATGCCGACCTGCTGGAGCGCATGCGCCATCTGGTGCTGCCGGCCATCGCGCTCGGCATCCCGAACTCGGCGCTGATCCTGCGCTTTACCCGCACCAGCATGCTGGACGTGATGAGCCATGATTATGTCCGCACCGCCCGGGCCAAGGGTCTGCCGCCGCTGGTCGTCGTGCTGAAGCATGCGCTGCGCAACGCGATGATCCCGATCCTGACGGTGATCGGCCTGACCACCGCGGTGATGATCGCCGGCGCCATCGTGACGGAAACCGTGTTCGGCCTGCCCGGCGTCGGCAACCTGATCGTCTCGGCCGTGCTGCGCCGCGACTATCCGGTGATCCAGGGCGCCCTGCTGGTGGTGTCCGCCATCTATGTGCTGATCAACCTGACGGTCGACCTGCTCTATGCCGTGGTCGATCCGCGGGTCCGTTATTGAGAGGGAGGGTTTCCATGGCAAGCGTCCCCGCCGGTCACGGCAGCGTCCCCCTTCCCTCCTCCGCCAAGGGCAGGAGCAGCCGGTCGCCGGCCGCCCTGCTGCTGCGCCAGCTGTTCCGCCGCCGTCTGGTCGTGCTGTCCTTCCTGGTCATGCTGGCGATCCTGGCGGTGGCGCTGCTGGCGCCCTGGATCACCCCCTTCAACCCGATGAAGATGGACATCCTCGGCCGGCTGAAGCCGCCGACCGCCGCCCACTGGTTCGGCACCGACGAGTATGGCCGCGACGTGCTGTCCCGCGTGATGCTGGGCGCCCGGCTGTCGCTGCTGGTCGGCCTGCTGGTGGTGGTGGTGGCGACGCTGCTCGGCACGCTGCTGGGGCTGGCCGCCGGCTATATCCGGCCGCTCGACGGGCTGCTGATGCGGCTGACCGACGCGCTGATGGCCTTCCCGGACATCCTGCTGGCCATCGCCTTCATGGCGGCGCTGGGGCCGTCGCTCTACAACGTCGTGCTGGCGCTCGGCATCGTCTACACGCCGCGCGTCGCCCGCGTGGTGCGCGCCGCCTGCCTGGTTGTGCGCGAGATGCCCTTCATCGAGGCGGCCACCGCGCTCGGTGCGTCGACCCCGCGCATCGTCTTCCTGCACATCCTGCCCAACCTGATGTCGCCGATCCTGGTGCAGGCCACCTTCATCTTCGCCTATGCCATCCTGACGGAGGCGGCGCTGTCCTTCCTCGGCGTCGGCGTGCCGCCGACCACCCCGACCTGGGGCAACATGATCGCCAGCGCCCAGCAGTATTTCCAGCAGGCCGACTGGCTGATCCTGTTCCCCGGCTGCGCCATCGTCCTGACCGTTCTGTCGCTCCAGATCGTCGGCGACGGGCTGCGCGACGCGCTCGACCCCCGGCTCCAGAAGGCGAAGTAAGATGAGTGCCACTTTCCTCATCAAGGGCGCCCGCGTCATCGACGGCACCGGCGCCCCCTGGTTCCCGGCCGACGTGCTGGTGGAGCGCGGACGCATCGCCGCCGTCGGCCCGATGCTGGACGCGCCGGATGCCGAACCGCTGGAGGCGCAGGGGCGCTTCCTCGCCCCCGGCTTCATCGACGCCCATTGCCACGACGACCTGATCCAGCTGCGCCAGCCCGGCCGGCCGGAGAAGGTGGCGCAGGGCGTCACCACCGTGGTGGTCGGCAACTGCTCCTTCGGGCTCTACCCGCAGAGCCCCGACAGCGGCGGCCCCCTCCGCGAGCATTTCGGCAACCTGCTGGGCACGGTGTCCGATCAGGAAACCTTCGCCGACTTCGCCGGTTACCGCGCAGCACTCGACGGGCGCGGCACCGCCATCAACCTCGTCTCACTGGTCGGACACGCGGCCCTGCGCCTCGCCGTCATGGGCTGGCAGAACCGCGCCGCCACCGCCGAGGAGCGCGAGGCGATGGCAGACCTGCTGGCCGAGCAGCTGCGCCAGGGCGCGCATGGCCTGTCGCTCGGCCTCGTCTATCCGCCCAGCGCCTGGGCCGACCGCGCCGAGCTGGTGCGGCTGGCCGAGGTGGTGGCGGAGCATGGCGCGCTGCTGACCGCCCATGTCCGCTCCTACGAGGGCGGGCTGATCGCCTCGGTGGACGAGTTCCTCGATCTGCTGAAGGCCGGCGGGGCGAGCGGCCTGCTCTCCCACCTGCAAGCCGCCGGAAAGCCCTATTGGGGCAGCCTGCCGCGGGCGGTGGAGCGGCTGGAGATCGCCCGAAAGGGCGGCACCGACGTCAGCTTCGACATGTATCCCTACCCGGCCGGCTCCAGCACCATCCTGCAACTGCTGCCGCCCTCGGCGCTGGCGGGCGGGGTCGAGGCGCTGCTGGCGCGGATGGCCGATGCCGACGGGCTGGCGGCGCTGCGCCGGGCGGTGGAGGACGGCGAGGCACCGAATGACGCCGGCTGGGAATCCAAGATCCGCCTGATCGGCTGGGAGAATGTCCGCATCGGCGGCGTTTCGGCCGACGAACTGCGCGAGTTGGAAGGGCTGTCGCTGACCGAGATCGCCGGGGTGGCGAAGGAGGCTCCGTTCGACACGCTGGTCCGCCTGATCCGCGCCGACCGCGGCCGCACCAACATCGTCATGTTCCAGCTGGCCGAGGCCGATCTGGAGACCGCGCTGTCACACCCGTTGCACATGCTGGGCTCCGACGGGCTGCCGCGCGAGACCGGCAAGCCGCACCCCCGCGCCTTCGGCAGCTTCCCGCGCTATCTCGCCCGCGCCATCGCCGGCACGGGCGGGCTGGGTCTGGAGGATACCGTGCGCCACATGACCGCCGTCCCGGCGCAGCGCTTCGGCCTGTCCGACCGCGGGCTGATCCGGCCGGGCATGGTGGCCGACCTGACCCTGTTCACCGCCGACGTGGCGGATGGCGCAACCTTCCAGGATCCGACGCGCCCGCCCCACGGCATCACCGACGTGCTCGTCGCCGGACAATTCGTCCTGCGGGACGGCGGGCACACTGGCGCGCGTCCGGGCAAGGCCCTGGCCCGCGCCTGATCCGTCAAGAACACAGTTTCAAAACCAGTGAGGACCCGATGAGCAACCGCAAGCCGATCTTCGCCGAAAAGGGTGCGAAGCCCGCCGGCCAGTACAGCCACGCCATCGTCGCGAACGGCTTCGTCTATGTGTCGGGCCAGGGGCCGCACCATCCGGAGACCGGCGCGCTGCCCGAGGATTTCGCCGGCGAGGTGCGCCAGACCCTGCGCAACCTGGAGATCATCCTGAAGGCCGCCGGCACCGACCTCGCCCATGTGGTGAAGGTCAACAGCTACCTCAGCGACCTCGGCCGCTTCCAGGAATACAATGCGCTCTATTCGGAGTTCTTCCCGACCGAGCCGCCGGCCCGCACCACCATCGGCTGCCAGCTGAACAACATCCAGGTCGAAATCGACTGCATCGCCGTCCTGCCGACGGCGTAACATCGTGCGTACACGGCCGATCCCGTGGCTCCGCCGCCGGGATCGGCCCATTCCCCGAATTCGTGTTCCGGAGCGGTCCCATGCGCGTCGACGATCTCGACACCCCCGTCCCCGTCATCGACCTCGACCGGGTCGAGCATAACCTGACCAAGATGCAGGCCTATTGCGACCGGCACGGGTTGGCGCTGCGCCCGCACATCAAGACCCACAAGCTTCCCCAATTCGCCCTGCGCCAGATCGAGCTGGGCGCCGTCGGCATCACCTGCCAGAAGATCAGCGAAGCGATGGTGATGGCCGAGGCCGGCTGCACCGACATCCTGCTGACCTACCCCATCGTCGGCGCCGCCAAGGTGTCGCCGCTGGCCGAGCTGGCCGGCAAGACCAAACTGACGGTGGCGCTGGACAACGTCGTCGCCCTCGACACCGTGGCCGCCGCCGCGGCCGAGGCCGGCGTCGAGATCGGCATCCTCGTGGAGTTCGACAGCGGCGACGGCCGTTGCGGCGTGCAGGCCCCGGACGAGGTGCTGACGTTGGCCCGCCGCGCCGCCGGCAATGGGCTGACCCGTTTCCGCGGCCTGATGACCTATCCGCGCGGCCCCCGCACCGTGCCCTTCGTCACCGAGACGCGTGCCCTGCTGGACGGAGCCGGCATCGCGGTGGAGACGGTTTCGGTCGGCGGCACCCCCGGCTGCTGGGACACCCATGAGCTTCCCGGCGTGACCGAGCTGCGCGTCGGCACCTACATCTACCACGACCGCGCCACCGTCGGCGCCGGGGTGGCGACGCTGGAGGAATGCGCCGTGCATGTCCACGCCACCGTGGTCAGCCGCCCGACCGCCGACCGCGCCGTGCTGGATTGCGGCAGCAAGACGCTGTCGAGCGACCGCGTCGCCCCGTCGGTGGGCGAAGGATACGGCCTGATCCTCGACTACCCCGACGCGGTGATCGTCCGCGTCAACGAGGAGCATGCGGTGGTCGACCTCAGCAAGAGCGAGGCGAAGCCGCAGATCGGCGACCGCGTGATGATCCTGCCCAACCATGTCTGCGTGGTGACCAACCTGCACGACCGCATGGCGATCACCCGCAACGGCGAGGTCGTCGGCGACTGGCCGGTGCCGGCGCGCGGCTGCACCCGCTGATCCACACCCGCCGGCCTGTCTCGATAGCCCAAGTTACGGGATCCCGTCATGGACGCTGACCTCACGCTCGACATCCGCAACCTGCAAACCCACTTCACCGCCGATCCCGGCGTGTCGAAGGCGGTGGACGGCGTGTCCTTCGCCGTGCGCCGCAACGAGACGCTGGCCGTCGTCGGCGAATCCGGCAGCGGCAAGTCGGTGACCAGCCTGTCGGCGATGCGGCTGATCCCGACGCCGCCGGGCATCATCGCCGGCGGCGAGATCCTGTTCCGCGGCCGCGACGGCCAGGTGCGCGACCTCGCCCGCCTCAGCGAGCGCGCCATGCGCAGCGTCCGCGGCAACGAGATCGGCATGATCTTCCAGGAGCCGATGACCTCGCTGAACCCGGTCTACACCGTCGGCGACCAGATCGGCGAGGCGCTGCGCTACCACCAGGGCCTCGACCGCCGGGCGGCGCGGGCCGAGGCGCTCGCCATGCTGAAGAAGGTCGGCATCCCGGCGGCGGAGCGGCGGTTGGACGAGTATCCGCACCAGATGTCGGGCGGCATGCGCCAGCGCGTGATGATCGCCATGGCGCTGGCCTGCCGCCCCACCCTGCTGATCGCCGACGAGCCGACCACCGCGCTCGACGTGACCATCCAGGCCCAGATCCTCGATTTGATGCGGCGGCTTCAGGAGGAGACCGGCACCTCGATCCTGTTCATCACCCACAATCTGGGCGTGGTGGCCGAAGTGGCGCACCGGGTGGTGGTGATGTATTCCGGCCGCATCGTCGAGGAAGGCGATGTCCGCTCCCTGCTGAAATCGCCCAGGCACCCCTACACCCGCGGGCTGCTGGCCTGCATGCCGCATCTGGGCCAGCGCCGCGGCGACGGCGGCCGGCTCTACGCCATCCCCGGCAGCGTGCCGAGCCCGGTGAACCGCCCGGCGGGCTGCACCTTCGCCCCGCGCTGCGCGCTGGCCGAACCCGCCTGCCTCGCCGCCGAACCCGTTCTGGAGCCGGTCGGCCCCGACCATTCCGCCCGCTGCCGCCGCTGGAGAGACGTGCAATGAGCACTGACGTCATGACCGAACAGCCCCTGCTGAGCGTCCGCAATCTGGAGAAGCGCTTTCCGGTGCGCGGCGGGCTGCTGCAACGGCCGGTCGGCTGGGTGAAGGCGGTGGACGATCTGTCCTTCGACCTGAACCGCGGCGAGGTGCTGGGGCTGGTCGGCGAATCCGGATCGGGCAAGACCACCGCCGGGCGCAGCATCCTGCGGCTGATCGAGCCGACCGGCGGCTCCATCCGCTTCAACGGGCAGGAGATCACCGGCCTGGGTACGGCGGAGATGCGGGCGCAGCGCCGCCGCATGCAGATCGTCTTCCAGGACCCCTATGCCAGCCTCGACCCGCGCCAGCGCGTGCGCGATGTGATCGGCGAGGCCCTGACGATCCACGACATCGGCACCCGCGCCGACCGCCGCGACCGGGTGGCCGCCCTGCTGGAGAAGGTCGGCCTGAGCGCCGACGCCATGGACCGCTTCCCGCACGAATTCTCCGGCGGCCAGCGCCAGCGCATCGGCATCGCCCGCGCGCTGGCGGTGGAACCCGACTTCATCGTCGCGGACGAGCCGGTGTCGGCGCTCGACGTCTCGGTGCAGGCGCAGGTGGTGAATCTGCTAGGCGACCTGCAACGCGAGCTGGGGCTGGCGGTGCTGTTCATCGCCCATGATCTGGCGGTGGTGCGCTACATCAGCGACCGGGTGGCGGTGATGTATCTCGGCCGCCTGATGGAGATCGCGCCGAGCGACAGCCTCTACGAGCGTCCGCGCCACCCCTACACCATGGCCCTGCTGTCGGCCGCCCCCGACCCGGACCCCGACGCGCCGAAGTCCCGCATGCTGCTGGACGGCGACGTGCCGAGCCCGATGAACCCGCCGTCCGGCTGCGTCTTCCGGACGCGGTGCCCGTTCGCGCTGCCGGCCTGTGCGGAGCCGGAAGCCCGGGCGCTGCGCGAGGTGGCGCCGGGGCATTCGGTGGCGTGCATCCGGGATGATGTGGGGGTGGGGTGAGGGGGCAGCATTGCTCCCAATAGCGAACTGCTTGAATTTCGATAACGGCAATAGGAAATATGCGGGCATTTTTACAGTTATGTTCTGATTTATTAAGCTCTAACTGCTCTACATCCATTCCACAATTAATGTTACTACAGCAATATTTTACGCAAATTTCCCGTATTTTCCGGAAATCTAATAGCCGTCAACACAACCTTTGGCTCAAGATATTGCAGCAGGTAAATTACCAAAAAAGTTAATTAACAGCTTTTTCGCGGCAAAATCGTCTATGATTAATTTCCGCACGGCAGACTCGTAATGGTCTCTATTTCTGAATAGTAGAGAACTTACAATAGCCTCAAGCGCTTGCGTTTCTCTAATTGGATAGCGCGCGATAATCTTCCTGACCTCTTTTCCTTCAATCCAGGACAATAGCTGCTTACGCTCTTTTTGATAAAGACTTTGCGCATCTATTGCAATTGAGACATCTTTCCCCTCTTTGATCTTTTTCCAATCTGGCATTTCAAGGCTAATTTTGTCTTTTACCGCTTGTTCAGTCATACGTGCCGCCAAGCGGTCTACGTGTGGCGATATTGTCGTCAGAAGATTGCTCCAGGCTGTATCAACAATTTTTCCTGCATCTTCACCGATGATCGCGCACTGCCGTTCCGCCACTGCTCTCACAATATCCGGATTATAATAAAGCGCTTCCACCGAATAAACTGAAAGCGCAAAAATGCCTTTAGCTTCTAGTGCGGCTTTCTTATCAGAGGTCAGCTGATCCTGATCTACAATGCCATAGGCGTGCACCCACGCCACATCACTGGCATCGCGTACACTAGTCACAGCGTATTCGACATCTCGACATGATGAACGAGGAAATATTGAGACGCCTGGGAAGAGTATTTCATAAAGTGACTTATCCAGGCTGTGCTGCGTGCCTTCAATAAAAAGCATTTTGCGTCGAGAACCAATAATGGCCTCCTTCGTGGAGTTATCGATCTCAATCCCCGGTTCAAGTACATCGAGATCCCAGGCACTGATATCATTATTTTTTGTTTTAGAATCGCGAACTATTACAACTCTTGCACTAGGGCAACTTACCGGCAGACTCAATTCGTGTGTCGATACGATAAACACACAATCTGGGCGTTTACTAAAAAGCTGCAACAACAGTGGTGTAACGATCGACGTATGCAGATGGCGTTCCGGTTCATCAATAAGAATTAGGGAATGTCTCTTAGCGGTCAGCACAGAGCCTGCGATTAGCAACGCGGCCCGCTCACCATCAGAAAGCGCAGCAATGCTATAGGTTGACCCACCATTTTTGCTGGCAAAAATTGAGCTGTTATCTGCAATCGTAAGTTTGATTGGAATCCCTGCCCCAAGAAAGAGGTCACTAATTATATCCAAGGGCGGGGATTCAGCCGCAAGTTTTTGAGCTTCCTCTTTATTGCCAGCAGCAAGCTCCTCCCGGACTTTGCGAGAAATTTTATTATCACTATCGATCAGATCAGCTATTACAATTCCACTACGCGATGACGAGCTCCATTCCATCCATCGAGCACTTGGATCATTATCCTGACTTTTTATGTGATTTTCTGTGCTCATCTTCTCTTGTGGAGAAAATGGAACATAATTGTTTTCCATCCAATTCTGCCGGTGCGCTGTGATACGAACTGCATTCGAATGGTTCTTGCGATAAAGAGCCAGCATCATCCCAGATTTACCCGCCCCATTTGGCCCCACAATAAAAAGCGGTACATCATAGGAGATAGGTAAATCTATAACAGAATCATTTGTAAGACTCAGAGTTGCATTGAAACCCGGCCGATCTGTATTTGAATTTGCAACCATGATTTCCTCTGCTGCGATCAGAAAAATTATAGCCGCGTCACCAAAGGGACGCCGTTTTAAGAGCCGCATGTGAAGTCAGATTTTATATGTCTTGAATATCGCTACTTGGATAGCCGATCTGGGTAACAAACCGACACATACACCACATCCCTTTAAAACTCCTCACCCCCTCCGCGCCGCCTCAATCGCCGCCACGTCGATCTTCGTCATCCCCATCATCGCCTCGAACGCCCGCTTGGCCTCATCCCCGCCGGCCGCCAGCGCATCGGTCAGCACGCGGGGCGTGATCTGCCAGGAGATGCCCCAGCGGTCTTTGCACCAGCCGCAGGCGCTCTCCTGGCCGCCGTTGCCGGTGATGGCGGTCCAATAGCGGTCGGTCTCCTCCTGGTCGTCGGTGGCGATCTGGAACGAGAAGGCTTCGCTATGCCTGAAGGCCGGGCCACCGTTCAGGCCGAGGCAGGGGAGGCCGGCGACGGTGAACTCGACCGTCAGAACGTCGCCCGCCTTGCCGGACGGGTAGTCGGCGGGGGCGCGGTGGACGGCGGTCACCGCGCTGTCGGGGAAGGTCGCGGCATAGAAGCGGGCGGCGGCCTCGGCGTCCTTGTCGAACCAGAGGCAGATCGTGGTCTTGGCGACGGCCATGGCGGGTCCTTTCGCGCTGGAACCGAACCGGCCGGGCGCGGGGTCGAACGGGCCGGCCCCTCCCGGTCCGATACCATACCGTGTTCAGTAAGGCTTCACCACCACCAGCGTCACGATGGCGATGGCCCCGGCGATCACCACCAGCGGGGAGAAGCGCAGCAGCGGCGACACCGGCCGCGCATCCGGTCCACCCAGCCGCCGCAGCCCGGCGGCGAGCTTGCCGTGCAGGGCGGACAGGGCGGTGACGATGACCAATTTCGCCACCAGCCACGGCTCGAAGCCCCAGCCGCCGACCACCACCAGCGTGATGCCCAGCAGCCACGCCAGCCCCATCGCCGGGGAGGTCACGCGGCGCTCCCAGCGGCCGACGGCGCGCAGCAGGCGGGCCGGTCCTTCCTCGGCGGCGGTCGTGGCGTCAAGGGCGCTGATCAGGATGGCGGCGGCGGACATCCCCAGGATCCAGAGCGTCACCGCCGTGACGTGCAGCCCGATAAGCCAGATATACACCGCGACCGTCCTTCGAAAGCCCGGCCCGACCTCGCGTCAGGCGCCCACTTGCAGGATGATCTTACCGCGGCCGTGGCCGGAATCGAGCCGCTCGTGCGCCTTGCCGACCTCTTCCAGCGGCAGGACGGCATCGACGATCACCTTGGCCTGCCCGCGCACGAACAGCGGCGCCATCTCGCGCAGGCGCGCACCCTCGCGGGTCAGGAAGGTGCCGTAGAGGGTCTGGTTCTTCACATAGAGCGCGTTCAGGTCGCCGGTCGGCGGCAGGATGGTGGCGATGCGGCCGAAGGGGCGCGTCACTTGCGTGCTCATCGGCACATTGCCGCCGGCGGTGTCGAAGGACGCGTCCACTCCCGCCCCGCCCGCCTCGCGCAGGATCTGGTCCGCCACGTCGGCGTCGCGGTAGTCGAGCGTCACGTCGGCGCCGAGATCGCGCATCGCCTCGTGGTTTGCCTTGCTGGCGGTGGCGAGCACGCGGGCGCCGGCCGCCTTGGCGAACTGGATGGCGAAGCTGCCGACGCCGCCGGCCCCGCCATGGATCAGCACCGTCTCGCCCGGCCGCACCGCCAGACGCCGCACGATGGCCTCCCACGCCGTGCCGCCGGCCAGCGGGATGCCCGCCGCCTCGACATGGGAAAGGCTGGGCGGCTTGTGGGCGACGATGGCCGCGGCGGCGACGGTGTATTCGGCATAGCTGCCGTTGGGGTTGCCGAAGATCTCCGGGGTGTAGAACACCTCGTCGCCGGCCTTGAAGCCGGTCACGCCGGGGCCGGCCTCCTCGACCACGCCCGACACGTCATAGCCGAGCACCGCCGGGAAGGGGATGCCGGCCCAGCTGCCGGCCTGACGGATCTTGGCATCCACCGGGTTGGTGCCCGACGCCACCACCCGCACCAGCAGTTCGCCCGGCCCCGCGACCGGGCGCGGCCGGTCCTGAAGTTCGAACACGTCGGGACCGCCGAACCGCGAAATCACCATCGCCCGCATGACGCCATCCTCCGTTCCGGCCATTGCACTGGATAAGCAGCAACGTGGGACGCCGGTCCCGCCTGTCCAGCGGGGGAAAGGCGGACTCTCGTGCCGGAGGGTCAGCCGATGCGGAACTCCTCGCGGTGGATCGCGGTCATCGGCAACCCCTCCGGCCCGATGGCGCCGCGGTACATGCCGGAGCAGTTGAAGGGCAGCGCGACCCGGCCGTCGCGGTCGATGGCGATCAGGCCGCCGGAGCCGCCAATCACGCCCAGCTCGTCCACCACGTCGCCGGCCGCACGCTCCAACGTCTGGCCCGCCCAGCGCATGCGGGCGTCGATCTCGTGGGCGGCGCAGCGGCGGATGAAATGCTCGCCATGGCCGGTGGCGGAGACCGCGCAGGTGATGTTGTCGGCGAAGGTGCCGGCGCCGATCACCGGGCTGTCGCCGACCCGGCCCTTGGCCTTGGCCGTCATGCCGCCGGTCGAGGTGGCGGCGGCGAGGTTGCCGTCGCGGTCGCGGGCGACGGCGCCCACCGTGCCGTGGCGGCGCTGCTCGTCGCCGTCATCCGCGGCGCCGGAGCGGCGGCGCTCAAGTTCGGCCTGGAGGGCGTCCCAGCGCGGCTGGGTGAAGAAATAGGGGGCTTCCTCCATCGCCAGACCCTGGCGGCGGCAAAGATCCAGCGCGCCCTCGCCGATCAGCAGGACATGCTCGCTGTGCTCCATCACCGCGCGGGCGGCTAGGATCGGGTTGCGCGGGCCGAACAGGCCGGCCACCGCGCCGGCGCCGCGGTCGCGGCCGTCCATGATGGCGGCGTCCATCTCCTGCACGCCCTCGGCAGTGAAGACGGCGCCGCGGCCGGCGTTGAACAGCGGCTCGTCCTCCAACGCCATCACGGCGGATGTCACGGCGTCGAGCGCGCTGCCGCCGTCCGCCAGCACCTCGTGCCCGGCGGCCAGCGCCCGGCGCAGGCCGGCGTGGTAGCCCTCGGTCAGCGCCGGGGTCAGGGCGCTGCGCTTGATGGTGCCGGCGCCGCCATGGATGGCAAGGGCGAAGGGCTGCGGATGGGAAAGGGTCATGGGGGTGGGTCTCAGCGCAGGGTGGCCGACATGGCGGACAGGGTGTTGATCCAGCCGAGCGCGGCGGCCATGCTGGCGGCCGGCAGGCGGATGGTGACGGGATCCAGGCGCTCCGACACCGGGATCAGCGACGCCAGATCGGCCAGCGCCGGGCTGTTCATCTCGATTTCCAGCCGGTAGGGCGCGCCGTCGGCCTGTGGCGGGACGCGGAAGGGCGGGATGCCCGCCGCCCGGCGGACGGCGCGGGTCGCGGCCTCGCGGATGCGGGCGCGGGCGACCGACGGCGCCACGGAGCGGGCGGCGCGCTGGCCGAGCGCCTGCTTGACCACCACCTGTTCGGCGTCGGGGAACAGCGGCGCCATCTCGGCGGCGAAGCGGTCGTCGCCGCTCAGCAGGATCACCGGCACGCCGATCTCGCCGGCATAGGCGCCGTAATTGCCGGCCTCCCCCAACTCCAGCCCGTTCACCCGGACGCGGCCGAAGGCGAAGCTGTTGGTGGTGTGGGCGAGGATGCCGTACTGGCGCGCCGAGGTGTGGAAGCCGACGCACATCACCCCGGCGGCGTCCGGCTCCAGCCCGGCGAACATGCCGATGGGCTTCGGCCGGCCCAGGATCAGTTCGGCGGCCGGGTGCAGTTCGTCCGGCAGCAGATTGACCATCGGGCCGTGGCTGTCATTGACCAAGATTTCGCTCGCCCCGGCCTCAAGCGCGCCTTCGATGGCGGCGTTGACCTCGGCGGTCATCAGGCGGCGGGCGCGCTCATATTCGGCATTGCCCGGCGTCACCTGCTGCTGGGAGACCACGCCGGCCACCCCTTCGATGTCGGCGGAGATGTAGATCTTCACGGTGTGCTCCCGGAATTCAGCAAGTCGGAAAGGCAGGGCCGGGTGGCGCCGTCGCGGCCCACCACCGGTGTGGCGGCGGCCAGCGCGTCGAGGACAGCCTCCTGCGTCGCGTCGGCCATCGCCTCGAACAGCCTGTCGATGCGGTGTTCGTTCAGCATGCGCAGGGGGATGAGGTCGGCCCGCTCGTCATGGTCGATGCGGTTGGCGGTGGTGAAGCCGAGCGCGATGTCGCCGCTGCCATGGCCCCAGAAGGAGCCCACCCGCGCCAGCCCGACCCCGGCGCGGCGGATCACCCGGCGCAGCTGGCGATGGTCGAGCGGCACGTCGGTTGCGGCGATGACGATGACGGAGCCCTTCTCCGGCGCATCGTCCTTCGCAGGCGGAGCGACTCGGCGACCGTCCGGCAGGCGCAGCTCGCCGGGTCGGCCGAAATTCGCCAGCACCAGCACTCCGAGGTGATGGCGCTTGCCGTCCAGCTTGAGGCGGCGCGACGCGGTGCCGATGCCGCCCTTGAAGCCGAAACAGGACATGCCGCGCCCGGCCCCGACCGAGCCGACCGGCACCTCCGCACCGTCCGCGCCCGACAGCGCGGCGACGAGCGCGGCGGCGGCATGGGCCTCCGTCACCGCCAGCGCCTGGATGTCGTTCAGCGGGCCGTCGTTGCACTCCATCACCAGCGGATTGACGGTGGCGGTGGTGCGGCCGATGTCGGGATTGGCGGCGATGGCGTGGCGGACCAGGGCGGTCGACGCGGTGCCGACCGACAGGGTGTTGGTCAGCAGGATCGGGGTTTCCAGCGCGCCGAGTTCTTCCACCTGCATCAGGCCGACGCTCTTGCCGAAGCCGTTCAACACCTCGGCGGCGGCGACGGGCTTGTCGCGGTAGAGGTTGCCGGCATGGGGCAGGATGGCGGTGACGCCGGTCTGGATGGCGCCGTCATCGAGCGTGACGTGAGCAACGCGCACCCCCGGCACATCGGTGATGGCGTTGCGCGGCCCCGGCGTCAGCCGGCCGCAGGCGAGCCCGAAGGCCCGCGCGCGTCTGCCGCCGTCAGCGGAGTTTTGGGTCGAGGGCATCGCGCAGTCCGTCGCCGAGCAGGTTGAAGGCCAGCACCGTCAGGAAGATGGCGAGGCCGGGATAGAAGGTGACATGGCTGGCGACGCCGATGTAGCTGCGCCCGTCGGCCAGCATGGCGCCCCATTCCGGGCTGGGCGGCTGGGCGCCGAGACCGATGAAGCTGAGGCTGGCCGCCGTCAGGATCGAGGTGCCGATGCGCATGGAGACATAGACGATCACGCTGGGCAGCGTGCCGGGCAGGATGTGGCGGACCATCAGCAGCCGGTCGCGCACGCCGATGGCGCGGGCGGCGTCGACATAAACCGCGCGCTTCAGCGACAGCGTGCTGCCGCGCACCAGACGGGCGAAGACCGGCACGCTGAAGATCGCCACGGCATAGATGACGTTCTCGATGCCCGGCCCGAGGATGGCCACGATGCCGATGGCGAGCAGGATGCCGGGGAAGGCCAGCAGAACGTCGCAGACGCGCATGACGAGGCTGTCGATCCAGCCGCCGCGGAAGCCGGCGACCAGCCCCAGCGCCACGCCGGCCACGCCACCCAGCAGCACCGACAGCAGGCCGACCGACAGCGAGATGCGGGCACCCCACAGGATGCGGCTGAAGATGTCGCGGCCATAGGCGTCGGTGCCTGCCCAATGGTCGGCCGAAGGACCTTCCAAAATGCGGTCGTAATCGAAGGCAGCCGGGTCGAAGGGGGCGATCCAGGGAGCGGCGGCGGCGGCCAGCACCAGCGCCAGCAGACAGAATCCCGCCGCCATGGCGGTGCGGTTGCGCCGGAACTTGCGCCAGAACTCGCGCAGCGGCGAGCGGACGGCTTCGTGGCTCACAGCCACGGCGGTTGCGTCTGTCGTGGTCATGAGTAGCGAATCTCTGGGTTGGCGAAGGCGTACAGCACATCGACCAGAAGGTTGATGATGATGAACTCCAGCGAGAACAGCAGGATCTCCGCCTGGATGACGGTGTAGTCGCGGTAATTGACGCTATCCACCAGCAGCCGGCCCAGACCCGGCCAGGAGAACACCGTCTCCACCACGATGGACCCACCGAGCAGGAAGCCGAACTGCAATCCGACCATGGTGATGATCGGGATCAGCGCGTTGCGCAGCGTGTGCTTCCACACCACCAGCCGGGCCGGGACGCCCTTGGCCCGCGCGGTGCGGACGTAATCCTCGCGCGCGATCTCGATGAAGGCGGAGCGGGTGAAGCGCGCCATGACAGCGGCGACGCCGAGGCCGAGCGTCAGCGACGGCATCACGTAATGCTGCCAGGTGCCGTAGCCACTGGTCGGCAGCCAGCCGAGCTTGACCGAGAACAGGTCGATCATCAGCAGCCCGAGCCAGAAGGACGGGAAGGCGATGCCCGACACCGCGACGATCATGCCGACATGGTCCTGCCAGCGCCCGCGCTTCGTCGCCGACGCGACGCCGATCAGCAGGCCCGCCAGCGTCGCCCAGACCATAGCGACGACGGTGAGGTAAAGGGTGGGGAGGAAGCGCTCGCCGATCTCCTGCGACACCGGCCGCTTGGACTTCATCGACCGCCCGAACTCGCCCTGCACCGCGTTGCCGAGGAAACGGCCATACTGCACCCACAGCGGCTGGTCGAGGCCGAGATCCTGGCGCACCAGTTCGACGTCCTGCTGGGTCGCATCCGTCCCGGCGACCAGCCGCGCCGGATCGCCCGGCAGCAGATGGACGAAGCCGAAGACGAAGACGGAGATCACCAGCAGAACCGGCAGGATGCCGGCGAGACGGCCGACGAGATATTTCAGCATGGCGCAGAGGTCCTGGTGGAGGGCCTGGGTAGGCAGAGAAAAGATGCCCCCTCCCCGCCATCGGCGGACCGAAGGTCCGCCTGTCGCGTCAGCGCAAACTTCGTTTGCGCGAGAGCGGGGGAGAGAGGGCGATTTTTCACATCACTGCAGATCGGCCTCTTCCATCTGCAGGCCGCCGTCGGCGACGTAGTAGAAGCCGGTCAGCTTCTTCGACTTGCCGGCCAGCAGGTTCTCGACGCCGAGGAAGATCCAGGGCGCGTCCTTCCAGATCTGCTCCTGGGCGACACGGTAGGCCTCGGCGCGCTTGGCGGTGTCGGCGGTGCCGATGCCGGTCTCGATGGCAGCGTCGACCGTGTCGTTCTTGTAGTAGGCGACATTGAAGAACTTCGGCGGGAAGCCCTTGCCCCACAGCAGCGGGCGCAGGCCCCAGTCGGCGTCGCCGGTCGAGGCCGACCAGCCGCCATACTGCATCTGCACCGTGGCATCCTCCGGCTTCTCGACGCCCCAGACGCGGGCGGTCTCGACGCCGGATTCCAGCGGGGTGACGGTCAGCTTGACGCCGATCTGCGACAGCTGCTGCTGGACGAACTGCATGCCGCGGATGAAGTTGGTGCTGTTGCGGCCGAACATCTCGGCCTCGAAGCCGTTCGGATAGCCGGCTTCGGCCAGCAGCGCCTTCGCCTTGGCGAGATCATAGGTGTACTGGTTGGGCTGGGCGACATGGAAGCCCAGCTTGGACGGGATCGCAGAATCCAGCGGGCCGGCATAGCCGCGATAGACCACCTTCGCATAAGCGTTCTTGTCGATGGCGTAGTTCAGCGCCTGACGGACGCGCGGGTCGTTGAACGGCTTCTTCATGGTGTTCATCGCCACATAGCGGGCGATGATTGACGGGGCGTCGATCAGCTCAAGCTGATTGTTGGCCTCCACCATCTTCACCATCTCGGGCGGCAGCGGATAGATGAACTGCGCCTCGTTGGTCTGGAGCATGGCGATGCGGCTGCCGTTCTCCGGCACGCTCTTCAGCGTGACGTGGTCGATCTTCGGCAGGCCCGGCTTCCAGTACTTGTCGTTCTTCTCGACCTTGAGGGTGTCCGCTTCCCAGCTGACGAACTTGTAGGGGCCGGTGCCGACCGGATGGCGGCCGATCTCCTTGCCGAAGGTTTCCAGCGCCTTCGGGCTGTGGATCATCGCGCCGGGATGGGCGAGGTTGTTGTTCAGCGCGCCGAAGGGCTGCGCCAGCTTCAGCGTGATGGTGTAGTCGTCGACCACCACCGTCTCGGCCAGCATCGCCAGCAGGCTCTGGCGCTTCAGCCGGTTGGCCGGGTTGGCGAGGCGGTCGAAGTTGGTCTTCACCGCCTGGGCGTTGAAGGGCGTGCCGTCATGGAAGGTGACGTTCTTGCGCAAGCGGTAGGTGTATTCGGTGGCGGTGTCGTTGACGGTGAAGCTTTCCGCCAGCAGCGGCACCAGCTTCATGTCCTTGTCGAAGCCGAACAGGCCCTGGAGCATGGTGCGGCTGGCCGACTGCGACAGCGTGTCGTTGATGTCGGCCGGGTCCAGCGTGGTGATGTTGTCGGGGAGGCCGACAACGAGATCCTTGGCCGCGAAGGCCGGGCCGGCGAGAGCGGTGCCGGCGAGCAGGCCGGCGAGAAGCGGAAGGGCGAAGCGGTTCACGTGTAGGCTCCCTGCTTTTTTGGTTCGGAAATCGGCGTCGGCAAACTCGGAAATCGCCACCGACGGACTTAGAAATCGCCGCCCACGGCGTGGCGCGCGACGAAATGGTCGTCGCCGACCGGCACCAGCGGCTGCACCAGCGGTTCGTCGCCGATGCTGCGGATGGGGCTCGGGATTTCACCGGTCAGCAGCCGCAGGTCGCGGGTGCGGCGGCTGGGATCGGCGATCGGCACCGCCGCCATCAGGCGGCGGGTGTAGGGATGCTGCGGATTCTCGAACACGGCGCGGCGGGGGCCGAGTTCGACGATCTGGCCGAGATACATCACCGCGACGCGGTGGCTGACCCGCTCCACCACCGCCATGTCATGGCTGATGAACAGGTAGGACAGGCCGCGCCTGGCCTGAAGCTCCATCAGCAGGTTGACGATCTGCGCCTGGATCGACACGTCGAGCGCCGCCACCGCCTCGTCGGCGATGATCAGCTTGGGGTCGCAGGCGATGGCGCGGGCGATGCAGATGCGCTGGCGCTGGCCACCGGAGAACTCGTGCGGATAGCGGCGCGCATGCTCCGGCTTGAGGCCCACCTGGGTCAGCAGCTCCGCCACCCGCTCCTCGATGGCACGGCGGCGCGACAGGCCCGGCCTGGATGCGGGCGCATAGTCATGGACCAGCATCGGCTCGGCGACGCTGAAGCCGACGGTCATGCGCGGGTTCAGCGAGGCGAAGGGATCCTGGAAGATGTACTGGATTTTCTCCTTCAGCTTCGCCTGACCGTTGGAATCGAGCGTCGCGGTGTCGAGGCCGTCGAAGCGGATGGTTCCGGAGGTGGCGGACTGAAGCCCCATGATGGTGCGGCCGGTGGTCGACTTGCCGCAGCCGGACTCGCCGACCAGCGCCAGCGTCTCGCCCGGACGGACGGCGAAGCTGACCTTCTCCACCGCATGGACGCGGGCCTTGAGCGAGCCGAAGATGCCCTTGCGCACGTCGAAACGGGTGGTGAGGTCGCGCACCTCCAGAAGCGGGGCGTCGGCGGCACGCACGGTGTCCTGCACCGGCGGCGGGGCCGGCGGCGCGGCTTCCGTCTTTGCCTCGTCCACCACCAGCAGCGGGAAGCGCACCGGCAGATCCTGGCCGCGCAGCGCGCCCAGCTTCGGCACCGCCGACAGCAGCGCCTTGGTGTAGGGGTGCTGCGGCGCCTGGAAGATGCGCTCGACCGTGCCCTCCTCCACCTTGCGGCCGCGCCACATCACGACGACGCGGTCGGCCACCTCCGCAACCACGCCCATGTCGTGGGTGATGAAGATGACGCCCATCCCCATCTCGTCCTGCAGCAGGCGGATCAGCCGCAGGATCTGCGCCTGGATGGTGACATCGAGCGCCGTGGTCGGCTCGTCGGCGATCAGCAGCGACGGCTTGCAGGACAGCGCCATGGCGATCATCACGCGCTGGCGCATGCCGCCCGACAGCTGGTGCGGGTGGCGGTCGAGCAGCCGGGCCGGTTCGGGAATACGAACCTTCTCCAGCATGCGCAGCGCCTCCGCCCGCGCCGCCTTGCGGTCGAGACCCTGGTGCAGCATCACCGCCTCGGCGATCTGGTCGCCGATGGTGAAGACCGGGTTCAGCGACGTCATCGGCTCCTGGAAGACCATGGCGATGTCGTTGCCGCGCATGTCGGTCAGCGCTTCGGCCGGCGGCGTGGCGAGGTCGCGCTCGCGCCCGTCGCGGCCCTTGAAGCGGATGCGCCCGCCGACGATGCGGCCGCCGGCATAATCGACCAGCCGCATCAGCGACAGCGAGGTCACCGATTTGCCCGAGCCGGATTCGCCGACGATGGCGACCGTCTCGCCGGGCGCCACCGTGAAGCTGACATCGTCGACCACCCGCACGGGGCCATGCTCGCCGTCGAAGGCGACGCTCAGCCCCTCAACCGACAGCAGGGCCGGCGCGGTGTCGACCGCCCGCATCGCGGCGGCGCCGCTCATCGCCCCAGCCTCTCGGCGAAGAGTGCGAACAGGCGGCGCCAGACCATGCCCGGCGCGCCGCTGCCGACCGGCTTGCCGTTCAGGCTGGTGACGGGGGTGATTTCCTTGGTGGTGCTGGCGATCCAGATCTCGTCGGCGCTGTCGAGTTCCGCCGCCGGAATGTCGCGCTCCTCCAGCCGCAGTCCGGCCTCGGCGGCCAGCCGCAGGACGACGATGCGGGTGATGCCCTGGAGGATGCGGTTGTCATTGATCGGCGTGGCGATGACGCCGTCCTTCACCACGAAGATGTTGGTGGCGGCGCCCTCGGTCACCAGACCGTCGCGCAGTTGCAGCGCATCGACCACGCCGGCATCGGTCGCCGCCTGCTGCGCCAGCACGCTGCCCAGCAGCGCCACCGTCTTCAGGTCGCAGCGGCCCCAGCGGATGTCGGGGATGGTGATGGCGGCGACACCCTGGTCGCGCCACGCCGCGGGCGGGCGCTTCAGCGGGCTGGCCATGCCGAACACCGACGGGGTGACGCCGGCCGGGAAGGCGTGGCCGCGGCTGGATGCGGCACCGCGGGTGACCTGGAGATAGACGGTCAGGTCGCCGTCGATGCCGGACTCCGCAGCCAGCCGCTCCATGATGCCCAGCCAGTCGCCGGCCGACAGGGCGCAGTCGATGCGCAGCTCCGCCATGCCGCGTTGCAGGCGGGCAATGTGGGCCTCCGGCTCGAACAGGCGACCCTGGTAGGCCGCGGTCACCTCATAGAGGCCGTCGGCGAACAGGAAACCGCGGTCCAGCGGCGACACATGGACCTCGTCCAGCGGCAGGTAACGCCCGTTCCAATAGGAGATCGTCATCGCTTTCCAACTTCTTCGGCGCGTGGAGGGGGAGGCCCCGGTTGATCGGCCCGAATCACTCCGTCGGACGGTTCGATTTCGGCACGACGTGGAGGTAGGGCAGGATGCGTTCGGCGACGTCGGCGGCCTGCCCGACGCTGTCCGGTCCGGAGCGCGACAGCGCGGTGCCCAGCGCCACGATCAGCGCCATCAGCCCGGTGGGCGAGCTGTGGCGCACGCCATGGTCGGCCCCGGCCAGCAGGGTGACGTCGGCCAGCGGCACGATGGGACTGTCCGGCGCATCGGTCAGCGCGATGGCCTTGGCCCCGCGCTCCCGGCACAGCTGCAGATGCTCGATGGTCCGGCGCGAGTAGCGCGGCGAGGTGATGGCGATCACCAGATCGCCGGGCCTGACCGTCAACAGCCGGCGGATGGTGCGCTCGGTGCCGGCGAACTCGATGGCTTCGCGGATGTTGTCGACATAGGGCTCCAGCACGTCGGCCAGGAAGAGGGCGAGATAGGCGCTGTCGCCGAGGCCGAGCGCCACGACGCGGCCGGCCTCGCGGATCAGGCGGATAGCGGCCTCGCACTGTTCGGGCTGGAGCAGATCCATGGTGCGGGCGATGTTGCCGGCGTCGCTGGCCAGCGATTCCCGCATGATCTCGGCGTTCGAGGTGTCGCGCTGGACGGCGACGCGCAGCTTCTCCACCGGCGCGAAGGTCGATTCGAAGGCGCGCAGCAGATCTTCGCGGAACTCCGGAAAGCCCTCATAGCCGAGGAAGCGGGCGTAACGGTTGACCGACGCCACCGACACTTCGGCCGCCGCCGCCAGTTCGCCGATCTTCAGGGGCGCGGTGCGGAAGGGATAGGCCAGCGCCCACTCCCCCACCTTGGCGAGGGCGGCCGGAAGCTGCTGCTGGCAGTTCTGCATGCGGATCAGCAGTGATCCCGTCTGAATGGGCGGCTCCATCCCCTG